>CAZVKH010000001.1:0-150694 GCA_964627095.1 uncultured Candidatus Saccharibacteria bacterium
TGACTGTTGCCACCGAGCCTAAGCCGGCTGCTTTATCGGCCACCACATCCTGGACAGCACCAAAAGCATGGCTGGCCATGCCCCAGCAAAAGAAGGCTAGCACAAATGGCCAGGCCTGTTGCCAGCCGCCACCGGCTGCCGCAATCGCGAATAACATTGGGCCCACAAAGTGCATGCTAGATGTTGCCGAATCTAAAAACGGCCGTTCTTTAAAGCGTAATACCGGGGCACTGTAGGCGACAACAAAGAATACAATCAGTAGCAGAACCCAGGCCGCCTTAGTATTGGTAAGGAGCATTAAGGCAACCACAAACGGCAGATTCAGCAATACCGCGCTAACAATAGTTAACTTGTGAAGTGTTGGCTTGAGGATGATCCCTTCCATGCCAACCTTACGCGGGTTACGTAAGTCGGACTCGTAATCAAACACGTCATTGATGCCGTACATCAGTAAGTTGTAAGGAATCAAAAAGTACAACGTACCAATGGCCAAGACCCAGCCCGACGGGTGACCCAACAATATATAGGTGGCCGCAAAAGGATACATGGTGTTCACCCAAGAAATCGGTCGGGACGATAATACCAACTGCATAAATTTACTTTTCATGACGCTCCCACAAGTACGGAATTAGTATGGCAGCCACCAGCGCGTAAGCAAAATCTTCGACCGGTGCTCGCCCAATAAATATACGCAGTGTTTTAGTAAGGTCGTAGGCCACGATGCCCTGCCCCACAATTAGGCTGTCAAAAATCGCCGTAAAGAATACAAGAATTGCCACTGTAAGCACAATATTCTTTGCGTTAAGCTGAGCTGGCCGCAACAGCCTCCACACCGCCAGCACCGCCATAACCAATAAGTTAAGTACTAGGTAGAGCGCCATTTTTGTAGCCCCCTCCACACTATTAAGCTAAAGTAGCACAGCAACAGTAAAAAGAAGGGCTCCTCTAAAGGCAGTTCGGGCAATAGTAGTATTCCGGTAACTAAGGTAGACGGGCCGGTATAAAAAATCCTTAAGGCAATTCCGGCCAAATCCCACACCAAAAACACGGCCAACCCAACTACCAATACCTGCGCCGTTCTTTTGGCATCGTAAAATAGGGCCAGCTTATAACGCCAGTCGGCAACTGCTAGGCCGGCTAGTGAAACAAATAAAAATCCTAAGTAACTAAACTGTCTCATGGCCACCTTCAATCGGCTGAACTTTATCAATCGACGTTGATGAATAATCGCCCGCCAGCTGTTTATAGACCAGTTCCGCCCCAATTAAACACATCGGCAGGCCGACACCGGGCATGCTGTTAGCGCCGACATAGTACAGGTTACTCACCTTTTTGCTGTGGACGTGCGGGCGAAATAAGGCGCTCTGCGACAACTTGTGGCTCATACCCAACAACGATGCCTGCCAGCTATGGAGCTCGTTAGCAAAGTACTGTGGTCCATAGACCTTTTTGTAGACAATTCGTTGTCGCAAGTCGGCAATACCAGTCATCGCCTCAATCTGCTCTAGGTATTTATCGGCGTAGTCATTGGCTTGATTATCAGTAATGTTTGGATCGGCCTGGATCGGTACCAGCACAAACAGGTTTTCGTGGCCGGCCGGTGCCACGCTCGGGTCGGTCTGACTGGGCTTACTAATGTACAACGAAGCTGGCTCAGGCCAAGTTTTTTCATTAAATATGGCTCCAAAGTTCTGTTGCCAATCTTTTGTAAACAATAAGTTATGGTGGTCAAGTTCGGGCAAGTTGCCTTTTACGCCCAGGTACATCAATATTGCCGACGGGCTGGCCTGCTTTTTTTGCCAGTACTTTGCTGGATAACTTTGAGCTTCGGCGGGCAATAACGAAGTCTCGGTAAAGTGCAGGTCGCTGTTCGAAATTACTAAGTCGGTCTTTTTAACACTGCCGTCGGCTAGCTTAACACCAGTGGCATGACCGTTTTTAACTATAATTTTCTGGACTGAGCTATTTAAGTGGATCTTGACGCCCTGATCTTTGGCGATATTGGCAATGGCTTCGATTACTGTATATAAGCCACCCTGCGGATAAAACACGCCTTGGCGGAAGTCCATGTGACTCATTAGCTGGAACAAGGCCGGCGCCTCATAAGGTGACGTTCCCAGGAATACCATCGGATATTCCATAATTTGCTTGAGCAGCGGGTTAGTAAAATACTTGCTGACATGTTTGTCGATTGGCTGCAGAGTGGCTTTAACCATTTTGGGAGCATAGGGCAATAAACTCAGCTTAGCCAAACGCAGTGGCTTATCAAAACTAGTGAATAAAAATGACTCGGTTGCCAGTTTGTAAGTTTCTTGGGCACGCTCCAAGTAGTCATGCAACTTTGCACCTGCCCCTTTTTCAATCGCCTCAAAAGTCTTGGTGTCCTTGGCTTCGTTAGCAAATATCGTTACCGGTTTATGATCTTGCGAAAATACCTTGTAGGCCGGGTTCAGCCGCTCCAACTTGAGTACCTGGTTAACATCCTTGCCGAACAAACTAAAAAAGTGCTCGAATATCTCGGGCATCAGATACCACGACGGACCGGTATCAAATGTAAAGCCTTTAGTTTTGATCTGCCCGGCCCGACCGCCAACTTGGTGTCTGGCCTCGTGTATTTCTACCTGCAAACCAGCTTTAGCCAGTAGCGCTGCCGTTGCCAAACCACCAATGCCGGCGCCAATAATAATGACGGTGCGTGGTTGACTGGCCATTTTATGCCCGCCTTAGTAGCTTTTGACTAGTTCCGGTTTGCACAAATATGGCCAACTTTTTAGCATTTGGGAGGCGGATACGATTGGTTTTAATGTCGTTGGCACTAGCTGACTGCAAGGCTTTAAGTAGCTCCGAATAATAGCGATAGCTGGTCGCTACCGCTGCCCGAGCATTTTGCGGCAACTTTTTAACATAGGGTTCAGCGGCTGCAAAGTCAGCCTCGATATCTTTAATTATCTTGGCCTTGGCAGCGTCGTTAAAAGTTTTATAGTCAACCGCCGGAAAATACGATCTATTAAGAACCTGGCTATCATGGGCAAAGTCGCGCAAAAAATTAACTTTTTGATAGGCTGACCCAAGCCTCTGGGCTCCCGGCTTTAACTGCTCATATCGCTTACTGTCACCATTCACAAAAACTTTTAGACACATTAAACCGACCACTTCGGCTGAGCCATAAATATAGTCATGGTATTGTTTCTGATTTAGACGGACTGCTCCCAAGTCGGTGCGCATACTAGCAAAGAAGGGCTTTATTAATTCTTGTGTGATCCCGGACGAATTAGCCGTTATCTGAAAAGCGTGGACAATTGGGTTAACGCTATAGCCTCGACCAATCGCTGCATAAACCTCTGTTTCCAAGTCGTCTAACAGTATCTTGGCATCTTTGCCGTGATAGGTATCAACAATCTCGTCGGCAATCCGTACCAGGCCATAAACGTTATAAATATCGGGGCGAATGGTCTTGTCGAATAAGCGTGATGCCAATTGAAACGAGGTTGAATATTTCTCGGTGAACAATTTGGCCGTGGCCGCTGATGCGGTGTTATATAAGTCCATTACTTGGCTCGCTTAATTACTTTTTGGGCCAGCTCAGCAAAGGCCTGGTGAGCGCCTGGCTGTATAGTCAGTTCGTCTAAACTTAGTATGGCTTTGCTGGCGTAGTCGGCGGCAGCTTTTTGGGTTGTCTGCAAAGCACCGCTGCTATTCATGATGTCTCTAATTCTCTCGACATCAGCCGGCTGCAGGGGTCCGTCACCAATCTTTTCATTAAGGAATACTCTATCGGCAGGACTAGCCAATTGCATCGTCTGTTGCAATAGGTAGGTGCGCTTGCCTTCCTCTAAGTCACCGGTGTTGGTTTTGCCGGTTTCGCTAGGATCACCAAACACGCCCAAGATGTCATCGGCCAGCTGGAAGGCTATACCAACATTAGTAGCATAGGTCCGCAAAGCCGACAGACTAGACTGGTCGGCATGGGCCAAGGCCGCCCCCGATAACAACGGACCAACAAATGAATAGCCAGCCGTTTTATATTCGGCAATTTTAATCGGTTCGGACTGCTGAACTTCTTGCATAACGGTTTCGCTATCAAGTAGCTCGCCACCAGCTACAGAAAATATCGAAGCTTGTAATTGTTGCTGGGCGGCCGAACGGTCTGGAGCTGTCAGCTGGCTTTCGGCAATTAAACTATGGGCGCCGCTAAGCAGCAAGTCGCCAGCCAATAAGGCAGCGCCATCGGCAAAATGTCGACGATCGGAATCACTTAAGCTAGGCGCGCGCTGGGCATAAATTTCTTGGAACTGCCCCGAAACATTGGGTATGCCGTAGCGCACCGTGTCTCGATCGATAATATCATCGTGAATAAGCAGACTGGTATGTAGCAACTCTTGGGCCGCTGCCACCGCCAGAATGTTTTCTGGTTCTTCGCCACCAAAGGCCTGATAGGCCAATACACATAAATACGGTCGAATTCGCTTGCCGCCCGCCAGAGCTAGTTTTTCCATACTTTGCCACAGTTGCTGGTAGGCTGGGTCAACTTTGGCAGCTTGAATAATTTGTTGGCTATAAAAATCGGCCAAAAATGCATCGACATGCTCTTTAACAATGGCCATGGACCATATTTTGGTTTCGGGCTTGGGCACGCGGGCCGTGGGCTTAGAGGTGCTCATATAGTGTCTATAATTGTACTACACAGAGGGCTGGTCAGAAGAATCATTAACTGGCTTGGGCGCCGGCAATGACTTAGGTGGCAGCTGGGCGCGTTGCAGGGTTTGACCAAGCGCTTCAAAAACACGCAGAGCTTGTTGATGGCTCATACCAACGCGGGCAATTGGCGTCGGACGTCCCTCACCCTGGGCTTGTAAAAAGTTCATAACCAGACCTTGATTACTCGAAACAACATTTACCATATCGCTGTACATTATTCGGCTGTCGGGCTGCAATAACATGACAATTGGCTTGGCATTGGCGTCGTCGCTATTATTCATTTGGTTCTGGTCGTAGCCGGCCAATTCCCACAGTCGTAAGGCTTCCTCTTCTTGCGGGTCAAAGTGGCTAATTAGCAGCAGCAGAATATCTTCACTAGGGCGTTTTTGGCCGCTTTCGAACAAAGTCAAAATCTCTGGGTCAATCTCGACAGCGCCCGACACCTCTACCAAACTTTCGTTCAGACTTTCACGCAAACGCTTCAGGCGAAACCCTAAATTCTTGTACGGTGGTGTGTTGCGTTTTGACTCACTCATAGGTTAACTCTATGTTACGGGGCACGGGTGGTCATTGCAAGCAAAAGCCGTATAATAAAGGACAATGAAAGTCCAACACAACGTACCCCTCGCCCAGTACACCTCACTTCATGTTGGTGGACCCGCCCAAAACCTAGTCGAAGCCTCAGGTGCCGAATTACCAGACGTACTTGCATCGTCAACAAAACCTTTCTGGGTGCTCGGTGATGGCACCAACTGCCTCATCTCGGACCAAGGCCTGCCCGGAACGGTTGTCCTTAACAAGGGCGGTAACATTGAAAAAGTTGGCTCAACCACTCTTAAAGTAGACAGTGGTGTTTCTTGGGACGAGCTGGTTCAAAAAACGATTGAGCTCGGGTTATACGGCTTAGAATTTAGTAGCGGCGTGCCCGGTAATGTAGGCGCAGCCGTAGTTGGCAACATTGCCGCCTACGGTCATCGTGTATCCGACCGTTTAGTGGGTGCCACCATTCTCGACAGCAAGACTGGCACAATTACTAGTTGGGATAATGCTACCTTTGATTTTGATTATCGCTCAAGTTCACTGCAGAAGACAGAGCATCAGCATTGTGTTGTGATCGATGCCACTTTTGAACTTTCGCCAACACCGACCAGTCAGCTCGAGTATGACTCAGCATTAGTAGTCGCCGAAGAACTAGGCGTTACACCCGACAGCTTACAGCACCGTCGGGCCATTATATTAGAGGTCAGAAAACGAGCCGGTTCACTGATGAATGATAAATCCGTCGGGCCGTGGACAGCTGGTTCATTCTTTAAGAACCCGGTGATTAACGAAAGCCAAGTCGATACGATTTTGAGCAAAGAGGAGCATGGCGTCACTAAAGAGCAACTCCTTCGCCAGAATAAAATCCATAGCGGCAACAGCGTCCGCGTTTCATCAGCCCACGTTCTACTGGCCGCCGGTTTTAAACGCGGCCAAACTTGGGGTAATGTTCGGCTTCATAAAGATCATATTCTTAAGGTCGAAAATATTGGCAATGCCAGCGCTCAAGAAATCTATGATGTTATTCAAACCATTATAAAAACCGTTAAAGACAAACTTGGTATTACTTTGGAGCCAGAAGTTCGTTTTTTGGGCGAGTTTACAAACTAGCTATCGCTAGGTAACGGGAACTTGAGAGCAAATTGCTTAACTTCGTCGCGCAGTGTTTGTAAAACTTTATCATCATTACGTCCGTCAATGGCCTGTTTCATCCAGTTAGCAATTGTCACCATATCGGCTTCTTTCAAGCCACGCGTGGTGATAGCCGGAGTGCCCAGGCGAATGCCACTCGGCTTAAACGGAGGTAGCGGGTCGTTGGCCACAGCATTCTTGTTTAAGGTTAGTCCAATCTTATCGAGCGCTTCTTCAACTTCTTTACCATCAACACCAAAGGCTTTGTAAACATCGGCTAGCATCAGGTGGTTGTCAGTGCCGCCGGTTACCAAGCTAAAGCCCTGGTCGAGCATTTCGGTGCTGAGTTTTTTAGCATTCAGCAGTATCTGCTGAGCATAATCATGAAATTCGGGTAGCAGGGCCTCGCCAAAAGCTACCGCCTTGGCAGCAATAATATGTTCGTGCGGACCACCCTGTACACCCGGGAAGACCATGCGGTCAATCAATGTGGGCAGGTTATCTAAAGTCTTTTCGACTTTTTTAAGCGGGTTGCTGACCGTTCCCTGGCTTAATATCATGCCACCACGCGGCCCACGCAGAGTCTTGTGAGTAGTTGTGGTAATAACATGAAAGCCATAGTCGAAGGGGTTCTTAGCAACCTTACCGGCTATCAAACCAGCAATGTGAGCCATATCGGCCATCAGCATGGCGCCAACTTCGTTACCAATTTCGGCAAATTTAGCATAGTCCAGTTCACGCGGATAGGCACTAAAGCCAGCCAAAATAATCTTTGGCTTGTGTTTTAGAGCCAATTCACGCAGTTCATCATAGTCAATCTCGCCGGTATCGATATTCTTCATTTTGTAGCGGATGAAATTGTACTGCTTGGCCAAGATTGTCACTGGGTGTCCGTGTGTTAAGTGACCGCCGTGGCTTAGGTCCATGGCCAGCACGGTGTCACCCGGCTCTAGCCAGGCATGGTAAACCGCTTCGTTAGCCTGGGCACCGGAGTGCGGCTGAACGTTGGCATGAGCACAGCCAAACAACTCTTTGGCACGATCAATCGCCAGCTGTTCGGCTTTATCGGTATTTTCTTGGCCACCGTAATAGCGCTTGCCCGGGTAGCCTTCGGAATACTTATTGGTAAAGACACTTCCCATGGTTGTCAGCACATCGCGGCTAACGTAGTTTTCGGACGGAATTAGTTCAAGACCCTCGCGCTGACGTTTTTCCTCGGCAGCAATCAGCTTAGCAATAACTTTATCTTTCATCTTCCGTCTCCCTCTTTTTTAACTAAAATATACCCTTGTAATCTGTTTTGGCGTGGTATAATTTTAGCTACAACATAACTCTATTGTAGAGTACATCTCTTGGAAACCAAAAAAGACTTTTAAACTACCTCGGATGGTATATAATTGTTGGGTATGTCGAATACTAACGAAAAAATTGCCCAACTAATTTACCAAATAAGGCAAGAACGTGGTCTAACTCAAGCTGAGTTTGCGCGTCGCTTGCACACCAGCCAGTCTGCCGTTAACCGCATCGAACATGGCAAACAGAACCTTAGCCTAGAAACGCTTGGCCGCATTAGCGAAGTTTTACAGAAACCGTTAATTAGCATTAACGAAGGCGCCGTTAATCTCAATATCGAAGGTGGTCACGAACTCAGTGGCGAAATAACCTTGAAGACCAGCAAGAATGCGGCAGTTGCCCTTATTTGCGCCAGCCTACTCAATAAAGGCACCACCAAACTCAAGAATGTCGCTCGGATTGAAGAAGTTAACCGTCTGCTTGAAGTTTTAACTAGCATCGGCGTGCATGTTAAGTGGCTCCCTGGTAACGACTTAGAAATTAAGCCGCCGGCGGTACTCGAATTAGACAAAATGAATAAAGCTGCTGCCCGCAAAACTCGCAGTGTCATCATGTTCATTGGCGCCCTGATGCACCAAACTAGTGACTTTAAAATTCCTTACGCTGGTGGTTGTGAACTGGGCCGGCGAACTGTGCTGCCACACTTATATGGCTTACAAGAATTCGGTGTCGAAGTTTTTACCCGAACTGGACACTACCATGTAACCGTTAACAAGCATCTGCCAAAAAGACCTGTCGTACTGTATGAATCAGGCGATACTACTACCGAAAACATCTTAATGGCCGCTGCTTGTACACCTGGTGAAACCGTAATCAAGATGGCCAGCGCCAACTACATGGTGCAAGACTTGTGTTTTTACTTGCAAAAAATGGGCGTCAAAATTAGCGGCATCGGTAGTAGCACCTTGCGCGTTCAAGGCTTGAAAGAAATAAAAAAGAATGTCACTTACGCCCCCAGCGAAGACCCGGTTGAAGCCATGACTTTTGTGGCCGCCGCCATTACAACCGACTCCGAAATCACCATCAAAAGAGTGCCGATAGAATTTATGGAATTAGAGTTATTGAAGCTGGAAAAGATGGGCCTTAACTATGTCATGACCAAGACCTACAAAGCCGAGAACGGCCAGACCGACCTAGTTGACCTAACCATCAAGAAGCACAATGGCAGCCTGATTGCCCCGCACGACAAGATTCACCCCAACATCTTCCCAGGCCTGAATATTGATCACCTGCCCTACTTTGTGCCCATCGCCGCCGTAGCCAAAGGTCGCACCCTGATTCACGACTGGGTTTACGAAGACCGCGCCCTGATGTATACCGAAATGAAAAAAATTGGCGTCAGCGTCGAGCTAGCCGATCCGCACCGAGTTTATATAGAAGGTCCGACCCGCTTTAAGGCAGCCGACTTAGTTTGCCCCAGCGGTATTCGCCCGGCCGTTATGATTTTGATTGGCATGTTGGCGGCTCCCGGTAACTCGATGCTACGTAACGTCTACACCATCAACCGTGGTTACGAAGATTTGGCCGATCGTCTGAATTCTTTAGGCGCCAAAATCACCGTTCTACACGAGCTATAGAAAAAGACACCTTTGAAGGTGTCTTGATAATTCTTGGGGCGAATGATGGGGATCGAACCCACTACCTCCGGAACCACAACCCGGCGCTCTAACCAGATGAGCTACATTCGCCTTAAACAGGGGTGATTATAGCGCATTAGCGGCATAACAACAAGCTGTACATGGTGCCCCGGGTAGGACTCGAACCTACGGCCTTGAGCTTAGAAGTCTCCTGCTCTATCCAACTGAGCTACCAGGGCACATATGATGGTGCGGGATACCGGAGTCGAACCGGTGTCCAAAGTTTGGAAAACTTTTATATTAACCGCTATACGAATCCCGCCTAATCAGGGCTATTATACCAGAGATGAACTAACCTCGCTCGTCGAGCGTAGCTAACAATTCGGGGGCATCCAGCAACAGTACCTGCCCTGGGCTGGCCGTACCGGCTAGCAGCCGTTGCGCCACGACGTTTTCTACCGACCGCTGCACAACTCGGCGCAAGGGTCGGGCACCCAAACGGGGGTCATAACCTTTGTCTACAAGTAGCGCCTTGGCGGCATCGGTCAGGCTAACCGAAATTTTACGGCTTGCCAGAGTCTTATTAATACTGCCCATTAACAGGTCGACCACTTGCATCAGTTCTGGCTTAGTAAGTGGACGGAATAATATAATCTCATCAAAACGGTTAATGAACTCAGGACGGAAGACGTTAGCATTGATAAGCTCGTTGACCAGCTCGTCTTCGAACTGCTCGAGCTGCTGGCCCTGGTCTATGCGCGCCCGAATATTCTCGGCGCCGGCGTTACTGGTGGCAATAATAATTGAGTCTCTAAAACTGATCGGTTTATTCTGTGAATCACGCAACATACCTTCGTCGAGTAATTGCAGAAGCAGGTTCAGTACGTTGGGGTGGGCCTTTTCAATTTCATCAAATAAGACCACACTAAAGGGTTGTTTGGCAATTTGGGCACATAGACTATAGGGGTCGGTGGCGCCGGTCGCCAGCAATCGGTTGGTGTCGTCGGGGTGCGAAAACTCATTAAGGTCAATTCGCACAATGCGGTCTTGACCACCAAAATAGACATCGGCTAACGCCTTAGAAAGCTCGGTTTTTCCAACCCCGGTTGGGCCCAAGAACAAGAAAGTACCAATCGGCTTCTTTTCGTTACCAACGCCAGTGCGGGCGCGTCTTAAAGCATCGCTCACCAGCTTAACGGCGCGCGTTTGGTTGATCATTCGTTGGTGAATCTTGGCCTCTAAGTTCAAAAGGGTATCTTTTTCTTCAAAGGTATCGGCTGTCTGGACCTTAATATCGAAGGATTTTTCGACACCCTGCTGAACTGAGCGGGCCGTAACAAAATGCTGCTGCTCCGGAAAGCCACAGGCTACATCAAGCAGCTTGAGTGCCTTACCAGGGAAGGCCTGCTCATGGATGTAGCGTTCGGCTAACTTGTAGGCCTCTTTAATGGCTTGATTCATTAGCACGACGCCATGTTTACCTTCGATAATTAATGTTTGATCTTCGATTACCTGAATAGTCTCTTCTTCGTTCAGCGGATTGACCACCACTCGGTTTAGCGACTGGGTAAAGCCTGGGCTGGTTTGGGCAATCCTTAGCCATTCCTGATTGTCTAATGCCAATATAATCTTAAGGGCACCGCCTTCTAGAACTGGCATCAGTACGCTGGACAAGTCCACAGAACCAGTACCTTCCCTTAGGAATAGCTGGGCTTCATCCAAGAACAAGACAACGTTCTTGGCGTGAATCGCTTCGTTAAAAATATGGATTAATAGTTCTTCAAGCTCACCCTTACCCTTGGCATTAGCGATCAGGTGTGATGCATTCAGCTCAATTACCTGCTGGTAACGCAAGTTCTGGGGAACATTTTTGGAATCTTGCAGAAGCCGCTGGGCCATGGTGTAGACCAGGGTTGTTTTTCCAACCCCAACATCACCCACCAAGACAGCGTTACGGCGACCAGGTTGAGCTAGTAAATGGATAATCTGATCAATTGTTTGGGCACGGCTATCGACTGGACGACGCAAGATGCCACCAGATTGCAAACCGTTGGTTATATTAAAGCCAACGTGGTTCAAAACTGGTGCCCAACCAAAACTAAGATCGCGGCCGACACCCCCGTAATGCCGCTTTTCGCGTTGGCGGTCGCGCATCATCCGCATATGATGACGCCAACTTACACCTCCCAGCACATCGTCACTATCAAGCTGTAGCTGAGCCAGGTGATGCTCATAGTGCGGTATCGACATTACCAACCCAGCCACCAGAACAGCCGAATCGATCCGATCACTCGAAGTTGCCCGCGCAACATTAAGAGCAGTCTGCCAAACAACCGATTCTTGGGAACTCTCGGTCGATGACAGATTCTGCAAAAACTCCGGACCAATCGCAAAACGGGACCCGTAGAAATAGGCGCCCTGTTCATTGGCGACAAGTTTAGCCAGTGCCTGCGGTGACATATTGGGCTGCATCTTGGCCAATAGGCGCCGGCTAAGGACATCACTGACATCGCTGACAGTTTCGATTGACGATATCGGCGGCAAGTCCTTAAGCTCGCCGTAGTACCAAAAAAGCGGCATGGCTAGAGTGCCACTTAGGGCAAATAGTATATGGGCAATCATCTGCTGCTCAAAAAACACCCCCCAGAACCAAAAGAATAATGACAATACCACCGCCAACCAAGTGATTAGCCGCACAGATTGGTTATCTAAAATCTTTCCAAAGCGGGCTTTGGTGGCACGTGGACTTTGCAAATTGCAGTGAATCGGTGGGTTCATTTACCTACCCCTACTACCATCATTACCAAGCTAATCGGGAAGGCGAATGGTGCCAACGGCCACAAAGCAATAAAGATAACCCCGCTCAAAAATGCCAATAAGGCTACAAATAAACCTGTGAAGATGATGAAGCTGCGCGCAAAAAACCCGACAAAGCGTGAGATAACGTTATCCAAAAGAGCGTGCATCTGTACATCAATCGACCCACCGGCTTGGCTATAAGTTTGCTTAAAGGGCGAGAACCAAGTTTGTGCCAACGCTAAAATCGAAAAGGTTTCGTTGCACCACTTGAGCCTATCAACAATCGCTTTTTGCATCGCCCATTGCCAACCAGCACCGTACCACCAGCGGAGTCCAAGAAGAATGACCATAACCAGTATTGTATCAGATAGCGCCAGAGAGCACACTTCTTGATATACTATAGGAACATGAAAAAACTTATCCACTATTTCAAGACTTACAAACACTTGGGCATCGTCATCCTAGCCATAATTATGGCCGGAGCACTCGACCTAGGTGGCTACGAACGCTATGCCAACATTGTTTTAGGCGTAACCGCTTCGTTATCGGTTATTCCATTACTCCTAGGCATGGTTCAAGACTTACGGGACGGCCAGTACGGTGTTGATATCCTTGCCGCCACCGCCATCATTTCTTCGGTGGCTCTGGGTGAATACTGGGCCGGTATTGTTGTCGTATTAATGTTAACTGGTGGTGAATCGCTCGAAGATTACGCCGAACACCGGGCTAAGACCGAACTCGATGCCTTGCTCAGCCGAGCACCAAAGAAAGCTCACATTCTAAAAGGCAATAAGGTTACTGATGTGCTGGCCAGCAAGGTTCAGACCAACGACAAGCTTATTATTAAGCCCGGTGAGTTGGTGCCAGTCGATGCCGTTGTCATCGAAGGTCATGCCAGTCTTGACGAATCTAGCCTAACCGGTGAAAGCTTGCCGGTCGAAAAACACGCTGGCGATGAGCTACTCAGTGGTTCGGTTAACCTGGATGGCGTTCTGACCGTTAAAGCACTGCGACCGGCCGCCGACAGTCAGTACGAACAAATCATTAAGCTGGTGCGCGGTGCAGCCAGTAACCAATCACCATTTGTACGCCTGGCCGATAAATATAGTATTCCCTTCACGATTGTTGCCTACACCATCGCTATTAGCGTCTGGGTGGCTTCAGGTGACCCAATTAGATTTTTGCAAGTAATTATTGTCGCCACCCCTTGCCCACTATTACTAGCGGCGCCAATCGCATTAATATCCGGAATGAGCCGAGCAGCGCGTCACGGTATTATAATTAAAACTGGCTCGGCCTTAGAAAAACTGGCTCAAGTAAAAACTATTGCCCTCGACAAAACCGGTACGTTAACGGTAGGTAAGCCAGTTGTTGGTTCGATCAAGACTTTCAATAAACATAGTCAAAATAGTGTCCTGTCAGCAGCGGCCAGCCTTGAACAGGATTCAAACCACATTTTAGCCAAGGCCGTTGTTGCCAAAGCCAACCAGGCAAACATTAAGACCTCTAAGGTAAAGAGCCTGCGTGAAGAAGCTGGTTACGGGTTAAGCGGCCTGGTTAACCGACAGCCTGTTTTAGTTGGCAATGCCTCACTCTTGCTTAAGCACGACGTTGACCTACCCAAGAAACTCCAAGACATGGCGGCCACAACCGCCTTTGTCGCCATAGACGGCGTCCTGGCTGGTACAATTGAATTTACCGATGAAGTCCGCCCGGAGTCTAAGTCAACGCTTCAGAGGCTCCGTGATGCCGGTGTACAGCACATTCTTATGATCACCGGCGATAACGTTGCAAGCGCCAAAGCAATTGCCAAAAAAGTTGGCATAAAAGATGTTCGAGCCAACTGCTTACCAGCCGACAAATTAACTGCTGTCGAAAATATTACCAACCGACCAGTTGCTTTTGTGGGTGATGGCGTTAACGACGCACCAGTTCTGACAGCCTCGGATGTTGGCATTGCTCTGGGTGCACGTGGCTCAGCGGCGGCCAGTGAATCAGCTGATGTAGTAATTATGCTCGACGACTTTGGTCGAGTCGCCACATCTGTAGAAATCGCCAAGCGCACCTTCTTTATTGCTAAGCAAAGTATCCTGATTGGCATTTTTATTAGCGTCGGCTTAATGTTAATTTTTGCCACCGGTAAATTTAAGCCTATTTATGGTGCTGCTCTGCAAGAAGTCGTTGACGTGGCGGTTATCTTTAATGCCTTACGTGCCCACGGTTCTTGGCGCAAAAAAACTAGCTAGAATAAGGCTGTCTGTAAAACTACAGTAATAAGCAGGGGTACAAACAAGTTGTCGGTTCCAGCTACGGCTAGATTCTCTATAGCGGTGGCGGCCAAGGGTAGCCAGATAAGTAAAGGCACAAGTGGCCAGGTCAAAACAGTCCCGCTAAGTATCACTGTGCCGGTTACTATAGTTAACGATAACGTAAAGAACATCAAGGTCCCGACCAATGTCTTGGTGTAGTTACGAATACTGTATTTATGGATAATCCCGTACTTGGTGCCTACTATCGCTGCCAGACCATCAGCCAGAGACAGATGTAAAATGGCGGCTGTAAAGACTATTGGTTCTGGTGTTAACAGAGCCGTGACGCCTATTCCAATTGGAAAAAACAACTCTCCCCAGGTGCGACGATTAACGCTGTGAACAGCATGAAAAATATGCTGTTGCATCGATATTATAATGACAGCCAAAAAGGCCAGGCTCATAAACTCTATTTCGCGCCAGGTTAAAAAATATGGCCAAAAGGCCACAAAGGTACCAACACCAATATGCACAAACTTGCGCGCCGACTCACCGCGCATAACTTTTAGGCGCCACAGTAGCTCAGAAACTGCCAGTATCGTAAACACCCCAGTTAAAGCTAACAGGAGTGGCACGTACTGCATCTACTTATTGGGCCTAAGATCTAGGAAGTTAGCGCTTTGTAAGTTCTGTAACTGGCGTGGTGCAATGTCGAAGGTTGGTCGCTTAACATGAGTTGCAACCGAACGTCTCTGCAAGACTGGCTCAATAAAGGCCGGGCGGGGTGCTGGCTGCGGTGACACCTTGGGGGCCGGTGGCAACTGTGATGGGTGTTTTCGGCGCTGTTCTTTGGCAGCAGCCTGTGCAGCGGCATACTTTTTGGCCGCCTTGGCCCGGCGATTTGCTTTTCGGTTAGCTAGATACACAAAGAATACCGACAAGTTATACAGCAGTATTATCGGTAGAGCGATTAGGAATTGCGTTAGTGGGTCGTAGGTAAATGGCAAAACCAGGGCCAGGGCCAAACTGCCGACAATAACGTGGCGCTCGTACTTAAGCAGCTTGCGCGGTGACATCGGCTTGATGTGGTTGATGAACAAAATAAGCAAAGGCAACTGGAACAGTAATATAAACGTCAGTATGCAAGCCAGTGCGAAGTTAAGGTAGTCGTCGGCTGATATAAGCGGATTAACACCTGTGATTTCGACACCCTGAAAGAAATGCAAGGACATTGGTAAGGCGCCAAAATATGCAAAGGCGGCGCCGGCTACTCCTAGGGTCAAGGAAAGAAGCGTCACCATGGTAATAAGGCGGCGGGTGATTTTTTTACCAACAGCTGGTTCAATAAACGATATTATATTGTAGATTAGAGCCGGTATAGCCAGGGTTATGCCCAGGATAAAGCAGATCTTCATAATAAAGTTGAACCCACCAGCCGGCGTGGTGTAGTAAAGCTGCTGGTTGAGCGGGGCCGTCATAAAGACGATTAGCTGATCATGAAACATATAGGCCACACCGGCACCCACTAGCAATAGCAATGCTGGCCAGGTCAGCCGGCGACGCAGTTCCTGGACATGTCCAGAAAAAGTTAGCTTTGGTTCCATGATCTGCCCATCCATCTCGAAGACCTCTCGTTTAGTTATGGACTAGGCTTTTTTGGTGGCTTTTGACTTAGTAGCAGGCTCTGGTTCGTCGGCATCTGCAAAACCTTTGCGGATTTCTTTAGCCGACTGACCGACACTGCGTGCTAGTTCTGGTAGCTTTTTAGCACCAAACAGCAACAAAACAATCAATAAAACGATAATTAATTCGTCTGTTTTTCCAAACATTCTTGTTGACCCTCCAAGAGTTATTATTTACAAGCATAATCATAGCAGGATTATGCTACTAAATAAAGCGTGACTAAGAGCCTAAGATACTGCTTTTGACAGGGTTGCCGCCATAAGCCGACGAACCATAACCACTGGCCGCGCCCCGGCTCTGTTGACTGCTAGAGGTTGCGCCATGGTGCAATAAAGCCTTGATCATACCACTCACCCCGATTGCTGCTAAAAAGCCAGCACCAATATAACCAAGGAACTCTTTGCGGTCCATTTCCTTTTCAAAAATTGCTTGTATGTGTTTATGCATATTTATTGTTTATTTAGTATTACTTAGGTTCATATTAGTGGTAATGGTTAGCCGATGTCAAGTAGTTTATGGTTATTTTGACAACTTCTTGCGGCGACGGTTTTTGAGCCATATATATAGAACTGTTAGGTTGTACAAAACTAAGGCGACAATTATTACTGTAAGCATGGTTCTATCATGATATAATTCCCCTTAAGTATACAGCTTATGATTTATATACAACACACATTCAAGATGTTTATGGGCAAAGTTTCGGCCTCTATTGTGGTGTTTTTGTTTGTTGCTGGGATGGTTCTTACGCCGGCTTCTGCTTTGGCAGCCACTCCCGACTATAGTTGCGGGGCTTACGGTGGCAACGACTATAACAGTAACTGTCCAACCGACCCTAGTACCCCTAGCTCAAGTAGCAGTTCCTCTAGCAGCTCGACTGGCAGTAGTTCTAGCGACGGAGCGGCGGCCGACACGCCGACAACTTCGGATACTACAACTACAACCGACGACAGCACCGCTATCGATACAAACGACAAAAGTTCTTCTACCACCAAGACAGCTGCCGAAGAAGAAGCTGGTACGTCTAATAGCAGCCGCTGGCTTTTGTTCGGCTTCTCGCTCTTTCTGCTCCTGCTAGCTCTATGGCTGATCTTCTTCTTGCTCAAGCGCCGCAAGCGCCAGCAAGAAGACAAACCAATGTTCTAGACGGTCGGCTGGCCGGACGTGAGCTGAGGCTGTTCAACGATTCTATCTATGCCTAGGTCCGGCATCATGTACGATAGTTCGTCTCGTGCAGTCGGTGGTAGATCTGGGCTAACTTGGGCCACAACCGCTAGGCCATCGTCGCTACGGTCGACGACAACTCTTACAGCACTAGATATAGCAGGCATTAGATCCCAAAGATCACACTCAGCTGTAACACGGGCTTGCTGGAAGGCCTCATACTCTTGATTAGTGATTCTTCGTTTTGACATACCAAAAATCTTACAGCTACTCTGTTAGATATGCAAGCATGAGCGAAATATGTTTTAAGATGTCTGGGCTTAGTCGAGTGCTCGGGCTTGCTGGATCTGTTGCATGAGGTGACATTTGTCGCCTCCCTCCTCAAAAATTTCACACGCCACCGGGCGCTCTTCGTAAATTCCGCAGTGCTCCCAGCCGTCTTGATCGGTTTCAAGATACTTGCAGTCATTCAGCAATACGTACCGACCAAGATTTGCCGCCAATGGTTCGGTTGGTCGCTCAGGGTCAACATAGTAAGTTTTCATACCTGTTTCGGGGTCCCATTCAAGACCACGCGGATAGGGTGCATCCGGGCGAGCCTTTGGCGATGGCAAGGGAACCGTCAGAAACTTGTTACCCGGTCGAGTCATAAGGGCGACTTCTTGAAATGTCAGATCGAATATTTCGTTAGCCCGGCAGCAAGCCGCTTGACACTCATTGCAGTCGTCAACTGGTTCAGATGAAATTTGGATTGGAATTCTGGACATATTCTACGATTATTGAGCCATCTACGGTCGTTTGCAAGCATGAGAGAATTGGAAGCGACTGCCTGGCGGCACATTTCGTCGCGGGCTCGGTGCCAGCACCTGCGCGCGCTCCTCATGAGCGCACCTTCGACTACTGTCTGCTGCGCAGCCAAGTCGAAGAACCGGCGTCTTGCTCACTGGCAAAGAAAAAGAGCCATCCTTATGGATGACTCATTTTCTTTGGTCGGGGTGAAAGGACTCGAACCTTCGACCTCACGGTCCCAAACCGCGCGCGCTAGCCAACTGCGCCACACCCCGAGGTGTTTAACGGAGAAGATTATAACTGACTCCAGAGGAAATTGCTAGGGTTACTATAGCCTGGGACGAATAAATATGGCATAATTAACGGTAGTATGAAGTATGTGTCGATTTTCTTTACAATCCTGTTGATCTGGGTGGCGGTCATCTTAATGGCAATTACCCGTAACAACTCCACGGAAATCTTCCAGCTTTTCTTGGCCGCCATTGGCTCAACGGTGGTGTTGTTCTTGATCGGTTTCTCCAGAAAGTAGTTCAATGAAGCAACAATCAATTGCAGCCATTAAACGGTATCGCACCAGACGACTGGCTAGCCTGGCAACCCGCTGTTACTATCTGCATAAACGTGGTAAAGACGAACAAATGGCCACCCTGCTCTGCGACGAACTGGTTGATTTGGGCGGTGTTTATATTAAGTTCCTTCAGGGTGTATTGTTGCGTAGTAAGTTTTTACGCAAGTGGCAGAACCCGGACCGCTTAAAAATCTTCGAAAATCTAGAAAGTGAGCCACTCGACATCGTCGCAGTACTGCGCCACGAGCTAAAGCCGGCTCAGTTAGAACAAATAACCATGGTTCAGCCGCAACCATTTGCGGCCGGTAGTTTTGGCCAGGTCTACTATGCCCAACTACACAATGGGCAACCGGTCATTATTAAGGTGTTACGCCCAATGGTCCGTGAACTCTTACGCTATGACCTACGCCTACTATCGACCTTTAGCAAAAGCTTCTTTACCAAACTGTACAAGAACATGAATCTACAGGTTGATGAGGCTCTGAAAGAATTCCGTGAAGCCACCCTGCGTGAAACCGACTACAAACACGAGGCCGGTTTTGCCGATGAGATGTACCGGGCCTACAAAGACAACCCCAAGATGGTGATTCCGCAAACCTATCTTGATCTGTGTACCGACAATATCATCGTCCAAGATTTTGTACCCGGGATATCGGTTGCTCAAGTCATTAAGCTCAAGGAACAGGGAGTGGACCCAGTCGATTACGTTAAAGAGACGCTTGGCTCTGACTTAGACCTGCAATTGAGTACCTTGGGCTACGAATCAATTATGGGCATTTTCCACTTAGAACGCATCCAAGGAGACCCCCACCCTGGCAATATCCGTTTAATGGATGATGACCGTGTTGGCTTAATTGACTTCGGCATTAGTGCCAAGGCACCACCCGAAAAGGCCGCCTTCTTTGGTATGCTGCAGGCTTATGACCGCCTATTCAAAGGCTCACAGACGGCTGTTAATTTATTCGAGCAAGGTTTGCGCTTTTTTGTTAGTGACCTATACCGGGCCCTAAAGAAACTGGCTTCTATCTACGGCAAGGGTGATGACAAAGACTACTTAAGTGAAGTCAGCGGTATTGCCGCAAAGGCCTTTGCCGAGGTTACCGG
This sequence comes from uncultured Candidatus Saccharibacteria bacterium, assembly GCA_964627095.1. GTDB lineage: Bacteria > Patescibacteriota > Saccharimonadia > Saccharimonadales > JAUPVS01 > JAUPVS01. Next base: position 19,653 of record CAZVKH010000001.1, read on the forward strand.
GTCGGACATTATCGAGGCTAACTTTACCCAAGACAACTCGGCAATGGCAGTAATTAACCGGCTGGTAAATAAGGGAAATCGCTTTGGGCTGGTGATGCGCTTAGATGCCAGCGATATCTTACGGGCCGTTCAGACCTATACATCATTAGTTGGTAGCTTGGGACGCTATCAGCAAGTTGTGCCGCCCATTATGGACCGCGTGGTAACTGATGTACAAAAGCTCTACCCAGAAACAATTTCTGACAGCGATGACCAAATTTCGGTTGATGACGCGATTGATATAATTATGAAGTGGCTAGAGCGCGTCGCCGAACGCGACCCAGCCCTATTCCGTCAGTTAATGAGCAAAATTAAGACGGGCGGCCAAAAGGTTGTGCCCAAAGTAAAGAAAGAAGGACCAGCCCATGCTTAAGGAATTCATCCTATTCATCAAATATCCCTACACAGCCGGCGTTATTGCCACCGTCTGGCTTGGTAGCGCCGTTTTAATGGCAATTAACCATGACTTGCCAATTGTAGCCATGGTTATCATTAATATGGCTGTCAGCGTCGTTATCGCAGCCGTTGGCTTTACCGGCAGTAAAGAAGTTTAGTCCTCTATAATCTTTTGAACCGGTGCAACGCTCAATGCTAAGCCGGTACTGGCATCAACCTCGACCACTAAGCCGTTCAACTGGAACGGCCCTTTGGTTTCGAGCTCATTGCGAGTCCGCAAACCATCACGCCAGCGCGGTATGACTGATTCTAGTGCTATGCCCAGGCTGCCGTGTAAAACTCCACACATACCAACATCACTCTGGTGGGCCGTTCCCTTGGGCAGAATCATGGCATCGGCCGTTGGAACATGCCAGTGGTCACCAACTACCAAGCTGACTCGGCCGTCTAAGTAATAGCCAATTATGACTTTTTCACTACTAAAGTCACCGTGAAAATTAATAATCGTGGCTACTTTTTTATGGTCGGCTGTTTCTTCTAATATTTGGTCGATAACTTTTAATGGGTTGTCGCTGGGCTTGTCGGCATCTTTGCCAACAATTGTACCCAGCAAACTAACCAGTAATATGTCACCGTGAGCTGTTTTTAAAAACTTGTAGCGTTGCCCCGGTGTGCCTTCGGGGTAGTTGGCCGGACGCACGACTGGTTGCTGTGGATCACTAAGATGATCAAATATGTCGTCGTTGTATAGCGTCCAGTTGCCCCCGGTAAAGCCATCGACACCAGCATGGCGCAAGCGCTCGTAATCGGTTTTATTCAAGCCCTTACCTTCAGTAACATTTTCGGCCTGCGCTATAACTACATCAATTGAGTGTTCATGTTTAAGGTCGGTTAGTAGTTTTTCAACGGTCTTTATACCTGGCTCACCCATAATATCGCCGAGATAGAGTATCTTCATAACTTGTATTATAGCTCTAAGCCGTTTTGCTGCTTAAGAATTTTCTTAACGTCAGAAATAACTTGCTCGGGCGAAACCGCCTGAATAACATGAATTCCCCTACGGCGGGCGGGCTTAAGAAAGCGTTCTTGGTCGTCGATAAACACCACTTCGTCGGCCTGGCAGCCAAGCCGTTTTAAAGCTAGTTCGTAGATAGCGTCATCGGGCTTGGATAGGCCTTCTTCAAAAGAAAGTATTACCGGGTCAAAGTTATCATAGTGACCACCCGCCCGTAATAAGTCGGCACTGGTTTTGTACATATTAGACAGGATGGCAGTTTTAAGTCCGGCTTTACGGATTTTGTCGGCCAAGCTATAGACCTCGGGGTGAGCTTCTAAGATACCGGAAGCTTTTAAAAAGTCAGTCGACAATATTGTGCGGCCCTGGCGGCGACTCAACTCAGCAAAGAATTCGTCGGTACTTAATTCGCCACTCCACAAGCCTTCGCGTAAATCTTCGATACCCAAGTTATCAGGGCTAACACCCAGCATTCGGGCTAGGCTCCCCTTAAAGTTTTTACCACCCGGCGAAAGGACGCCCCCGTAGTCAAACAATACCGCCTTTATCATGGCTACTTAGCGAACTCGACGGCGCGGGTCTCGCGGATTACGTTAACTTTAATGGTACCAGGGTACTGCATACTAGCTTCGATCTTGGTTGCAATGTCACGGGCTAACTTAATGGCGCTTAGGTCATCGATGTCTTTAGGTCGCACAAACACACGGACTTCACGGCCGGCGCTAATGGCGTAAGATTTCTCGATACCCTTAAAGCTGTTGGCAACATTCTCGAGATCTTTCATGCGCTCCACAAAGTTCTCGGCGCTAATATTGCGGGCACCGGGTCGTGAGGCGCTGACAGCGTCAACCACGCGCACAATCAAAGCTTCGGTAGTGGTGGCTTCAACGTCATCGTGATGCTGTTCGGCAGCCAAGGCGACTGCTTCGGGCGCACCATATTTGCGTAGCATCTCACCGCTAATGTGATGGTGCTTGCCTTCCATCTTGTGCGTCATGGCCTTGCCTAGGTCATGCACCAATGCAGCGTACTTAGTGGTCTTAACGTCAGCGTTAAGTTCTTCGGCAATAATACCGGCCATATGCGCCATCTCGGTGCTGTGCTTAAGAACATTCTGGCCGTAACTGGTACGGAATTTAAGTTCACCAAGGAGCTCCAGAATCTCGCGCGGGATACCTATTACACCAACTTCGCGAGCGGCATCTTCGCCAGCGCGCACCACGTCTTTATGAACATTCTTCTGAGCCTTCTCGACAACTTCTTCGATACGGCCAGGGTGCACCCGACCATCTTTTAGGAGCATTTCTAAGGCTTGGCGGGCAACTTCGCGACGAACCGGGTCAAAGCTACTAAGCACAACGTAACCAGGTGTATCATCAACCATAATGTCGACGCCAGTGGCGCGCTGCAAGGCTTGGATGTTGCGACCTTCCTTACCTATAATGCGGCCTTTCATTTCTTCATCTTCTAGTTTTAAGCTAGTAATGGTTCGCTCGGCAGTTACTTCGCTGGCCATGCGTTCCATGGCTTGAGCGATAATGCTACCGGCCTGCTCTTCGGCATCAACCTGGGCTTCCTTCTGCATTTTAGAAATCAAACCGATCAGGTCACCCTTAATATCACGCTCGGTCATTTGCATCAGCTTCTCGGCCGCTTCGGTCTTGGTCAGCTTGGCAATCTTTTCGAGTTTTTCTTGTTGCTTAACGCGCACCGCTCGAATTTCGTTTTTCAGCTCTTCGGCTTCGTCCTCGGCCTTACGCAAGTTTTCGTTGCGCTTGTCGAGGGCGTCGAGTTTTTTGTCTAAGGCTTCTTCGCGGTCGAGTAGGCGTTGTTCAATTTGCTTGATTTCGCGACGGCGTGTCTGTTCATCTTTGCGCGCCTCTTCGGCCACAGCGGCAGCTTCTTCGCGTGCCTTAGCCAGTTCTTTGTTGGCCTCTTTTTTAGCTTGCGCCAGCTCTTTAGAAGCGGCTTCTTTACTTGCACCAACTCTTTTTTGCGTCACAGCAGTGCTGGCACCAAAGCCTGCGGCTAATCCAGCCACAGCCAATACGATGGTAATTGGATCCATGGTTATTCCTTTCTGATATGTGTTTGCAGATCAACGCTGATAATCGTTGGCCGGCAATCACTATCACTTCTTTAGCACGGCTTCTCGAACGCGGAAATCTGAAAATTCAATTAAAAATTACTTGAGGTGCGGATTTTGTTCCCAAAACTCTTAAAATCCTAAGCCTACTATACCCCCCAGTGACGGCTTTGTCTATTTGCGCGGCTTGGTTATATGGATTTCGCCACCATACTCTGGTAGCGCACTTTTTTCATTCTCACCAGCGACGAGTCTAGCGACGCCGTCTTCTTGCCAGCCAGTACCACCGGCTCCCACTACGGGGATTTCTAAGCCATAGGCCAGGGCATTGCCGACACTCATGCCAATTCGTAAGCCAGTAAAGCTACCCGGTCCCTTGTAGCAAACAATGCCACCGAGGTCTTTTTGGCTCTTATTATTGGACTTAAGCAGTTCGTCGATTTTACTATGCAGCGTCTCGGCTAGTTGACGATGAGCTTCCCAGGTCAGTTCGACTTTTGTCTCACCCTCAATTAGCAGAGCAACTTCGGCCTTAGGCTGGTCGGTCTTAATGGCTAGAACAATCATAGCTAGCTTAACCCTTCTGTCAAATAAGATAATTCATCAGCACATTTAATCTTTAGCTCACGACCATCGTCGTCGGTTTGGGTAATAGCAACTGTCAGACGTTTTTCTGGCAGTACATGCTGAACAACATCACCCCATTCAATCACAACTACACAATTCTTGTCAGTCAACACATCGGCTAGCTCATGCTCGATCAGGCCGGCTTGGGGCAGGCGGTAAAAGTCAAAGTGGTGCATCTCCTTGGAACCACTCTTGTAAACCTTGCTAATCGTAAAGGTTGGACTAGCCACCCGGTCGGGACTACCAAATCCTCTTGCTAAACCGCGCGTAAAGGTTGTCTTGCCTCCACCCAAGTCGCTAACTAGCTCAATTACCTCACCACCACGTAGATTGCCGCCGATTATCTCGGCAATATTTTCGGTTTGGTTAGCGTCAGCCGTCTTAATAACTTTCATGCTCATTCATGGTAGCGTGATTTACCAACCGTCGGCAAGCTTATGCGCTATAATAGGGTAACTATGTTGCAGTTGAGTAAAACATTGATGGATCGTCCTGTTATGAGTCTTCGTACCGGCGGCAGGGTAGCAACGGCAACGGCGCCTATTATTAACCCTAATAACTTGAAAATAGAAGGTTGGTACTGCCAGGATCACTTTAGCAAGAATACCCTGGTGCTTTTAAGCCAGGATGTCCGTGACATAATTGGCCAAGGTTTGGTCATTAATGACCACGAAAACTTAAGCGAAGTAGAGGATTTGGTCAGGCTAAAAGACGTGCTGGACCTAAACTTTGAACTCCTAGGCAAGCCAGTAGTAACTGTTAATAAGAAGCGCTACGGTAAGGTCAGTGACTTTGCGGTTGAAACAGAAACCTTTTACATCCAAAAAATTTACGTTAGCCAGTCGATTATGCGTAGCCTTAACGGCGGCAACTTAGGTGTAGATAGAAGTCAGATCGTTGAAATAACGCACCACAAAATTGTTATTCAAGATCCTCTTAAGCCCGTCAAAGCTTCGACTTCAACTGCTCCGGCCGTTGGCTAATCTTCTACCGAATCATGTAGAGCGACTTTGATATCACCATAGTTGTAGCCCTGCCTTAATAGATAAGCGATAAGTTTTTGCGGATCTTGATAACGGCTCTGACTGCGTTTCTTTTCTATTACCTCTTTTAGAGCCGATGTTTCATCTCCCTCGTCTTCGGCCAAAGCGGCTTCGATGACCTCCTTATTAACATGCTTCTGCATAAGTTCCTGGCGTAGTCGACGCAGGGAAGTGGGCTTTAACAAGCGCCGATTAGTAATCCAAGACTGGGCAAACTTAGCATCATCAATATAATCATATTCACTTAACTTGTTAAGTATATTATCGACCGTGGGGGAGTCATATTCTTTACGCTTTAAATAATCTCTGACCTCCCACTCACTGCGTGGTCGCCTCGCAAGGTAATCCAGCGATCTCATAAATGCCTTGTCGAGCACGGCCGTCTGTTGCAGCTCTTCTAGCTCTTGCGTGTTGTAGTCTCGCCCAATCCTAATACCGGACTTCATTAACTCGGTTTCACTTAAACTGAATGAGTATTTGTCATCAACATATATTGAGTACCGACTTTTACGCTTTACCTGTTGCTTGATGTCAGTAATACGCATTACTGCGGGTGCCTTAGTCTAGGCAGCCTTCTTGGCAGAGGCTTCACGAACCTGGGCAGCTATCTTGTCTAATACTTTAGGGTTGGCTTCTAGATACTTCTTAGCAGCTTCGCGGCCTTGAGCTATTTTCTCGCCGTTATAGGCAAACCACGCACCACTCTTTTCGACTATATTGTCTTCGACAGCCAGGTCAAGAGTATCGCCACTCACGCTGATACCTTGGTTGTACATAATGTCGAACTCAGCTTGACGGAAAGGTGGGGCAATTTTGTTTTTAACAACCTTGACGCGCACGCGCCCACCAACAATCTCTTCGCCCTGCTTAATCTGGCTGATGCGACGAATATCCATACGAACGCTGGCGTAAAACTTGAGAGCGTTACCGCCCGTTGTTGTCTCTGGGTTGCCAAACATCACACCGATCTTCATGCGGATCTGGTTAATAAATATGACCGTTACATTCGACTTGTTGATAACACTGGTTAGCTTACGCAGGGCCTGGCTCATTAATCGAGCCTGCAAGCCCATGTGTGAGTCACCCATGTCGCCCTCAATTTCAGCACGCGGCACAAGTGCGGCCACTGAGTCGATTACAATTAGGTCAACGGCATTACTACGCACGAGGGTTTCAACAATTTCGAGGGCTTGTTCACCACTATCTGGCTGTGAAAGCAAAAGATTAGCTGTATCGACACCGATGCGCTTGGCGTAGGCCGGATCAAGGGCATGCTCGGCATCGATGAATGCAGCCGTGCCACCAAGTTTTTGGACTTCGGCGATGGCATGCAAGGTCATGGTTGTCTTACCGCTTGACTCTGGACCATAAATTTCGACAACACGGCCTTTGGGAATACCACCACCAAGTGCTAAGTCTAACGACAGGCTACCAGAAGGGGTGCACTCCACGTGAGTAGCGTGGGCTTCACCCAACTTCATGATTGCACCTTTACCAAATTGTTTTTCGATTGTTTCGACAGCGAGGCCTAAGGCTTTGGATTTGCCTTGACTGGCTGTATTGTCGGGTTTTTCTGAATTAGCTTTAACGGCCATGACTACCTCCACTTATGTTAGTGGGTAGTATTATAGCTTCCGCCCATGTTACTGACAATGAGTCGTATTTGCCACCTCTGTTATAAATACTAACTTTTAATTAAGAGTTAATATTACTCGTCATGCCCAACAAGCATAACGAATATGCTACAATAACGCCTAGGAATACATGTGTTGAATGACTAAGAAGAATCTTCGTACCGTTAGCAGCAATCAGGATGGGTTCACCGTCCCTGAACTGCTTTTGATGGTTCTTATAATTATAATCCTGTCTGGACTTGTTCTGACCAACTATCAGGCCCAACGCGCCAAGCAAAGAGACAGCCAGCGGGTTCAAGACATTAACTTGATCGACAACAAGCTCGAAACCTACTACAACGACAAAAACGCCTACCCAGCCACCTTTTCTGCCCAAGACTTGTTTAATGTTGATGAAGCGGTCTTAAAAGATCCCGATGGCAAGATGATCGTTTTTCACCCAGCGGTGGGTGACTCGGTGGCGGCTCAGGCTGTTACCAACCCGAACGAAAAAAGTGCTTCGAGCTACCTCTACATACCTTATCCAACTGGCTGTACCAATGCTGCCAATAATTGCACCGGTTTTGTACTTAAAACTTTCGTTGAAAAGCCCACCAGCACAACTCCCAACCCATACACCAAGGTTGGCATTAATAACAACTAACGGCGACGGTTTCTAGAAGGATCGCTGTCTAGATATTTTTGACGGGCGTCTAATACTACTTTGCCGTAAAAGTTTGGTCGCGGGCAGTACTTAAAGTTAAAGTTTGCCTGCTCACCGGCGGTTTCTACAATCAGATTGCCAAAACCAAAAATAGAGGCAAATATGCCCCGCTGCTTGGCGGTCACATCTTCTACGTTTGCTAGTGATAGTTCCGAGACTTTGCGATTAAATAGACCGTGCTGTAATACCTGGGTCAGATTCTTATTGCTTATGATAAGTTTGCTCTGCCTATAAATGTATGTGTAAAGCATTAGTACCATCCAAACAGCGATTGCAATCAAGCCAATCACCACCGACAAAAATAGACGTAATTGTGAAAGCTGTTCGTTAGGGAACATAATCGGCGCCAGGAGCATTAGCATAAATGAGCCCGCCACAAAACCAACTCCAACTTGGCAGTAAACTACAATAAGCCCGAATGAATGACGCTTAACTTCATAAAGTAAGGTTTCGCCTTCACTAATACCTTCTATAGTATTTTCGACGGTGTCTGGTGGCAGTGGGGTATCTGGATTCATCACTGCTATTATAGCAAGATTTCTTGTTCTTCAGGAGTGTCCGGAGTTTTACCTAGGTGCTTATAGGCCTTGCGTGTAACCTTGCGGCCGCGCGGAGTACGCTCCAGTAGCCCAATCTGCATAAGATAAGGTTCGTAAAAGTCTTCGATAGTAGAACGCTCCTCGGCTGTAAGGGCAGCTAATGTTTCGACACCAACTGGGCCACCTTGATAGTTGTCGATTATCGCCATTAAAAGCATGCGGTCGGCTGGGTCAAGCCCCAGATCATCAACTTCTAACAGCCCCAGAGCTTGGGTACTAATTTCGGCGTCGATGATGCCGTCGCCATTAATGTCGGCGTAGTCACGTACTCGCTTTAGTAAACGATTGGCGATGCGCGGCGTAAGCCGAGCGCGTTTGGCTAGATCTTGGGCGGCGGCCTTATCAATCTTTATGCCAATGATCTTGGCGGCCCGTTCAATAATCTGCTGGACTTCGTCTGGAGTGTAGAACTCTAAGCGGTGTATCATGCCAAAACGATCACGTAGGGGAGCGGCCAAGGCACCAGTTCGGGTGGTGGCGCCAATAATTGTAAACTTGGGCAAATCTAAGCGCAGGCTGCGGGCGGTTGGGCCCTTACCAAGCATGATGTCGAGTTTGAAGTCTTCCATGGCACTGTAAAGAACCTCTTCGACCGAACGGTTCAAGCGGTGGATTTCGTCGATGAACAGAATATCGCCGTCCTGCAGGTTGGTTAGTAGGCTAGCCAAATCACCGGCCCGCTCCACAGCCGGGCCACTGGTGACGCGAATGTTGGCTCCCATTTCGTTGGCAATAACAGTTGCCATGGTCGTTTTGCCCAGGCCTGGTGGACCGTACAACAGAATATGGTCGAGCGGCTCTCCACGTTTGGTGGCGGCCGCAATCGCCAATTGCAAATTCTGTTTTAAACGCTTCTGCCCAATATAGTTGGTGAAGTCATGGGGGCGGAGTGTAATCTCTAACTCGGCCTCAATTGGGTCTTCTTCATCCTTGGTACTTACAATTCGTTCAATCGCCATATTATTTTCCGGTTAAGGCTCGTTTAATGCGATCCTCAGTTGGGATGTCTTGCGGGATGCCAGCTAGGGCAGTGGCAGCATCGGGAGCAGTGTAACCCAAGGCCATCAAAGCCTCGACAGCTTCGTCCTGCACCAAACTTGCATCCGACTGTAATATACCCAAACTATCTAAATCAACGCCAGCCAAACCAACTTTATCTTTTAGCTCAACGACAACTCGTTCGGCGACACGTTTTCCAACACCGTTAGCTTGCTGAATGAACTTGGTATCGCCACTTGCTAGTGCTCGCCTCACCTCACCCACTGTGCCAATACTTAACATGTTAAGTGCCATTCGTGGACCAATGCCATTGACTGAAAGGAGTAGTTCAAACAAATTTTTAGTTTCTAGGCTGCAGAAACCGTACAGGTCGTAACTGCTCTCTCTTATGTGTTCGTAGATGTAGAGCTTGGTCACCTGCTCTGGCGTCAGCTTTCCAAAGTCTTCAGCCGTTACTAGCAGCCCATAGCCAACCCCGGCGACGTTTAGAACAACGACGTCTTTCAGTTTTTCGGATACAGTCCCCTCTAACGTTGCAATCATATGATACTTATTATCGCATATATTACCGTAAAGCGGTGCTACAACAGATGGCCGCTGCCAATGCATCGGCAGCATCGTCCGGTTTTGGTATTTCTTTTAGATTGAGTAGCATACGCACCATCTCTTGAACCTGCTTTTTGTCGGCTTTGCCATAGCCAGTCAACGACTGTTTTATTTGCTGAGGCGTGAACTCGTGCAGTTCCAGGCTATGCTGCTTACCGCAGAGCAGAACTACGCCACGGGCCTGTGAAACACTCATTGCCGTTGTAACATTCTGGGCGAAGAAGAGCTTTTCTACCGACATAACTGTTGGTTGGGTGCTTTTGATGATCTCGTGCAGCTCGTCATAAATTGTACTTAGACGCTCGCTATCGGCCTGCTTAACTGGCGTTCGGATGACACCGGCGTCAACCAGCGAAAGCTTCCCTTGCTTACTGACTTCAACGACGCCGAAACCAAGAATACCGGTACCTGGGTCAATCCCTAAAATTCTCATAGTAGTAGCATAGCAGAGGCTAGTTGGTTATTAGGCTTTTAATACGTTGCACCAGTCGGCTTATTTCTTGGCGGTATTCATACGCGCCGTAGCTAACGATGATTATCATGACAGCCCCGATGATTACTATGTGACCCTTGCGTGGAGCAACAGTTTTATCGCCCAGAACCTTACCTGTTGTCTTGGCCACAATTTTGCGGCAGCGGCCAGTAGTGGGGTTGCGCTCTTGGCCGGCCTCGCAGGCTTTTTGAGTGCTGGCAGTTTCGATTTTGCGACAACGATTGGTCGCTGGATTCTTTTCTTGCCCAACCGGGCAGGTAATGGCTGCTAAGACTGCTAGCTTGCGGCAACGGCCAGTTTCGGGATTACGTTCTTGATCAGCATTGCAAGCCACCAAAACAGCAGATTCTTCGTTAGACTTGCAGCGTCCGGTGGCAGGGTTGCGGAACTTACCAGCTGGGCATGGTTCTGCCTCGCCTTGCTCGGTTTGCTGTGCTGATTCACTTACGAGTAAGTTTTCCAAAGCTGGCGTTGGCTGTTTGGTTAGCGCCCAGAATCCGTTTACCAAAGCCCAGGCTTCGTCATCGGATAGGGCTGGGTAATTAACTGATGTTGTTTCAGTTATAGTCTCGAGGGTTACCACACCGCCACTGTTACCCAACTGAAGAGCCGAGACTGAGTAGTAGACAGCCTTGTATTCGTGGGCCTGTATTGTGGTTTGTTCAGGAAAAATATACTCCTTGGTGGCCGTGCGAAGCTTGCAGCCATGTAGTGATTGAGTTTGGTCGGTTGGATTATATATTTCTATAAATTCGCCAAGTGTATCGTCGCCGGCTGGGTTGGGCAAAATTTCGTTAATCTGAATGCCCTGGCAAGTTGGCTGTGAACTCGTGGGTGGCGGCACCGAAGGTGGCAGACTTGGTGGGGTTACGCTAACGCTATATATATTGCCACCTTGCGGTGTGGCCGGCTTATAATTGGCAACACCATCTGACTTGTTGTACAGACCATTGGTTGTTGGTCTTTGTAGCGTATAGCTAGGTCCCGCTACGGCCGACACCTTATCGCAGCCAGTAATAGTAGTCGCCGAGCCCCAAGCCACGCAGTCGACCATGGTCGTGCCGTTCATCAACCTAACATGTCCGCCAGACTTAGCTAGAAATCCAGAAGTTGATACATCACCAGCACCAAAGATACTATCTGGTGCAACCGGGTAATACCCGTCGTGCTCCCAGATTCCATGGCCATTACCGCTTATTTGTCCGGAAATTGTGTCGATAATTTGGGTGGCGGCAGCTGTGCCATTATGCGAAGCTGACAGATATTCTAGTCGCCAACCGGTCATATTAACCGCTGCGCCCGTAGTATTTGTTAGCTCAACGAATTCCTGTCGTGGGTATTCTACCCCAGCGCTGTCGATAAAGCCGGTCTGAACTTCGGTAATAAGAACTGATGGCTGGACGGCGCCAACTGGCGAAGCCATACACAGCTGTAAGACAACTAATGTAGTGGCGCCAAGGCTTAGTGCGGTTAGATATTTCTTCATAGTGCAGCCATAGTAAAACGACCACAACAACAGCGTCAAAACTATCCAATTAACAGTTAATTAATAGTTAATATTACCCTATTGGACCTTAATTAAATCTAGGCGAATTATTAACTTTTAATTAGCTAGAAATTCTTCTGGAATATCAAAATTGACGTGCGTATTGCTAACGTCATCAATGCTATCAATGGCATCCATCAGTCGTAAAATTTTACCGGCGGTGGCTTCGTCTTCCACGGTAACGGTATTATTGGGAACATAGGTTAGTTCAGCTTCAGTAATTTCTAGGTCAGCCGCCTTAAGGGCATCACGAACCTTACCCAGTTCTTTGGCATCGGTGTAGATGACTGACTCGTTTTCTTCTTCCTGGACATCCTCAGCGCCAGCGTCGAGCGCAGTTAGCATTAACTCGTCTCCAACGCCATTAACCCGAATCATGCCTTTGTGATCAAACTGGAAGGCGACAGCGCCCTTTTCGGCAATACTGCCACCATGTTTACTAAAAGCCAGTTTTACTTCTGGATAAGTGCGGTTGATGTTATCGGTAGCAACCTCAACTAAAATGGCGACGCCACCTGGCCCGTAACCTTCGTAAAGTAATTCCTGAATCTGTTCGCCACCTAGTTTGCCGGAACCACGGTCAATCGAACGCTGAATATTGGCCACCGGCATGTTTGATGCTTTGGCACGGTCAATTGCCAAGCGTAAGCTGAAGTTCATATCGGGGTCGGCACCAGCGCGGGCGGCCACTGCAATGGCATTACCAAGTTTAGTAAACAAAGCACCACGAGCGGTATCTTTGGCGCCCTTTTGACGTTTGATTGTTGACCACTTAGAATGACCTGACATATCTGTTATTCTAGCACATTTTGGACGTTTCGGCGAACGGCAATTCGTTTGAGCAACATTACCACAATAACAATCGCACCATAAGCTATGGTCATACTATAGACATCTATGGAAAGTTCAGCGGCGGCATGCGGGAGCCGGCTAAATTGGGCCGAGATGTCGATCATGTAGGTGAGCAGGGTCTTGGCGGGCCAGGCCAAAAGCCCAGAAACCGGCAGCCACGACAGAGGACCTAAACCGGCGATCAAGGTTAACAACATGGCTAGCGGCACCAATGGAACAACCAAGACGTTGGCAACAAGACCGATAATCGATACCCGGCCAAATATATACATGATTATAGGCACGGTCATAACTTGAGCTGACACGGTTTCGGTAACTAGGCTACCAAGCAGCTTGGGTGACTTACGCCGCAGCCCACTTATAGCCGGGGCAATTACCAACACTCCAAAGAATGCCAGGAATGACAAGTACCAGCCAATGTCCGACCAAATATAGTATGGGTTCCAAGCAGCTGTAATGGCGGCAGCCAGAGCCAGTAGTAACACCGGCTTAAACTGACGACCATAATACCAAGCTAACAAACTTAGGCTGCTAACTAGTGCGGCTCGTATTATTGAAGCACTTAGGCCAGTGAGCATTACAAACACCAGCATTAATGCGCTGGCTGCTACCACAATCTGAAACTTTGAGCCCTTCTGCAAAAGCTTGCGGACGGCCATGATAATGATCGTTAGGTTATAGCCCGAAACAGCCACCAGGTGCGTTAAGCCGGTGACCGAAAGCTGGTCATTGACTTCTTTTGGGATGGTACTTCTCTGACCCAATAATAAACCGGCTCCAAAAGATGCTTCGGGTTCGGGTATTGAAGACTGCAGGCCGGCAATAAACCGCCGCCGCACCACATCGAGCCGTGACTGATGGCGCTGCGTAACTTTAATGTTGGCAAAACTCATTCGAGCCTGGGCAGCACCGCGCGTGGGGCTGAGCTTACCAGAGACTTGTAGTTGATCACCGCGGTAGACCATTGATTCACCGCGGCCCTCGACCTTGATCTTTCCAAGCAAAGCAACAGTTTCAGGCTGCCTAACAACAAGCTGGTTGGCATCAAAACTTAACATACCTTTGTCGCTATATACGGCATCGGTTTCGGCCTGTGCCGTAACTACGACTGGCCTAGCAAACAATGACTTATAACGAGACAGCTGGTACATATAGGCAGTACCCCTAAATAGCCCTAACTGGAATCCACAACACAATAGCAGCAAACAACTAAGCACATTCTGCCAACGATAAACTGCCGCCATGAAAACAAAACTTGCAGCCAGCAGCAAAGTTTGCCGATATTCAATTCGGCGGGCCGCCACCAAGCCAAGTAAGACAGCCAAGAAAAAGCCCACCAGTTGGGTGTTTTGTTTAAAGTAGTTCACCTAGCCACATTACATGGCCAGTATTAAGAAGTTCTTAACTTTCGCTGAAGACTTTTTGGACTAATTCAAGTTGCCTTTGGTTAGTCGGATCAAACTTAGCCTTAAATACTAGGTCAAGCATCGCCGGGTCGTTTTTATACTTTTCCCAAAATGTGACAACTCGCTGCTTACCCTCTAAGTATGCCAAGTCTTTGTTAAATGTAAGTAGGTGATGCTCCCCGTCAGAAAGTCTATCATCAACGCTGGTTGGCGTGCCTCTAAATATTCGAACGCAGCCCGCGTAAGTGTTGTTTTGAGCGGTAGAAATTTGTTTTTCAGTTGGCTCTTCGCCGCTTTGAGCTTTTATCAACACTCGTGCCCGCCAAAGTGTTTCGAATACCTTGCGAAAGTCATTTCCTTCGTAAGCTAAACCGTAGGCTGCATATCGCTCCAGATTCGGTGCATCCCAACTCGTATCCTCACCTGTTGTTGCTTTCTCGCAAGTCGAAGCAAAACCTTCTTCGAAAGTCAGGTAGTCACTTACTTCGCCAGGTTCGGCAGCCGTGTATAGCCCCGTCCCAACCACCGGAATATCTGTCTCGATGCCACTCATGGCCCGGCCAGCATGAACTATGTATTCGTGCACTACTTTACTTAACATCTCTTTTGCAGAAGAAATAGGACCACGCTTGCCACCAATTACTACAGCCATCTGTTCTGTTTCCCAAGAAAGTGCAGTCGCCGATGGGTCGATAAGCACTTGGATTCCAGAACTATTATCAGGGTCACGCTGTTGATGAATAAGACTAAAGATAGCGTACATATCATCGACGGTAAAATGCTGTTCTTCCGTCGGTCTTGGCTTAACATTTTCGTCCCAATACCGTAATATAGTCGGCTCAAGATCTGGGTTATCGCTCAAGACTTTCTCATCCAGATAATCGAGTAGTTCTTGAGGTAGTGGCTTAAGTGGCTCGGCATCATTACGCTTAAGTGGAGATACGACGATAGATTTGCCTGCAACTTCTACCACAAAGCCATGTTCTAGCTCTTGCTTGAGTTGTTGCCCAACTCCAACCAACTCCTTGCCATCAATCTGACGCCAAATTTCACTTACTACGCCAGCGTACAAGTCTTGATCGGGTTTGCCGTACAGCTGTTCGTTCAGGTTTTGAACATAGCTAGCCCGGCGATCAAGTTCGTCTTCTGACATCGTAAAGTGGCCATCAATAAGTTCTTTGGCGCTTAGCAACCAATACATCTCGGCCATTCGATAAGCTGCGCTGTCCCAAATTGCCTCTTTGGCAGTCTGGTCGGGCTGCGCCTCGGCTAGTTTTAGAACCTCACCCAGAACAGATATGCCATTTCTTAGTTCGTTTTCATCTAAAACTGGGTAATCAAGGGTGGGGTTAACAACATCGCCTGCGAGAAAATCATCTCTTTGTTGAGCCCGCTCATCTTTGTCGCCCGCCAAACGTTTATACGACTGAAATGCGATTTCAGGAGTATTGAGAGGATGGAGTTGTTCGCGTAGCGAGACTCCTTCAAGAAGTATCTCTGACATATACATATTATAACATAATAGAATGAGTTTTACGATGCCACTGGGGCAACGCACATCTACGGCCTTGCTCGGAATGCATTCCTGCGCATGGCCTTGATGACCGAACCCCGGCTGCGCCGTTTGGGTTCTCGGCGCGTGCTCCATGAAAAAAGCCGAACACAAGGTTCGACTGTTTTCATGGAGGGCCCACTGGGACTCGAACCCAGGACACCCTGCTTAAAAGGCAGGTGCTCTAACCGGCTGAGCTATGGGCCCACATAGATCAAGAATTGCCGAATTAACTTCTTACATTATCCGTATTTTTGCCAAAAAGTCAATGTTCGGCGCTTTAGCGACGGCGGCGTTGACGGCGTCGGTGATGCCGTGGGTGAGCCATCCAAAAGCTGGCTAAGCTAACAAACACGCCGACTACCACCACAAATTCTTTGCTATTCATTAGCAGTGTCCAACCACTTAGGCTGGTAATGGTGTCTTGTGGGCCGCTAGGCAGCAGCGGTACGGCTAAGATCACGCCAACAATACCCAGGGCAATGGCTGGCAGAACATTAACGAAAGTTTTAGGACCAGACATCGACTTGGTGGTAAAAATAGTGCTCAGGACGGCTGGTAAGACCAGTAGAGCAAACTGAAAGTACTGATTAACAACGTCGGAGTTATTGCCAATTGCTGAGCCAACTAAGCCGGCTTCGTTACCAGCAAACTGCACTAATACAGCGCCGGCGCAAAGGCTTAAAAAGACCACGGCGGCGTTTGCTCGAAGCAATAAAACCACCAAGACTGGGGCAGCAATCGCTACCAACAGAGCAATATTTTGCATTATCATGCGCCCATCATAGCATGAGCGGGTTGGTTTTGCTTAGGCGCCGACGCGGTCGCGCTTGCCGCGCTTGCTCTTGGCATTTTGTTCGACGTAGTCGATAATCTTGCCGGCAATATTGCGGCCGGTCACTTTTTCAATAGCAAAGCCAGGGCTGGCGTTAACTTCTAGTACTAATGGCCCGCGCTCGGAACGCATCAAGTCGACACCAGATATTGGCAGACCCATGGCCTTGGCGGCCCGTACGGCTGTCTTCTTTTCTTCGTCGGTCAGCTTAACCACCGTACCTTCACCGCCCTGGTGTAGGTTTGAACGGAAGTCATCATCTAGGCTTTGGCGCTGCATACTAGCTACAACCTTGCCATTAACTACAAAGGCCCGGATGTCGGTACCGGCCGATTCGGCCACAAATTCCTGCACCAAAAAGTTCACGCCTTCTACATAGAAAGCTTGCATTACCGCCTCGGCAGCTTTGCGAGTTTCGGCTAGTACGACGCCCTTACCGTGAGTACCGCGGGCCACCTTAATAATTAGTGGTGCACCGCCGGCTTGTTCAATTAAGTCCTCTACCTGGGCAGTTTCGCGGGCAAATACAGTTTTAGGGATACCAACGCCAGAACGAGCTAGAATCTGAGCGGCGCGCAGTTTGTCGCGCGTGCGGTTGATCGCTAGCGAACTAGCGGTACTAAAAACGCCCTGCATCTCGAATTGGCGCACAATTGAAGTACCGTACTTGGTTAAGTTAGAGGCAATGCGCGGGATAATAACGTCGATGTCGTTTATTTCTTCACCTTCGTAACGCACGACTGGGTTGCCTTGTTCTAGAGTTACATAGCACTTGGCATAGTTAATAACGCGGACGTTGTGGCCACGTTCTTCGGCTTCGGCCTTGATTCGCTTGGTTGAAACGTTATCAGGGCCCTTCGACAAAATAGCTATGTTCATATTCCGACCTTACTTATTTATTCTGTTTACGTCAACTAGCAAGTTATTCTTGCGGATAAAACGACGACCAATTAACACCGGCCACTTCATCTCGCTGCGATCGGCCAAGGTTAATAGGATGTCGTATTCATTACCATCAAGAATGATTTTAGTATCTATGGCGTAACGACGCTCTTCGTGACCATTCGAGCTAGTGACGCGTTTTATGCGATATTCGTTTACGGCAATAACCTTTTCGGGATGGTCAAAGGGCGAAAAGTAGAGCGTTTTGACACCGTCCACCACTTCTTTACGAATGTTGGTAGCATGAAGCGCACCGGTGTAGGCACCGGTATCAATTTTGGCGACAACCTTAGTAATACCAAACTCTGGGAAGCTGGCTTTTTCGAAGGCACCAATAACTTTTTGCGGTTCTTTAGTCATAGTTATCCCACTTACGCTTAAACTATCTAAATTATAGCATATTTCTTTATATTTTTCAATACTTTGCGCCTATTTTGGGGCGCTGGCAACCCTGGCGTAAACCAAGACGATCGCTACAACCAGTATAACAAGCAGGAATATCATAAGTGGGATAAAGCCATCTTGATTAAGCTTGAGCCGTTTCATGGTATAATCATACCAGAATCGACCAAATAAAAACGACAACAAACTATGAGCCAAGATCAACCTCAACAACCTCAGGAAGCTCCAGCTGAGTATGCCGACGTCTGGCACCAGCTCGACCCAGGCACGAAACTGCTTTTGTCGGACCCCGAAGGCTTAATACCAGCCGAGCAGCCACCTTATAATCCCGATCCACCAGAAAGTCTCGGTTTAATCGGCAGCGTTGAAAAAGATGCTTATAAATATGCCTATACAGCAGCTCGCGGACTAGTTGAAAAGGATGTCTTGAAAAAAGAAAACCTAATAACCACCCAAGAAAGAGACCAAGCCCAACTGGCCGCCAAAGAGGCTCGTTACGAAGCCACACATGACAAGATGACTGGGTTTTATAATAGAGCTGGTTTTGATATAGCCTTACAGCGCATGATAGACACCAACCCTGATGCCGATATTGGCATACTATATATTGATATTGATAACTTCAAATCTATAAATGATTCCGAAGGGCATGATGGAGGTGACGCCTTCCTTAAGGAGACCGTTGCTTGGTTGCGAGAAGTCAATGATCACCCCGAGCAAACCATGGACAGCCAAATCGATCCGGCCGAACAAGATATGATCATGGCTAGAGTCGGTGGCGATGAGTTAGTCATAGCTATAAACTACAGCCGGGTCAACCGGCCCATAGACGAAAGCGTCGAAAAACAACTGCTAACTGATCGCGACCGCTTATACAAAGGTTTTAACCAGTTCATGGAAAAACAACATTACTACCTACTTACCGAATTCAATGTTGGTGTCTCAATTGGCGTAGCCCACTGGCGCCTGGGCATTGACCCAGATAAACTTGTTATTCGTGGGGATAAAGACATGTACCGTCAAAAGGCTATTAATAGACGTGGCGGTGATCGGCGTCGTTAGCGCCAAAAACCTTTTTTGTGGCCCTGACTTTTACCAAACTGTTCGAGTAAGTCCTTCTGTTCTTTAGAAAGTTTGTGTGGTGTTTCGACCACCAAAGTAACAATATGAGCGCCGCGGCCACCACCACGCATGTGCGTGACACCGTGACCAGATAGTTTAAAGTCGGTGCCACTCTGCGTACCAGCCGGCACTTTCATGCGGACTGGTCCATCGACAGTTTCTACTTCTATTTCGGTACCGAGGGCGGCCGCTACCATGCCGACGGTTTCTTGGCTCAAAATTAGATCGCCTTCGCGCGTGAACTTTTTGTGGGGTTTAACTCGTACATCAACGTACAAGTCACCGGTTTCACCACGCCCCATGGCGTTGCCTTGTTCGCGTAAACGGATGGTTGTACCATCGTCAATGCCGGCCGGAACTTTAATTTGCAGCTCGCGTTGTTTGTGCTGAGTGCCCTTACCGTGACAAACACTACAAACCTTTTCTGGAACCTTACCGGCACCATGGCAGGTTGGGCAAACGGCGGCTTGCTCGATATTACCAAAGATCGTTCGGACGGCCTGGCGAACCTGTCCGTGCCCGTTACAGGTTTGGCAAGTCTTTAGTTCGTGACCAGGTTCAACAGTTGTACCCTTACAGTGTTCGCATTTAACCTGGCTGCTATAACGAACGGTCACCTCAGTGCCAAAGACAGCTTCTTCAAAACTAATTGTCGTGGCGACACTAACGTCTTCGCCGCGACGACGCTGCCGGCCACCTTGCTGGCCACCACCAAAGAAACTACTAAAGATGTCGCCCAGGCCAAGATCGCCAAAATCAAAGTTCACATTTTGGCCTTGGCCACCAAAACCAGCAAACGGATCACCGCCGCCACTCGCACCACCGACGCCAGCATGGCCAAACTGATCATAGCGCTGGCGCTTACCACCATCTTTTAGAACCTCATAGGCTTCGTTGACTTCCTTGAACTTGGCCTCGTCGCCACCACGATCGGGATGAAACTCAATCGCCTTCTTGCGAAAGGCTTTCTTGATTTCGTCATCGCTGGCCGATTTACCAATGCCCAGGACTTCGTAGTAATCACGCTTGCTCATTATCACCTCGTCTTAGTTGGGTAGCTTCTATTATATTCCGAAAATTCAATTCTGGGTCGGCTGTTTCATCCGGCGGTATTGTCGTATCTTGTAGATCCTGGTAATACTGAGTTACTCGCCGACCCTTTTCTTGTAGAGCATCATCGAATTCACTCATGCCAACTCCTGTTCTAGCCAAGTCTGAGCATCTTTTGATAACTTAGTGACAGGAATCGATTGAAGGACAAACGTGTCATAACTATGCAACTTGGCAACTTCTCTTTCGACCTTTTCAAACAGATCCTCGCGCGAGTCCATCACCAATAGAGTTTCGTGGTTATTGGCTTTTTCGCCCTTCCAAAGAAAGTGAGAATCTACCGAAACCTGCTTGGCGCAAGCTACCAACTTTAGGTCAAGTAAGGATTGAGATATCAAGTCAGCCTCAGCTCGATCTTTACAGGTTAACCAAAGTTGGCAAAAGCCTGGCATTATTTTTTCTTCTTGTCTTCTTTTTCGTCGTCGACGACTTCGCCTTCGACTGGTTCGTCTTTGTCGGACTTCTTGTCACCGTCTTCGGCTGGGGCTTCTTCTTTGGCAGCTTCTTCATAAAGCTTGGCGCCAATTGGCATAGTCTTGTCGGTTAGCTCCTTGGCAGCGGCTTCTAGGGCATCTTTGTCGGCCTTGTCGTCAGCTACAACTTTTTTAGCATCTTCAACGGCTTCTTCGATTACCTTCTTGTCGTCATCGCTAATCTTGTCTTTATTGTCGGCAATCATCTTCTCGGCCTGATAGACAGAACTGTCTAGGGTATTGCGGGCATCAATTGCTTCGCGCTTTTTCTTGTCCTCTTCGGCATGAGCTTCGGCTTCTTTAGCCATTTTTTCGACTTCTTCTTTAGAAAGGCCCGAGCTGTTTTGGATAGTAATACTCTGTTCCTTACCCGAACCCTTGTCCTTGGCCGAGACATTCAAGATACCGTTGGCATCCAAGTTAAAAGTAACTTCAATCTGGGGAACACCGCGGGGGGCCGATGGAATACCATCGAGCACAAAACGTCCGAGTGACTTGTTGTCGGCGACCATTTCACGCTCACCTTGGACAACGTGGATTTCTACTTGTGGTTGGTTGTCGGCAGCAGTACTAAAGGTTTCGGACTTGCTGGTTGGAATTGTCGTGTTACGTTCAATCAGTTTAGTCGCGACGCCACCAAGCGTTTCGATACCAAGACTAAGTGGTGTTACGTCTAGCAAAAGCACGTCTTTAACGTCACCCTGCAAGACACCACCTTGAATGGCGGCACCAATGGCCACAACTTCGTCGGGGTTAACACCCTTCATTGGTTCTTTGCCAAAGATGTTCTTAACCTTTTCTTGAACGGCCGGCATACGGGTCATACCACCAACCAGAACAATGGCATCGATGTCACTGGCTTTTAGGCCAGCGTCTTTAAGGGCCTTTTCGCAAGGAATAGCTGTTTTGTCGATTAGCTCGCCAACCAAGCTTTCCAACTTAGAGCGAGTCAGCTTGTGCTCAAAGTGCTTAGGACCATCGGCGTCGGCTGTTAAGAATGGCAGGTTAATGTTGATTTCGTTAGTGGTACTAAGCTCGATCTTGGCCTTTTCGGCTTCGTCACGCAGACGCTGCATAGCAGCTTTGTCGTCGGTAATGTCTAGGCCGTGTTCTTTTTTGAACTCGTCGGCAAAGTAGTTTACTAAAACGCGGTCGAAGTCGGCACCACCTAGGTGAGTGTCACCATTGGTGGACTTAACTTCAAAGACACCGTCACCCAGTTCCAAAATGGAAACATCGAAGGTACCACCACCAAGGTCGTAAACGGCAATTTTTTCGTCTTTCTTACTGCCCTTGTCCAAACCGTAGGCTAAAGCCGCGGCAGTTGGTTCGTTGATAATACGCTTGACTTCTAAGCCGGCAATTTTACCAGCATCTTTAGTAGCTTGGCGCTGTGAGTCATCAAAGTAAGCCGGTACGGTAATAACAGCCTCGGTAACGCTGTCGCCCAAAAAGCTTTCGGCGTCAGTTTTAAGCTTGCCCAAGATCATGGCACTAACTTCTTCGGGGCTGTATTCTTTGTCGCCCATCTTTACCTTAACGCCGTTACCAGACTTAACCATCTCGTAACCCATTAGCTTGATGTCGCGCTGAACTTCTTTGTCGTTCCAGTTGCGACCAATTAGGCGCTTTACTTCGTAAATTGTATTGCCGGGGTTAGTAACTTGCTGGCGGCGAGCTACCTGGCCGACTAATCTTTCGCCATTTTTATTGACGGCGACGACTGACGGCGTGGTGCGCGCACCTTCTGAGTTAGCAATAATTTCTGGCTTACCAGCCTGCATAACAGCCATGGCTGAGTTAGTTGTTCCTAGGTCGATTCCGATGATTTTTCCCATAATTGTGGTTCCTTTCTTAATCTGAGTACACTTGTTCGTTTAATTCTGCTGGCGTTGCTTCTGGCGGCTTTTGGGGGTGGGGTGGCCGGTGAGCATTTTTGTGTGCCTCCTGGGCGGCTGCGACATCTGGTCTTACGGGAGGACCGTCACCACCAAGCGCTTCGGCTTTAGCAATAAAGTCGGCCTGGCTTGCTATTTCGCTCATGTCTGACTCCCCTTTTGCATTGTTACCTTTACCATGGCATGGCGAATAACCGAGTCATTCAAGCAATAACCCGACTGTAGCTCTTCGCTAACCACCTCTACCGCACCCTCGCCCAAACCATCGCCTTCGTCCATACTGACGGCTTCGTGAACGGTTGGGTCAAAGACTTCACCAACCGTTTTAATGCGCTGTACACCCATTTGCTGTAAGGTGGACTCGAACTGCTTAACAACACCTTGGACGCCTTGTACGTAGCTGTTGTCGGCCAATTCAGCGGGCACATGCTTAAGGGCTCGTTCAAAGTTATCAATTACCGGCAATAAATCTTCGATGACCTGCACCTTAATATGGTTTTGCAAGTTAGCGACTTGGTCACCATGCTGGCGGCGAACATTAATTACGTCGGCGCGTTCGCGCTGCAGGGCTTCGGTTAGTTCGGCAATCTGCTGTTGTAACTCAGCAACGGTTGGTTTTTTAGGCATACAGCATCTCCTCTAAGGTGTTACCAGCGTGTTCCACCAAGCGCATAACGTCACGATATTGCTGGCGGGTAGGTCCCAGTACGCCAATATAGCTATGGTCGCTATACGGACTCCGGAACTTACTAATGATCAACGAGCAACGCGCACTGCGTCCAATTGGGTTTTCGCTACCAATATAGACGTTAAGCGGCTGGTTGGGGGCGGCTTCTTTCAGCCACGGCTCCAGGTTGTCCAGCAGCCTCGCAACTTGCTGGACCTGTTGACCATTAATAAACTCCGGCTGACCAAATAAGTTCGACAAACCACTCATGTATAACTGATCACCAATCGTGGCTATCCCCAAGTTATGAGTTAGCTCAACTAGGGTGTCAACAGTGTTACGAATCGCTCGTTCCGGTAGGCCGCTGCTAGTAGCTCGGGTTTCCAGGGCTTTAGAGGCTCGTTCGGGTGTTTTGTCGGGGTTGTCGTTGGCCAGAGCGTTTACGTAAACGCGGTAACCTTTGTCGGTCGGTACACGGCCGGCACTGGTGTGGGGCTGTGAAATGTAGCCCATGCGCTCTAGTTCGGCCATTTCGGCGCGGATAGTGGCCGAAGAAACACCAAAAACTTTGGCCATTAAACTAGAACCTACCGGACTGGCAACCTCGGCATACTGTTCCACAATAGCGGCTAGTATTTTCTGCTGTCGTTCTGTCATACCTACAGATATGATAGAAAATTAGCACTCACAAGTCAAGAGTGCTAATTAGCTTTTTTAAGCCAGTCTTGGTAACCCTTTAAAACAAGCTCTCGGACTTGTTCTAGACTGTTAACTGCCGTATCAATAACCAGATCATAGTTACTCATGACATATGGATCAATGCCATAAAGTGCTTTATAACGGCGTGATTCGCTATCCAGTCGTTTTTGCAATAATTTAGCGTATTCACTAGGGTCGCGCTCAATATTCTCGCTAGCCAAACGAGCATCATCCATACCTTTAAGAATACGCTCGGCGGCAGTTTTTAAGTCTAGGTCTAGAAAAACCTTAAATGAATCTGGCATCCAGTGCCAAGCGGTGCGCGAATCTAGCACCAACTTATCGCCAGTATTGTTAAGTTCCTGTAAACGACCGTCGACTTTCCTATCGATATCGGCGTTGTCTTCGGCTGACAGGTTGGCTTGCAACACATCAACCCCATTCTCGCGGGCAATTGCCCGAAATAAATCACCAGAAGAGAAATGATCATAACCAAGTGCGGTCGCAACTGCTTTGGCAGTACTCGATTTACCGCTGCCCGGTCGACCGGCAATAGTTATAATCATCTTCTTTGTCATTGACCAAGTATATAATAGAGATGGAGAGCAAACAAAAGGGGAATACATGAAAGCACTGAACTTCAGTTTACAAGATCAAGACGACCAGACACATTCTTTACAAGATTACCGCGGCCAGTGGGTGGTGATTTATTTCTACCCCAAGGATGACACGCCGGGTTGCACCACCGAAGCTTGCAGTTTTCGGGATGAATACGATTACATCAAAGAGCATGGCGCCGTGGTATTCGGCATCAGCAAAGACAGCGTCGCCAGCCACAAAAAGTTTGCCACAAAATACAACCTACATTTTCCGCTACTTAGCGACGAGTCACTAGATACCATCAAGGCCTACGGTGCTTATGGCGAGCGGAGCATGTACGGCAAAAAGTACATGGGCATTATCCGCTCCACCTTCTTGATTAACCCAGATGGCGAGATCGTTAAAGAGTACCCTAAGGTAACTCCCAAGGATCATGCTGTTCAGATCGTAAAAGACTTAGTCGCGCTTCAGTAAAACAGTGAAGGCTTCGGCCGGGATATCAACTTTACCAAAGCGTTTCATGCGCTTCTTTCCCTTAGCCTGTTTGGCCAGCACCTTCTTTTTGCGCGATACGTCACCGCCATACAAACCAGTCGTGACGTCTTTACGGAAGGCGCTGATGTCTTCGCGGGCGATAAACTTACCGCCAATAGCAGCCTGCAAGGCCACCTGAAAGTTCTGGCGCGGGATAACTTCTTTAAGCTTTTCAACAACTTCCCGACCCAGTCGCTGGGCTTCGCTGCGGTGCACCATAATACTTAGGGCGCTGACAATTTCGTTGGCAACATAAAAGTCCAGTCGTACCAGATCTTCGGCCCGGTAGTTGTCTAGCTCGTAGCTAAACGAACCGTAGCCACTGGTAACGCTCTTGAGCTGATCATAAAAGTCGGTTAGTAGGTTCGCCAAAGGTGCCTCGAATGACACCAATGCCAACTGGGCATCAACGAATGACAGATTCTTTTGCTGACCGCGCTTACTAACAATCAGCTGGATAACGGCACCGACATAGTCTTTAGGCACGACAATCTCACCCTTAATCCAAGGTTCGCGAATTTCGGCTATCTTGGCGGGATCTGGTAAGTCGGCGGCGCTTTTTATACTTAATTCTTCGTCATTTAACAGGGTTATCTGGTAGTCGGTCGAGGGATTGGTTACTACCAAGTCAAGATTGTACTCACGCTCCAGGCGTTCGCGCACAATATCCATGTGTAGCAGGCCCAAAAAGCCAACGCGCACGCCAAAACCCAACACCGGTGAGTTTTCGAGCTCGAACTGCAAGGCCGAGTCACTTAAACTTAGCTTTTCAATGGCATCTTTGAGCTCTTGGTAGTATTCGTTCGACTCGGGAAAGAAACCAGCATACACAAACGGCTTAACGTCTTTATAGCCAGGCAACGATTGTTCGGCCGGACGTTTAGTTAGCGTAACGGTATCACCAACGCGGGCTTCACGCGTGCTCTTGAGGTTGGTAACGATGTAGCCAATCTCGCCGACTTCGAGCTGCTTATTGGGAGTCATCCCTGGAGTTAGAGCGCCGACTTCGAGGGCAATGCCTTCAGCGCCGGTGGCCATCATGGTAATTGGGGCGTTCTTAGCAACGTCGCCGTCGACTAGACGAACATACAAGATGACACCGCGGTAGTCATCGTAGTAGCTATCAAAAATTAAGGCCCGGGTGGAGTCGGTCATGCCGCCGACGGGTGCCGGTACTTCTTCGATAACCTTTTGTAAAACGGCTTCGACACCTTGGCCGGTTTTGGCCGAAATATGCAAAATCTCTTCGGCTGTGCAGCCCAATAGCGCAATAACTTCGGCGCTCACCCGATCCACGTCAGCCGCTGGTAGATCAATTTTGTTAAGTACCGGGATAATCTTGAGGTCGGCCGCCATAGCCAAATAGACGTTGGCCAGTGTTTGCGCCTGGATACCCTGGCTAGCATCAACCACCAGAATCGCCCCTTCGCAGGCTTCGAGGCTGCGCGAAACTTCGTAACTAAAGTCAACGTGCCCAGGAGTGTCGATGAGGTTAAGCTGGTAGCCCTGATAGTTCATCCGCACTGGGGCCAGCTTAATGGTAATACCCTTTTCTCTTTCTAGGTCCATCTTATCGAGTAACTGGGCTTTCATAGCCCGCTTCTCGACCGTTCCGGTCAATTCCAATAGACGATCGGCCAAGGTCGATTTACCGTGGTCAATATGGGCAATTATGCAAAAGTTTCTAATCTGTTCTTGATCCATTTGTCTTGCAGTATAACAGAGGTCAACAGATATGGGTACTGTCTACTGGATTTTGACCGTACCTAGAACTATCTTTTTGGCCTTATCAACAATTGGCCGAACTTCTTCCAATCCGAATATCCAAGAAACCGTGATGTGAACCATTAATGTAACTAATGAAATTGTTCCAAGCTTAACACCAAGCGTCACAAAACCTCGGTCTACTGTGGTTAACGGCAGTAGCGATATCATCATAAAGGCGGCTACCAGCGAGAATCCAGTGACGGCAATGATTTTGAAAATACCACCCCAGAAGTATTTATCAATAAGTTTTGGATCACGCACCACCATCACCACAAATAGCAGCGCTACCTCGGCAGTTGCCACAATCGACTGAGCCAGAGCCAGGCCGGAAACCCCGTAAGAATCGTTGCGAGCCAGCGTAAAGGCTAGATATATGTTAAGTGCGATGGCGGCAATCGAACCAAGCAGCGGCGTTACCGTGTCCTTCTGAGCATAGAAGTATCGCGATACCATGGCATAGATTGATCTAAAGAAGATGGCAACAACCAAGAAGCCAAAAATCAGGGCCACTTGTGGTGCCAGATTACCAAATATCAGACGCGCCAAGTAACCACGCGCAAAGTAAGCTACAACGCAGACCGGCATCAGCAGCCAAATCATGGTACGCAAAATGCTGAGGAAGTCTTTACGGAATAGGTCAGGGCGGCCTTGAGCCAGGCGTTCGTTTAAACGCGGAAAGGCAGCGGTGGCGATTGAACTACCCAGCAGCATGATTGGCACGTTCATAAGGGTAACAGCATAGCTATAGTTACTAATTGAACCAATCCCTAGGTTATTGGCGCGGTTCAGCTCAACAACAGTATTAACCTGGTCGATACCTTGGTCCAGAGATCTGGGTGGCAGCTGCCGTAAAACATGCCGAAAATCATTGTTCTTAAAGAATATTTTGGGAGTGTACTTAAATTTAAGTCCCGCCATACCCATCCAAGAAACGATCAGTTGTAATATACCACCAATTACAGCGCCGACGGCCAGGCCAACGATACCCATACTATCTTTAAATATGTAGATACTCGCAATCACCGAAGCGTTATAGATAAGTGGGCCTATTGCGTAGAAGAAGAAACGACCAAAGGTCTGCTGCACGCTAGTGACGATTCCAGCCAGAGTAAAGAATAATGGGTTCAACGAAATTAGCCGCAGCATTAGTACGGCTTCGTTCAAGTTTTGCTCAGGTAATTTTGGATAGAGCGCGCTGATGAGTGGCTGGGCAAACACGAACAGAATCACCGCCACGATTACCATGGCGATGGTTAGTAAGTTTATGATGCTGCTTGTTATTGCCCACAAGTGCTTCTTGTCGCCAGCCTCGAGCCGTTCGGCCAAAACCGGCATAAAGGCCACACCCAAAGCACCTGCGGCAATAGTGTAAAAGAAGAAATCTGGAATCTGGAAGGCCGCAAAGAAAGCATCGGTTGAGCCAATTTGTGACGGTGCATTCCAGTTGGCGCTAACTAACCGGTTGCGCAAGAAACCAAGTAATTGACCAGCCAGAGTAACCACGAATAGCAATGTGGCGGCACTGCCAAAGCTAACGCGCGAGTTGGCACGGTTCTTGAGTTTATTCATCGTTTCTAATTATAGGTACAAGCGCCCTAATTAGAAACCTTGTTTTTTAGTTGCGGCTAGTAAAGAGCGGCTTCGGTAGGCATCTTAGCGCCTTTTAAGATTTCGATGACTTCGGGGGCATCAACCGTCTCTTTTTCGAGCAAGGCTTTCTTGAGTGCTTCTAGCTTGTCTTTATTTGACTTAATGACTAGCTTGGCGCGACGGGCGGCTTCGGATATCAATGACTCAATTTCATCGTCAATAATCTTGGCGGTGTCTTCGGAGTACTGACGTTCGTGCATTAGTTTGTCCATCATAATACCTTCATCGGTGTGGAAGACTTGGTTGCGCAGCTTACCGCTACCCATACCTTGGTTAACAATCATGTCGCGCGCTAGGTCGGCGGCGGCTGGGAGGTCTGAACCAGCTCCAGTGGTAACGTGATCAGGCCCGTACATAATTTCTTCGGCAATGCGGCCACCCAACATACGTGCCAGGACGTCTTTAAATTCAACAATGCTGTGATAACTTTTATCTTCGGGTGGGATAGACCAGGTGACACCGCCGGTACCGCCTCGGGGGATAATCGTGACCTTGTGAATAGGATCGCTGTCCGGCAAGATGTGACCGACAATGGCGTGGCCGGCTTCGTGGTAGGCCGTCATTTCTTTTTCTTTTTCGCTCATAATCTTGCTCTTGCGCTCGGGGCCGATGGCAATCTTTTCAAAGGCACCAGTTACATCGGATTGAGTGATTTCTTTTTTGTTATGGCGGGCAGCCAAAATGGCGGCTTCGTTAGCAATATTAGCCAAGTCAGCACCAGACGAACCGGCTGATTTTGCGGCTAGGGCATCGAGGTCAACCGACTTAGACAGTGGTTTCTTTTGGAAATGAACTTTTAGGATAGCTTCACGGTCTTTGCGATCGGGCAAACCAATATTAACGCGCCGGTCAAACCGACCAGGTCGTAGAAGAGCTGGGTCAAGTACATCGGCGCGGTTGGTAGCGGCTAAGACAATGACGTTCTGGCCTTGTTCAAAGCCGTCCATTTCTACCAAGATCTGGTTAAGGGTTTGTTCACGTTCGTCGTGTCCACCACCCATACCAGAACCACGCTTACGCCCCACGGCATCAATTTCATCAACAAAGATAATACATGGTGAGTTCTTTTTGGCTTTAGCAAATAAGTCACGGACGCGGCTGGCACCGACACCAACAAACATTTCAACAAACTCAGAACCAGAAATACTAAAGAAGGGCACGTTGGCTTCGCCGGCGACAGCTCGGGCCAACATCGTCTTACCGGTACCAGGAGGCCCCACTAGTAATACGCCCTTAGGAATCTTGGCACCAACGCCTTCGAACTTTTTGGGGAACTTTAGGAATTCGACGACTTCTTCGAGGTCTTGTTTGGCTTCGTCGCTACCGGCAACTTTTTTAAAAGTTACCTTATCTTTTTCGTTGCCATACAAACGAGCCTTGCTCTTACCAAAGCTCATTGCTTGGTTACCCTGGCCTTGGGCGCTACGCAACATAAAGAACAGTACACCGCTAATTAATATGACTGGCAATATACCGCTTAATAGTGATACCCACAGGCTACCAGTATTAGGATCGGGTTGCGGGTTAACGGTTAGGCCTTCGACGTCCTTATTCAGCCCCTGGTCGTAAATGCTTGAGCCGGCTTCTTTATAGGACTGTTCGGTAGGCTTATCTTGATCTTTCTTAGTGACAAGCACTTCGTTGCCCTTGATAGTTAGCTCTTTAGTTTGGCCGGCATTGGCTTCTTCGACCACCTTAGACAAGGGAACTTTGGTGAGTTTGCTCGGTTGATTGTAGGCAGCAAAAACTACCATACCAAACAAAATAATTATGGCCACTAAAGCTAGGTTTTTGAGGCCACGCTTACCGGCGCTCGGCTTTTGGGGGCTACGAGAATTTCGAAAAGGTTTTTTATCCATGTACGTATTCTAGTATATCTTCTTGAAAGGCAGAAATCTAGCGGTCTGGTCGACCGAGTGCTAAGTGCTTAGCTTGAACGTCCAAGTAGTAGCCAGCACTGATATCGGCCCGCTTGTGGGACTGGTAGGTCTTAGCTGCCACCACCAAGCGCTCCAGTGTTTTTTTATCAAATTCGACTTGATGTGAGCGCAACCAACTTGCCAAAACCTCTTTGGCAACATTGTGCGGTAAATGCACAAACCATGCTCGGTCAATCTTGTCGGTGGCTGGCTGAATATGAAGTTGTACCGCCAGAAGTTGTTCCAACTCTTGGTTGGTGCGATGGGCCGACTGGATGTGGTCTAAAAGTTGCTGCCGCTGCGCCGCCGTAAACTTGTTGGTAATGTTTTGGCGAACATAGTTACGCAAGTAGGTATCATCCGAATTGGTACTATCTTCGCGCCATCTGATATTGTGCGCCTGGGCGTAGTCTTTAATCTGTTGTTTATCGTAACTAAGTAAAGGGCGGACTACAACATCGGTGCTTTTGAGCGAACTTAAACCCCTGCGGCCAGTTCCGCGCAGCAAGTTAATAATGGCTGTTTCGAGCATATCGTCTTGATGATGAGCGGTAATAATTGACTGAGCGCCAGACGCTTGCCGCACCTTATGCAAGAATTCATAACGCGCCCGTCGTGCCAATGCTTCGCTGGCGCCAGCGCCAAGTTCACCCTTGTGGTAGGCAAATGGTATCTGGTGAGAACGTGTTACATCCTGGATTAGCAGACGATCCTGATGGGAATCATCACGAATGCCATGGTCAAAATGCGCCACTGTAATGCGTACATCCGGCTGCTGGCGCAGAATATCAAGTAGTACCATTGAGTCGACACCACCCGAAACAGCTAGCACGTAGTGGCCGCTAGGGACATGAATATTCATACTCCTATCTTATCAGGTGTGCTATAATTTGCATTATGTCAGAAATATTGGCTGGATTCGTTGGCAACCCCAGTTCGGGCAAGTCTCGCTTAACCTCGCATTTGTCTACCACACTGGAGATTCCTCGAGTTACCGGGTCGGACATTATCAAAGGCTGGGCCTTAGAACGTGGCGTGTCTTTAAACAAACGCCCCGACTTTACAGCTTTTCAGCTTAGAATGCGCCAGGAACTTGGGCCGAATTGTCTAATGCAAGCGATGCTTACTCATCGCAACGAGGCCGGCCTGATTATCGATGGTCTTAGAAACATACAGGACTACAATATGTTTAAAGAAGAGGGCGGACTAACTATCGCCACCTGGTGTCCACTAACCGAAAGGTTTAGACGCGCCCAAGAGGATGGCGATCAAAAAAATGCTATTTGCTCAATCGAACAATTCCAGCAGGCCGAGGCAGTCGAATATGCCGACGCTAGCCTCGTCGGACAGCACACCGTAACAATAATGCAGATGGCCGATGTCTCAGTTGACGCCTCCAGCCCCCTTGACAGGGTTCGGGCTGAAGTTGAAGCACTCTTGCTAGCATCTGCCAGCTAGTTACTTACTTGGCTGGGCGAACTGCCCCTTGGGTAGACAACCAGATCCTGGCTCGATTTTTCCCAAGCTGCTTGGATCGGCGCCAGTACGCGCCAGCTTTC
Source organism: uncultured Candidatus Saccharibacteria bacterium (assembly GCA_964627095.1). Classification (GTDB taxonomy): domain Bacteria; phylum Patescibacteriota; class Saccharimonadia; order Saccharimonadales; family JAUPVS01; genus JAUPVS01. Next base: position 51,426 of record CAZVKH010000001.1, read on the forward strand.
TAGCACCTCATCACTAGTAGCAAACAGGGTGTGGTCGGACTTCATGGCGTCAACAAAGACGCGTTCGTAGGCATCGGCCAGACGGTCTTCAAAATGATGCTTGTAGTGGAAAGATAGCGGGTGCTGTTCAATTTGCCAGGCATAGCCCGGTTTCTTAACCCACAACCCTACACAAACCGCTTCGTCGGGCTGAATTCGTAGGGTTAGTAAGTTGGCTTCGGTATTGCCTTCGCCTTTGTAGGCGACACGGATTTCGGTGTAGTCGTCATCCATCGACTTGCCGGTGGTAAGCTTGATTGGCATTCCCTCCCAACGAGGATCTTTGGACTCCAACTGAACCGAAACAAAAGTTTCGACATTGCTGTCAGGGTTTTTTACTTCATCTTTATAGCCATCGTACTGGGCGCGCACGGCTTTAGTAGCTGGCACCAATTTTTTAAGTGCCTCGCGGCGTAAGCGCGGAATGCTTTTCCAGTCATCAAGCTTTGGTAGCTCCATAAGAGTTAAGGCAAGGAGTTGCAAAAGATGGCTTTGCACCAAGTCACGCAAAGCACCGGTTTGTTCATAAAAGTGAGCCCGGCCTTCTATACCAATCTTTTGGCAGGCCACTACCTCTATATTGGCAATGAATTCACTGCTCCAGGTTTGGGCAAAGACCGGATTAGCCGACCGGAAAACTACCAAGTTTTGGGCCATTTCTTTGGCCAGATAATGATCGATTCTATAGACCTGGTCTTCTTTAAAATGCTTGTCGAGATCTTTAACCAGCTTTTCTGCCGAAGCCAGGTCGGTTCCAAATGGTTTTTCTAATAACAGCTTGGTGTCGGTCTTTTCGGCTAGTCCGGTTTGGCCAAGATGCTCAATCACACCCAAGGCGGCACTGGGCGGTACCGACAAATAGAACAGTCGCTGAGCCGAACCACCTAATGATCGTTCGATACCTTCTAGCTGTGTGGCTAGATTGTGATAATCTTGCTTGCTATCTAGGTCCATCTGACGCAGTTCAAGGTGGTGCTCCCAAAATTCGTCGGCGTCTGGAGCGACATCAGCTAACTTAAGATGGCGCCGTGATATACCAATGATGCGAAAAGCCTCGGGCAGAGCCTTGGCCTGAGCAATCTCGCGAATCGCTGGCAGTAACTTGCGCTGAGCCAGATCGCCGCTAATACCAACAATAACTAAAATGGTTGGTTTCATTTATTTAACTCGTGTCCGCCAAATTTATTACGCATCGCCGCGAGTAATTTAGTAGCAAAGTTAGTTTCGCCTTTTTGCGAGGCTAGTCGCACATCAAACGAGGTCTGAATCGCTGGCAGTGGAATACCCAAATCTTTAGCCGTTTCGAGTGTCCAACGGGCTTCGCCCGACTCGGCCACAAAGCCGTCGATGCCGTCTAGGTTGGGGTTTTCGGCCAAGGCTGCCTGCGAAAGTTCATTAAGCCAAGACGTTACCACGCTATGGTGCTGCCAAACGTTGCCGGCTGCTGCCAGGTCAAGATCTTTGTAGGCACCTTCTTTAAGCATCCGGTAGCCTTCGGCCAAACTTTCCATCATGCCGTATTCAACGGCGTTATGGACCATCTTAACGTAGTGACCAGAGCCACTCGGACCAAAATGGAAGTAAGCGCCTTCTGGTTGCGCTAGGGTTTTAAGGACTGGTTCAATTACAGCCACGCCGGCTTTGTCACCACCGACCATCATCGAAAAGCCGTTTTGGTAACCCCAAACGCCACCACTAGTACCAACATCAAGCAATAACGAACCTTGGCTAGCTACTAACTCGGCCCGTTTTTGCGTTAAGCGGAAGTCGGAATTACCACCGTCTACCAAGACACTTCCCTTAGGTACCAACTTAAGCCAATCATTAATTGTTTCGTCCATAATCTCGGCCGGTAGCATAATCCACAGCACCACCGGCTCATCACCAAAGGCAGCCACCACATCTTGTGGGCTCGGGGCAGTAGTTGCACCGTAGCCAACGGCTTCATCAATTGGCCCTTGACTACGATTATGAGCAATTACCTCGTGACCATTTTCACTTAGCTTGCGAGAAATTTGCATACCCATGCGGCCTAGGCCAGCGATTGCGATTTTCATACGGTGTCTCCTGTTTGGTCATTAAAAATTGTGAGCTTGGGAACTTGTTTAAGGGCTTGGGCCGGCTGGTCGGTAATTGGTAAATCTTGCTGAAGTCGCTCTAGTTGAGGAAGCTTGGCCTCGCCCATGGCATAGACTACGGCCTCACTAAGTGCCGCTATGGCCGGTGCCGTCATGGTAATTCTTTGGTAATCGCCGTTATCAAATGAAGCCGCCCATTCGGTGGCAGTAACGGCTGGGCTACCCGGAATAATACCGGCGGTGTGGCCATCCGGACCAATCCCAAATAGACCAACACAGTAAGCCGCACCTTGGCAGAATTCTTGAAGGTGCTGAGCATATTCAGTGGTTGTTTGGCTACGATCATGGCCGTGTAAAACTGGTACGGCGGTGGCGCCTGGCAAGTTAAAGCCAGCGTCTTTGAGCTGCTGCCAATTAGAATCACTATGCCCCACCGGGCCAAAACGTTCGTCAGTTAAGGTGACGGTAAGATTTTCTAGGTTGGCGTCTTGGAGTCTTTGAGATACCGCTACGGCTACGGCAATGGCTGATCCACCCGGAACCAACCAAAGCACCTTACCCTCGCCCAGCTTTTGACGAAACACCCCCGCCAGGTAAGTGACAACCGATTCATCATTGGTGACTTTGTACAGCTGCATTGTGTACTCAGTATATTACAATGAGGCTATGAAACTAGCGGTTATTGGGGCAAACGGTAAAACCGGTCGCGTGTTTGTACGGACCGCCCTAGAATCCGGCCATACTGTTACGGCCGCCGTCCACCGTCACAATTCCCTACCCAGCCATCCAAATCTTGTCATTAGGCAGGTTGACGCCACCAAGCCGGACGATATGAACGACCTGGTAAACGGTCAAGATGCCGTGATTAGCCTAATCGGTCACGGCTTAAAAACTCCACCCAATGTTCAGACTGACGCTATCAAGGCGATCGCCAAGGCCATGACTAAAAACCAAAAGCTAATCAGCCTCACCGGCACTGGTGTGCGCCAACCAGGTGACCACATTGCAATCTTTGACCGTCTACTAAACGAACCCCTGGCATTAGTTATGAAAACTATGGTTCAGGACGGGCGTAATCACCTGGCCGCCCTGGAACAAAGCCAAGTAGATTGGACAGTGCTGCGTGCTCTAAAACTAACCAACCGGCGCAAACATAGCTTTCAGCTGCTAGTAAACGGCCCGGCAAGATTATTTGTGTCACGAGCCACCGTGGCTCAGGCCATTCTTGATGTTCTAAAACAAAAAAGTTTCTCGCGCCAAGCACCAATTATTGGCAAATAATCAGGTACACTAAAGCCATGAAAACAATCACTATTTGTTCCAGCGCTGCTTTCTACCGTGACGTCATTAAGATTAAAGAAGAGCTGGAAAAGCTTGGTGTACACGTAATAGTGCCCAAGACTGCCCTGCGCATGCAAAAGAATAATGACTACGAAGTCAGCCACTACAAAACCTGGATGGCCGATGCCAACGACTACCACAAAAAAGCCGAACTAATGATGAGCCACTTCGAGGAAATCGATAAAGGTGGTGCTATCTTGGTAGTTAACAACACTAAGCACGGAGTAGAAAACTACATTGGCGGCAACGTTCTAATGGAAATGGCCTTGGCCTTCTTTCAGAAAAAACCAATCTTTATTCTTCATGACATACCCCATGAATCACCTCTTATCGAAGAAGTCTTGGGGGTTTTACCAATCACACTAAAGGGCGATATCAAAAGCCTCGTTAAGCAGCTTTAACTAAGACCACTGCCAGATTTCCGTCATGCCATCACTATAGCAAATAGGCTATACTGTTAGGAGTGACTAAGAAACCGCGACCAAGTAAAAAACAAGGATTTGCCAGCCTCGGGCTGGTGGTTTTACTTTTGGTAGCCGGTGCAATTTTTTATCAGTTAGCCGTATCAGCTCCACGCACCCCTAAACTTCCCGAACCATCATTAAAGGCTTTGGCCAAGGAAAAGAACATTGAGCTTGGTAACTTTGCGATCGCCAACCATCTTGATGTTAAGCCCTACACCGACATCCTAACGTCGCAGTTCGACTTTGCATTGGCCGATAACACCCCCAACTGGTACTTCACCGATGGCGGGTTACGACCAACCGAAAGTACCTATAACTTCGTCCAGATGGATCAAGTAGTTAACTTTGCGAAAAGCAATAACATGCCGGTTCAAGCCCACCACTACGTTTGGGGTGAAGAAAAGTGGCTGCCAGCTTGGCTAAAAGACGGTAACTACACTAAAGAGCAGCTGATGAAGCTCTTGCAGGATCACATTACAACTGTTGGTCAGCGTTACAGTGGTCAGGTTCGCGAATGGACGGTGGTCAACGAACCTTTCACCCGGCAACAACACCTGTTTGACCTTAACGACTGGTGGGCCGATAACATCGGTGATCAAAGCTACATTGATCAATCGTTCATTTGGGCTCGCCAAGCTGACCCCAAATCTAAACTAATCATTAACGACTTCAATAACGAAAGCATTAACGATACTTCTAACTTGATGTACGACTACGTTAAAGGGGCGTTAGCCCGCGGCGTCCCAATTGATGGCGTTGGCATGCAGATGCACATTGATGGTGGCCATCCACCAACCAAGGATGAGGTTATTTCCAATATGAAGCGTTTCGGTGCCCTTGGTGTGCGCGTCTATGTTACCGAATTCGACGTCAATATGAATGATGTCAAAACCAATGCCGCCGGCAAAGATGAAATTCAGGGCAATATTTATTACGAAATGATGCGGGCTTGTATTGAATCAAAAGTTTGCGACAGCTTTGCCTACTTAGGAATTACCGATAGCGAAACTTGGTACAACTACATCGGACTAGCCGACCCCCGACCACTGATGTTCGACAAGAATTACCGACCAAAACCAGCCTTTTGGAGCACACGAGTCGCTTTAGAACAGCAAGACTAGAATAGCTCAGTGTTCTTGGTGCTATAACGTGACTCTAAAGTATAGGTGCCGTCTTCTTCTAAGTTTGTCTGTAGAGTGTATTCGTCACACTCGATACAGCCTTCCGGTCCAACTGTGTATTCGTAGGCAGCCCCTTTGGGATCGGTCTTAGGATAAACACCGCGCAGCTCACTCAGTTCATTTGGATAAAAGCCGTACTGGCGGTGGTAATTTTCTAGGCGAACTTGCAGGGTCTGCACATCGCGGCGACGCTCGTCGTTACGGGCCTCACGCATTAAGTAAGGCCAGAAAGCTATGATCATACCAACAATGACAATTACGATGATGCAAATAACTAGGTTCATTATCCAGCCAATCCTAGAGATTACTGGTGAATTACCAGCTTTTTTGGCCTGGCTAGCACCAACTAATCCGACAATAAAACCGGGCAAAGACAACCCAAATAATGCTAAACCAAGACTAACTAAACCAAGTACATCAACCGGTTCATTTTTGGGTGCATGGGCAACTGGAGTGGTACTGTCTTTTGTCATAGTAGTTTCCTTATTTATGACAACAGTATATCAGCTACTTAAGCTTATTAAGATGGCGCAAGCCTAATAGCACCAACAGCCCCATAACACCGGCTCCAATAAAGGCGGCCACAGCGGCGTAGTAGGCGATCATACCAAAGGTCCAGTAAGCGTAGCCGTCACCCAACAAAATTCCACGCAGGGTTTCACCTTGGAACAAGCTCTGCTTTTGAGCTTGCAACTTAGCGTTAGTAGGGTCCTTCATAGCTTCGGCACTAACTTCGGCGTAGGTTTTACCACCAGCAATATCATCAAGATGCTTACCAATGTAGTCATTGGCGTATGCCTTAGCCTTAGGTCCGTCATCCACCTGTTGTCCAGCGTACTTTTGCAAAGTTGGGTACTTGGCCGGATCCAGTGCTGGGCTACCCTTGGCCGGGAAGTAAATTTTTTGAGCCGAAAGTTCGTTGCGCACGTTGGTAGTAGCGAAGTTGTAGGCGTAGAAAGATAGACTACCGACGGCCAGTAGTACGGCTGTCATAGCAGCGCCCAGTAGTATAAATACTTTATCAATTGTTTTACGATCTGATTTTGCCATGTTTATTCCTTTTTACTGCCCTACCTTAGCATTCTTAGCGCTTACGTTTTGTGATTTGAATCACAGTTCGGGCTCGGGCGTATCCTTCCTATGCAGTATCAAGTAGAGTATTGGCAATAAGCCGGCGGTATTTAGAACTAGCATACACATGAACCAGCCAGTTTGATAACGCCGGGCTGACCGCCACAGACCGATTCCTTTCCATACGACATCCCAAAGTGCCACTGCAACTATTACCATTGCCCAGCCTAGCGATAATGAATTGTCCATTTTTACCTCCTTGTTGGTAGTTTTTTATACAATCCGGGCTAACTTGCGCAGCTCTTTGCGGTGTGAAAAACGAGGATTGTCGGTAATAACTTCGCGGGTCGGGATTATCCGCCCGCGCAACTTGTGGTCGTTCGGCAAACCACTCAGTAACAAATAGCCCTGCCAGTAACGGCCGCCAACTTCTAGTTCCAGGTGGGTCAAATCAGAGGCATAGGCTTCATCTTCGACTTCGTACAATCGATAGCGCCCCAAGCCAAGCACACAGTCTGACTTATGAGCGTTATGTGAAGTTACTAAAATTTCACCGATTCCCTTAGCGTCAACCCAGGCAAATACCTTTTTGTCTAAATATAAAACTTTGGTGTGATGCTGGGTTTCGATAAGCTTATAGATGCCGTTAGCGCGTAACCGTATCATGATGTCCCTCGTGGTTTAACTGCTCGAGGCAACGTAGTTCGATGTATTCCGAGAAGTTGTTGGCACAACGCTCATTAAAAGTTCGGATCTTAAAGTCTTTAACACGGGTATGTAAGACAACCGTACTACCCCAACCAGCATGCGAGTAATTAATACCGCTCACAACGTCATAGGTAACCTCATCTTCGTTGACGAACAGTGGTTTTTTATCAAGGTAGATGATTCGCCTATCGGTCGCTACCAGGATCACAAAACCATCTAAGTTCTGGCCATAAACAAGGCCGCCAATATGCTCGTCGGCATGAACAATACTGGGCAAGTAACGGCTGGCGCCGTGTAGCAAACCAACCCGCGTCATACCTAGATCTTTAAGCTCTTGTATAATCCGCCGACGGTGGTTCGGCATTTCTTTATTGCTGACATGTAGGTTGCGGTTATCCTTGGTGGCTAAAGCTGTGTACATAATGGCCGTCCTCCTGCTTACAGTAAAGCAGTTGCCAAGCACCGTTACAGTGACACTAGTCAGTTGTTGCGTGTGATACCAATCACAGCTTGAGTTTTTGCTCGATGGCCGGCAAATCTGTCACGATAATTGCCTGGCTATTCACCTCTACCAAGTTAAGGTCTTTGGCTTTGTGCAATTCTCGGCTGACGGTTTCGCGTGATAAACCAGTGCGCGCCGCCAGGTCACCTTCTTTAAGTGGTAATTGGTAGGTGCTAGTTTTGACTTTTAGGCCAAGCCGATGGCACTCAATAACCAGCTCGTACAGCAAGCGCGTTTGGGCGCTGCCCGACATCAACTGAACTAGACGCCCCAGTAGACCATCGGTGCCTTGATATAAACGCGCCAGTAGGTCGTACATAACATCCGGGTTGTCCTTTACAAACTTAACTGCAGCCGTGGCCGGGACAATATGTAGTTCGGTGTCTATTTCGGTTTTAAAGAAATACTTGTTGGGTGTTTTGTTTATAGCCCAAGACATTGGGAAAAAAGCTGGAGGTTTAAAAACATTAACAATTACTTCTTCGCCGCGGTAAGAAACATCGTACTGGCGAACCCGGCCTTTGGTGACATAAAAAATATGCTCCGGCTCTTCACCGGCAAACACCAAAATCTGGCCTTTTGGGTAGGTGCGTTGCGGGTAGGTTCTAAAAAACTGGTCAATTTTACTGGAAACTGCGGAAGTCATACTGTCTTCCTCCTACTCTGACTATAGAACTGTTTAGGCTGTCTGGCAATCAGGAGTGGCTGTTGCCAACCAGGCAGCTAATGACGTATTAAACGCTTCTTGCTTGATAGCCTTAGTATCTTCGCTGTAATTATCGAAGTCTGTTGGCTGTACTATGGCAAAAGCACGATTAATATACGCCGACCGGTCTGCAAGATAACGCTTAACCGGAACATACTCGTCAGACCTCTCCATGAGAGCCACCACGTGGCCGCCGACTACGTCAGCAACAAGCCAGCGAAGCCCCAGCTCACAGTCGGTTGCCGTGTCGTTAACAACATGCTCGGAAGCCCGTATCGCTGTTCTTAGGTAGCCGACCCGCTCAACTGTGTTGAAGATTCTCCCCAATTTAGTGTGGTCATCAAAGACCACTTCTTCGGCGGCCTCAAAGATTAAGTCGGCCAAATGAGGCTGTTGTTGGGCGACATCTTCTATAATCTTGCGCAAATGGCCACGCTCTTGCGCCTCGTCTTGGATTGTTTTGTTGCTGTAAGTAATATCCCCAACAATCACTTCGGCCCAGTCATGGATAATGGCAGCAGCTTCTAGTACCTGCTCTTCGTGTGGCGTCATTAGCCCAGGCTGATCGCGACGCAAATTACGGTTCATAGCCCGGGCAATTCCTCGCGTCAGCGGCATGTGCAAAAGGTTGTTAACGTCTGCGCCAAGTAGCTCTTGCCAACGTTCGTTAGTTACCCCTTCGGGCATGTAACGTTCGTAACGAACACGGGTCGCCAGCTCCTGTCCAAGATCAGTGGCGGCAAAGGCGTTGTGGATGTCCATGATGTTGGGTTGAATTTCGGTGCTCATACTACTTTCATAGTCCTGCTTGGCTATTAATATTGCAAGCATGAGCATAATAGTTTTAGGCTATACTTATAGGGTGAATAAAAAACTTTTGTTGGCCATTGCCGTAATAATCGTCGTCATAGGTGCTGGTGTTATTTACTTGCTAACCAGTAGTGAGCCAGAAAAAGCCATGGAAACAGTTACTGATCAGTCGACAACCACGTCTACTAGCCCGACCACGCCCCCTCCAGTTACTGACAATTCAAAACCCGGCGCCTACATTGACTACACCAGCTCGGCAATTTCTCAGACTTCGGGCACAAAACTACTGTTCTTTCATGCGCCGTGGTGCCCCCAATGTCGCGATCTCGAAGACAGCATTAAGCAGGATGGCGTGCCAGACAGTGTGACAATTATTAAGGTCGACTACGACAGCAACCAGGCCCTCCGCCAAAAGTATGGCGTAACCCTACAGACGACCGTGGTTAAAATTGATGATAACGGTAACTTGATAGATAAGTTTGTCGCCTATCAAGAGCCTAGCCTGGCGGCTGTAAAGCAACGACTGTTGTAATGGCGCTATTGATTCTTTCATTTATCGCCGGTGTACTCACCATTGCGGCACCCTGCGTACTACCGTTGTTGCCGGTTATTGTCGGCGGTTCATTGGTAGAGAATGACGAAGAAAAATCTACCCGTCAATGGTTGCGACCGTTAGTTATCGCTCTAAGTTTAGCCCTGTCGGTGGTTAGCTTTACGCTGCTTATTAAAGCCACGACCGTTTTACTGGGAGTGCCACAAATTGTCTGGCAAGTTGTTTCGGGACTGATTGTGATTGCCCTAGGTATTAATTACGTCTGGCCTAAAGCTTGGGAAGTTCTGTCGGCCCGGTCTGGGTTATTTACCACTTCTAACGCCGCTTTGGGTAAGGCCTATAAACACAAAGGCCTGTGGGGAACCGTCTTAATTGGCGTGGCGCTGGGTCCAGTCTTTAGTAGTTGTAGCCCAACTTACGCTCTGATTGTGGCGACGATTCTACCGGTTTCATTTGCGCAGGGTCTGATTTACCTAATTGCTTATGCCTTGGGTATGAGCATCACCCTTTTACTAATTGCCTACCTGGGTCAGGTTTTCTTGAGCAAATTGCGTTGGTTGAGCAACCCCAACGGCTGGTTTAAGAAATTTATTGGGATTCTTTTTATTACAGTTGGCATCTGTGTACTGTTTGGCGTCGACAAAAAAATCCAGGCCTACGTGCTTGAAAAAGGCTGGTACGACCCAATTAGCAATATCGAGAGGCGCCTCAGTAACTAGACGCTCTAAATTATAAGTATATAATAGGCTTATTATGTCAACTTTTGAACAAGAACGTCGTTCCCAGATGATCGATATTGCTACCTACCGGCAGATTAAGGAAATCGGCAAAGGCTTGGTGACTTTGTCGGGCGTGGCGTTTTCGGAAAAGCCCGACTATGACCTTGACCTTACTATAAGCCGCATCACCGACGAAACTTTTGGCGTATTCCCACAAATGGGTTACAAAGTTCGCGTGGCAAGCAAACAAACACCGGAGGCAAACCACGAAAACCTATTAATTACCGTCAAAGGTTTTGGAGTAGTCGATAGCGAAGGTGAGCTACTCTACAGACGCAAAGTCGGGATAACAGTTATCGACCAAGAAGTTAAATATTCGTGGGTAGACCTTTTACTACCGCGTGATGGCAAAACACCAGAGAGAGCTCAGCCACAGAGTCAACTAGAGGCTGGCATCCGCGAACACTTTGAAGCATGGGAGCATGAAATCAGTGGACGACAATTTTACCTCGACCCGGAAAGCGCCCAAATGCTGATGGCCGAAATTCAGGAAATCGCCGAGCTCTAAGGCTTTTGGCGGGGCAGGGCAACGCACATCTGCAGCCATGCTCGGAATATATTCCTGCGCGTGGCTTTGATGACCGAACCTGGGCTACGCCCGACGGTTCAAGTCTTCTCTGTGACCAAGAAAAAAGACCCTTCTTGTGAAGAGTCTCTTTTCTTGGTAGCGGGGGCAGGACTCGAACCTGCGACCTCGTGGTTATGAGCCACGCGAGCTGCCACTGCTCCACCCCGCGTCGAGTTGAGCAAGCTATAGCATACCAGATGAAAGCTACTTATACAACATCGGTGGGAAATGTGGTAGAGTATCTTCACTATGACCGATATGCTCGCTCCTTCAGCCGAAGCCGAAAAATTGCCAACAGATGACCCGACAACCATACTAGCACTTGAAGCACGCGACTTATTACTCGCCGCCAGCCAAGCCGAACCGGGCAGCCCGGATGAGGTAGCCGCCCTAGAGGAAGCCAATAGTCGCTTTAGCGAGCTGGTTAGCGAAACCCAGGAATTCCTTACCAAATTTGCTCTGAGCCGCCCCCACCCCAGGCATTTTGATGTGCAAGAAGTAGTCCAGGAAACCTACGCCCGAGCCTATAAGGGTTTACATAATTTTAGGGGTGACGCCAAGTTTTCTACGTGGCTATTTTACGTTTTGCGCAGCTGTACTGATAACTACTGGAGACGCGAGGCACGTCACAACAATCAGCCCCTACCCGAAGAAGACGGTTCAGATCCATCCTTGGTTGGTAGTATTGCCGTGGTGTCATCATTAGATACTGGCGAGGTCGACAGCTTTTTGGACTACAGTAGCCTTTCGCCGGAACTAGAAGCAATGCTGGCCACTTTAAGTCCCAAGCAACAACAAGCTATTCGTATGCATGACGTAATGGGACAAACCACTAAAGAATGTGCCGCGCAACTAGGTGTTAGTGAAATTAGTTTTAAGATGAACGTACACCGGGCTCGCCATAACCTACGCCGCGAATTCCCCGATGCCAGAAACTGGTTAGAAGAATAATCTTGACAAATTAGCAACTTCATGTATAATACTTAGTGTTGTCATGACAAAACAAACAACAAAATAAAACAACAGGAAACTACACACAATGAAATCACAACTCGCCTACGAGTTCGCCCAAACCCAAGATCAGGCAGTTTCACAATTTGACGATCTAATCTCATCTTTGTAAACCTACTCGATCAAACTCCCATAAAAGAGCCCTTTAAGCGCAAAGGGTTCTTTTTATTGCCGTTCGCCTTTCAGCTAGCTGGTCAACAGAGGCAAAACATGGTATATTCACTGCTGTCCATGTAACAAGTTTATAGGGCGGCGTAGCTCAGTTGGTTAGAGCACAGGACTCATAAGCCTGGGGTCACAAGTTCAAATCTTGTCGCCGCTACCAAACTTATTTGATATCGCTTGTGTTTAACCCCGTTTGGGGTAATAATAAACGGTATTATGGATATGGATCTTAAACCCCCGACGCAGCCCAAATATCAGCTTAAGGAAACTCCGCCACCCGGCGCAACGCCACCTGAACCGCAGATGGACGACCCCTTTAAAGTTGATCCGCCACCACCCGAACTAACCGTACCTAAACCAAAGAAAAAACGCAGCGGCAAAGCTAAAAAGGCTTTGCTGGTTATTTTAGTATTGGCTCTGCTTGGTGCGGCCGGCTATGGTATTTACTACTGGCAACACCAGCAAGTCGACAAACTAGCTAAAGAAAACCAGGCTCTAACCGCCCAACTAGCTGCCGCCAATAAAAAAGCTAGTGATGCCGAAGCCGAGAACGCCAAGCTTAGCGAAGCAGCCACCCCGCCAACGGCCGATACTTTGGTAATTACGGCTGCTACCGCCGATTGCCAGGCCGAGGTTGACCCAGCCACTAAGAAGGCTTTGGTATACACCCAAGGCACGCAAGGCACTGACAAAAAGAAAGTGCTGTATTCGACTGATAAGACCTTTGCCAAGGTTAGCGCTACCTGTGCTGCCACCGCTAACGCCACCGAGCCAGCCACGCTGTACTATGCTAAATTAGCCGGTACTACCTGGACGGTCATCTATGCTGACACCGCCGAGCCCGACGCCGACGTAACTGCTTTGTACGCCATCCCAACTGAATTCAAATAAAAGAACCGGCCTCTGGAAGCCGGTTCTTAATTTTACGTTAACTCTTTAATTAAGAGTCTTCGCGTAGCTCGCCACCATGAACGATCAATGCGTAAAGCACCAATACGTCGATCAGGATGGCAGCGAGTGACCAGACTGGGTAGGCTGGAATAAACGCCATGCTAGTCAGCAATGATACAGTTGTCACGATAACGGCAACGATGCGACCAAACAAGTGGCCCGAAAGTACCGAGAAACCAGCGAACAATAGAATCATCGCCAAAACTAGTTGACCCCAGCCCCAAGCTGTAAAGTTAAAGACTGCTAGGTGCTGTTCGGTAACAACGTAGAATGAACTACGAGTTAATGAAACGATGCCCAGGAATGCCTCGAAAAAGGCGCGCACGATCAGAAGTATACCGGCAAAGTATACCCAGCCGACCCATCCAGATGGTTGTGTTGTTGGTTTAGCCATAAAAGCCCTCCTTAGTTGATGATTAAATCATCTCGCTTACTGGAATTTTTGTCAAGGAAGTTGCCTTAACGCTTATGCTTTTCAGTATGAGATTCGGCACGGGCTTGCATTTTTTGACCACGCTTCTTTACAAAGGCGTTTATAAAGGCACCAAAAATAGCAATTCCTAGCAGAATGTAGATGGTCGTAAATAACTTACCGGCATCGGTTTTGGGCGTAATGTCGCCATACCCAACAGTGGTTAGGGTGACGATGCAAAAATAGTAGGCATCGACCCAGCCCCACTTTTCGACAAAGTGATAGAAAGCCATGCCAACCCCCAACACTGCGAAAGTAATGGTTAGTAGTAGCCTGTACATATAGCGGTCAAGTGGGTTCATTGGTTTCTCCTGTAATTATTTATCTGTCTGGCGATGTTGGAAAAAGTCCATCCAGGCTTGAAAGTTGCGCTGGAAAGTCGATACTACCACAGCTGGCTGAGCGGCCTTATTTTGCTCTTTGGACATATCAACAGTGTTGGCCAGCGCCACCCGCTTGGGCACCAAAACCAGTTTTTCATTAGGGGCGGCCTTGCCGAACTGGCGCCGGGCGGCTAGTTCCAGGAATTGGTTGGTATTGTAGTACTGATTGGCTAGCTTTTGGTTATTATTCTGGAGATCCAGCACCTGGTTTTCTTGCTGTATAGCCGAGATTTGCTTTTGCAGGCCGTAGTTAGTCTGAATAGCCGAGATTGTACTCCAGCTTACTAACAGGGCAATGCCGGCAAAGATTAAAAGCCCCACCACGCGCACGTCTTGGAGTTGCTTAAAATAGGGATGGTTTTGGATATTTTTGATTTTACTGTTCATGAACATTTTTATTATACAATCCTTTGCCCAAAATCTGCTATACTCACTCTGTTAATACCACGACCACGGGGGTGTAGCTCATCGGTCAGAGCAGGCGGCTCATAACCGCTTGGTAGATGGTTCAACTCCATCCACCCCCACCAAATATCATGCTTGAGCTTACACCGTTTAACCTCTATACTAACTAGCAATAGGTAAAAGAGAGGGTTAACGCATGGCTAGACTACCAGTTCCGGGCGGCGATACGGGTACATGGGGCACTGTACTCAATGACTTCTTAGGGGTAGCACATAATAGCGACGGCACGCTGAAGTCAATCACTTCGGCTACCGTGTCAGATTTTTCCGAAGCAGCCATCGACGCTGCCGGTAGCGCCATGACAGCAGGTCCGGGCGTTTCTGTAACTGTCGACGATAACGCCAACACCATCACTGTTGGTAACGTCCGAACTACTAATGTGCAAACTGCCAGCTACACACTGGCCTTAACCGATGCATTTAAGACCGTCCAGTTTGATGCTGCCGGTAATGTTTTCCCTACTCTTACCATCCCGACCAACGACGTTATACCATTTGCAATTGGAACGGTAGTTTATGTCACTCACTTAGCTACCGCCCGCTATACCACTGTAGCCGCTTCTGGAGGTGTTACACTGCAAGCTCCTAGCGGTCTTTCGGTTGGGCCAAAGCAAACCCTAACTCTGCAAAAAACCGCCAGCGATACCTGGATTGTTACCAGCGCCATCAGTGCCAGTGACCCAGGCGTACTTCACGAAGTTGGCGCCTTGCCACCGGGTTACTCGCATCTTGGTACAGTTTCAACACTTAGCCTAAATGGTCAGATTTGGGTTCCTTTCGAAATCCAGTCGCCAATGGCGATGCCGGCAATAGTCATAAGGGTCACCACTGCCGTACCCGGATCACAGTTTAACCTGAGTATCTATCAGTGTGATACTTCTTGGACGGCTGCCTCATTTATTGGCACCATAATCAACCAGACGGCTGTTACCGGACTAAATACTATTACCCCACCGGCCACTACACTGCCACCAGGGCGTTATAGTATAAAGCTACGTTATTCTGACCTTTCGGCTATCGATATCCGAGCCATTAACTGTGCTCCGCCTTTCGTGGATCCCAGCATTGGTGCCACCGCTGGTGTCCAAAAACTAACCGGCTCATCTGGTAGTAACGACTGGACCGCTGCCACCTTAGCGACCGGAGGCTTTCAGCTCCCTTTCTTCTTCAGCCAACGGGCTCTGTAGCACCTCCGGCGGACACACCGCCAGATGTTCCATCAATGCAGCTCGTTGGCTCGAATCCATTCGCGCTTACGCAACCTTCGGGTGCGCGTGGTCTTCATACGCTTATGCCGTTTGGCAGTAAGCTTTACGCCGGTTTTGGTGACTGGATTTCGAATACCGGTCCGGTTGAAATCACTTCTTGGAATGGCTCATCTTGGACTAGCGAATTTACTGCCAAAACGGAAAGTATAGTTCGCTACCGAGTTTTGAACGGTAAGCTGTTTGTACCTTATATCGACCCACGCACCAGTTATCACAACGACTTTGCCGTTCTGGAATCTGGTGGCTGGACCGAATATCGAACTGGATCAGGGCCAAACGAAGCCACCTTACACACCTTTGATATGACATACTTTGGCGGTCAATACTGGGGGGCCGGTGCCGCCACCGATGACAATAAGGCGTCGGTTTACCGCAGCGCCGACTATACATCCGGTGGATCCTGGACTCGTTCCAACTTTGGCACACCGAACGGCGAAGATCGTATCTATACTATCTGGCAAGCCGATGGCAATTTGTACTGCCGCTTCTCGACCGGGCCTGGTGTCGTTTTCTTATGGAATGGCTCGGCGTGGGTAGACTCCGGCCTATCCAACACCAACGCACCCGGCTGGAACACCGAAACTTTTGGTACCAAAACTGCCTACACCAATGCCTTTAACGGCGGTAGTGCCGACAAAGTCCGCACCTTCGACAGCACTAATGGCGTCCAAACCTGGGATAACGCCGGCAACACCTATGCGCTGTGTGTCAGTGGTAGTTACGTATACGCCCTGGCCGACGCCGGTACGGCCTTTAAGCAAGTTCTCCGCTCCACCGACCTCGTAACTTGGACACCAATCGCCCTGCCACCGTCTGACTGCGAAAGCATAGCTATTTGGAATAATACCGTCTACGTTGGTACCACTAGCGGCGCGCTATACAACTATGCGCTTAGTTAGCTCGGGCTTTTTGCAAGACCTTGGCCCACCACACCAAGTTGTCCATCAGCTTCTCAGGGCTAGAGCCTCGCAAATTTCCTTCGCTAAAGTTGCCTTCTTCGTCAAAAGCACCCCAAACGTCAATCACCTTGACTGAAGTACCTAGTAGCGGCACCATCCCAATTTGGGCAACCACCGGCACAAGATGCTCTAGTGTAGCCGAGCCACCTAGGGCACCGTAGCCAACAAAGGCCACCGGCTTACGGGCCCACTCGTTATACAAGTAATCTATAGCGTTCTTTAGGCTGGCTGGATAGCCATGGTTATACTCGGGTGTAACAAAAACATAGCCATCGAATGAATCAATAAGTTTTGACCACTTCTTGGTATGCTCTCTTTGATATTGTTGCATCGAAGCCAAATTTGATTCATCTAGAAATGGCAGATTAACATCAGCCAGGTCGATTAGCGTAAACTTAACATCCGGCGTGTCAGAAACTTGATCAACAAACCAGTCGGCAATTTTACGACCGACACGGGAAGGGCGGGTAGAGCCAACGATAACGGCAATTTTTAAAGTCATGGGTGTGTAACCTTTCGTTAATTTTCTATATCGCTATAAATTGTATAGTAACTTACTATACTTTGTAAAGCCTGAAGTGTGCGTTATACTGCTAGCATGAATCCTGCCATCGAAAAACATCCTGGCTGTATCGAAAATACTTTAACCATCCTCGGCGACAAATGGACTGCCTTAATTGTGCGTGACCTCTCTTCTGCCAAAGCCCGCTTTGGTGACCTCGAGACCTCTTTGGCTGGTATCAGCCCGCGTACCCTGAGCCAACGCCTCGACAAACTAGAAAAAGAAGGCATTGTAATTAGACGCCTCTACTGCGAGCGACCACCACGTTACACCTACGAACTAACTAGTAAGGGGCTGGAACTTCAAGAAATTCTAGTCAAGATGTCCGAGTGGGGTGACCGCCATAACTGCCAAAAGGGTATCGCGTAGCTCGTCAACATTGTTAGCGGCCATAAAACGCTCGCGGAGTTCTTTGGCGCCATCAAAGCCGTTAATATAAACCTTACAGAATTTGTTAAGGGTATGAACTTTTCTTTCATTATTTTGCCAGGTTTGGGCGAACAGCTCGATATGGCGCTGGAACAACTCCATCTTTTGCTGCTTGGTCATGTCTACCCACGGACTTTGCTGAGCAAACACATAGGGGTCTTCAAAAATACCACGGCCGATCATAATTCCATCCAGCTTATACTCCTCTGCCTTTGCCAAGGCCTCTTGGCGCGTTAGCACATCGCCATTACCAACTAGTAAGGTGGCGGGGGAGAGCTGGTCACGCAACTCGCGGATCTGGTTGATAACATCCCAGTGAACCGGCACCTTAGACATTTCTTTAGTGGTCCGACCATGTATAGTTAACATGTTAAGTTTTAAGCTTAGCAGAAATTCTGGCCAGGTAATGTCGACTTCATTAAAGCCAATCCGGGTTTTTACCGAAACGGGGAAGTCTTCCCCGGCGGCTTTTTGGACAGCCCGGATGATCTCCCCTGCCGCTTCCCTGTTATTAATTAAGGCGCTGCAGCAGCCATTCTTAACGACAGTCTTGTCGGGACACCCCATATTTATGTCCACCCCAGCAAAGCCCATTTCTTTAAGTTCCAGAGTAGTTTTGTAATAATTATCGGGGTTTTTACCCCATAACTGGGCAATAATTGGCGTTTCTTGGGCAGTAAACTGCAACTTGGGGAGTAGCTTTTCCCGACCCGGACTTTGCAAGCCATCGACGTTAACAAACTCGGTAAAATAGAGGTCGGGTGGAGCGGTACTAGCCACTACCTGACGGAACACGCTGTCGGTGACATCGTCCATGGGGGCTAAAACTAGGAAGGGCTGCGGTAACTGCATCGCTCTAGTTTATTGGTACTTACGTAGTTCTTGCAACACATTACTTTGCGATGTCCGCAACAGACTGTCGCGGCGCTGGGCATACTCTAAGGTATGCTCAGTGTATCTCAACCAGTGTCGTGTTCGCTGATTGCCGTCACCATGCAAACCAAATAAAACGACCGTTAAGGCTCTTTTGGCCATAACGTGTTCATCAACCGACCAGCCCAGCCGTTTACCAGCTACTCCAATCATATTGCCAATAGTGTCTTTGGTTTGCACTACTTTAGGGTATAGTTTATCGGCGCGATAATGGGCCCGACCGCCACTTCTAGCCTCTTTGGCGACAACTCGAACACAATCGACTTCGGCCTGTATGGCCGCTCGGCGATCTTCTAGTTTAACGACACGACCTTCAAGCCCTTCCCTAGCCTTACGCTTCTTAACGGCTTCAACAAGATGTGGGCGATTCTGATACTCACTTTCGGCGCGAGCCCTAATTCGCTTGGCCAGCATGACTGGACTACTAACAATCGCCTTGTAGTCATCGGCCGGGAAAACCAATCCGCGCCAAGCGTTATCGACATCATCATCATGGGCATTGCCGGTATACAAAGCTAAGCGAATGTCTACCGGATCAATTATTGCCAAGTCCTCGACAGCCGTTGCCCCCATGGCTTGGCGACTAGTTTCGGTATCGCTTAAAACATTCAACAGATGACTGAACGTAACTGGCTGTTCCCAGTCAATTCCTAACTCATGCCTTGGCTGGGTGCCTTCGAATGGAAGTGGTCCCTGCCCCACCCCGGGATGTGTTGCTTGTGCCATCGCTATTAACCAAGCAGCCTTCGGGCGGCTGCTACACCAGCTCTGCCAATATCAATTTCGTCTTTACCGGGACGCATATAAGCATCATGCCCGATTGGTTTAGGTGGTCCTTTTACCATGTCTTCAGGTCCAAGTTGATCGGATGTTTTTGCAGGTTTGGGTTCTGCCGTATCAACACGAGCAACTGGAGCCTGCTCAGCAGCCAAATCTTCGTCACGACTAGCGACTATACCAGCCGCTCGGGCAGCTTGTTCGCGATATGGGTCTTTAAACTCTGGCTGTTCGGTAGGTGGCGTTGTATCTGCAGACATTCCAGAGGGCGCTTCGGACGGAGCTTGAGGAGTGGGATCAAACAATGACGGCTGATCGTTCATACGCCAAATATACCATGTGTGTGTAATTTTTACAATTATGCGGTGGGGTTATTCCCAGCGGAAAATGCGGAAGGCAATGAAGTATATAATTACCGTCCAAGCTGCCATCAAGCCAAGTTGTGGTCCTAGCTCTAACAAAGTCTTGCCTTCGGTGGCGATTAAACGAATGCCCTCGATAACCGGTGTTAGCGGCAAGAATGACGACACCGTTTGCAGCCACTCGGGCATTAAGAAGCGCGGGAAAAACGTGCCCGACAAAAATAACATCGGAAACACCACAATGTTAGACAGTGGTGCGGCCTGCTGCTCGTTCTTGGCCCAACCACCCAGCGCCAGGCCAATGCCTAAAATCATGGCAATACTAAATACTAAAAACAGGGCCAAAGCCAAGTAGTTGCCAACCACATTAAGATCAAATACGACTATGGCGACAATAAACATCAGCGCCATGGTCATCATGCCAACCACGCTTTGCGAAACAACGTTAGCTAAAAAGTACTGCCAAACCCGTAGCGGCGTGGTGTGCAAGCGGCGCAGTACGCCCTGCTTTTTAAGCTCCGGAAAAACGTTAACTGGGCCAAATATGCCAATACCGATAATCGAAAAGCCTAGTAAGCCAGCAAAAGTGTAATCGAATTGGCTGAGCGCTTGTTCATTAATCTGCTCGGCCTTAACTGTGAAAGGTGTTGGGGCTTTGACAAACTGGCTATTCAAGCCCTGGAATTGGGATTGCAGAATAGACGTTAGGGCTTGGCTGGCTTGTAGGTTGTTTTGGGTATAGTAGACCACGGCCTGGCCGCTTGGTAGCTCACCACTTTGCTGCCCAAAACTAGAAGGCAAAATTATGGTGGCGTCTAACTGGCCGCGTGTCATCTTTTCTTTGGCGCCGTCCAGCGAAGTTACATCAGTGCTGACTTTGTAAATCTGGGCCTTGCCAATCTGTTCGGTGAGCTGCTTAGCGTAGGGCGAGTCGGACTGATTTATAACCGCCACTTTAAACGAAGTGTCGTTGTTTTTGCCAAAGATTCCGCCAAAAACAAACAAGAATATCAACGGGAATGCAAAGATGAAAAACAGCGAGGTTTTATCACGAAAAGCCCGCCGAATCGCCACCTTAGCAAAGACTTTAACAGGCAGCAACGACTGTTTCAGGTTGCTCATGGCTAGTCCTTCAGGTCCTTGCCGGTAAGATCAATAAATACGTCCTCGAGGTCGGCTTGCTCAACATGCTTTGCCTTTTTAAAGCCACGTTTTAGAAGTTGCTGGACAAGGTTTTTGGGCGTGTCTAAGGCGATGATTTTGCCATTATCCATAATGGCAACGCGATCACACAATATCTCGGCCTCTTCCATATAGTGCGTAGTTAAAATGACTGTGACGCCACTATCACGAGTCTTTTTGACCAAGTCCCACAAATGACGGCGAGCTTGGGGGTCCAACCCAGTGGTGGGTTCGTCCATAAAAAAGACTTTAGGCTTATGTACCAATGAGGCCACAATGCTAAAGCGTTGGCGCTGGCCCCCCGACAAATTTTCGACAAAGCTACCAGCCTTATCTTTCAGCCCAACTTCTTCGAGCAACTGCATGGCGTTGACCTTTTGGCCGTAGGCCGAGGCCATCTGCTCCAGCTGCTCGGTTAATTTAACCTTATCCATAAAAGCCGGGCTCTGTGGTTGGACACCAATTATGTATTTAACCTTTTGAGCTTCTTTACTAACATCAACACCGTCGACTATGGCAGAGCCTTCATCGATTTCGCGCAGTGTCTCGATCATTTCTAAGGTAGTCGTCTTCCCCGCCCCATTAGGACCCAAGATACCAAAGATTTCACCTTGCTTAACACTAAAACTAATTCCTTTGACGACTTTTTTATTGTCGTAGGACTTGGTTAGGTTGCTGACTTTAAGCATTTCTTTCTTCATCACCTCTACTATATCAGACCTGACATAACAAACACCCGGGAGTTTAGGCCCGGGTGCTGTGGAGTTTTAAAAAGGTACTTAGGCGCCTTTTTTGATGGTCAAGAAACCGTTGCGTGGGTTTTCGTTGACACTGTAGCCGTCAGGAAGATCTGAGGCTTCTGGGCGCTCGTCCTTGCTGAAGTAATAAATTCGTTGAACTTTGCCGCCGCGCAATGTAACGTCCTTGCTGTTTAGGTAGTAAGTGACGCCTTTGCTGTTAGTGTGCTTGTATGCCATGGTAACAACTCTCCCTCTCTTATGAGTTAGTAATGTATCCCTAACATAACGAGGGTAGAACTTCTTGTCAACAGTTTTTCAGTAATCCACAACGGTGGACCTCTGTTAATAATGATTTTTGTGTCAATCCCGTTGCATAACAATCTGCTTATGTATTACACTACCTCTAGTAAATAATGTTAAAAGATAAGGTGGCTTTCTATTATGGATTTTGCACAGCGCAGTAATACTGCACCGGCCGGAGCACCTGCCCCAAACCGGGCTCCAGCATCACATGGCTCACGTAAAGATAATAAAAAATGGTCAGCTGTTATGCGCTGGGGATCTTTGTTCCTACTAATATCAGTTATGATTTTGGTTGTTGCCTTAATCGCCTCAATTGCCTTTAGCAAAAACAAGGAACAGGCCAAGTACGTTAACAATAGTCAGTATCAAGCCGTCTTCTTAAATGGTGGCCAAGTTTACTTTGGTAAAATAACTTCTTTGAACAACCGCTACCTGGCACTGAACAACATTTACTACCTACGTGTTAATCAGGCCGTTCAACCCAACGATGCTAAGGCTGCTAACAGCGATGTTTCGTTGGTTAAGCTTGGCTGTGAACTGCACGGGCCACAAGATCAAATGCTCATTAATACCGATCAGGTTATCTTCTGGGAGAACCTCAAAACCGACGGTCAGGTTGCCAAAGCTGTTGCCGAATACCAGAAACAAAATCCAAACGGTCAGAAGTGTGAAGCCACTACTAGCACCACTGACACTACCAAAAAGCCGTAACTACTCTATAAATCTAGTTCGGCCCGGATCCAGCGATCAGATATCCAGCTGATTACAAATAGCGCGGCAAATAGTCCGGTTGCGACTAAGCTAAAGCCGGCAACATCAGGTGACCAATCCGGCGATACAAAGTCGAACTGGTACAAAGAAGCTGGCGGCAAGAATGGCGCCGCTTGGATGCCACGACTAGCCACGTACTCTTGAATACAGGGGATACGTCCACTGCCCGACAAACCCTGCGGGAAACGCCGCTCGCAGTCGGCCTGGGCGTCCGTGTAAACTTGGGCATTGGCATCGCTGCCGGTACCCTTAGCCGCCTCTAGGGCGCGCTCATAGCTAAACTTGAGCTGCAGAGGCGGATAAATGGCGTTCTCGCCACTGGCCAGATTGGTGTTCATATGGGCATACACGTACTCTCTTAAGTTGCGTAAGGACGTTTCGACATCGCCGTTTTGCTCATCGGCTTGGTAAACCTTTTCGCGCAAGCGCACCATGGTCAGATTGTTCTGGCGCAAACTGTAGATGCTCACCAAACCAAATACCACGGCCAATACTAAAAAATACCACGGCTTAATTACTCGGAGCTTACGCCAAACATGATGGAGGTGTTTTTTATTCATAACGCTTTTGCTTCTACTGTTTATTCTAGCATTTGTTAGACTAGAGGTATGCATATTTACTTTTCGGGGTTAGGCGGTACCGCCATTGGCCCTCTGGCGATGATTGCCCAGCAAGCCGGCTTTACCGTCTCGGGCTCGGACAAGCAAGATTCACAGTATATTCAGTACTTGCGTAAACACGGTGTTACAAACATCCATATTGGCCAGACCGAGCACGCCATCGCCCAGGTTCACCAAGCTACTCCAATCGATTGGTACGTTTACTCTTCGGCTGTCGAAAAAGAAAACCCACACCATCCGGAGCTGGAATTTGTACGTGACAACCATATTAAAACCAGTAAACGTGACGAGCTGCTTAATCTTATTCTGAATGAAAAGAAATTAAAGCTAGTAGCAGTTGCTGGCACCCACGGCAAGACTACCACGACGGCCATGACAGTATGGCTATTTAAGCAGCTGCAAGTGCCTATTAGTTACTCGGTAGGAGCCAAGATCAGTTTTGGCGACATGGGCTACTACGACAGCCAAAGTGAGTATTTTGTCTACGAGGCTGACGAGTTTGACCGCAATTTCTTAGCCTTTCATCCCTACCTCAGCCTGATTACCGGCGTGACTTGGGACCATCACGAAATATTTCCGTCGCGTGACGACTACCAACAAGCCTTTCGCGACTTTTTACACCAGACCGAATGGAAAATTATCTGGCAGGAAGATATGGGTTATCTTGGCTTAGAGACCACCAAGCATATCAGCGTCGAAGATCCCGATAATCCGAAAATTAACGAAATTGCGTTGGCTGGTAAATACAACCGCCTCGATGCTTGGTTGGCAATAAGAGCTGTCCATGAGCTAACCAAGACACCAGTCGCCAAACTAATTGAACTAATGAATCTGTTCCCCGGTAGCCAACGTCGCATGGAGCCAATTGTGCCAGGGCTTTATAGTGACTATGCCCACACACCCGAGAAAATCCGTGGCGCCATGAGCGTTGCCCTAGAAATGGCACGCGATAAAAAGGTGGTGGTGGTCTACGAACCACTAACCAACCGCCGTCAACACTACATGGCAGACGACTATAAAGACTGTTTTAAGGGAGCTAGCCACGTTTACTGGATACCAAGCTACCTAGCACGCGAAGACCCGTCACAGCGCGTTATTTCGCCTGCAGAGCTAGTGAAACATCTTGATGACCCGACCATTGCAACAGCAATGGAACGCAACGACAAACTACGCCAAGTTATCCAGAAGCATTTAAAGGCCGGCGATATGGTAGTTGGTATGGCTGGTGGTGGCGGCGACAGCCTGGACGAATGGCTACGCCTGCGCTTTAAGCCCTAGCGATTATCGCCCTGCCCTTTTTGGACACCACGCTTTTTGCGGTCTGCCAGCTTGTTAACATTTAGCTGCATGACTTCGTCCAAACTCAAGCCCAAGCTATGCGCCATAACGGCCACATACCAGACAACGTCGCCCAGTTCTTTCTTGAGTTCTTTGGTGTCTTCTTCGGTTACAACACCGTCTTTATAGGCAACAATCTTCTTCCACTTCTCTAAGACTTCGCCAGACTCACCAGAGATGCCCATTGCCCAGATAGTTTTATCCATTAACGGGTCAGGGTTAGTAATAGCGGTAGTCAGGGCAAGTTTTTGGTATTCATCAAATGTCATGTGCGCCATTATACAAGTTAGTAGTCGTACAAGCCACCGCCACCATTGGTGCCAGTAACATCGCTCAGTTTTCGTGGTTCACCGCCGTTGATGTTCACAGCGTAATCGGCCGTTTCTTGATCGGTTTGGACGCGATATATAACGTACTGGTCATTGAGCCAGTAAACTGGGTTGGTCAGTCCGCTCAGTGTTTTAAGTATGGCGTCTTTTTTATCAACAGTGTTGTAGTTCAGCAAGACACCCTTACCATCGCGTTTCTCTACCCAAAGGCTTTGCTTACGATTGCTATTGTCACTATAAATTCGGTTCTGTTGGCTCGACGGCGGACCACCAAGTTTAGTTGTCGACATATCGCCTAGTTTATAGCCATACCAATCCGACCCTACCACCAAAGACAGTTGCTCATATTGGCTACGAATAATGCTCCAAGTTGGTTTGTTCTGCAAGTTAGCCTTGGCCGTGCCGTCGGCGTTAATCTTATAAAAGCCAGCTGTGCTAGCATCAGACGGCGCGTAGTAGACTACACCGCCAGCCGAAATTGCACCGTTAAAGTAGTTGCTACTTGCCAACTCCTTTTGAGTCTTACTGGCAGTGTCGTAGCTAACCAGTCGCTGGCGGTTCGGGTTACTGGCGCTGGCACCAGCGGCAACCTGGACAAAAATAAGTCGGTCACCAATCCAGTCAATGACCTGAATGCTTTCGGACTGGGCTATCTGTGTCCTTTCACCGCTGTCGGAATCAATAATGTTAAGCGTGGTCAGTAAGAATCCGTCTTTATTTCGAGCGTTTTCACGACTCGACGACAGAGCCACTTTATGGGCCGCCGGGTTTGGTACCACTAAAATGTCACTGCGTTCCAAGCCGCTACCAGCCAGTAGTACTTTTTCGTTCTTACCGTCTAAGTCGGCGGCGTACAGATCGAATTTACCGGAACGTTTTGATACGTAAACGTGTTTACGGTCAGGCACCAGTTTGACGGCCTGTTGAGTTTTTTCGTCCAGATTTAGGCTAACTTTTTCTTCGCGGTAGCCATCGGCTTTAATAACCACTTCTAGGGGACTGTCCTGGTTAGGCTCGACTGTTAACACCAGAACACCCTGTTCGTCGGCGGCAGCGACGGCCTCACCGACAGTAGCTTCGGCCTTGTTAATACCCTTGTTAGACATAAAGTCAGTCACAACAAAGTCGTACTGGCTACCGGTTGGCTTGATTGCAAAATTACCGTACGGATTACTGCCCCACCCAACCGTAACTTTTTTAGAAACAGACGCGAAAGCCCGACGGCTAATGTTAATTTGGGTGGCACCCAATTTTACTTTGGTGAGCTTGGCAACACCTTCACTGTCGGTCGTAGCCGATTGGTTAGCTACCACAACAGTAACGTTTTTTAAGGGCTGCTGAGTACTTTGATCAATAACGGTTACCGACGCGCTACTGCGAATACCAACCGTATTAAGTACAAAATAGCGGCTGGGTGGTATCGCCAGAATGGCTATAAGTAACACAAATAATCCGGCGATAGTTCCATAGCGCGCTTTTGGGTTATTCCACCAGGCTTTAAAGAAGTGTTTGAGCTTGGCTTTTAAGCCTTTGGGTTCGGTGGCCGGCTCGAAGGCTTTGGCAACCTCTGCATCCTCGGCTGCTAAAATTTCATCAGCATCTTTTGTGGCGATGTCATCAACTGCTTTGTCGGTTTCGGGGTCTTCCTGGCTATCGGGGATTAGGGGTACATGCAAGTCGGCCGCTAACTTGTCTGGCACCGGTGGTGCCGAGCTTGGTGGGTTGTCCGGCGGGCTAGCCGCTTCGTCTTTTTCTTTTGTCATAATGTTAGCTTATTGGGCTTACCATTATTCTACCAGAAAGTGCTAGAGCTTAGGCACGGTGTTTTAGTAAACCGCGGACAATATATATAAATGCCGCCATGCAAGCAATCGCCACAAACCCATACAAAACAACTGGGGTTGACTGGGTTTTAGTGTTTACTTGCGCGACTGTGGCGCTAGTTGTAGTGGTAACGCTACTCAACTGAATTGCCGAACTACCTTGGTCTAAGCCAGCTAAATCACTCGGCGTAAATATACTGGTCGGCTGGAGTTGAGCACTAGCCTGGGGCTGAAGATTAGCCACCTGTGGTATCTGCTGCGGATTATTGGTATCGCCATTAGTCACACCGGTTGGCTGCAAGCTTGCTGAATTCTGTGTATCGTCCACCATATGTAGTTATTATACAGTGCTACGGAGTCAAACGGTTGATATCACGTGGGAAGAGAGTGGCTTCTTTAACGTTATTGAGTCCGATTAACTTTTGAACAAAGCGGTCGATGCCAAAGCCACAGCCACCGTGTTGGGGCAGGCCATATTTGAAAGCTTGTAAGTAATACTTAAAACCAGGGTCTTCGGGGTTAATTCCTTGATCTTTCATTTGCTGCACCAGAGTGTCGTAATTACTTTCTCTTAGCGGAACTGTTGATATCTCGACGCCACGAAAGAGCAGGTCAGCCGACAAAACAGTTTTGCCGTCGCTGTTTTTCTTCTGATAGAACTTGTGGGTAGACAGTGGAAAATCACGTACGTAGATAAGATCGCTGCCCAGTTTTTTGCGTGAGTACTCGCATATCCACTTCTCTTCGTCTGGAGTTAGGTCCTTCTCTTTGGTGGTGTCAGTCTTGGTAGCCTTAGTGTAAAGCTCGTGAATTTCTTCTACCGTCAGGCGCGGGACTTTGCCGTCTTCGGGTAGCTTAAGCTCAGGGGCGTTTAAGCTCTTTAGGTCGTCACCACAGGTTTTGTATAGTTCTTTTAAGACATGCATGGTGGTGCCACCGACAAAATCTAGGACCTCGTCGTAATCTTTCACAAAACCCATTTCGATATCGAGCATCATCGATTCGCTCATGTGGCGAGTCGTGGCGCTTGGTTCGGCTCGGAAGGCTGAACCAATTTCGAAAACGCGTTCATAAACTCCCACCATAATTTGCTTATAGAGTTGCGGACTTTGGGCTAGAGTGGCTTCTTGTCCAAAATAATCAAGCTTAAAAACCTCGGTGCCACCTTCTGGTGCAGCCCCGAGAAGCTTTGGAGTTTGGATCTCGACAAAATCATTGTCGGTCAGATAATTGCGGAAGGCCTGTAGCACCTTGGCGCGGATCTTGAAGATCTTTTGCTCTTGGAGATTGCGCAAGCCAATTACCCGTTGCTCAAACAGCGTGTCGAGGTGTTCTGGTTTGTGGGAAATTGGTTTATCAATCTCGATTGGCGGTTCATCGGTTACCGGAACCAAAATAGTTAGTTCGGGGTCGTGCAGTTCGGCGCCACCGGGAGCGCGCGGCTCTTCGACAGCTGTGCCGGTTACACGCAAAACAGTGCCAATTTGCATGCCGCGCAATTTTTCGACTTCATCTTTATCTTGAACGACTACCTGGGTAAGACCCCGGCGGTCGCGAATATTAATAAAGGCCAGTCCGCCCATTAGACGTTTCTTGTGCAGCCAACCTTCGATAAGAGTTGACTCACCAATTTGGTCTTTGACTTGGTCAGATAGAATTCGGCTCATGACAAGCATTCTAACAGAGGTGATAATAAATTGCTACTGTAACTTATCGTCTTCTGGGACTGCGGGGTCTTGGTGTTTCTGCTCTTTATGAACCTTGGCGGCCAGACGAGCGGCCACTGCCCGCAAGTCCTCGTGCTGGTCGAACTCATCAACAATTTGCTGGCCAATCACCTGCTCCAGAACGTCTTCTATGGTAACAACGCCAATTACTTCTTCGAACCGGTTTACGACTACAAACAGATGACGTTTGGTTTTTAGAAAGGTCTGCAGAGTCTGAAAAAGGTTTTGTTCTTCGTGCACGTACACGACATGTTTATGGTAAATGTCTTTAACCTTGCCGCCCTGCTTCTTTTGCAACAGGTCGTGCAAGTATAGGACGCCAACGACATTGCTCGGCTTGCCGTCGTAAACTGGAAAACGCGAATGGCCGCTACTATGCAATTCGCCCATTAATATCGGGCCCAGGCTGTCTTGCAACTTAACGCCAACCACTTGGCTGACTGGTATAAAAATGTCCCGTACCAGCATGTCACCAAAACTCAGGGCGTGCACGGCGATGTCAATTTCTTGCTTGGACATGCGGTTATCGGCTTGGCGTTCTTGCTGCTCTAGTAGCTCAATCAGGTCTTCTTTTTGATAAAGGTTGGTGTGTGACACGAAGGTTGAGTGGTTACGCACAAACTGACCACCGGCTTGCAGGGGTGCGTGAGCGTAGTTGAGTATCCAGGCAATCCCGGGCGCTAGCCAACGCGCGATCTGGCGACTGGCAGCCGTGGCTTGGGTATTTGGTAGCCAGGTAAAGCCAATTGCAAACAAGCCGATTATTGCCAGTAAGGCCAGTGGCCAGGGTAGTGAACGGGCTACGATATAAAATAATCCGGCCGTACTCAGGGCGGTCACAATCCACAGAAATACCTTAAGGCTTAAGCCGTAAGCCACCACTCGGTACATGGCTTGGGCACCATCATCACCAGCTTGAACACGACGCTTAAGTTCTTTGGGTGGCACCTGACCATAGGTTTTCTGTAGCAAAATACCTAACAGCGTCAGCCCGGCCAGTAAGACGATAGTAAAAAGCATGAGCATATATCTAATAGTACCCTATGTTATTATGTATGGACACTATGGATAAACGTTTTCTACTAATCCTAACCGCCATCATTGTTATCTTTGTTGGCATCTTCGCCTTTGGCAAATCCGATAAGTCTTCGTCTGGCAATGGCTCAAACAAGTCGCAACCATCAAACCATGTACTAGGTGCTAACACTAAGGGTGTTGCCATCGTCGAATACGGTGACTACCAATGCCCGGCCTGTGCTCAATACTTCCCCATCATAAAAGAAGTCAAGGCCAAGTACGGCGACCAAATTAGCTTCCGATTTGCCAACTTCCCCCTAGTTCAGATCCACCCCAATGCCATGGTGTCAGCGCGCGCTGCCGAAGCGGCCGGCATGCAAGGTAAGTTCTGGGAGATGCACGACCTACTTTACGGTAACCAAAGCGCCTGGGCCAGTAGCTCCAACGCCTCAGCCATTTTTGAACAGTACGCCAAGGACCTTGGGCTTGACGTAACCAAGTTCAAGCAAGATGTGGCCAGCTCAGCCGTACTAGATACCATCAATGCCGATACTGCCGAAGTTCAAGCCTTGGGCGGCAACAGCACCCCAACCTTTGTTATCAATGGCAAAAAGATCGAAAACCCAACTTCGCTAGATGGCTTTTATAAAGTCATCGACGAAGCTATCAAGAACGCCAACCAATAGCCTCTAATAAACAAAAGAGCCCTTCAGTTAAGAGGGCTTCTTTTAGACGTGCGAGCAGTTCCTAGTAAACTAGGAACCGTTGCCACGATGGGCGCTGCACTTTGACGATCACTCGCTTTTCGGGTGAATTCATAACTTTTACCTTTACAGGCATCTGTTTTCCTCCGGGGCACTCCACATGCCAGCTGCAAACAGCTTGCTGTACCTTACTTTATTTTTGTTATTTTTTGTCTTCTGCTAGATGTCTATTTTGGACATCTACATACGAAGTCATTACATTCTTGCACGGCGTGCTTATGCTTGTCAAGCCAAATAACGCTATCTTGACGCCCAGACTTAAGGTACAATGTTGGTAACCTTAAGCAAAAAGTTTCAAAATAAATATGCACGCAGCCACTTTTACCGACCTCAGCATCGTCATCGCCATTGGCGTCTTGATTAGTCTATTCATGCGCCTCATACGTCAACCGATGATCATTGGCTACATTGTGACAGGCGTAATTGTTGGACCAACCGTATTGAGGGTTATCGACACCACCGAAAGCATCGAGGTTTTCTCGCAGTTTGGCATCGCCCTTCTTCTGTTGATTGTTGGCTTAGGATTAAATACTCGGGTTATTAAAGAAGTTGGTAAGATTGCTGCCTTAATTGGTATTGGTAAGGTCGTCCTGGCTACCACCGGTGGCTACTTGGTTGGTAAAATGTTTGGCTACTCCGATCTGACATCCCTTTATATCGGTATTTCGTTATCTTTCTCGAGCACGATTATTATTCTTAAGTTACTAAGTGATAAAAAGGAGCAGAACCGCCTATATGGCAAGATATCGATAGGTTTTTTGCTGGTCGAAGACTTAATTGCCACACTGGTATTAATCGCTGTTTCGGCAACAGGTAACGGCGGCTTTAATTTAGCCGACTTTTATAGCCTCTTAATGAAGAGCGTTCTGCTAATTGGCGGCCTATTGTTTGTGCGCATCGTCATACTGCCGCGTCTTAACAAATTGATTGCTAACTCTCAGGAATTTTTATTCTTATTTGCCATTGGCTGGGGTCTTGGAATAGCCACCCTGTTCAGCTGGGCCGGCTTTTCTTTAGAAATCGGTGCCTTGCTAGCTGGCGTTACCTTGGCATCGCTACCCTACGCCCAAGAAATCAGCTCGCGCCTCAAACCCTTGCGTGACTTCTTCATTATCTTGTTCTTCATATCACTGGGTTCACACCTTGTTTTGGCCAATGTAATCGACATTTTGCCGAGAGCCCTATTCTTGTCGGCGCTGGTATTAGTTGGCAACCCATTAATCGTCATGACCATCATGGGCATTTCGGGCTACACCAAAAAAACCAGCTTTAAAGCCGGTATTGCCGGTGCCCAAGTCAGCGAGTTCTCATTTATTATGCTGTTGTTGGCCAATCAAATGGGTCAAGTCAGCACCGAAGTCCTGTCATTAATAACGGTGGTAGCGCTTATAACCGTGGCGGTTTCTAGCTATATCATTATTTACTCCGATCAACTTTATAATTACTTTGAGCGTTACTTAGTTATGTTTGAGCGCAAAAAGGTTCGTTCGGAACGCGAACATCGCGAACATTACGAACTGGTGTTGTTTGGCTATCACAAGGGTGGTCGTGAGTTTTTGCACATCTTTGAACAACTCAATAAGAAGCACGTCGTGGTCGACTACGACCCGAGCGTTATCGATATTCTAGACGGCAAACAAACACCCTACGTCTACGGTGACGTTACCGACATGGAACTACTCTCTGAAATTAATCTGGAAGCATCTAAGCTGATTGTTTCGGTTATTACTGACTTCCCGACTAACAAGTTTTTGGCGCAGTGGCTGAACACGCACAACCCGCGGGCGGTGTTTATAAGCACGGCTGACAGTATCGAACAGGCCGCCGAACTATATGAGCTGGGTGTTTCCTATGTTGTTCTGCCGCACTTCTTGGGTACTGAGAAGATTGGTACCTTCATTAAGCACAGCGGACTTAAGAAAAGTGAGTTCAAGCATTACCGCGAGAAACATCTGGTTTACTTACAAACACATTTTGAAGAGTTCAATCAGTCCGAATAGAGCTGGTTGGCGCTAATATACTTAGCAACGTCGTCGGGTACAACTGTGGCCATTTGCGTAACCGGCAGTCCGCGAATATTAGAAGAAGCCAGGTCCGACAAACCAGTGGTGACCTGTTGATGGTCGATTGGTATAGGAGTGCTGTCTTCGCCGTCGCGCTGTCCAACGATAAACTTTACCCTTGAAGCCAGTTGGTCAAAACCGGGCCACTCGTGCAGGCGCTTGAATAGGTCTGTGCCCATTAACAAGTGAATTTCAGCATCTTTGAACTTTTCTTCGAGCCAGGGCAGAGTTTCGGCCACCGAGAAAGTTTGGTGATCAAGTTCTAGTAACTCTAAATCGTGATGTTCGCGTAGAGCCAGCCACATCATATTAAGGCGGTGGCGGATGTCGAGATGTTTGGTTTTGCGGCGCGGCTGCGGTTCAACTAAAAAATAGACCTTATCAAGCCCGTGCTCGCGTTTGGCTTTTTGCGCAAAAGAGATGTGCCCATGGTGGACAGGATCAAAAATGCCAGAGTAAATCCCAATTTTTTTCATACTTATGCTTACGCTGCCTTTATTGTACTATCTTCTTCGTCTTTATCGCTAGATTCTGCCCGGCCAATCTTCAACAGCATTTCTATCAGCGAAATCTTGGTGGGGTCATCACCGTGATCAAAAGCATTCTGACACTGCTTACAGACACTGCAGGGGCCAACTTCGGTCTTACCAGGACGCGTCGGGCAGGCTTCGACCCGACAAATACCCTTCTTCCACTTAAATTCTTCCTTGCCGATTTCCAATAACTCACCAAGATCATTAACTTTTAATCCCAGCTCTTTGGCTTTATCCAGACCAATTTCCATACCGCAGAACATAATCTTCTGCTTCATAAAGCCATTGGCTTCTAGATACTGGGCGGCCATTTCGTGATTACCTTGTTGGACCATTAAAGCAGCGGTATCAACGACAGCGCTGTACTCCTTGCCAAAGGTAGCTTCGGTGTACTCCGGGTGGAGCAGACAAATTGCATCAAGAATACGTTCGATTTCGCCACTAAAAATAGCCAAGGCTTCTTCGGACGGGGATTCACCGGCAGCCACCAGGTTTTTTAGCTGCTCTTCTAATTCGGCCAAGCCGTCGACATAGCACTCAATGTCTGCTTCGCGGCGGGCCGACTCGGCACGAAGATGTTCATAACCAACATGGCGCTGGCTATCGGCCGGTAAATCACCATAAAGCACATCTGGGCCAGCGTACTTATCGAGTGTTCTTTGAATACTAACCACGCCGTCGATAAAATCACGGCGGCTATACAAGAAGGGAGCTTTTAGAGCAGCTACGTCGGTGGCTTCATTTTCGTCGTAGTGGACATTAAGTTCCTGTAAAAAAGGTAGGGTTGTTTGCGGGCCACTGTTGCTTCGACTAACCTGCTCGATAACTCTAGTAAACGAACCGTCGGGATTACTACGCAAGCCGGTAGAGCGGGCCATACCCTTAGCGTTTTCGTAGCGATAGCCAATGCCTTTAATGGCGACCACCGGAATGTCCGACAGTACGGCGACTTCGGTTTCGGGCGGCAAGATACCTATCACTATTGCCCAGTGGGTTTCTTGGATAACCAGCTCTTCGCAGATTTCGGCAAAGCGACGTTTTTGTTCGTGCTCCGGCAAGTTGTCGTTCCAGCCATTCAGTAAACGGTTTAAAACCTGCTGATTGATCTCTTCTAAACTACCGCTGATTTCTACTACCGAAAGATGGCCCGACCGCGTCATCGCCTCCATTAAGGCGGTGCGAGCATTGTCACGATACTCAGGCATGTACATTGGCACCTCGGGCATTTGGTGGCGCGAATCAATCAGAGCCTGGGCTTGGGCTTCAATGGCGGCCTGGTCGAGCACAAACTCACCAGCCGCTAACCGCTCGGCTGGCCTGACTTCTTCTATAACCCCTACTTCACCCATTTAAAAACCCTCGTTCTGCCAAGCGAGGGGGTGGCTAAAAAGCCGGGAACTCCTGCTCGGGAGATTTTAAAACCGTGTCTGGCTTACAGAATTTGTCTGCTTACAGTTGCGGCACAGCCTGGGATTCACACCCAATTCCGGTACTTTTTATTGTGAATAGTCTAAGTTTACCACGTCGTGCTTACGCTACATGTAGTATTATAGACAGCTCTTTAAGCGCTAAAGGCTAGAGCTAACAACACGACGATACTAAGACCAATCCGGTAGTAAGCAAACACGGCCAAGCTATGACCAGCTAGGTAGCGCAACATAAATCGAATCGCCAACAAGCCGCTCAAAAAGGCCGCCACAATACCGGCCATAAATACCGCTTTTTCGTCGCTTAATTGTTGCAGGGCGCCACTGTCGGTAAAAACTTTTAAAATCGCGCCGGCGGTGATAGGAATGCCTAGCAAGAACGAAAACCTAGTGGCCGCTACCCGGTCCATCCCAGTAAAAAGACCGGCCGTAATGGTGCTGCCAGACCGCGACACACCAGGTACGATGGCGGCGGCCTGGCTAATACCCATGATAATAGCTTGCTTGCGGGTAACTTTGTCGAGTTTTGTCGGTTTTTTGACGCGCGAATGATAGTACTGCTCGGCACAAAGCATTAACACCGCTACTAATGCCAGATTTATCGCCACCAGCTTGGGCGATCGAAAGGCCGATTCGGCCGAACTCTCTAATAACACACCAACAATTACAGCCGGTATGGTAGCGACCACGAGCAGCCAGGCCAGACGGGTTTGCGGTGTTTTGACAAATAGACTCTTGGCAATAATCACCAGTTCTTTATTGAAATAGAGTAGCAAGGCCATTAACGTACCGACGTGCAGGGCGACATCAAAGCTCAGCCCGGTTTGGGTAACGCCAAAAAAATGATGCGCCAAAACTAAGTGCCCAGAACTTGAAACTGGTACGAACTCGGTAAAACCTTGGATTAGTCCAAGTATGATGGCTTGCAGGATTGTCATTACTACTTAGTATAGCGTTTTTTAAGCAAAGTTAAACGTGGGACAAAGCTTTGGGCGGCGCCTTCTAACCCAAGGACTTTGAGTGAGCCCACCAACACATATAGCTGGTCGATTTCTATTGGTTTAAGGCGGCTGTTTTGTTCGGCTTGGGCAAAATAGTAGTCGACTTTTTCGACCAACCACTTTTCTTCGCCCGGTTTAATTTGGTTAGACGCCACGCTGGTAGTCTTTGGCGTTTGCACAACCTCAAGCGAACGAGCTTCGTTGTCACGCTTCTGTAAGTGACCACGTTTTATAAGGTTATTAACATGCAGGGCAACCGTTGCCACCGAGTTATAGTCCAAGCTAGTCATAATCTCGCGGTAGCTGGGACTATAGCCATGTTCGGCAATAAACGCTTCTATAAAAGTAAGTAATTCTTTTTGCTTCTTGGTTGGTCGAGTGGCATCAGGCATGGTGTCGCACCCGGCGCTCGTTGGGTTTGCCCTTAAATACCCAGTTGCGATACCAAAAGTAGTTCCAAACTGTAAAGAACCCAGCCGAGATGAATTGGCCGATCGCCACGACTATACCAACTTCTTGCAGACTGCGCAGAATGACATAACTTAGTAAGAAGTTAGCCGCCGTGTAAATAACGTACTTGCCGGTAACATAAGTTAGATTGCGACTCTTGGAGCTGGTAAATACCCAGTAGCGCTCCAGAATAAAGTTCAGCGTTACCCCTACCCCATTACCGATTAGGTTAGCCCACCATAAGCCAATCACTGGCGTCAAAAACACGATAAGTATGTAGGCGCTCCAAAAATAGGCACCACCGCTAACTAGATATTCGGCAATCCGAACCAGTTCGAGTCGTTGTTTCTTTTTGAGTTTTGCTGTTTTTGTCATGTCAGGTATTTTTACTGTGCTTAAGCTTTAGTATATCAGGTAGTGTCATGGCCGCACCAGCCAGGCCCCACCAGATAATACTCAGGGCATCGTCGGTCCAGGCATGAGAAATCAGATTAATCACCGTAATTCCAACCAGACTGGCAAACAATACCTGCGCCAGCGCATTTTTAGAGCGCAGTAACTGCTTACCAACTAATACTGTAATAGCCACAAACAAAGCCATGCCAACTATGCCAACTTCTTGGCCAATTTGCAGATAGTAGTTTTCGGCAATCCGGGCCGGTTGATCATTGCGGAAAGAGGCCGGGCCGGCTGTGCCCGGACCAGCCCCAAGCGGTTGTTGGATAATTTCGCGACTAGCCGCCTTTAGCGATGAAAGCCTCTGTTCGTTACTGCTAACCGAAGATTGCGAAGTTTCGTCGGAATGAAAGACAGTGTTTTGAACAAAGTTATTGTCGCGCAGCAGCCAAATGCCAGAGACAGCTAGAACAAGGCCAATCCCGCCCATCACAATCAGACCATGGCGTTGCTCGCTATTGACTTGGCGCCATAAAAAGACCGCCCCGGCGACGGCCAAACCAATCCAGGCGCTACGCGAATAGGTAAAGAAAAGCGTTAGTAACGCCAAAACGATGAAACCAACCAACACCATATGCCGCCGAACAAAGGCTAGGGCCGTTAGAATTGGAATAATTAAGTAGGCCCCCAGCGGGTTGGCGCCGCGCAAGGTACTTTGAATGCGCTGATAGGCCAGCTTTTGGTCAACAGTAGCCACCGGGCTGATTGTGTCAGGACCGTAACCAAAGTGTCTTAAAAAGTCACTGGGCAATAATAATCGCTGAGCAATACCAAAAACCACCACCAAACTGGCCGGTAATAGGACAATCTTAGGCCACCACTGGCGCACCCGGGGATCAAACGAACAGATTGCCCAGACTGTTAAAAAGAACCACAAAAAACGAATGTTAGTTATCAGGCTAAACCAGACCGCACTAGGCGTGGTACTACCTTGCATAAGTTCAAGTCCGGCATAGGTCGCAAAAAACACACCGTATAACACCACGCAGCGCACTAACCAGCTCTGTTGCCAACGACGTAAAAGCGACTTATTTTGATACACCAAGGTCGCTCCATAAACCCCGAGTGGCAGCATAATCAGCTCTTTAATAACTCTAAAAAGGTCTAGGTGACTAAAGTTACTACCAGCCCAAGTGGTAAGCAGGGTATTGAACGGCACTAAGGTTAATATGGCTACAATCGCGTAGGTCGCCACGGTGGTTCTTCTTGAGGGGGCTACAGATTGCTTCATAGGTGTTACAATCTAGTATATAGCGTATGAAGAATAATGCCTCTTTCGTCTATAGTTTTTGTCTAGTCATCGGCGATTTTCTTGCCCTGGTGGCAGCTTTTATCGGTGCCTACCTGCTACGGGTGACTTTTAGCGACAAGGCCATCAGCCAACCAGTTTCCGCTCTTACCTACTTTGAGCTATTCTTGCTACTCACCCCTTTCTGGATTCTGATTTTTGGACTACTTGGCTTATACACCCGTAACATCTACGAAAAGCGCTTTAGCGAACTCGGTCGCCTGTTTATTGGGTCATTTGTTGGGCTACTCTTTGTTATCTCGATTGACTTTGTTTCGGTTAAGCCAATATTCCCAGCTAAGCTGGTCCCTATCTACGGCTTTGTGCTGGCCTTTGTATTTTTAGTAATCATCCGCAACCTAGCCCGCTATATT
The DNA here is from genome assembly GCA_964627095.1 of uncultured Candidatus Saccharibacteria bacterium. Classification (GTDB taxonomy): domain Bacteria; phylum Patescibacteriota; class Saccharimonadia; order Saccharimonadales; family JAUPVS01; genus JAUPVS01. The sequence goes on from CAZVKH010000001.1 coordinate 89,168, forward strand.
AGAACTGTCCTATTTAGCTACAACGTTGGTATTAGTAATGTGCTGATTATTGGCGACACCGAGATTACCGAAGAGCTGGTCAATTCATTGCGCGACAGCAAGACCTCGGGCTATCGGGTGGTTGGCATTATTAGTGGCGGACGGTTTGCCCAGAAACACTTTAAGGATATTACGGTATTCAATAACGCCCAGCAGGCCTTCCGGGCACTGTCGGCCGAAAAGGTTCATGGCATCGTCCAGACCGAGCTTTACACCGACACCGACCGTAACAACGAGGTCCTTAACTTTGCTCAAGAGCACCACATTTCCTACCGCTTCATCCCGGGCAACACCGAACTATTTGTCGGTAACATCGAAGTTGATCTGTTTCGATCATCAGTACCGGTTATTACCGTTCACCAAACACCACTGATTGGTTGGGGACGAATTGTAAAACGGCTGTTTGACCTGGCACTAGTGTTGCCAGCGATTATTTTATTCAGCCCAGTCATGTTGATAATTGCCCTGCTAATTAAGCTGTTTGGTGGCAAGGGTGAAGTGCTATACAAGCAGACACGCCTAACCCGCTACAACCGCGAGTTTAAGGCATATAAGTTTAGAAGTTTGCGCAAAGAGTATCACGGCATAACACCAGAAGAAGCTTTTGAAAAAATGGGCAAGCCACAGCTATCTAAAAAGTACCGCGAAAATGGCAACTTTCTGACTAACGATCCACGTATTAGTGGTATCGGTCGTTTCTTACGGCGCACCAGTTTAGACGAACTACCGCAACTGTTTAATATTTTAAAGGGTGACATTAGCCTGGTTGGACCACGTGCACTGGTCCCTCAAGACCTTAGCGCTTACGAGAAACGCCATGCTATCTTGAGCGTAAAATCTGGTTTAACTGGTCTAGCCCAAGTCTCGGGCCGAAACAATATTAGTTTCGAGGAACGCCGTAAGCTCGACATTTACTACGTCCAAAACTGGACCTTCTGGATGGATATTGTGATCTTACTCAAAACCTTCCGTGTAATTTTGGGTGGTGACCGCTAAGTGAAGGTCGCGATTGTTCACGACTGGTTTGTCGGTGGCGGTGCCGAAAAGGTGGTTTTAGAAATCAGCCGGATGTACCCCGACGCGCCCATCTATACATCTTATTGCTCGCCAGAATGGCGCCAAAAACTAGCACCGGCCAAAGTTATTACCGGCTACTTGCAACACTTCCCGCGCTTGCGTAAGTTTCTACCGCCGCTACGCGCCCACTGGTTTAGCCATTTAGATTTTAGTAATTATGATTTAGTAATTAGCAGTTCTGGCGCCGAAGCCAAGGGTATTAAAGTGCCGGCCGGAACAGTTCATGTTAATTACTGTCATGCCCCTACCCACTACTACTGGAGTCGCTACGACGAGTATATTAAGAATCCGGGCTTTGGCATCTTTAACTGGCTGGCCCGTATCGGGTTAAAACTGCTCCTTGGACCAATGCGGCGCTGGGATTATAAAGCCGCCCAACGTCCCGATCATATAATTGCTAACTCGGGCTACATTAAAGAACAAATCAAGCAGTACTACGACCGCGATGCCACCGTTATTCATCCACCAGTTGATGTCGAGCGTTTTGCCGGGCCAGAACACGCCCGCGCCGGCTTTGTGGTAGCCGGCCGTCAAACGCCTTACAAGCGCTTTGACCTAGCTGTCGCCGCCTGTACCGAGCTAGAACTGCCCTTGTTAGTTATTGGTCGCGGACCCGACCATAAACGATTGGTAGCCATGGCTGGTCCTACAGTTCAATTCGTCACCGACGCTAGCGACCAAGATATAGTTGCCCACTTTCAGCATGCTGAGGCTTTCATCTTCCCTGGGCTGGACGACTTTGGCATTGTCGCCGTCGAGGCCATGGCCGCCGGCACAACAGTAATTGCCTACAAAGACGGCGGCGCCCTAGACTACGTGGTGCCCGGCAAGACCGGTGAGTTTTTTGCGGAGCCGACGGTTACCAGCCTAGCAAAAATTCTTAAGCATTTTTCTAGCACCAACTACACAAGCAAAGCTAGCTCAACACATGCAGCCAAGTACTCTCCCAAAAAATTTCGAGAAAATTTTACGTCATATATGAAGAAGTTTGTTTAAAAACGTAACTCTTCACGCTGGTCTTTAAAAACTAGAAGATGGATATGATAGTGGCCTGGTTTAGATTGTCGCTTCCCAAAGTTAACCATCGAACAGTCATAATCTTCAGCGATTTCCGCCAATATTAGTTCCATCTCATCCTTTTCGACCTTGCTCAACTCTGCATACGTAGCTTGTTTTTTTGGGATTAACAGATGGTGAACCTTAAATGCCCCGGAGTACGGAAATTTATTCTCTATAATTGCCCAGTATTTCCAGGTCTTAAGTTTAGGCTCATGAATTAACGGAACAGATTCTCCACGTTTTTTTCGATCTCTATACTGCAGCTCGTCTTCTAATGTTCTTAACGATACCGGTACAACTTGATTATCAACAGTCATGACTATACTAAATCCTTTGTATAAAATTGTACTCTCTATAATCTGTTGGGCAAGACCTATTTATAGGAGAGGAAATTGTCTATACTATCGTTAGCACCTAAACGGGAGGCAACGTGTCGGATACAATTAACCCAGAAATTTTTAAAGCTTACGACGTGCGCGGTAAAGTAGGTAGCGATCTGACCGCCTCTGTCACTAAAAAAATCGGGCGGGCGGCGGCTGAATGGCTTCCAACCGAAGGCGTGGTTGCGGTTGGTCGCGACATGCGTCCGGACTCCGCCGAACTGGCACAGGGTGTTATTGATGGACTCATAGCACAAGGACGCGCTGTCTGGGATATTGGCGAAGTTACTAGTGATATGATTTATTTCGCAGTTGGCCACCACAAGTTAGCCGGCGGCATAATGATTACTGCCAGCCATAACCCCGGGGAATACAACGGCATAAAGTTTTGTCGTGAGGAGGCCAAACCAATTGGAATCGAGTCTGGTTTATTTGACATCCGCGATCTTGCAATCAAGAATGACTGGCCTACCAAAACACCTGGCTCTTGTACACAAAAGGATGTTACAGAAGATTGGATAACACATGTTTTGTCGTTCGTCGAAACCGATGCGTTAAAGCCATTTAAAGTTGTCGTCGACGCCGGTAATGGCATGGCGGGTAAAATATTCCCCGAACTTGAGCCGCACGTTCCTTTTGATGTCACCGAGATGTATTTTGAACTCGATGGTACCTTTCCTAACCATGTGGCTAACCCGATAGAACCCGAGAATATCAAAGATCTAATTGCCCGCGTCCTCGAAGAAAAGGCCGATGTCGGTTTGGCTTTTGATGGCGATGGCGACCGTGCGGTATTGGTTGATGAGAAGGGTGTCGCCATAGAAGGCACGGTTATGACTGCCCTGCTTGCTAAGTATTTTTTACAGAAAAATCCTGGTGCTACTATTTTGTATAACGCGACTTGCGGTTGGATAGTTCCCGAAACAATCGAAAAGTATGGCGGTAAAGCTATTCGCACCAAAGTTGGACACTCCTTCATCAAAGCCGAAATGCGCACTAACCAAGCGACTTTTGCCGGTGAAAGTAGCGGTCACTTCTACTTTAAGGATAACTTTATGGCTGACTCTGGCTTAATTGCCGCCATGGCTGCTCTGGCGGTACTGTCTGACGCTGACAAAACTTTGTCGGAACTTGCTGATGAATTTAGGATTTACCCGCATATTCCCGAAACTAATTTTGAAGTTGCTGACAAGCAAGCCATTATTGACGCAGTCACAGAAAACTTTAAAGAGGCCAACCAAGACCAGCTGGATGGTCTTACGGTTTGGCTAGACGAAGCCTGGTGTAATATTCGAGCCAGCAACACTGAGCCAATTCTTAGGCTAAATGCCGAGGGCCGCAACCAAGCAGCACTTGACGAGCTTGTAGCAAAAGTTACGGCAGTTATTGAAAAATATTAGTTAACAGTTTGTTATACTAAAGACAATATGAAAAACATTATCGTCACGGGTGGAGCAGGGTTTATTGGCTCCAACTTCGTCCATTACTTATACCGTGAACGACCTGATTGGCATATCACGGTTCTGGATGCACTTACCTATGCCGGCAACCTTAAAAATATTGATAGCTTAGACGAATCTCGCGTTACTTTTGTTAAGGGCGATATCTGCGATGCAACGTTGGTTGATAAATTGGTTGCCGACTGTGACGCCGTTGTCCACTACGCCGCCGAATCTCATAATGACAATTCGTTGCATGAACCCCGCCCTTTTTTGGACACCAATATTATTGGAACCTACACCCTACTAGAAGCCGTTCGTAAACACAAAAAGCGTTTCCACCACATTTCAACCGATGAAGTTTACGGCGACCTTGAGCTTGATGACCCCGCTAAATTTACCGACAAAACACCTTATAATCCCTCAAGTCCTTACTCCAGTACTAAAGCCGGTTCAGACTTACTAGTTCGAGCCTGGGTACGTAGTTTTGGCGTCCAGGCGACAATTTCCAATTGCTCCAACAACTACGGGCCCTACCAGCATGTTGAAAAGTTCATCCCTCGCCAGATTACCGAAGTCCTTGAAGGTCGCAAGCCAAAACTATATGGAACTGGCGAAAACGTCCGGGACTGGATTCATACCGAAGATCACTCCTCGGGCGTTCTAACCATCCTCGAAAAAGGTAAAATCGGCGAAACCTACTTAATTGGTTCTGATGGCGAAAAGAATAACAAAGAAGTGGTTGAGTTAATCCTCCAGACTATGGGCAAGAACCCTCAAGATTACGACCACGTCAACGACCGCCCCGGCCATGACATGCGCTATGCAATTGATGCCAGTAAACTACGCAACGAACTCGGCTGGGCACCAAAGTTCACTGACTTCCCTGCCGGTCTGGCCGATACTGTTAAGTGGTACGAGCATAACGAAGCCTGGTGGAAGCCGCAAAAGGATCAAACCGAATCTAAGTATAAAGAGTTGGGGCGTTAGATGCCTTTTGACCCCGCCAACCATTCAGAACTGAAGGTTACAGAAACAAACATACCTGGCTTTCTCATAATTGATCTCCAAGTACATGGTGACAACCGAGGCTGGTTTAAAGAAAATTATCAAAAAGAAAAGCTCGAAAAACTTGGTTTGCCAAAATTTGAAATCGTCCAAAACAACTTTTCTTATAATGAAGAAAAAGGAGTAACACGAGGTCTACACGCCGAACCTTGGGAAAAGTTTGTTTCGGTTGCTAACGGAAGTGTTTTCGGGGCCTGGGTTGATCTGCGTAAAGGCGATAGCTTCGGCCAAACATTAACACTCGAAATTGATCCTGGGAAAGCTGTGTTCGTGCCACGTGGCGTGGCTAACGGCTATCAAACACTTGAGGCCAATATAACCTACACATATTTGGTTAACGACCATTGGTCACCAACCACAAATTACACATTCGTAAACCTATTCGACCCAGCACTAGCGATCAACTGGCCGATCAGCCAAGAACAGGCAATCGTTTCCGATAAAGACCTGAATCACCCTTTACTAAAAGACGTGCTACCAATGGAGGTAATTTGATGAATATATTTATAGTCGGGGCAAACGGTCAATTAGGAACCGCTTTGCGCAACCAATATCCGGAAGCTACATTTGCTGATGTTGGTGAGCTAGATATAACCGATAAAAAATCAGTTGAGTCTTTCGATTGGACCGGAGTCGAAGTAATTCTTAATGCCGCTGCCTACACAAACGTTGATGGTGCTGAATCTGCCGAAGGTCGTGTTGCAGCCTGGAAAGTTAATGCCACAGCCGTTGGCTACCTTGCAGCAGTTTCTCGCCAAAATAACATTACACTTGTACACATTTCTACTGACTACGTTTTTGATGGCACTCAGACCGAACACAACGAAGATGAGTCTTTTTCTCCACTGAGCGTTTACGGGGCCAGTAAAGCTGCTGGTGACTTACTCGTTTGTCAATTACCAAAGCACTACATCATCCGTACTTCTTGGGTAATCGGTGAAGGTAAAAACTTTGTTAGAACTATGCTGGCTGTTGGCCAAAAGGGTATTAACCCAACGGTTGTAGCCGATCAAGTTGGACGCCTCACCTTTACCATCGAACTTGTCCGGGCAATTGATCACTTGCTCACCAACCAAGCCCCAGCCGGAACTTACAATGTCAGTAACAGTGGCGAATCGGTCAGCTGGGCAGACATTACTCGCGAAATCTACAAGCAAGCTAACCTCAAACAATCCGTCACCGATACCACCACGGCCGAGTACTTTGCTGGTAAAGAAGGCATTGCGCCGCGGCCACTAAGTAGCACTCTTATGCTTGATAAAATTCAGGCTACGGGGTTTACTTCTCATGACTGGAAAGATGATTTAAGTGAATACTTGGCAAAGGAGCTTGCACAATGAAGGGTATAATTTTAGCGGGCGGGTCAGGCACACGTTTGTACCCGATTACAAAAGGTATTTCCAAGCAGTTGATGCCGATTTATGACAAACCAATGATTTACTACCCATTATCAACCTTGATGATGGCTGGGATTAAAGATATTCTCATTATCACCACACCCCATGACCAAGACCAGTTCCAACGGCTACTAGGAAACGGTAATGAGCTTGGTATTAACATCGAATATGCTATTCAGGAAAGCCCTGATGGCCTAGCACAAGCTTTTATTATTGGCGAAGAGTTCATCGGCAACGATAAGGTCGCCCTTATTCTAGGTGACAACATTTTTTATGGTCATGGTTTTGGTAACAGCCTCAAGGATTGTGCCGACCCCGATGGCGGTGTCGTATTTGCTTATCAAGTTTCCGACCCCGAACGCTATGGCGTGGTCGAATTCGATAGCGAGTTCAAGGCAATCTCTGTTGAAGAAAAGCCCGAAAAACCCAAATCAAACTATGCAATCGTTGGTCTCTACTTTTATGACAACAGTGTTATTGAAATAGCCAAAAACATTAAGCCCAGCAATCGTGGTGAACTCGAAATCACAACAGTCAACGAAGAATACCTTAAACAAAATAAGCTCAAAGTTCAAATAATGGACCGTGGATCTGCTTGGCTAGATACGGGTACTTTTGAGTCGATGAGTGACGCCAGCGAATATATTAAAGTTATCGAGAAGCGCCAAGGCATTAAGATCGGTTGTATTGAGGAAGTCGCTTTCCGCCAAGGCTTCATTAACGCTGAGCAACTACAGCAGCTTGCCGAACCATTGAAAAAGAGTGGTTACGGGAAGTATTTAACAGGAATCATAGGAAGCTAAATGCAAAAGTGCTCTGTTTGCCACCAAGAAACAACCGAAGTCTACCGAAGTGACGTTAAGTCTGTCTATAGCGACAAAGCTTACGACATTCTGCGTTGCACTAACTGTCAACACTACTTTACAAACCCGGTCTTCACGCAGGACGAACTAAGTGATATCTATTCAAATAAGTATTCTTACGATGCCCACTCGTTAATCGAAAAAGAAAAGCGCATGCGAGCACGTAACTATGCCGACTATATTTCTAAACTACATGGCGTTTCTTCGGCCCTTGAAGTTGGTTGTATGCATGGAATCCTGCTGACAGAGCTTAAGGCAAAGGGATTAAAGAAAGTTTCTGGTGTTGAGCTCGACCCGGAGGCGGTTAAGTTCTGTAAAGATCTTGGGCTTGATGTAACGCAAAGTTCAATTGAAGACCACCTCGAAAAGGCCGACTCTAAGCACGATGTCATTATCATGAGCCACGTCATCGAACATATCGCCGATCCCAAAGAACAGCTCAGTGCTCTTCGCGAAAGAATGCCCGACAAAGGTCGCTTGGTTTTGATCACGCCAAACTCAAAGTCGGCTACCCGAAATATCTTCGGCAAATTCTGGGGTTACTGGCAAGTGCCGGTTCATATTAACCACTTCAACATACATTCTATGCAGCATTTACTCGAAGAAGCTGGCTTCAAAATCACCGACAAAAAATTCTATGGTGGTGATTCATTGTTTTTCCTATCTACAATTGCCAATATGCTCGGTTCGACGGACGGCACAAAAAGCCTATCTCGCCCTAAACGTGCCCTGGTTAAAGTTGCGACTGTAGTACTTAAGCCTTGGTACTTTATTGGTAGTGAAGATATGGTTGTTGTGGCAGCTAAGGCTTAGGCAGCACGTCAGAACACAAAATTGTCTTTGCGGCGGTTTTGAGCGCCTGCGTCGGTTCTTCATATATGGAAGCTTGACTACTTAAAAAATGCTCCACGAGAGGGCGCTTCGCTTCACCTGTTGAGTTAATAAAAACCACGTCGAGTTTACTAATAAGCGCGGGAGTAATAGTAAGGTGTTCGATTTCATCCCGAGCATAACTAACTGCTAGTTTTTGCATTTCATGGGCGGCCGAGCTGTTGGGCTGAATGCCACCGGTATGAAAACCGGCTCCAAGTCCAAATTGTCCAATAGTAAAGTCAGCCCAAGCTAATGCGCTGTTCAAATTATCTTCGTACCGCTTTCCGCAAGACTCGAGCGAAACATTCTCTTGTAAGATGGTCTCTATGGGAAAGTTGGCCGTATCTAATTGTTGCCAATTCTTGCCAGACGCCGTGACCGCTGGGCGATAGTCATCAACTAAAGCAACTCTCAAGTTTGCCGGGCGACCAAGTAGCTTCATAACATCAACCGCTACCGGCACCGATGACCCTCCCGAAACTAACCACAGTACTTTTTTATTTTGTTCGAGGGACTTCGTGAGCAAACTAGCCAGCTGATCACTAACCTGGCTGCTAGATGCTACGGCTACTTTTTGTACTTCATGCATATATCGCCCCTTTCTTGGTATAGTATAGTTCATGAAACGTCCAAAGATACTGGTAGCTATCCCAGCCTATAACTGCGAAAAACAAATTCCCCGGGTCTTAAATGGGTTTAACAAAAAGCTGTTGGCTCGTATCGATAAAGTCATCGTCATCGATAACGGTAGTAAAGATGGCACAATCGCTGCTACCAAGAAAAAGGCCAAAGAAATGGGCAGCAATAAAATCGAAGTCTGGAAAAATAAGGGCAACTACAATTTGGGGGGAACCCATAAGGTGGCCTTCTTAACTGGTGAAAAACTCGGCATGGACTACGTAGCGATTTTGCACGGCGACGATCAAGCTAAAACATCCGAACTCAATGACCTCATCGATGTCGCCGAAAAAAACAGCCAAGCCGGCGCCATCCTAGGCTGCCGTTTCATGAAAGGTTCTAAGCTTATTGGCTACGATTGGCAACGAATCTGGGGCAACCGGGTTATTAATGGTGTTTACAGCATCGTCGCTCTCCGCTCCAGTCGCGATATTGGATCGGGTCTGAACCTTTTCCGCCTAGAAGACCTTAAAGACCATAACTATCTTGGGTTTGGCGACACAATCACCTTTAATATCGACATACTGCTTGATTACTTCGAGAAAAAAACCAAACTTATTTTTGTACCAATCACCTGGCGAGAAGAGGATCAAATCAGCAACGCTCGTAACTTTAGCGTCGCAAACACCGCCTTTAAAAAATTATTCGCCTGGCGTTTTGGCAAAACCAAACACTCACCAAAACCAGCTAGCTATTATAAGTCCGGAAAAGTCTAGACATGCCTAAGCTACAGATTGTCATGCCAATGGCCGGCTTAGGTTCACGATTTGCCGATGCCGGTTTTACTACCCCAAAACCACTCATCGAAGTTGATGGTATGGTCATGTTCCTTAAGGCAATTTCGAGCCTCAAAGAAATTAAGGCCGACAAAGAGTATTTCTTTGTAATTCGCCAGGAGCACGTCGACACTCAACAGCTTGATGACCTCATTCGCAAAGCCCTTCCTTCGGCAAAAATAATTGTTCTGCCGGAATTAACTCGAGGAGCCGCCGAGACTGCATTTGCAACTCGCAATTTACTCGACCCCAAAGCCGCTGTCATTATTATGGACTGCGACTTATGGTTTAACAGTGCCAGCTACGATGCTATGGTGCAAGATTCTATTAACGGTGACAGCGATATTAACGGCGGTGTCTTAACATTCACAGCCGATAACCCACGTTATAGCTATGCTAAGTTTGGCGAAGATTGCATTGTTACCGAAACCGCCGAAAAGCGAGTCATTTCGGACCACGCCATCACCGGTGCTTACTTTTTTGCAACCGCTCAAGAGTTCATTAATTCTGGTGATACGCTCCTGCAAACACCGCTCGGTGATTTGATGCCTGAATACTACATCTCTTTACTGTACAATGTACTCATAAATGAAGGTAAAAAAATCAAAGCCGCCAAAGTCGACGACTTCGCATCGTTCGGCACTCCCGAAGAGCTCAACGCCTACCAAGCCAACTAGTCGACTTTCGATACCAATTAATAATCCGCTTCTCCGCAAATTTTTAGTTGGCTTTTTACTTTTCAGCCTCTGGTTGGTTGCCAGCTACATCTTCTATCGACGCTTCCCGAACAACTATCTACAGCCTAACTTTTACGCCGAAGATGGTCATGTCTTAGCTCAAGGCATTGTTAACAAAGGTTTCATTCCGGCCATGTTAACCACCTTCAACGGCTACTACATCTGGGGTTTGTACATGCTGGCCAAGGTTGGCTTTGTTTTAAATGCCATTTTCTATGATGGTGAGTTCGTTAACTTGCCACGATCCTTTGCGCTAGTCTCATATGGCTTCCTTGGCTTTGCCGTCACCCTGCCAGTCTTTCTGTTTCGAAAGTACTTCAAACCGGCGGCTCTTGTACTGATTGTCCTGCTTGGGCTGTTCGTGCCAATGATTGGTTCCGATTATGCCATCATCGGAACCATCGGCAATCACAAATTTGCTTTCATATATATTGCCTTCCTACTGCTCATCTACCGCAATATCATGCCCGAGAATTCCAAAAAAGTTTATCTAGTCGATATCGGCCTGCTCATTTGCGCCTACACCAATATTACTGTTTACCCATTACTAGTATTCGCGCTGATCCGCTATATACCTAAGCTAAAAGGTAAAGATTTCTACAAGAAATTACTCAAAGACCGCACCTTCAAGAGCCTGATTGGACTCGGTCTACTGCTATTACCTCAGTTAATTATTGTTAAAATTTACGGTGTTCCACAAATTAAGGGCTACCTGGATACACCATACAACCCAGCCCGTACTATTGAAATATTCATATCGCGCTCCTACTTTTACGGCCTCCTCTTCCCTATCAATAAACACCTAACTGATGTGATTGTCGTTCTACTGGCATTAGTAACCGTAGTTACCGGCACACTCTTCAGCGGTAAATACCGGAAGATCTTTTGGTTCGGGGTAGCCACAATTTTCTTAGCTACCTTCTTGTTCGTTATCAAGCGAACGGGTATTAGCGACTCTTACCTAGGCTATCGAGCTGGTGGGCCCGATCAATTCTTCTATCCACAAAACTGGATTTTCGGGTTCATCTTCTGTTTAGTCTTAGTAGAAGTTATTAGCAAAATAAAATTATTCTACATCCGAGCCGCGATATATGCGGCACTCATTTTTATAAGCCTTTTTGTACTAGCAAAGTCTGCCGGAAGCTACGGCTCCAGTAACTTCATGGCCGAAGATGTTGGTACTATCTATGCTATCAGTAAACAACGCTGTTCCACCAACCAAGCCGAGTTCGATATCCCGGTCTACCCTTCACCAAATCTTCTCTACTTCGAAGACGCCCCACGAGCTTTAGTTTGCACGCCAGATGCCGTTAATTACTATCCGCGCGACATCTCGTTTGGCCTCAAGCCATTCGAAAACAACTATCTTGCCGGCCTGGGCGAAAAGAATAACTTCACCCAAACCTTCAAGTCTCCTCAAGATAAACTCGATGGCCTGAACATCTACTTCTCGACGTTTATGCAAAAGGTCGACACGCCTTACAATCTTGTCATTATGAAAGATGATTGCAAAACAGTCGTTACCAGCACCGCCATCCGTACTACAAAGCTTAAAGATAATAGTTATTCGCTTATTAAATTCCCGGTTCAGGACAATTCCAAAGATGTAACCTACTGCTTCACTATCATCCCTGACGGTGATGGCCCCAATGACCCACTGGCAGTTCAGCTCAGCGATGAAACAACCTACCCAGAGGGAATCACCACAATTAATGACCAAGTATCTTCCAAGGACGTTGTCTTTAGTTTGCACTATAGGTAGGATGTATACATGATTTCGAGCTTCATTTTTGATCTGGATGGGACCCTATTCGACTCGTCCGAAGCAAATGTCGCCGCCTACTCACAAGCCTTCAAAGCAGCCGGTGTTGAGTTTAACGAAAATAAGTATCGTCAATTATTCGGTCTAAGGTTCTCTGAAATGATTGATGCAATCGCACCTGGCACCAACGACGAGGTTAAGGCAAAGATTAAAACCGCTAAAGCCGAATCGTACAAAGCCAATCTAGCGCTCGTCAAACCAAATAATGGTCTGATTAAACTCCTTGAAGCTGTTAGCCCAGGCTTCTCAACTGCACTTGTCACCACTGCAAGCAAAACCAACGTCACAAATCTTCTAAAGCACTTCAACATCGCCGAAGACTTATTTAAGGTGATTATTACAGGGGAAGATGTAACCAACGGCAAACCCGACCCTGAGTGCTACCTTAAGACCATCGAAGCTTTGGCTGTAAAACCAGAAGATTGTTGCGTTTTTGAAGACAGCCCGGTTGGTATTGAAGCTGCCCGGAAGGCCGGCATAGAAGTCATAAAGATCGCCTTATGAGATTGCGATTACTGTTTTTTGCCATCCTCATTATTAGCACCTACTTTGGCGCGACCTACTTTATTGATTTCCTGCAGCAAAATCCAGGCATCACAAGTAAAGTAACGCTGAGTTTTGTCATTTTTGTAGTGATTTCAATTGCTCTTCAAATGACGGGTAATATTGCCCGAGCTGCAAAATCACAATTCCTTTTAAACGATATCCGTGACAGCAAGATTTCGACATTATTTAAGGGCTTGTCGGTTGGTTACCTTTTTAACAGTCTACTGCCGCTACGGCTAGGCGAGTTCATTCGGGCATTTTATGTTGGTGATGCCCTGTCAATCAGCAAGACAACTGTCTTTATGTCGATTGTGATCGAGCGAGTTGTTGATGGTTTCATACTGAGCGTCTGTTTCTTTGCGGCTGGCTTTTTTATCCGCAATACTTCGACCGATGCCTACCAAGTTATGACTCGCTTTGGCATTGGCCTGTTTATCGTTTCGCTCCTACTCATGCTCATCATCAAAGTCCTCAGTGATGAGAACAAGTACTTACTAAAAACCGTTCATGCCGTTACCGGAATATTCAATGACAACATTTCAAATCGGCTACGACTAATGGCCTGGTCGGGAATTTACGGAACCAAACTGATGCTCCAAAATAAACCTGCCCTCCGCCGCTACTACCTAGCTTCAGTTGGTATGTGGGTTATCTACTTTGCATCAACGGCTTGCATTGTCTTTGCATTCTTTGGCACACTATCGGCCTCTAAGATCTGGTATGTCATTCAATCGACCTACGCCAGCGTCAGCACACCAGTCGGCCCCGGTTACATTGGCAGTTTCTACTCTCTAGCCAGTCGCCTCCTTAGCTATATCGGACTCGATTCTGTCGGCGGTTTTGTCGTCTTTATGTGGTTAATTATTGTTCTACCGGTTTCATTAGTCGGCTTATTTGTTTTGGCCAAACAACGTCTTGGCGAGAAAAAGGATATCCCCAAACAAGAAGTACTTATCAACAAACTCTACCGTGAAAAAGATATTAGCACCGAGTTTGGCAACTTCCTTGATGCCTACTTTACCGGTGAACGAATTAACCATCTCTTAACCCAGGCCGAGCTCAATGACCGCTTCCGTTTAATTAAATCTTTTAAGGGTGGATCCAACGCCCACACCATGCTGGTTTGGCAAAACGACGAAATGCGCGTTAAAAAAATAACTTTGCTGCAGTACGCCGACAAGCTAGAAGACCAAGCTAAGTGGCTACTCGAAAAAGACAATCTGCCACATTTGCCAAAAGTCGTTGATCAAGAAAAGAACGACCAATACTATTCTTTCGACCTTGCCTACAAAGAGGATTACTTCCCGTTCTTTGATTACATCCATAAACGCAGTAGCAAGCAAAGCTCAGCGGTTCTCGATAAAGTTTTAACCTTTATGAATAAGCACATTTACCAGAATACTCCGGTTAAAGAAAACCGCGACAATCTTGATAACTACATAAAAAACAAAATTCTCGCCAAGGTAACCGACACCGCCAACGTTAATAGCGAAATTAGCCACCTAATGATTCACAAGAAAATTAATATTAACGGCAACACTCACACTAACCTGGTTCACATTATTGAGAAGATCAAAAAACACAAACAGGCTATGAAAGAATTGTCGTTGTATAACGAAACTCAGATACACGGCGACCTCACAATTGATAACTTAATCGTATCCGATAAAGGCGACTTCATGGTGATCGACCCGAATAACGAAAATCAAGTTTCTTCCCCTGTTGTTGATTTCGGCAAACTCTATCAATCCCTCCACTCTGGTTACGAATTCTTAATCCAACTGGAACAATGTCAGATCAATGGCAATACGGTTAACTATGAAGATGCAAAATCTCAAAAATATGAAGAAATATTTAAGAATCTTGATGCTAAATTGAAAGAATCATTAAAACCAGAAGACTACCGAGCAATCTTATTCCACGAGGCTGTTCACTATTGCCGCATGTTAACCTATCGAGCTAACATTAACCCGCAAACAGTGGCTGTATTTTACGGAACCGCTGTAAAGCTGTTTAATGAGTTCTTGGAACAATATGAATAGCCTTATTTCAAAAACATTCAAGAAACCAATCATGCGCTACCTCGTCTTAGCCGGCTGTCTCGTTGTCGTAGAAGTACTGAGTTTTGCCCTCTTAAATTCTGCACTTGGTTTGAGCTACTTAATCGCCACGCCAATCAGCATGATTATCGTCATCTTCTTAAACTGGCACCTTGGTCGATTGTTTGTTTTTACCGACAAACGCTACCGAGCCCGAACTGAGTTCGCCTTAGTACTAACCGCCAGCCTGGTCGGACTTTGTATCCAATTAGCCGTTACTGCCTTCTTTGTGGAAGTTGTTAGAATTATGCCGATTATCGGAAAATGCCTGGCTATCGGGGTGACTTTTTTCTGGAACTACTGGATACGTAAAAACTACATATTCAAATCCCGCTAATTTTGACTTAAGATAGTTTTTATGCTTATAATGTAGTCTACCGAACATCGACTATTACAGGGGAAATTATGAAAAAATTCTTAACCAAAAAAAATCTTATAATCTTGGCAGCTGCCGTCCTCCTTGTGGGTGGTGGCGTCTATGCGTACAGCCGCTATCAAAGTAATCGTGATGCCGATTCGGGCACCAACATAAACAATGTCGACTACGGCCCGCCGACCCCCGAAGAACAAGCTGCTGGTGACGAACAAAAAACCGAGAATACCGAGAAAGAAGGTAACATTAACGCCACTCCAAGTAAAACAGCCAACATCGTCCTAATCGATGCCAACCAGTATTTTGACATCTTCGAAGTTCGGGCCTATATTTCAAACCAATACGAAGATGGCGGAACTTGTACGGCAACCTTTACCAAGGATGGCCAAACCGTTCGCCAAACAAGCAACGCCTTTAAAGATGCCTCAACCACGCAGTGTGGTGCCCTCGACATAGCCCGATCACGTTTTCCAACAGTCGGTGACTGGCAACTCATCGTTGAATACTCTTCACCAACTTCAAGTGGTCAAACAACAACTCAAACGGTAACTGTTAAATAAAAATATGACTCAATTTCTTAAAGACCTGTCCTACAAACTTACTCTCGCCGGAGTACTACTTTTAAGTATCGTCTTATTGCTACCGCCCAATACTGCGTCAGCCCTATCGACTGCCGGCTTTCAGGCCGGCCGCATTATTGATGACGACATCTTCTTTAACTCGGCAACCATGACGCCTCCCCAAATCCAAGCCTTCTTGAATGCCAAGGTCCCGACTTGCGACACCAATGGCACGCAGAGCAAATCGTACTACTACAACTCCAGCAACGGCAAAGTTGACGAAGATGGTTCCTGGGTCACCACGACTCGTGCTGTTTACGGACAACGCTACGATGCTCATCACGGAACCTACTATGCATCAGCACCGTACACTTGTTTGCGTAACTACATCCAAAACACGCCAACCATTGCCGGTGACGGACTGTGTGGCCAATATCCTGGCGCGGTTCGCTCGGCTGCCGACATAATCTATGAAGTTGGTAAGGCCTGTGGCGTTAATCCGCAGGTATTAATTGTGCTACTTCAAAAAGAGCAGAGCCTTATTACCGATACATGGCCATGGGGCAATCAGTATGATAAAGCTACCGGTTTTGGATGTCCTGACACTGCCCCTTGTGACCCAACGTATGGTGGATACTTCTATCAAGTGTTCTACGCGGCTCGACAATTTAAGCGTTATGCACGTGATGCTAACCAGTTTGGCTATCGAGCTTACCGTAACAACAATATCCTATACAACCCGAACCCTGCTTGCGGTAGTTCAAATGTCTACATTCAAAACCAAGCTACTGCCGGACTATATGTTTACACACCATACCAGCCAAACGCTGCTGTTCTGGCTGCTCCGGAAGGCCAGGTCGTTAACTGTGGTGCCTATGGAAACATTAACTTTTGGAGGATGTTCAATAACTGGTTTGGATCGTCAGTTATCGGGCAACGACTGTCGGTCGTTCATAAGGCACAAAATGGAACTGAGTTATACGCTGTTTGGGATGGTGTTAAATACTACATCCCAACCTACGACATAATGGTTGCCTGGGGCTTACACAGGCAAAATGTGAGCATCATAAGCGATCAAGCCATGGCCGACCTGACAACCGGCCCAACACTTTCTAATATTGCTAAAATGTCCGACGATCCCAATAGCCCGTTATTCTTGTTTGACGATGGTAAGCGTTACCCAATCCCCGGCCAAGCATGTGGGTATGCTCTGGATGGCGCCCCAAACCCTTCGACCACCTGGGGTCTTGATTGCTTTAACACCAATGTCTCAAAAACATACCCCAAAGCTTTTATCGAAAACAATAGTGCTCAAGATATCACCCTACCACCAATGATGGCATTCCAAGATTCTGTCTGGAAAATGGAAGGTGGTAAGAAGCGACGAATCGTTGATAGTTTAGTTATTGATGTACTTGGCGGCTGGGGTAACGTTCGATGGATGAAAGATCTTAATGCTACACAGCCTGTCGGTAAGCTGCTGATGCGTAATGGATATGCCGTTCGATTCTCGGGCTCGCCAGTGGTTTATTTGTATGACAACGGTCAGCTCAACACAATTCCTTCACCGGACAGCCTCTATAACTGGGGTCTACACTCAGTCGTTCGCGACTTACCAAATTCTTTTAATACACCAGACCCACTCCCAATCGGCACAACCACCACTCAAATCGCGACTGATGGTTCGAGCTTTGCATTAATCGACAAAGGCTACAAGCTACCGCTCGGCAGTGCCACCGCTCAATGGCCAACCTCAGGCGCAACCTTAGCTCCAGGGCTTTTACCAACCATGCCAGGCATTCCGCTCAGTAACGTCTTCCTGTCGGAAGGCAACGGCCAGATATTTACTATTTACGACAAAAAGCGCTACGTCTTCCCGACCATGGATGACTTCTTTGCGCTGGGCACCAATCCAGCTGCTATACGACGTATTTCAAGCTTTATCGACACGCTACCCGGCCTTACTTACGGCGGGCTTCACATGGCCAATGGACGCCTCTACAAGGTCAACAATAATCCCCATCAGATCTTTATGATCAGCGGCTCAAACAGCCTGCAAGTTAATTCCACCAACTACCCTGGCCTACCCTACGACAAGCTGATTACAATCGATCCAGTGGCCGCCGCCCGATACCCGCTTTCTGGCACCTATAATCCCTAGCAATCCTTGAGTTTTACTCCGTTCATCAGTATAGTATTTACTAATTACAACTATATTGGAGGTTCCCTTTGGCAAAGACAAAGATGTTTAAATACGGCTCGTACAGTATCCCTGAAGATTTGGTGATTGCGACTGGTGGTGGCACTGACGATTGGGAACGAATCTCCCAGTATCACGTCGAAATGTACCGCAAATACACTCCTCTTAACCCCGACGACTTCGTGCTCGAAGTTGGCTGTGGTGTTGGCCGTGACGCCATTCAGCTGGCTAACATCCTGTCAGACAAGGGTAAGTACGTTGGTTTCGACATCATCAAGCCAAGCATCGATTGGTGTAAGCAAAATATCACCAAAAAGCACAAAAACTTCACCTTCCATTATTACGATATTAAAAGCCAAATTCATAACAGCGAAGGCACTATTACAACTCGCGACATCAAGCTCCCAGCTAAAGATGGCACGGTTGATCGCATCTTCCTCCACTCTGTCTTCACGCACATGTACGAAAAAGACATCATCCACTACCTAAAAGAATTCCGCCGCGTACTTAAGCCTGATGGCTTGGTTATCGCCTCTTTCTTTGTGCTTGACGACAAAGCACTAGACCTCGCTAGCAAAGGTAAGGGCAAGAAACACCGTCACCCGCTTTCATTCGAGTACAAGTATGGTAAAGGTACCTACATAAACGACAAAGATTACCCAGAAGGCGCGATTGGTTTCACGCCCAAAAAGCTCCAATCTATTCTCCGCAAGGGCGGCATTAGTATCCATGGTGGCTTCGTGCATCGCGGCGGTTGGTCAGGCATTAAAGAAGCTTCTAATGGCCAGGATATTCTTATCTTGAGCAAAGCTACTAAGCGCGAACGAATCGCTCAACTTTCACACCCGCTTCAGTTTACTGCGCGCTAGTTTAGTCTTTGCTATTGAGAATATCGTTCCACAGCATGTCCATTTGCTGGTCCCAGGTATAGGCCAGCTCTTTTTGGGCATTCTTAACCAGCTTCTTGCGAAGCGCTGGATCATCGATTAACATACCGATTTTCTCGGCCATAGCTAGGGGTGATGGCTCAGACAATAAACAATTTTCACCATCTCTGTGTAGCCATGTGTGGTCTTCGTTAAAGTTCATAACGGTCGCCATTCCCGAAGCCGTGTATTCCAGCATTTGGTACGAAGTGTGTGGAGTGAGCATGTACGAGAAACCAATGTCGCACGTTCGATACAAGTCAGCCACACCTTGTAGCGACTTAATTAAACCAAGATTGGTTACTTTACCTTTGAGGCCATACTCTGCTTCGTTCCATGGAGCACCGGCGGTCACAATTTCGATACTGCTGCCATACTTTTCGAGCAAATGCTGGATAGTCAAAATACCTAAGCTAAATGAGTTCCGCGGATTGAACGGTCGCGCATACATAAAGATGCGAACCTTCTTATTAGTCGGACGATTAGGGTCTGGGTGATAGAGTTCGCGGTTAACTGTTGGCACAAAGCTAATTCCTTCGAGACCGTTACGCTGGTTAACAGCCGCTAAAAGCCCGGGTGTATTAACAACGCCCTTAAAGCCAAATCGATAAGTCGATTCGGTGAGCGCCGAAGTCGAACCGGCTTCATAGAATTGTGGTTCGTAGTCCTGAATAAAATAATACTTACGCTTGGTCTTATTAAATTTAAGAAGTAGGTAAGCCGACACCCAGAAGGTACAAAAGGCGATGTCACTTGGTGCAAGTTTTTCGATATCATCAAGTTTGTTTTCACCAAAAATCACGATTTCGTAATTATTGATATTCGGGAAGTGCTCCTTCATTTGGCTTTCAAAACTGGCTACATCAAAGCCCGGGTTGTCATAAATAACGATAGTGTTATGCACTCCCTCAACACTCAGCTTTTCGACAAAGCGGAAAATTGTCTGAATACCATTAAAACCAAAGTGATTGAAATACGGAATAAACCAAGTGGCGGTCTTAATGTCCTTTGGCTTAGCAACCTGCGTACACTTTTTGCTAGCCTCTAAATCTTGACTGGTAATCTGAAATATCTCGTTCGATAAAAAGCCGTACTCTTCGCGGAGCTTTTTGTGTTCGGCCGACTGTCCAGGCACCAAAAGGCTTGGCCTCAGTAAACCCGCACGGTAGCGGAGTGTGCTTTTGGTTTTTTGGGCGATGCCTTTAACACCTTGGTTCTTATAAACGTGCTTGGCTTTTCTTAGCATTTTACTCATTCGTAATTTCCTCTTATTCCAATCTGTTCATTCATAATATCGAGGTTAGGGTTAAAGTAGGGGTCTTTCCAGTTTAGATATGGCCGATAATAGGTTAGCGAATGGTCATAATCACCAGCCGGAACATTTTGATACGAACCAACCGAAACATTTTCGTAGTGAATCAGTTTAGCAAACGGCCAATAGACGTTGCGATAACCAGCTTCGCTAAGCTTGATTCCAAACGAAACATCGTTACCGGCAATTATGAACTTTTCATCCAATCCACCCATACTAGTATACGTCTTTTTATTAATTACCAGACACGCACCGGTCACCGCCAAGTAATTTCGAGGCCAGGCGGCCATTCCAAAATCGGTCCAGTCGGTTGGTAGCCTTTTCCGAAATGGATGACCGGCCATTGTACCCATCCCAAGTGTAATTCCGGCATGCTGAATTGTTTTATCAGGGTAGTGCAGCAATGCTCCAACTGCACCAATCTTTGGCTGAGAAGCCACGCCAATTAATTCTTCGAGCCACTCCTCCGTAATAACCTCGGTGTCGTTATTAAGCAGCACTAGATACTCGCCTGTAGCTTGCTGGCTCCCGTAATTATTAACAGCCGAGTAGTTAAATGGGTGATCCCAGTAAAAGACCTTACAACGCTTCTCCGTCTTAAGTTCAGCCAAATAATCGTGGGTTTCAGTTTCGGTACTGTTATTTGAAACCAAGATTATTTCATAATTTTTATAGGTGGTCTTTTGCAAGATACTACCGACGCATTGCTTGAGCAAATCGGCTTTATCCTTAAATGGAATAATAATCGATACTTTTGGCTGCTTGGTTGGGAGTTGGTATTTTAGACGGTAGTTAGTTGGGCGATCAGTAATTTCAATAACATCGGCCTTAATCTTGCGACGTTTAACGGCATCTTTTAAGGCTTGTTGGCCAGCGCTATCGGCATAGTTTTTCTCGCCAGCATTGTTAGCCGTTGAACCGTCTGCCAAACGCCAGTGATACAGCATTTTGGAAATGTGCTTTATCTTGGTCGTTTGTTCAGTAAATCTTAGAAGAAAATCGTAGTCCTGGGCGCCATCAAAGCCTTTGCGGAGCTGGCCGATTTTATTAACAATTGTTTTTCGTGCCACTACAAAATGAGTAATGTAGTTCACCCCTAGCAAAAGTTCTGGCGACCAGTCTGGCTTAAAGAATGGTAGCAACCGAGTTTTGCCATCATCGCTTAATTTGTCTTCGTCGGAATAAATTAGGTCTAGTGTCTTGTCTTCATTCAAAGCGACCACCACTTCGAGTAAGGCATGTTCGCTCAACACATCATCGTGATCATGGAACGCAATAAACTCCCCCTTAGCTACCTCAATACCCCTGTTGGTGTTACCAACAATGCCAAGGTTTTCTGATATCTCAAGGCAGGTAATTCTTTCGTCCTGTTCGGCCACGTCCTTAATTCGTTCCCGGGCGACTTTGTCAGTTGAACCATTCACTAAACATAGTTCCCAATTAGAATAGGTTTGTTTTAAAACAGCATCTACCAGTGGGTCAAGATACTTTTGCGGCGTGTTGTAACAAGGTACGACAATTGTTATTAACGGTCTATAGCTCAGATCTTTTTCGGAAACCTTAGTAAATAGCTCTGGTTCGTTCTGCTGAATCCATTGCTCATACGAAATTGAAGTCACTGGAGCGGGCTGGCCTGACCGTGCTGATGAAGCAATTTTTTTCGCGATTAATCGCCGCTTGCTGCCAACTGGTAGTAGGTGATTAATTATCTTTTTCATACTTTGGCGGCCCTTACTTTTCGGTGTGATTCTTTTTATGTGATTCACTCTTCAGTAAGTGAGCGGCCTGTCGTTTAATCCGTTGGATTGTTCGCTTATCCTCAAGTTCATTAATTTTTTTCCATAATTCAACACTGTTATCGTGAAGTTGATTGGCTCTTCCTGCTTCGTGTTCGTGCATAGTTCGAAGGTTCTGATTTTCTTCGGTCATTTTAGTCAGCAGCAAGCTGTGATACTCGTGCATTTCGGTTACTAGTGATAGTTTTTGTGACAAGTTGAGTGGCTTATTCTTCTTTGCAAAGTGTGCTTGCAACTTTTTGCTATCGCTTTGGTTCTTCATGGCGCACAAAATGAGTCGATAGGTATTGCTCAGGTCATCACCGCCATCATATGGATAATGCTCATTGTAGTGTTCGTTAATTTCGATTAACTTTGGTGCGGCCATTGGGAACTTAGAGTTCAAGAAAATAATACCTTGCATTAACGTCCATAGTAATGTGTCATTACTTGGGAATTTAACGGTGTACAAGCCTTTTTTGTTAATAAACTGCTCTATATCTACGTAGTCGGGCAAGGTATAGTCGATGTGTTCTTTAAGCCAACGATGCTCTTTGCCGTGTAACGTTTTGTGTAGCTCGTTCAACGACTCTTCGGCCTTTTCATTCTCGGGAGTTTTATGAGGGGCCGAGAAAATTGCTCCACGACTGGCAACTCGAACACATTCATCGACAAATAGATGCCTACCCTTAACTGGAATATGTTCTAAAACATCGAAGTTCAAGACAAAATCAAAACTTCCGTCTTTAAATGGCAGCTTTGTTCCGTCGCCCTTAACGTAATTATTCTCTTCGACGTCAAAAACATCGAGCACAATCACTTCATCTTTCGGGAAAAACTCAGCGGTTCGTCCTTTGTAACCACCAACATCAAGGATCTTAAATGATTTGCCGGCATCTCGCAGATCGTTAACAATAGCAGCAACTTGAAACTGGCGACTGTACTGGTCGAAAGGTGTATCTTTTTGTAGCTGATTGCCCATTTGCTTAATTCCAGGTAGCTTCGAGGTTAATTTTGCCATACTGGACTTCGTCGGTGTTCACAAAGAAACCAACGTCATCAATAATATCGTACTGCTGAACAATATCCTTGTCGAACAGAGCAACTGTTAGACGATATTGACCCATGTTAAACGGCAGCTTTTCTATTTTGTACTCATAGACTTCTTGGCCCGCAGTAAAGTTTAGGTGCTTGGTATTTGGACCAGCCAGGTTGACATTTTCGGTATCGTAAACTGCCAAGCCAAGCGTTATGCCTTTTTTGTCGGATACATTCTTTTTATTTCGGCCAACTTTAATGCGAACTGTCATCGAATCACCTTGGCGGAACTTCTTAACGCTATTGCCTTTGCCATTAATTAGTTCGACCTCTTTTATGTACAGGTCTTTTTGTGATCGGGTGCGCGGCTTATCATCGACGGTTTTTTGTGGATGATTCAACTCGTTGTAGTAAGCAACCGCTGTTGGGATATCATAAATACCATTGTTGCGACGGTCTTTATCGAGTAGCAGAACTCGGTCACAAAATCGTTCGACATTACTCATATCGTGCGTCACAAATACTACTGTTGTGTTAGATTGCTTAACGCCGGAAAAATACTTAAAACATTTCTCTTGGAAGCTTTGATCACCAACCGCCAAAACTTCATCGATTAACAGGATGTCGGTTTCGGCTCGAATCGCAATAGAGAATGCCAAACGCACCTGCATACCAGAGGAGTAATTCTTAAGTTTCTGGTCCATAAATCGTTCTAGTTCAGCAAACTTAACGATGTCGTCGTACTTTTCGTTCATCTCTTTGCGAGTAAAGCCAAGTAAAGCGCCGTTGAGAAAGACGTTCTCTCGACCGGTCAGCTCGGGGTTAAAGCCAACACCGAGTTCGATGAAAGGTGTTAGTTTGCCATTAACCTTAACCGAACCAGTTGTCGGTACATATATTCCGGCTAACAGCTTTAAGAGCGTACTCTTACCGCTACCGTTACGGCCAACAATACCAAAGAACTCTCCCCGTTTTACATCAAACGAAACGTCTTTAAGGACTTTTTGAATTTCATAGCCCTTTTTCTGACTAAATACATTAATGAGCGAGCCTTTGATGGAACTGTTCTTTTCGTGCGGTAATTTAAACGTCTTACTAAGACCGTTCACTTCCATAATGTTATCTTCGGGAGGGTGAGCCATCTTATATATTCTCCGCAAAATATTTTGATTCTTTTCTGAAATAAACCACACCAATTACCAGTACTGCTAAGGTAATGAAGTACGGGATAAACATAAACCAACCACCGTTAAAAACATCACTAATCGTGGTCGTACTATGGGTAACTGTCACATAACGAGCATTCTGAATCGAAACTGCCATTGGATTCATGAACAATACCTTCTTGAGAGTTTCGTCAGTAATCCTAGAGAGCGGATACAAAATTGGCGTAATGTAAAACATTGCCTGTAAGACCACTTCCCAGATGTAGCTAATATCGCGATATTTCACAAAAGCCGCCGATAAGAACAACGACACTCCGAGTGAGAAGATATAGACATGCAACAAAATCAATGGCAACAGTACAATTGTTTGCATCAAGTCTACCTTGTTAACCACCATAAAGACGGCAATCACAATCATATTGAGCGATAAGTTAATCAGCGCCGAGATACTGCTCGAAAAAACAATCGTCCAGCGTGGAATCTTAATTTTCCGAATTAAATCGCCGCGTCCAACGATTGACCCCAAACTCTGCACAGTCATTTCGTTAAAGAAGTTCCAGATTACAATACCGAGCAACAAGTAGACCGGGAAGTGCGGCACACCATCACCCAGTTTCAAGAATTTAACGAAGACGATGTAGAGAATTAAGAAGAGGAGCAGTGGTCGGAGTAATGACCACATATAGCCGAGTACCGATCCCTGATACCTAAGCTTAAAGTCTGTTCGTACCAATTCGCTTAATAGAGCGCGGTTCTTTTTTGAAAAAATATGTTTCATGAGGTTTCTACGTCCATTCATTATAGAATAAAGAAGAGCCTATGAAAAACTTAGTTTGTTGTGTAATTCCGAATTGGAATGGTAAAGACTCGATTGGCGATGCCATTGAGTCGCTACAAGACCAGACTCAAAACAATACCATTATAGTTGTCGAAAATGGTTCAACTGACGGTTCAGTTGAGTATATTAAGCAAAAGTACCCGAATGTCACCCTGTTGGAAGAACCAAAGAACCTGGGTTTCGCTGGCGGGGTAAACGTTGGTATTCGTTATGCACTTAGTGAAGAGTTTGAATTCATAGCCCTATTTAATAACGATGCGGTGGCCGATAAAGAATGGCTTTCTAACCTTATTAAAGCCGCCCGCTCACACCCCAAAGCGGGCATGATAACCTGCAAGTTCCTTGATTCTAAAGGTGACTTCTTTGATAGCACTGGCGACATATACACTATCTGGGGCCTTCCTCACCCACGTGGTAGAGGCGAACCTGTTTCTGCAAAATACGATTCCAAGAACTGGGTTTTTGCGGCCACAGGCGGTGCCAGCCTATATCGAGCGACTTTATTTAATGAAATTGGTTTGTTTGACGAGGACTTCTTTGCCTATTACGAAGATATTGATATTAGTTTCCGCGGCCAACTGGCTGGCTGGAAAACTTATTACCAACCCGCCGCCCTGGCATACCATCAAATTGGTGCGACGAGCGGCAAGATCAAGGGCTTCACAACCTACCAAAGCGCCAAGAACCTACCAATGCTTTTCTGGAAAAACGTCCCGTACAGCCTTTGGCCGACTGTTTTCCCGCGTCTATTCTTTGCTTACTGGATGTTTATAATACGGGCAATCACACGTGGTAATGGCTGGGCTGCCATTACTGGGCATTTTAGGGCCCTTTGTTTACTACCCAAGAAAATGCTACAACGTCATTACATCCAAAAGGGGCGCAAAATCAGCCCTAAGCAAGTTCGCTCTCTTCTGTCGCCAGATCTGCCACCAAATGCACATAATCTGCGCCGATTAAGAAGTTTTTATCACAAGAAAACAAGAGGCACAAAATGAAAAGAATCATTATCGACGCCCGTGAATCAGGCACCACTACCGGGCGCTATGTCGACAAGCTTATTGAACATCTGCACAAAATCGGCCCTAGACATGAAATTATAATTGTCGCCTACCCGCACCGCTTAGCTTTCTTAAGAAGCATTGCTCCAACTTTCAAGCTCGTTGAAACATCTTATAAAGAATTTAGCTTTGGTGAGCAGCTCGGTTTTAAGCGCCAGTTAAAGAAGCTTAAGGCCGACCTGGTGTTCTTCCCAATTGTGCAACAACCGGTTTTGTATCGTGGCGCCAAGGTTACTGCTATGCTTGACTTAACCACCTTGCGCTTCCGGAACCCGGCTAGGAATTATTTTGTCTTTAGGTTCAAGCAATTTGTTTACTACTTTGTAAATGTTATAGCCGCCAAGACCAGTCGGCAAATAATCACCATCAGTAACTACGTTCGTAAAGACGTAGCTCATACCTTCCGTATACCAGAAAGTAAAATCACCACTACCTATAATGCCGCCGATAAGATCACTGAAAAGTCAGCGCCAATCAAGGTACTGAAAGGCAAACGCTACCTACTGTACGTCGGTCGCCCCTCTGCTAACAAAAACCTGAACCGGCTAGTTGATGCCTTTGCCATTCTAAAGAAGCGAAATCCCGACCTAGTACTGGTTTTTGCTGGCAAAACCAATTCTGAATACGAAAAGCTGCGCAGCTACGCCCGTAAAAAGGTTGGGCAGGGCGTTTTATTCACTGGTTTTGTAAGTGACGGTCAGCTGCGTTGGTTGTACGAGAATGGCGCTGTTTACGTCTTCCCGTCTTTGAGCGAGGGCTTTGGCTTACCTGGCTTGGAGGCTATGCAATACGAGCTGCCGGTGGCCTCTAGTAACGCTACTTGCCTGCCAGAGGTCTACCAAGATGCCGCCCACTACTTTAACCCCTTCAGCGCCCAGCATATGGCCACCAAAGTGCAACAGATACTGGACGACCCTAAACTGGCCATGCGTTTGGTGGCCAATGGCAACAAGGTGCTGAAAAAATACAGCTGGCGTAAAATGGCCGTCGAAACACTAGCCGTCTTTGAAAAAGCTCTACGCACCTAGCGCCCGGGGTTCAGCGGGGTATTCTTTTGTTCGGTCGAAGGGAGAAATAAAAAGAATTGGGGGTTGCCGAACCGCCGGACTCCCCAAGAAACTCCAAACTTGGGTTAACACCTATTGTGGCAACCCATCATTAAAAAGTTCTTAAATTTCAGAAGAAGTTAATCTTTGGTTTTGGCAGGGGCGTCACTGGCTTCAACAGTCACTTCTTCAGCCGGCTTAAGAACAATGTGTCGTTCCCGCGCTTCGCCAACCGACTCAGTCTGTAGACCAGCTTCGCTGGCAACCTGGTGGACGGTACGTCGGTCAGCCGCGTTCATCGGCTTCAGCTCCATCTTTTTGCCTGATGATTTAACTTCTGCTACCCAGGCTTCGGCCTCTTTGGCAACGCGCTCGGCCCGATTCTTCTTGTAATCAGCCACATCAACGTTAACCCGAGTAACCTCGTAGCCGTTGTTCTTAAGGGCGCTCATAACCATAAATTGCAGGGCGCGCATGGTGTCGCCATGTTGGCCAATCAAAAAGCCATTCAAGTGGGTTGACGGCACATGTAGCTCGATAACTTCGTTATCAGTTGTAGTGGCGTAAACGTCAATGTTCACACCAAAGAATGACAATAGGTTCTCTAGGTACTTTTTGGCGTACTGGATTGACTCTTCCATAGCTACTTCCTCCGCTTTGCCTTTTTCTTGGCGGGTTTTTTGGCTTTAGGCTTCTTAATAATTTCACCTTCGACGACCTTTTTTTGCTTAATAAGTGGGGCATCGGCCACAGCTTCTAGCTCGGCCTCGTCTTGGTTAAGCACTCTGTTCTGCTGAAGAATTGCAATCAGGCCACCAACAAACCAGTACAGCGACAGAGCCGAGGCAATACCTAGAGTTACAAAGAATATCAACACCGGTATCATCAGTGTTGTAAAGCGACCGGTGGCGGCTTGCATTTCACTTTGATCGGCTTTTTCGCCAGACGAAGCTTCTTTAAGAATCTGGCGCAGACCTTTCTTTTCGGCTGGCGCCGGCAGTAGTTGTTTACTCTGGAAATATTGGGTAATGGCACTACCCGCCACCAGAATCAAGGCCGGTATGTACCAAACCCCATTGGTTAAAGCGGCTCGGTTCAGGTCAACTAAGCCGAACAGGGTTGGCTCAAATAAATCGATGTTACCGGCTAGCTCTTTTATCCAAGGTAGATTCCTAATAAATGGATAGGTCTGGCTTACCAACTGTTCCGGATTGGCGATAAGGTTTTTCAGGCCGATATATAAACCAATTAAGATCGGGAACTGCAACAGGGTTAGACCCAGAGTTGCAAAGGGGTTAATTTTGCGTTCCTTATATAGCTCCATGGTTAGAGCCGATTCTTTGGCACGGTCACCCTTAGTGGCGGCCTTAATCTTTTTTAGTTCGGGCTGGAGTTCACGCAATTTTTTGGTGTGGTGCAGTTGCTTTTTAATAAGTGGCCACAACAACAAACGAATCACGATCGTGAATATAATGATCGCCATACCAAAATCGTGACCAGGCAGTAGTGCGTAAATTAGCGCCAACAGGTTAAATAGTGGCTGCACAATAAGTGTATTAAACATAAATCTCCTTTGGTTCTATCATAACACGAGCCCTGTCTAGCCGGTTTTGGTTTGCATAAGTTCGGCTTGATCAAGCAGGCTCTGGACTTGGTCACGTAGCTCGTTGATAGGTACTTCAGCCGCCTGGGGGCTAAAAACTGTTAACACCAGGTCAAACGGTTGGCTATGCACTAAATGCTCTCGAAATACCTCGTAGATACGGCGGCGCATGCGGTTCCGCTGAACGGCTGACTTATGAACCTTCTTGCTAACCACCACGGCCAAGCGATAATCTTCGCGCTTGCTATTGGGACAATAGCGCAAACCCATTAACGGACCACGAACCGTCTTGCCATGTCGATAGACATAGCGCAGACTGCCGTACCCATGAAAACGGTTGGCGCGTCCTATCACTTGGTTCTCCTATTGGTCTAATGCGTTAAACGATGTCGGCCTTTGATTCGGCGGCGCTTTAAAACGGCGCGGCCGGTTTTGTTGGCCATGCGCTTAAAGAAACCGTGCTCACGGGCGCGATGACGTTTTTTGGGTTGATAAGTTCGTTTTGGCATAATCTTCTTTCTGTATGTGCTCCTAAAGTATACCAGAGCACACCTCTATACGACGAACGACCCAGTCAAGGTCCGTACGTTCGTAAAATTAACAATGTTTACCCCGTCAATTCTAGCAAGTTTTCCCCAGATGGACAAACTTTTTCCACACATTCTCTAGGGGTGGTGAGTGGCTGTGTACAAATTTACCCCTAAAAGCCTATTTTGGACTGTCCGGCAATTTGGTTTATAAAAAGCTGTGGAAAACCCCAAATATTATGTGTATAGTAAGGCTACTAGCGAGGGATGGCAGCGGGTAAAAGGAGATAAAGTGTTGGTAAAAGAAGCTGATGTTTGGCAGGCGGTTCTGGGCGAAATAGAGCTCAGTGTTCCTCATGGCAGCTACATAACCTGGTTTAAACCGACTCGCATACTTAAAATGACTGACGAAGTTTTGGTAATTGGCGTGGTTAACGTCTTTGCTAAGCAACAGATGGAAAAACGCTACACGCCACTTCTAAAAGAAATCCTAGCCAAGAATGGCGTTAAAGCTAAGACACTTGAGTTCAAAATAAATTCCAGCCTTGGTGTTAAAAGATCTAACGAAGACGACACCGTAGTTGTACAAAAAGAGAACACGCCGGCCCCAAAACAAACACCGGCTTATCGCAGCAGCGGCAACACCTTGAGCCACTCTTATCGCCAGGGGCTAAACGAGCGCTATACTTTTGATAACTTTGTAGTCGGCTCTGGTAATGAGCTAGCTTACGCTGCCTGCCAAGCCATCGCTCAAAACCCAGGCACAAAATATAACCCGCTCTTTTTATATGGTGGCGCCGGTATTGGCAAAACTCATCTTATTCAAGCCGTTGGTAACGCTGTTATCACCAATAAAAAGGATGCTCGCGTTGTTTATGCCTCAACTGAGCAATTCGTTCAAGAGTTTGTTGATGCTCTGCGCTACAAAAAGAACACCGACTTCGCTAATCACTACCGCAATGTCGATGTTTTAATTGTTGACGATGTGCAGTTTTTGGCCGGGAAGGAAAAAATCCAGGAAGAGTTTTTCCATACCTTTAATGCTCTCCATCAAGCCAATAAACAGATTATTATTAGCAGTGACAAACCGCCGCGCGATATTCCAACCCTAGAAGACCGCCTAAAATCGCGTTTTACCTGGGGGATGTCGATCGACATGCAAAACCCAGACTTTGAAACCCGTTGTGCTATTGTCCAAATCAAAGCCTCGGCTCATAACCTAAACCTTGAACCAGATTTGGTTGAGTTCTTGTCGAACCTATACCAGACCAATATCAGGGAACTAGAAGGCGCCTTAAACCAGCTATTAGCATTCTGCGAAATGCGTGGCTTGGAGCCAGACCTAATTGTTGCTACCGGTTTGTTGGGCGGCCGCAAGAGTCGCCCCAAACACGTTACCCCAAAACAAGTGGTTGAGCGTACTGCCAAACACTTCCATGTATCAATTGACGATATTATTGGCCCCAAGCGCGACAAAGACATTGTGGTGCCGCGACAGGTAGCCATGTATATATTGCGCAGCGAGCTTCATATGAGCTTTCCAAAGATCGCCCAGGAACTAGGCCGTAAAGACCACACCACCGCCATACATTCTGTTGAAAAAATCAACAAAGAAATGGCTTTTGATACCGATATTCGCGAAGCTATTGCCCAAATTAAGGAGCGTTTGTATGTTTAAGGCTTGTGGACAAACTATGGTTTACTTGCGGGTATCTTTTGGCTTATCCCCTGCCCTACTTAAACAGAAATTATTTGTGGGTATAAGCCCGTCTTTATACCAGCGGTTGTCCAAATTTTGTACTCAGTTTTTACACACCACTAGAACCATTATTACATCTGTTAAATTAACCTTTTACCCATTTTACACACCCCCTACTATAACGATAACTACATATATATAAGGAGTAATAGTAATTGTTATGAAGCTACAAGTTACCCAAGAAAATCTAAACAAAGCCTTAGCCAATGTTGCCCGCATTGCCAATAGCCGCACTACCCTACCCATCCTTTCCAACGTGCTACTAAAAACCGTAAATAATCGTTTAAGCATCGCTGCCACAAACCTAGACATTGCCATCACCCACTATGTTGGTGCCAAGGTTCAAAAAGAAGGCTCAATTACTGTTCCAGCTCGCCTTATGCAAGACTTCGTTGGCAGTCTACCAAACGGTACAATCACACTTGAATTAGATGAACATAAACTTAAAGTGAGTGCCGGCCAATACCAATCGACAATTAACGGAATAAGCGCCGAAGACTACCCAGTAATGCCGGCTATTACTGATGGTGCCGAATGGTCGATCCCCACCCCAGTTTTTAAAAAAGGTTTGCAACAAGTTGTTTTGGCGGCTTCAGGTGACGAGACTAGACCAGTTCTAACTGGTATATATCTATACACAGAAAGCAATAACCTATATTTGGCTGCCACCGACAGCTATCGATTAGCCGAGAAAAAACTAACCAAGCTCGACAACCCTGTTAAGCTACTCGTCCCGGCAACAGCTATGCAAGACCTGTTGCGCGTACTTGGTGACGGCGAAGAGGTTGTTAGTGTGGTCCACGACGATCAGCAAGTATTATTTAAAGTAAATGATGTCGAGCTAGTGGCGCGACTAATTGAGGGTAATTATCCAGATTACAAACGTCTTATACCGGCTAGCTTTGTTACCACTGCCACGATTAAAAAGTCTGAGCTTAGTAGTATTACTAAAGTTTCTAGTTTGTTTGCCCGCGAAAGCGCCGGTAGCGTGACACTAAAAGTCGATGAAACTAAACAACAAATCAGTATTCACTCAGTCGCCTCACAACTTGGCGAAAATACCGCCCAAGCCGAAGCCCAGATTAAGGGAGACGGCGAGATCACTCTTAATTCTAGGTACCTTTTAGACGCACTTGGTGTAATCGACGGTGACGAAGTGGACTTTTGTTTTAATGGTAAACTCGAAGCCTGTGTAATTAAAGCGACTAAAAGCAAAGACTATATTCACATCATCATGCCACTTAAGAGCTAAGCGTCTACAATAAGAGTGATATGATCACCAACCTTCGCCTACAACAGTTTCGCTCTTATCAAGACAGCACGTTTGATTTTAAAGAAGGTGTAAACGTTATTGCTGGCCCCAATGCCAGTGGAAAAACCAACATACTGGAAGCTATTTTGTTTTGCGCCCAAGGAAAATCTTATCGCGCCAAAGACACCGAGCTTGTTCAGAACGGTAAAGACTGGTCGCGCCTAGACTCTGTTTTCAACAGTAAACCACGGGTGATAAAGATAGTTAAAGAAGATCAGACCAGTAAAAAATCTTTTGATATCGAAGGTAAAATATATTCCCGGCTGAGCCACAAAACAACCATACCGGTTGTGGTGTTTGAACCGAACCACCTGCTCATGTTAAGTGGCTCTCCAGAACTACGCAGAGCCTTCCTGGACGGCTTAATAGAACAAACTGACCCAGAGCACACAACCACGGTAAATAAATACAAGCGCGCCTTGCTGCAACGAAACCGTTTATTAAAGAACCACGGGCAAGCGATGAAAAACCAACTGTTTGTGTGGGACATCCGACTTAGTGAACTCGGCGCCCAGTTAGTTGCCGCCCGCCATAAACTGATTAACCAAATTAACCAACAGCTTAGCCAAACCTATAGCAACCTGGCCGGGTCTTCCAATGAGCTTAGGGTTACCTACAGTAATGCAGTAGAGCCAGAAGCCTACGCTTCTTATATGCTTAAACGGCTCGAAAAAGACCTAGAACTCGATAGCTTAAGAGGCTACACCGGCGCTGGTCCCCACCGTGAAGACATAGTCTTTAGTATTAATACTCGGCCCTTGGCAATTAGCGCCTCACGCGGCGAAGCCCGGACCACCCTTTTAGCCCTAAAAACCATTGAGCTAAACATGATAGAAAGCATCAGGTCGGCCAAACCGATTTTGTTGCTAGATGACGTCTTTAGTGAGCTTGATGGCCTGCGCCGCAAATCTCTCACCACTTTCATTACCACCCACCAGACGTTTATTACTACGACTGATGCTGATGTTGCTAAAAGACAGCCAACCCGTAAAACAAATCTAATAAAGCTAGGCTAAATTAAAGAGTTAAGATAATGATGTAAACGGCTGGGTCTAAGCCAAGCTCTTGTATCTTTTTTGCGATAGCCGCCCTAGAGTTTGCCAGTTTGGCCTCGTCAGGCCCATAGCCGTCACCTTGTTGGGTTGTGATTGTACCGGCATTAGGTGATATGTATATGAAGTTTTTATAGGCAGAGACGTTTAATACTTCGGGCATCGATTGCAAGTCGGCGACTTTTCGGTCAATACTGTCGTTGTTAGGCAGTTTGGCGTTGACGAAAAGGGCAACCTTTTTCTGCTTGTTATCTATCAAACAGACGCTGAAGCCATTTTGAGACTCTTGCGCGCCGCAATAGGTGTAGTTATTGCCAAAACTATAACTTATGTGGCCGCTGGCCGAATCTGGGTTGAACAACCAAACACCATCATTTTTTACCAATAGGATGTTTTTATCACTTTGGAATATTTCTTCTACCCCCGTGACGCGATACATAAAACTAGGCTTGTCGGTTGTTAAATCGTAAACATCAACCTGCTTCTCGTTAAGTAGGCACAGCTTGTTATCTCCACAGAAGAGTATCGATGTTGGGTTTACCTCTATGTAAAAACGGCTGTCGGCGCCATTTTTATTTACTACTATCTCTGTCTTAACTTTTCCAGGATTGTCGTTGTCTAGATCGGCCTTTTCACCTTCGGTGTTGTTAGAAAAAGCTAAGGCTGTTTGCGCACCACTGGTCGCCCACGCTGCTGGCTTAAGCTTGGAATCGGCCGGCTTACCAAACGTGACTAGCTGAGGCTTTGCTTCAATACTTGAAAAGTACTGGCCGTCGTTAGAGGTTGTGCTGTGCACAATAAACCCATCTTTGTAATTTTTTATACTATAAGTTTTTGAGGCATCCAAATCTAGGATCAATGCCTCTTTAGATGTTTGCAGGTTATCGTCTAGTAAGAACACGGCAATAGACTTTTGAGGGTCGTCTTCGCCTGCCTCGAGGCGGGTTAGGATGATAACCCCTTCCTTGGTGCGCACCATACCTTGCGGATACTGATAGCCGAACTCCTCAATTGACAGGTTAACAGTTGGCGTTTGCGCTGTAGCTGGTTGGTGCAAGGTTAGACCGGCTATGTCTGAGCACTCGTAAGAAGCCAACACTACACCAGTAAAATACATGCAAGGGCTGGGGTTGTTCCCCACGAATTGCCGGGAATTTTCACCCTCTAGACGGATTGAAGTTTTGCTTGTGCGCAAAAAGCCAGGCGACTGGGTAATGCTTAGGCCGCTCTTACCAGTTTGGGTGGCTGTTATTTGGTAGTCCCCTTTTCTGAGGAGCTTTTTTACTTTATTTGTCGAGCTGCTTACGGTGCTAGAGCTATCATTGCTTTGATTTGTAAGTTTAATGCTAGTGTTTCCGCTGGCGCCTTCGACCGAAACTTCTATGAACGAGTAATTCCAGATCAGCCAAAAAACACTGGCTATAGCAAACACTATAGCCACTAATGAAATGTAGAGTTTTGCTTTGGACTTAGAGGGGATGTCGTTATTCATAAAACTCTCCTTAGTTTGTGCAGCCAGAGGTTGGCAGCGCGTTAATATCAGGGATATTGCCTTCGACAATGCCTACGAAAAATGTTTGAGGACAATGGCCCGTACCATTAACTTTAATACCCACATGCAAGTGTGGACCAGATGAGTTGCCGGTGCTGGCGGAGTGCATAATTAGCTGGCCGGGCTTGACGACATCGCCGACGCTGGCGCCAGGAACCGAGCCACCATCTGAGCCGTGGCAGTAAACAAAACTAATTCCGTTTCCGGCATCGATGGAAACTCCAAGCCCGCACTTCCCGCCGTTAGGAGCACTGGTTATTTTGCCGCCCGACATCGAGTAAACTGGCGTACCAGTTGGTACTGGGATGTCCGAAGCTGGGTAGTCATGATGGGGTTTGGTGAACCACTGCTTGTGTTCGTCATACCACTTGCGGTCTAAAGGCAGAGCAAATTCGCCCGGAGCGGTTCCACTCGGTGCGCAAGCGGCGGTGGTGCCACCCGTAGAACCGGTGCTTCCACCATATTTTGCGAGAGCGTCGTTGGCATATTGGTTTCGCAAATTCCAACCTTTACTGCCCGGGTTCTGTGAGTCCCCAGAAATCTCATACCTTTTATTGAAAAGGATGGTAGCCTCTTCGGCGGTTTTGGTGGCTCGCATAGCATCACCAATAGCCTGCCTTGGGCCACCCACGCTAAGCTGGTATACGAGGTAGCTTAGCTGCCCTTGCAGACTACCGGGATCACCCCCATTAGCTGTTACCCAGGCGGCCATCTCATCAAGTTGTCTTCCTCCAGTCCAGGCTACCAACCCGTAACCCTTGCCCGTTCCGTCCGGTCCATGGGTTTCGTTACTGGCAAGAAATTCAGCGATAGGTCGGGAGTTTTGAGCCGTTCTACCCTGTTCGATCTGGGGTTCAACACCAGATTCACGAACAAAGTTACCAACAAAACCGGCCGCCTGTTCAGGTGTATAACCGGCACTAACCATGTAATGGAAGGCCTTTTCGGCGTTTTCCGAGCCAACCAGCTCGCTATTGGCATTGGCTTTGCAGGCACAATCACCGCCCGCCGTGGCAACAGTCGCCGCGTTAGCATTTACGGCTGTCGAGCCGGTCGAGTTATCCGAAACAGCACCAACCACCTGGGTAACAAGTTGGTTTACACCGGCCGGTATCGATGGGTGGGTGGCATCTTCCAGAATTTTGAGTGGGTTATTGGTACCGTCACCATCTGGGTCAACTGTTTTTGCCCACGGGATTACCTTGATCTTATTTGCAGTTTCGGCGGCCGACAGCTTGGTGTTAAATTCTGGTACTTGCTTATTGCCGGGTGGCCCGTTGGCAACATTCACCCACCAGATCGGCGCCGATTTATTGTAGTCGTCTTGGCGAATTGTGTTGATAATTTCATCAATTGGGTTATTGGCTTCTGTTCCATTTGTGCCAAGGGCGATTATGATGCCATCAGCCGCATTAATGGCGGCTTTATCGGCCGCCGCCGCTTCTTTACCGGTACCTTCTGTGCCATGGGTGCCTTGGGCTGGGTTGCCAGCCTTTGTCCAGGCTCGACCTGATACGGCGCTAATTGTACTGTTTATGCCTTTGGCTGTGAGTTGCTGTTCGTAGGCCGAGACAGAACGAACTGTAATTGAGTCGCCGAGTATGTAGACTTTTGAACCACTTTTTAATGGCCCACCAGCCGTGGCTGTTTTAACGCCTTGGCAAGCCGCTGCGGCTGCCGCGTCATAATACGGGGTTCCGGTAATGAAGGATTGTATGGTTGACTCGGAATAGGCGGAAGCCTGCGCTGTTACTAAAGCGCAAATTACCAGCACCGAAGCCAACAATTTTAACGAGTGCTTGATAATACGCATAACTACTTACCGTCCCTCGACCAGTGCCATGGCTCAGCGGGGAGGTTTATATAACCAAAACCAGCAGCGTTGGCAGCCATCCACTTAAAGCATGGGCTGCTCCGACTCGAGATTATTGTTTTGCCACAAAGAAAGTCGTTGGCAAAACCCATTTGGTGATTTGAGTAGCCGGGTCGAGCGGTTTGTGGGCTACAACTTTTTGCTGGCGAGTTATAGATGTCCGGGCAGTGGTTGGCTATACGCGTGGAAACCTGCTGATCCATAGTTCGGAAACCACCACCACCGCCCAGTTCAACGCCAGCGGCCTTAGCAGCGTTGAGCATGTTATTAAAGTTATTGGCGTACTGCGAGTTAACCACCGAACCCTGAACTTTACACAACCTAATCTTGAACAACTTGCCGTTTTCGTAGCCATCGCCAACCCCGGCGTCTTCACCTACCGGGCAGGTTTGGCTAGAGGTGTCGCCAGCAATGATCTCGGTGGTTATGGTGCCCGCCGAAGCCGCGCTGGCATCAGCTGGCCCAGCTTTTGGTGTCAGATCCTCCTCGAGCATGGTCACTACATACGGATCGAGGCCTTTGTAGATGCGGTATCGGAAAGCCTTTTCGGTCGATAGTTTTTCGGCCGTGCAGCCACCCGGCACCTCGGTTACCTTTTTGGGGGTAAAACAGGACTCGACGGCGTTACCAAGGGCATCGTCCAGTTCTTTTTGAACCTTTTCTATACCACCCTGAGCAATTATCCAGGCCTCATTTTCTTCTAGCGAGTAGCTTGAGTCGGTATTAAGCTTATTAAGTTCTGCGCGTGAAAAGCCCCATTGTGGAACGCCGTGATGGTCTACGGGGGTAGCCGCCTGCGCCAGTTTAGGCGAACCAAGCAAGCGCGAGGGGTTTAGTATGCTACCAACCGAACCGAACCAAGAGCCGACTTTCTGGCTGGCACTATTCACACTAGCCGGTGTGCTGCCAGCAGCCATGGAAACTAGCGAGTATGGGTTGCTGGTGGCAAAGTAACGTTCTGACCAAGGGCGACTTTGATTCTGCTCTAAAAGTGCCAACTGGGCATCTTCGTCGGTTTCCTGAATCTCTTGTTCGGTTAACGGGCGAGCCCGGAAACCCTGCCGCATGTTTTCTTTCTCAAGTGAATCGGCTCCAACAGTAGATTTAGAATAGAGGTTGGCACCCTCCTCGGTCCCAGAATAAGAGATGCCGCCGAGTAACTGAACCGAATAATCGAGGGCGAGTTGAACAATTGTAAAACCGGCTATCTGGACGGCCCCCTCTTTACTGACTATTCCACGAGCAGCTTGGCCAAAACCTTGCAACACCTTTGTGCCAAAGGTTCTAATTGCTGTTTGTTCGGCGGCTTCACCAGCGACAGCCGTCGAACCACCACTGGCTACCGCCAACACGG
The DNA here is from genome assembly GCA_964627095.1 of uncultured Candidatus Saccharibacteria bacterium. Lineage (GTDB taxonomy): Bacteria > Patescibacteriota > Saccharimonadia > Saccharimonadales > JAUPVS01 > JAUPVS01. The sequence continues at coordinate 127,348 of CAZVKH010000001.1, forward strand.
CCTGACCAATAATTTCAGTACCAGCAATAGCTACCTGACCGGCTGGGTGCAACATAAAGCCACAGAATTTTTTATCAATTTCGTCACCTAAAGGAGTTGCCCCAGCCCCCGGTACCAGGCTCGAAGGACTGGTGACAAGATTTACAATATCAACTACTGTGGGGTCTATACTTGGCGACACCGAGGGTACGTTGTAGTCGTCGGGCTCAGGATAGTCGGTGCGTCCATTCATTTGGCGTTGATATTCGGGTGAGGCGTCGGCTCCATCCCAGCGCCGGCCATCGGCTGCAACCACCTCCGCGGTCGACTCACCTCTTTTTATCTGGTCTCCCCCAGTCATGGCTTCGTGGGCCAGTCGCTGCGAGTTCTCCTGGTTTATTTCGGTTGCCTCATCAAGTTTTGTGGCTGCTTGATTAACCATGCAGGCCAGGGTTGAAGCAAGAACAACTGTAGATACGGTTGAGGTCGCCTTTGCGAGCTGGGCATCGCCAGCCGCCTTATTGACCGATTGAGTCACAATATCACCGGTTGCCCCCTCATCAATCGACTTAACGATGTTTTCGCGCGATTTCTTAATTGTATCTTCGGTAGTAGGGTCGGTAGCGCCAACCGAATCGGGCGCCGTATTATTAAACGATTGTTTGCGGTTTTCGGCATAGGCTTCTTTGGGGGTCTTCCCAAGAAACTCGCGGCCGCGTTGTGCCCAGCGAGTCATCTTAATGCCCGAAGTCTGGCGGATACCATCATAGACGCTGCTACGGACGTAACGCTTATCAATCCTCAGGGTATTTTCCACCCCATACTTAACTTCACCAACAAACTCGGACTTAATCGTCATTCTTTCCCGAACCTTAAGCTTATTCTTTAATGAATTAGCATCAGCCCAACTTTCGAAGCCGTTACGCTTAGCAATTTCATCTAGGGATATGGTTTCACCATCGATGGTTACCCCTTTAAACTCATTAACACCGCGACCCGTCCAAGTTTTACCTTTGTCCATATCAAGTTTAAGCTTATTTTCTGTGCCCAGGGCCTTTAGCTGTTTTTCGGGGTTAATGCGGCGCAGGCGCTCAGTTAATGTTCGCTTTTCTAGTACGGCCGAACCCTCGCCCTGTACAACAGCTGCGTCAAACAGGTTCTGTGAGGCGCGCTGACGTAATACTACCTGGAGACGAGCAAAGCCAGCCGTACTTAGAGCTTGACCAAAGTGAACCGGTTTTAGACTGGCCAAGAAGACCAGCACAACAATTGCAATAATAAATACTCCGCCGCCACCAGCGCCGGCCGCTAGAACTTTCTTATTTCGCAAAAAACTAACTTTACCCGAAAAGGCCTTACTGCCACCGCCCGGGCCACCCGTAAACAAACTAGGGCCCTCGTTAGCTGGCTCTTGGGTGCCCTTTTGCTCATTGGCTTTTAGTTGCTGGGCATCGATCGCTGCCGTTTTCTTGTTTTCGTAAGGGCTTCTAGCGGCCTGAACCTCCATCTCTTTAGGGGTCTGGCCATCAGCGTCCGATATCGGCCTACGCTTAAGAGTGTCTGGCGAGCCGGTGTCTTGATCGTCGTAAACAGCCATAGTTTGTGTTTAATTATACTCCTGGGTATAAGCGGTTGGATAGGTCAATTGTGCCCGCTGGTTGTGAAAAATCACCTTGAGTGGGGTTTGCGATAGCCTGAACCTGTTCGGGGTTGGTAGTAATTAAGCCGGTTTCGGTAGGGCTGGCGACAATCTGGATGTGTACATGGTTTTGACCAGCAAAGAACAAACCCTGGCCGACTGGGAACTGGCTTAAGCGTTTCCGTTCTTCGGTGGTAAGCTTGAATACGTCTGTTAGCACATCAACCGCCGAAGACGATTGCTTGAGCAGGATCTGCATTGAGGCATTGGCAACAATTGCTCGGCCCATACGTGAGCCCATAAAGTCTTCGACATCCTGCGTAATAGTTGTGATACCTAGGTTATATTTGCGGGCGCGTTTGGCTAAGCTAAATAAGAAGTTGGCCGAGTCTTCATACTTCATAAGTTGCCAGGCTTCGTCCACTACTAAAATTCGTTTCTTTTGGTCGGCCTTAGTCTTATTCCAAATATAGTTCAAGACAATATACATGGCCACCGGTCTTAGCTCGTCTTCAAGATCGCGAACGTTGAATACCACCAACGGGTTGTTAATATCAATGTTAGACTGTTGCGAAAAGATTCCGGCAAAAGTACCACTAGTATATTTGCGCAGGCGTTGCGCAAGTTGCGGACCAGTTCCACCCATATGCAATAAGGTGTCGTAGAGATCGTTAATCGTGGGGGCGGTGGCATTATGGGTTAAAGGATCGTTGGTGATCCCGGCTTTGGCGTATGTTTCGATGAGGGCAGCGTCAAGGTCGGCTTCTTCGACCGGGCTTAAGGCTGGAGCCATCATTGAATTACCAACCGATTGAATTTGCGCCTGGGCGCCACCCATCATTAGTCGTAGTAAGCCATGCAAGGTAATTAAGTTGCTACGCAAGGCGTTATCGGCTTCTTCGGTATCAACCACCCGAGGTAGGTCGAATGGATTAATGCGTGTCGACGAGTTGAGACTAAGTCGAACATAGGCACCGCCAACGGCTTCGCACATACGCTGGTATTCATTCTCGGGGTCGATGATAAATACTTCGGTGCCAAACATCATGCTGCGCAAGGCCTCAAGCTTTACGGTAAACGACTTACCGGCACCGGACTTAGCAAAGACCACGGCGTTGCCATTTTCTAGGCTAAAGCGGTCAAAAATAACTAAACCAGAGTTATGCATGTTAATCCCGTACAAAATGCCATTATCCTGGCTCAGGTCGGCTGACGTGAACGGAAAGCTAGTACTTAGAGCGCCGGTGCTCATATTGCGTCTAATCTGTAGCTGGTCGGTAAACTGCGGCACCGTACTATTTAGGCCGTGTTCCTGCTGTGATGATGCTGGCTTAGAGTAAACAAGCTGTTGCCCCAGGATCGACTCCACTTTGTGTGACACGAATTCTAGCTCATCAGTACTGTTGGCGTAGATTGTAAAATATAAACCAAAACGGAAGAAGCGCTCTTCGCCAACCTGCAACTTATCACGCATATCCTCGGCATCAATAATGGCGGCTTGTTTACCAGGGTCACGCACCCGACCCTTTTCGGAGTCGATCTGAATACCAGCCTCAAGTTGACTGACCTTCTTGCGCAGGTTTTCTAGAACTACTTGGCTTTCCACCGGGTAGATATACATCGACAGGTCGATGACTTCGTCAAGATTCACCATACTGCTTAGCCAGCCAGTATAGAGTTGGCGTGGATAGCCAAAAACGTAGTAGGTACGTGCAAAGCGAGTCCCCAGGCTAAAGAAGTTTGGCTTGAATTCTAATGAACTGGGCGCAATAAAGTCGCGCAGAGCGGTAATACCCTTGCGAAAGGCGACTTCGACCTCCTGTTGTTCACGAATTTGCTGGGTCTGAGCCTGGATAACCGGGTCGGCCGGAGCGACGTCTTTTTTCTTTCCAAAAGCCATTACTGCAAATCCCTTTCTAAATGTGGTTGCGGTGCTTGCCCCTGCCCTTTGGTTACAACCGGCGCTTGGAGGTCGTCAAAGTTCTTGAGTTGCTGCCTGGTAGCGGTGTCTGGGTTGTAGGTGTCGTAGTAGAGTTCGATTAGTTCTTGGGTATCAAGTGGTAGGCCTTGCACGCTACATTGCATCAGTCCGGCCAAGGTGGCCTGGACGCGGTTTCTGAGCTCGGTTTTGGCTTGCTCAAGTACCGATTCGTTAATTGTTACATGCTTCTCTTTTTTGCTGAACAGATCACCCAGACCAGTGAAAAAGTTTTTACTGTTCGTTATGGCTTTTTGGACATCAGCTACTGGGAAGTATGGGATTACTACGTAAAATTTTTTATCCATAATATTAGTCTGAACCGACAGATTGGATATAAATGTAACGTAATCTTCCATCAGCATGGCTAAAAGCATGTTGTCGTGTTCGGTGCGGATTTTATCAAGCCGAGCAATGTACGGTTCCAGGTCGACCTTTTGCGACCTGATAAATATCTGAATTGGAAAGTAGAGTGAGTTTAGGAAGGCCTGATAGCCTGACTCAACGGCTTCTTGTTCGTTAAGGCTCATTAGATCAAAGTTAATTGACTTGAGCATAATAACCGAACGGAATGAACCGTCATTCATAATTACGATGCCGTCACGAATTTCGGCAATCTGCAAGGTGTTCTGGGTGCTGTTTGGGTTACTCTTGGCGACGGCTAGAGGTGGTCCTAACGGGTTGGTTGGCGCTTGGTAGCCAGGCGCTCTGGGTGGCATGGTACCGACCTGGGGCATGCCAGCCGGTTGTTGGTATGGTGGTATGCCAGGATTTAAGCCCGGTGTCATACTTGGTTGATTATTCTGTAGTGATGGATCCATATATTTAGCCCGCCCCCTGGATTGAAATTATCGGAGTGAAATGACTACTTCGTCATTATCCGAAAGCTCCGCTTTGTTAGCTTGGCGAGCAATCGTCGCAACCGATAAATCATCATTGTGTGCAAGCTCTAGTATAGCAGGGTTGGGGGCTGGCTTCATAGGGGTTGGGGGCACTTGTTGTGGACTAGTCGCCAGAGTAGCAGCCGGCATGGCTGCTGGCGCTTGAACTTGTGCCACAGGCAACGCTGGTGCGGCCGCGGTCTGGTCTTGCATGGTTCTAATCTTTTGCATGTGGTCCAGAACGGCATTGCGGTGTGCATCGTCGTTAGCCTGAACCAATTGAGCCATTTGAGCAGCCACCGGGTTATTGCGTGTATCAAGAATATCGTCATTAGAATTTACGCTGACATCCGCCACCGGCATACCTTGCATGCTGCCGGGTGTTATTAAGCGGTCGGACGCTTGGTCAATGTAAGTCGGGTTGCTGTACAGGTTTACATCAACACCCTTAATTACCCAGCCCCGCGTATCAATGGTCTGGGCAAGGGCTTGCAGGCGGCTCCTAACCTGGGTTTCGTCCAGGTTGTCGGTGCGGATTTGCTCAATTTTTTTGGGTGCTGTAACGGTTACAAGTTCGCGTATCCCAGTCTGATCCCAAATTCGGGTGCGTGGTTTCAGGAAGAATCTAATCTTGGCTAGTAGCCAAATCTCGGAACTTTGATCGTGGCCAAATGGAGCGGCCAGTATCCCAAACAAAAGCATCGGGAATAGTAAGGGGATAATCAAGAATGGCTGAACAGTAAATAAACGAAAGCTAATATAACCCAGCACAGCCACAATAATGGCATAAATAAACTGACGCAAACTCAATGGCCCGATCAGCTTATCCTCGGCTTCAATATCCTGTAAAACTCTGTAAGTAGCCATTACCTAAATAGTAGATAGTTATGCGTCATTAGTAAAGAGCTCTCAAGCCAAGCGACCTATTTAAGCCGCGGCCCATAGTACTCTGGGCCGGTGGATCTTGTGTCGGTAGAAGCAGGCAAATTCTGATAGACACCAGTTTTCTCGGCCAGCTTTCTGACTTCCTCGGCGACATGCGCCGAACCTGGGGCGTTGGTTTGGACTACACTTTGAGCAGTTCCTGGGGCGACACCTGGAGGAGGGGTCGTGCCAATAACGGCACCATCAGCATCAAGCTGTGGTTGACCAGCGCCACCACCGTATCGCGACACCCAGTTCTCGGCAACTGCGGTCGCCTTCCCTTGAGTTTCTGAATCTTTAACTTTGCCAGTGGTGGCGTCAACTTTGCTGGAGTCATCGTAGGCTTGGCCAATACGCTTAATTGTATGGGCGTTGAATTGTGATGCGGCATAGCTGGCCCGGTTTTCGTAAAGATCATCAACGAATGACTTGTTATCCATACTACCATCAAGTTTCATGTGCTTGAACTCGAGGTGTTTAGCTTGGTTTTCAAAGCCAGCCCCCTTTAAGGACCCAGCGGCCTGGCCATCACTCATACCCCAGCCGCCAGCCCCGGTGGCCAGTGTTTGGTAGCGATCGGCAATGCCCTGGACTTCTTCGTCTTTGGAAGCCTTACTCATTTCGTAAGACAGAGCGGCCTGTTGAGCATAGACGTCATTCTTCCAACGTCCTCTACCGGCGTCAACCGCCCCTTCGCTTACCCAAGCGCCACCCAAGGTCTTATATTCTCGAGCCCCCGACTTGCCATTTATACGCATCAAGTCGTTAGACATATGGCCGTCGGCATCTTTAGTTAAAGCCCCAGCGCGCTGTGCAGCCAACTTATTGACAGTCAAACCACGGATTTCTTCGTCGCGACCGGTGTTTATTTGGTCCTTTATTTCCTTGGCAACTGATGCCTGGCGGGCCGAGGCTTGAGCTTGAATGTTATAGCCACTAATCCCCTTGGAAGCACCTTTTAGGGCCATGCGTGATAGAGCGCTACGGTTGGCGTCGGAACTGGCGTCTTGCAATTGGCTTCCCCACTTGGCCCGGTTGGCAACAACCCGGCGGCCTTGGTGTTCGCGGTGGCGGGCGCCCGAGTTCTGACGGAATTTGCCAATACCGGCCGACAGTCCCTTGGTGCGGTCATTAACCATGCCGCTCACGGCTCCAACGGCTCCACCAGCTAGTTTGAAGGCCGTTGGTATCATAAAGTACGGTAAGAAGTAGGCGGCAAAGGCTATGAACTGTTCCAGTAGGCCGGCATCGGGTACGCTTGACACTACCCTAGAAAAGACTCGGCCGGTAGCAATAAAGGCCATGATAATTGGGAATGCCAACAAGGCTTTTAAGAAAAAGTCCCACCACATCTTCCAGAAACGCTGGGTATTTGGAAGTACCGAAGCCACAATCGCAATTGGCGCCAAGATTACTAAAAGAAGTATCAACATCTTTCGTATAACCAGTACAAAGAAGGCGACAAATACCGCCAGAAGTGCCGTTAGTCCAAACGACAGTAAACCAAGGAGCCCCAGTGAGCCAGCGCCAACCGCAAAGCCAGCCACTGCCAGCGTACTTGTGCCGCTATCGACTTTAGCTGCGTCTATGCCACTAAAAGGCGCGGTAATTAGGGCACCAACGCCCTGGCCAAGATCGTTAGATACTTCAATAGCAAACTTGCAGACTGACCAAGACAAAGTGACGAATATTATGGCTATGATCAGGCGTGGTAAAACTTTCCTAATTGTATAAGCATCAAACGCGTCAATCGAAAGTGCCTCCGAAAATATCATTATCAAGGCTATGACAACTAAGAGTGTTAGGGCTATAAACCTAAAACTACTCCAGGCTGAAAAAAAGCCGTTTCCGCTATTGTTGTCGCCTAGGAATTTGTCGGTATCTATTGTCATCTCATTACTAATCGCTTTGTCCAGCAGGACTACGGCTTGGTTGGCGGTGGCGATTAAAGGACACATTATCCACGTCAGCGGGTTAGCTGTTGTTTCACACTCTAAACCCTCGGTCGCATCCTTACCTTCTTCTGCTTTCTCTTTGGCGGCCGCCTCGTCTAGTACTTTCTGTTCTTCCTTTGCCACTGTGGTGTCAGAAAATATCCAGCCCCGTGAGGTGCCGGCCAAGTCCTTAAAGCTGTCAGATGAGGCGTTAGTCTTATCGCCCCCACCAATCCGGTAAGACATGCCCGTGATAGGTATAGAAACACCGTTCGTTCCAGAGTATTTTTTTAAATCACTTTTTTTAACTTGTAAGTTAAATGATCGGCTTAGGTCGCCTTCTGTAAACGTTACTGTACCTGAGTACTGAACAAAATTCTGGCCGTCATCTTCGGCCGTTTTGGCGAACATAATCCGCGATTCTTTTACGAATGCCGTGTCCTCGTTTTGGACAAAGAGAATATTATCATCATTTATATATATGAAGCCGTAACCGCCGCCAAATTGTTTAGGACTGGTGTACTGTTGTGGCGCGCTTTCCGCCAAAGCACTGGCTGGTAGCAGGCCCAACAATAAACCAATAACAGATATAAATAGAAAACTCGTAGCAAAGGCAATCCTTAAATACGGGCGATTCTTTTTTATTCTTGCAAACTGTTTAAGCATAACGACTATTTAATTCTAGGTCGCTTGTGGTTTATTCACAACCCAAAATTCTATCAACGGTTATTCTGCTCCATAAATAGGAGTCTGTAAAGACCCAACGGTAACTCTATAAAAATAACAACGTTTAGGATATAATTGTTATGAAAATGGATCAACAAACACAAAACCGACCCGATTTTAATTTTATTCTGAACCAACCTGGCCCAGATAATGCGAAACGAGCTAAGCGCTCGCCACTGGTTTTTGGGATTGCCGTGATACTAATTTTGGCAATCGTAGGCTTGGCGGTTATGGTGTTATTTGTACCTGCCAAAGGTGTTACTGATGTTGCCAGCACCGATACTAAGCAAGCCGATAGCGCTGTTTCTGGGGATGCCACCGATGCATATTTTGAGGCATTGCGTAAAGATGACCCCGACACCGCTTATAATCAGCTATCTGATGAAGTTAAACAAACCAATACTAAAAGCGAATTTTTAGAGCGCACCACCATCGTCTATGCCAATATCAAGCTAGATAGCTGCCAAAAGACGGCGGAAACGGGTAATTTAGAAAAAGGAAATCGAACCGCCGTATATGAATGTTCTACAATAAAGGGGTTAACAGACGCCAAAATTACCCTATCGTTAGTCGACCAGTCTGGTGACGCAAGAATCGGTAGTATTAAAATAAGTAGCAAGGAAAAGGCATGATTCAAAGATTCCGAAATGTAGGGATAGCCGGATTGTTTTTTGCTGTGCTCAGCTTTTCTTTGTTTTCACTTGGTAATACAGTTCATGCTCTTGCGCCGGGGTGTTACACCAAGGGGCAGGCGCAAAACTCTCAAGGCACAACGGGAAATGCGACACCTGGTTGGGCAACCAAACCCTGCCAAGATTTGGTAACGGTTTTCCCTGATTTTACTGTGGCCCCAGAAGACTGCTACTTTACTTGGGAGACCGAACTGGGTCCCTCAACTCCTGTTAAATACAAATGCGAAGAACCGCCATCTTTTAGCGCAGCGGTCGTAAAGCCAAAAGATGGGAAACCAGGTAATGGACCAGAGGGTCCCCAAGACATCGAAGCCGACCCGACATTTAACAGCACTCAGTGTAACGGTAAAGAAGTTACTAGTAGCGACAACTGCATTATCGAAAATATTAATGTGGCTATAAATATTCTGTCTGGTAGCATCGGGCTGCTTGTAATAATTGTAATTATTATTGCCGGTATTCAATACACAACGGCTGCTGGTGATCCGCAAAGAATTGGCAAAGCCAAGAACCGAATACGTAATGCTATCATTGCTTTAGTGGCCTATATGTTCTTGTATGGGTTCTTGCAATGGGTCATACCAGGAGGTCTCTAAATGCTACTAAGTTTATTAACACGAATCGCAGCCGAAAAAGCGGCGCTTGATTGTGCGGCCGACAAATCCAAAACATTCTTTGGTCTACCGGTTTGGTACAAGTACCTCAAGATGGAAACAGTCAGTAAAGAAGGACTATCGGTCTGCAAAGTTGACATCGATTTTGTCCAAAACCCATCCGATGTCTGGGCGATCTTACTAGGTATTATCGATATTCTATTAAGAGTCGGTGGTATCGCGGCAGTTATTTATGTAATGTATGGCGGCTTTTTGTATATGACCAGCCAAGGTGAGCCCGACCGAACAAAACAAGCCAAGGAAACAATAATTGGCTCAATCATAGGTTTGGTTATTGTTTTGCTGGCCGCCCAGATAGTGTCATTTATTGGGAATCGATTGTAAACTGGAGAAAGCATGCTACAACACCTCAGACAAATTGCCACCGAAATAGATCTTTCGCCGTTGCCCAATGGACCCGGCGGGACTAAAAGCGAGGATGCGATTCCAGTAATCGTTGGTGTTGTATTTGCTGCCCTCGGAGCAATATCGGTGTTGATGATTGTCATCGGCGGATTTCAGTATGTTATCTCGCAGGGTGACCCGCAACGTGTTGCCAAAGCCAAGGACACAATTATGTACGCCGTAATTGGTTTGGTGATATCGCTGCTTTCTTATGCCATAGTTGCATTTGTTATTACGGAGATAACCAAGTAATGCGCAAATATCTTGCAGGCATCCTTGCCATTGTCTTGTCGGTCCTAGTGTTTACCGCCTTAACACCGGTTTATGCCGAGAATTTAACCCAACAGGCCTGCCAGGCGACCGGGGCAGAAGGCAGCTCAAGTGCTTGCGTTAACCAGACCGATGACCCCATTACCGGACCAAAAGGTATAATTGGCAGAGCCATCGATCTTATAAGTATTCTAGTTGGTGTCGCTTCGGTAATTGTTATTATGGTAGCCGGATTTAACTTTATAACCTCGCAAGGCGAACCGGCTGCCTTAAGTAAGGCCAAAAACAGTTTGATTTTTGCAGTTATTGGTATAGTTATTGTCGTAATGGCGCAAATTATCGCTGGTTTTGTTGTTAAACAAGTGTAAAAAGAAACTAAAAAGGAAATCTTATATGAAAAAACTACTAACCCTAACACTCATAGCGCTGAGTTTGGTTATGGTAGCCGGTCCAGCTGTTGTGTCGGCCGAGTCCGCCAAAGACTCGGTTTGTGCTGGAATTGGGCTGACCGGTGGTTCAGACAACTGCGACCCACCGGCCAATGGACCTACTGTCCAAAGTGCTTTGCAGGCTGCTATAAGAATTCTTAGCTATCTTATTGGATTTGCAGCCGTGGTGATGTTGATGATCGCTGGATTCAAATTCATAACAGCCGGTGGTGAGCCGGCAAAGATTGCTAGTGCCCGTGACACCATTCTGTACTCTGTCATTGGCCTGGTGGTGGCCATGCTGGCGCAATTAATAGTTAACTTTGTGCTGACAAATCCTAAGCTTTAGCGCTATTTGGACTTGCTCAACACAACAGAGATGTGATATAACCAAAACAGTTATATAAGAAAGGTAAAAAGAATTCATGATCAAAAAAATCAAACTTGCGATAGTCGCTTTCGTTTCACTAAGCCTGTTCGCTGCTCCACTTATGGTGCCAGCTGCAGTTTATGCCGCCGACGAGATAGAACAAGGTCTTTGTTCCGGTGCTAACCTAAACGCTTCATCAGATGGAAGTTGTGACGTTACAGCCGAAGAAGCTCAAGGAACTGTTAACAACACCATAACATTCGTTATTAACACCTTCTCGATAGTTGTCGGTGTTGCCGCGGTTATTATGATTATTGTTGGTGGTTTCCGCTACATCATCTCTGGTGGTGACTCCGGTAACGTTCAGTCAGCCAAGAACACAATCCTATTTGCGGTTGTCGGTCTTGTGGTCGTTGCACTATCTCAGTTCATCGTCAAGTTCGTACTTTCCAAAGTATCTTCAGCTACTACCTAACCGACTAGTAGTTACAAAAAAACCGCCTTCTCGGGCGGTTTTTTAATTGCCTATAAAACTTACTATAGGACTTGGATCTTCTTAACAGTATCTTGCTTGAGTTTGCGGAAGCTAATGGTCAAAACGCCGTCCTTAAGGAGGGCTTCGACCTCGTCTTCTTTAACTGGTACTGGCAAGGCAATGCTGCGTGAGAACTCGCCCCAGTAGCATTCTTGAACAAAGTAGTTTTCGACTTCTTCTTCGTTACCAGCCGACAAAGTGCCGCGGATACTAAGAGTGTTGTCGGCAATGCTAACATCAAGCTCATTCTTGTTTACACCAGCCGTTCGTGCCTTAACAACTAACTTCTCGGTAGTTTCGTAGACATCAACAGCTAATTGACCAGGTACAGCTTCGTCTTCGTCCCATTCATCGCTGGCCGGTGCTTGAGCAGTGGCTGCTGGAGCGTCGGCCGGAGCGTCGCTGGTTGGTAGGTCATCATCACCTAGGAAGGCGGCGGTCAACTCATCTTCCATCAATAAATCGTCATCGCGGTTTCGTCGCGCCATCGTGTGTTACCCTCCACGTACGTACATTAATGATTTTTCGAGATTTTTGTCTTTCCTGTCAGTATAACTTAGACAATAGTTAGCAGGCAACGTCTAGGGGTACATATTTACAACACAATAATCACAACAGTTTTACTGGCCTCTGTTAAGAACCTTTTAATAGTCGCCCTGTAACATTGTTGATATGTGGAAAGTTGATCAAATCTTACAGTTATTTGCCCCCTTTGACTGCCTGGGCTGTGGTCTCGAGGGCTCATTGGTTTGCATGTCTTGCCAGTATAATTGTATTTCTCCCCTGCCCGACATCTGTTACGTCTGTCGAAAAACAACGCTGGGCGCGGTTTGCAAGGCTTGTTTAACTTCTAAAAACCTTGTCGCCATAGATGTCGCCAGCGCTTATAGTGGTTTATCGGTGCAAGTCATCGGCCGGCTCAAGTTTTCACGCACTCAAGCGGCCGCCCACATAGCGGCACTTATTATGAGCCGACGTCTACCAAAAGACACTGAGGGTGTGGTTGTTCATGTACCAACGGCAACTGCTCGTGTTCGCCAGCGCGGCTACGACCAGGCCCAACTAATTGCCCGCGAGTTCGCTCGAGCGCGCGGTCTTCCCTACCAGCCACTGTTAAGACGACTTGGTAAAACCCGTCAAGTTGGCGCCAATCGACAGGAACGCTTGAAGCAGTTGCAGGCTGCCTATTACTGTCCGTGGCCGCAAAAGGTTGAGGGCAAATCTATAGTGCTGGTTGACGATGTCCTGACTACTGGAGCAACCATTGAAACGGCTGCCCAGGTGCTAATTAAGGCAGGCGCAACAGAGGTTAGAGCGGCAACATTTGCTCAAAAGGCATAAAAATAGCCGCACTATTTTGTACGACTTTTCTGGCGGAGAGGGTGGGATTCGAACCCACGGTACCATTGCTGGCACGACGGTTTTCAAGACCGTTCCCTTCGACCGCTCGGGCACCTCTCCAAGGGAAACAATTTAACTGGCGGAGGAGGAGGGATTCGAACCCTCGCTGGAACTTGCGCCCCACTAACGATTTAGCAAACCGTCCCCTTCAGCCACTTGGGTACTCCTCCGTACGTGAACATTGTGGTTTTACACAGGCTGAACAGGGAGATTATATCAGAGAGAGCGTTGCTTTTACAGTGGCAGACGAATACAATACGCTTATGCATCCCGACGCCGCCACCCAAAATGCCCCCGAGCCGGGTTGGGAATTTAAGCCAGGTGATAGCACGGCACCGCCAACAGATAAGACCAAAGAGTTATCAGTCAGCTGGACTGCCTCGGAGTTTGTGTTGCACCAAAAAAATACTGGCTGGTACGCCGCCTGGGCATTGGGCAGCTCCGTCAGCGTAGCCGTCGTTTACTTTGTAACCAGAGAAATTTTTTCATCGGTTTTGGTTGCCGTCATTCTACTGGCTTTCGGTATTTATTCTGGTCGCAAGCCGCGCACGCTGCAGTATCAGGCTGACGGCGAGGGCATCCATATAGGCTCAAAAACCTATCCGTACAACGATTTTAAGTCGTTTGCGCTAATTGACGAGGGTGCTTTTAATTCGATTAGCCTGGTACCAATGAAGCGCTTTATGCCAGCTATTAGTATGTACTACGACCCAAGGGACGAAGAGCACGTCTTAACTGTAATTAGTGCTTACTTACCCTTCGAAGAGGGCAAAAAAGACGCCATCGACCGCCTGATGCACCGCATCCGCTTTTAGGCGTAGTTACCAAATACTGTTAGGTGTTGCCGCGTCAGCTTGAGCTGGCGTTGCTTCTTGGGGTGGAGCGCCACCAACGTAACGGTATTTATAGGCCGACTCGACGCCTCGGTGCAAGGCGCGCAGAGACTCCTCCAGAGAAGCTTTATCCGATACAGGCACTTCTCCGCTTAGGGCATGGCGACTAATGCCGTCCAGTACTTCAATAACTTGGTGAGGGTCGGCGATGATATCGTGAATCCGATCGGCTGTCACACCCATCTCGCCAAGTAAGCCGGTAAGCTCAGGGTTAGAAAGTATTTCAAGCAAGCCGGCCTCAACGCCCTCTGGGTATTGCTGGTCAGTGGTTTTTACGTGGTACTCGGCTGCAGCATCGGCGAATTCTTGAGGTAAAAGCCATTCATCGGCAGCCCCACGTGAGCCTTCGTCGGTTTTAGCGATGCCATTGTGCTGTTCGGCTACTTCTACGGGGACATCCACAAAACGAGTGCGGGCAACCGCCAAGGTTTCTGGAGTGCGCTTGGCCACGTCGTGCTGGCGACTGGCTGCATAACCCTCGGCGGCGTTAGGGTTGTCGGTGAACCAACGACCGCCAATATCATGGTTGGTACTGCGTCCGACCATTTCTTCGGCGAACGGATTGCCGTTGGGGTCAACGACATCACCACGGTATAGACGAACAAAACCCGCTTCAAGCGGTGGTAAAGCCTGCTCGGGCGAAAACTGCTGTTCCGGTTGCTGTAGTTGAGTTATTTCAGACATTTTTGTGTTTACTTTACGGAGTAATATTAGCACAAAAGTACCAAAAAGTCAATGCTTGGAGCTAGGGTAACTTCTTTTAGAAAGAACCTTTTGCAGTTTTAATTTGCGGTAGCTTTAGTATCCCCAAGACACCGAGTATTATTAGTGGTATCAGCATATAGGCGGCCACGAACACTGAATATTTAGTGGTAATCAGACCGAATGCAAAAATCAAGGGGACGTACATAAGTGTTCGTAGCGTGCTGACAGCCGAAGAGCCGCCACTACGTAAATGCGACGGCAAGTTATCATGGAGTCTGCCGCTCAGCAGAACGACAAGTGCCGACAATATTGCCGTGGCACCCGCCTGTGCTATAACAACGAGCTTTAAATTAGAGATAGTAAGTAAGGAAACAAAGAGTACAGCTAAGACGCAACTTAGCATCAACAATGTCCTACTTTTGGCTAATTTAGTGGCGAATGGTGCGGCTAGTCCGTAAGCAAGTAGTAGTAAAGCATTCAAAGGACCATAAAAGACTAAAGGCAACGCCAGTGCTAGCGGCCATAGTTGGTCAACTTGTAAAAAGAATTCCAGGACCACGCTAATCAAGACTACTGTGCTAATTAACAGGCTAAATTCATCCTTCTTAAGGAATATTTTCAAGGTATCTTTAATATGAGTAAGAATGTGGGTATCTGAGCTGTTTTTGTGCAACTGGGGCTCTTTAAATAGAAACAAACATATAATCGCGGCTACTGCGCCAGGTACGCTCATGAAATAGGGTGCTGCCAATCCAAACGCATTGGCCGCCACGCCGCCTAGTAGTGAACTAACAACCATGCCGGCCCCGGTTGATAAGGTTACGAAACCGTAGTACTTTTCGTAACCCTCACGACTACCGTTTTGTTCAAGCAATGTATCGTAAACAATCGAGTCGTATGTGCCAGAGCTGAGCGAATAGTGCAGCCCTACCAGAATACTAATTAGCGTATACCCTACAACGCTGTCTGATAGTCCTAGCAACAACGATGCTAAGCCCAGTGCAATACTGGAGACTATCAACACCCCTCGCCTGCTCCAGCGATCGGCTAAAATACCAAACGGTATTTCCGTCAATAAGCCGGTGATGCTCAGGACGATTGAGGCTACAGCGATTGACGCAGCCGTAAAGCCAATATCTACCATAAAGACCTTATCGATCGCATACCAAAAGATTAAACCCTGCGAAAAACTGGCCAAATATAGTGGTAGCAAACGCCGTTGAATTTTGTTGCTTAACATATGTAGAGAATACCACTAAGCCCAAGATCCAATTAAAAACCCCACTTACGTGAGGTGTTTAGTTTGGTGTACCCGACAGGATTCGAACCTACGACCTTCGGCTCCGCAAGCCGACGCTCTATCCAGCTGAGCTACGGGTACAAAATGTATGCAACAGAGGTAATCCTATCATATATTGTTATTTAACGCTAGAGGGGCTTATCTGTTAAAATAGCGGTACGGAAGGGTGCAGGAGTGGTTGAACTGGCTTGTCTCGAAAACAAGTGTGCCAGCAATGGTACCGAGGGTTCGAATCCCTCCCCTTCCGCCATCACATTGACTTTAGTAGTAACTTATTGTAGAATAACCTCTTATGATAGAGGTTGCAGCGCGCGACGGCGTGGTTTTAATGCCAAACCCCCACCAAGTCAGCTTGGAGCGCTTTGCTGAATTTACTCCTGAACAGCAGGTTGATATGCAGGGTGCCTATATGGCGTTACAGGCTTCGGCCGGCCGTTCTATGAGAGACACTGATGATGGGAGTAGTCTTGGAGTTACCGACCACATGCCATTTTATAGACAGGTTGGGCTTGAACGCTTTGTAGACTCATTCAAAAACCTTCGCTATATTATGGGTGAAGACGAATTTTCTGGATTGCAGCCAACTTATCTAGCTGACACCGAACGAACGTTGTTAGACCCCTACTTTGATCATATGGCGAGGGGTGAATTGATTATTACTGACTGGCAAGATCATGATGTTCGGGTGCACCTTATGGGCGCTTTGTTGGCTGAGCGCACACTCACGACAACCCTTGTTGAATCAGCTCGTACTGCACCTTCCCTACCCGTATTAAGCCAAGAGGCAGTTGCTGGGGCTCTAGATAATGCGACAGCTCAGGTGAATCGTCTTTGGCTTTATCCTGTTGAGCGAGATAGGCATATTTTTGACCTAGAGATAGCGCTTGATCGTCTTGATGTCTTGGCACTCCGAAGCACCCTAGCTTTAGATGGTGTTATGCGCGTAGCCCAGCAACAAGCTTACTTTATTGACGACTTTGTCTCTAAAGACATCTTTGTTCCCACAAACCCCGTTCGCTAGCCGACAAAATGGTATGCTGTAGGCATGTCAGACAGCGTATTTACTAAGATTATCAAGGGCGAACTGCCCGCTCACAAAATTTTTGAAGACGAAAAAACCTTGGTTATTGTCCCGTTGCACCCCATCGCCAAGGGTCACTTATTGGTGATAGCCAAGACTCAGGTCGATGAATTTCAAGATCTGGCCGACAGCGACTACCAGGCTCTAATGAAAACTGTAAAAGTGATATCTCAACACATGAAGCAACGCCTACAGACAAAACGGGTTGGCTTGCAGATTGTCGGCCTCGATGTTCCGCACGTGCATGTGCACGTCATTGCCTTTGATACCATCGAAGAATATCGCCATGTCGCCGACCAGACTAGCCCACCCGACGAAGCCAAGATGGCCGAGTTGGCTCAAAAACTAGCGCTCTAGGAGTACAATAGAGACATGTTTTTAATCTCTTTTATGTTGGCGGCTGGTATTGGTGGCTGGATTTACATGCATCTGATGCGTACTTCGGGCAACAATGTACGTTCGTCATTAACCGTCGCCGGAATCATCGCCCTACTAGTGTTCTTGGTTGTCTTCTTTTTGCTCGGGTCGCTCCTGCCCAGCTAAACTAGCCGTTTAATACCAATTTTATTCGCCACAACCACCCGATAACTGATATGATATGGGTATATGAGTAATGGGGTGGACGAAAAAAGTCTGGGTTTACGTTTGCAAGCTGCCCGCAAGGCGGCTGGCTTAACACAGCAGGAGCTCTGTCAAAAGGCTCACCTGGCCTACTCGACATTAGCCAAGATTGAACGTGGCGCCATCAAAGCCCCGTCAATCTTTACCATCCAGAGCATCGCTGACACCGTTGGACTGAGTTTAGACGAATTAATCGGCACAGGTGCACCAAGTAAGCCTAAACCAGCTAAAAAGACCGCTAAATCGGGCGTTCGCTTTGTCTATTTTGACGTTAATGGTTGTCTGGTACGCTTTTTCCATCAGGCCTTTTCGCGCCTGGCACAAGAGACGGGTGTGCCGGTTGATCAGATAGAGACCACCTTTTGGCACTACAACGATGCGGTTTGTCGGGGTGAGGTATCATTGGCTGAATTTAACCAAGCCTACGCCAAACGCCTCAAGCTACCCAGCTTAGACTGGCAAAAGTACTACTTAGATGCCGTTGAACCAATTACCGAAATGGAAGCCTTCCTGCCTTGGGCGGTCGAGCATTACGAGGTTGGCTTGCTCACCAACATCATGCCTGGGTTTATTGAGGCGCTGCAGGCTGCCGGTAAGGTGCCTACCCTTCCCTATCACTCTGTTATTGACTCCTCGCAGGTAAAAGCGATTAAGCCCGAGGCCAAGATATACCAGATTGCTCAAGACAGAGCTGGCGTTGCACCGCACGAAATTCTGTTTGTCGATGATAGCCGCAGCAATCTGATGGCGGCCGAAAAACTGGGCTGGCATGTAATGTGGTTCGACGACTACCGACCAGCCCAAAGCGTTGCCCACATCAAAGAAGCCCTTAAGTTTTAACTAAAGCGTTGCTTTTGTTCCTGAATACCCTGTAGCAGGCGTTCGGCTTCGGCCAACTGTTCTTTGGTTTGCTTCACAATCGCCTCTGGGGCGTTGTTTACATATGACTTATTGCCAAGGCGTTTCTTGAGCTGCTGGACGCTGTTAGTTTGCTGGGTCTGCTGCTCGTCTAGTTCCTTTAGGTAGGCCTGGGCCTTTTCGGGCGTAACATTGAGCCAACATGGGTAGGCCGTTTGAATTAGTTTTACCCCCTGCCCGCCCGCTGCTTCGCTAACAGCGGTGATCTTGGCCAGTTTGGCAATCTGGGCGGCATGGTCGTTTAGGAAAGCTTCGCCACTGTGTTGCAGCTCTAGGTCGTTGGTTTTAAGGGCTCGAGCCATCGCCCGAACTTCAGTAACAATGGTTTTAATGGCCTCAAAGTCTTTAGCTTGTTTGGCGTCGGCCTTAACTGGCTCCGGCCAATCGCTGGTTGTTAGTAGGCTATCTGGCTGCCAGGCCAAAGTTTGCCAGATTGTTTCGGTCATAAATGGGGCGAACGGGTGGGTCAACTTGAGGATAGTTTCTAAAGAGTAAGCCAATACTGACGGGTTATGAGCTTCTTTTGACGCTTCAATATACCAATCAGCAAAGTCGTCCCACACTAAGTGATAGACCATATCGTAGGCTTCGGCCAGTCGGAAACTCTCTAAATAAGAACAAATCACCTCTGTAGACTGTTGTAACTTACTCAACATCCAGTGATCGGCTGGTGTTTGTGGTTGCGGCACAGTACTTACTGCTTTGTCGCCAAGCTTGTCTTCTGTAAAGCGGGCCACATTCCAGAGTTTGTTGCAGAAGTTGCGGGCACCAATTACTTTTGTTTCGTCGTACGGCTGGTTGTTGCCAGCGGTTTGACCGGCAATAACGCCCATGCGGAAGGCATCCGAGCCGAACTCATCAACCTTAGTTATAGGGTCAATCACATTGCCCTTACTCTTGCTCATTTTGGCGCCGTGTTCGTCTAGCACCAGCCCGTGCAGATAGACATTCTTGAAGGGTACCTCACCAGTGATATATAGGCCGAACATGATCATACGGCCAACCCAGGGGTAAAGAATGTCGGCAGCAGTTTCCATGACGCTCAGGGGGTAGAACTCTTTAAAATCGTCGCTATCGGGATAGTCTAGCGTGGCGTAGGGCCAGCTCGAACTACTGAACCAGGTGTCGAAAACATCGGGATCACGGCGGTAGGTCTTGCCTTCCACTACAATCAGTTCTTCTTTAACGCGATCGTCAAAGATCCAGTCATCTTCGTTGTCGATGTTCTGGAAGGCCGGGATGGGTATGCCCCAGGCGATCTGGCGGCTAATGTTCCAGTCGCGCAAACCCTGCAGGTAGCTGATTAGTTGAGTTCGTTTATTATCTGGGTAGAAAGTGATTTGCTTGTCTTCAAGCGCCTTGATGGCCGGCGCAACCAGAGGTTGCATATTGACGAACCATTGTTCGCGCAACAGCGGTTCAATAACCGTCCCACACTTGTAGCAATGACCGACACTGTGGGTTACGGACTCGGTCTTTACTAGTAGTTTGGCGGTTTCTAGATCGGCTACTACCTTGTGGCGGGCGTCTGTGACTGGTAGCCCGCGGTAGGCTTCGGGTACATCGATCATCTTGCCTTCGTGGTCAATAACGGTGATCATCGGTAGGTCATGGCGCTGGGCAACGTCGTAGTCGTTGGGGTCGTGGGCTGGCGTGATCTTAACGGCGCCGGTGCCATAACCCTGCTCTACCATGGCGTCAGCGACAATTGGGATTTCGCGTTTTGTCAGAGGTAGATGGATGGTTTTTCCAATATACTTGGCGTAGCGTTTGTCATCTGGATGAACAGCTACGGCGGTGTCGCCCAGCATGGTTTCTGGCCGTGTCGTAGCGACTACTACTTCCCCGCTACCATCAGTTAAGGGATAGCTAATATGCCACAGATGACCAGCATCTTCTTGATATGCCACCTCAATGTCGGCAAAGGCGGTGCCATGAAAGGTACAGAAGTTAACTAGGCGCTTCCCACGGTAAATTAGCTTGTCGTCCCACATCTGTTTAAAGGTGGCGTAGGCGCGGTCGACAATCTTTTGATCTAGTGTAAAGGTGAAGCGACTCCAGTCGATGCCAGCACCTAATTTGCGGAACTGAGCCTCGTAGTTATCCCTGTTCTGGGCAACAAATTCGTAGATCTGGTCGTAGAGTTGTTCGCGGGTAAAGTCAAAGCGGCTCTTCCCTTCCTTGGCCAGGTGTTTTTCGTAAACAACTTGGGTTTCAAAGCCGGCGTGGTCGGCCCCTGGCAGAAGAAGGGCGTTATAGCCTTTCATACGGTGATAACGTACCAAGATGTCTTCGATGGCATTAGTTAGGCCGTGGCCAATATGCAGGTTGCCGTTGGCATTAGGTGGCGGGACGACAATACTAAAGCTAGGCTTGCCATTGCCGGTTTGCGGCGTAAAGGCATGACTCTTTTCCCAAAGAGCATAGATCGTTTCTTCGTACTGACCCGGTTCGTAGGCTTTTGATAACTTCACGTCAATTCCCTGTCCCTGCTTCACCTAATATTAACTTCTTAAGAATACCACATCTGTTAGAGAGCTAGAATTTAATAATTCCTGACCCTGTTCGCCATGGTGAATTCTTAACTTTTAATTAAATGCCAAACAGATACGGATTCATGTGAAAATTAAAACATTATTAAATCAAGCTCCCCTACCCCTGGAACTTGCTGTAATAATGTCTACTATTTAGCTCAATATAGCTCTTAGGCTGAGAACGTGCAGGCCTGCTGCGTTCATTTCCCAGTGTTTGTTTTCAAGCACTAGCATACTACACAAATCTGACCCGTGCTACATTGACAAAGCACTAGCAATATTACATAGAAAGGTTAGGTTCGATGCCTAGGGTATAGGGGTCGGCCAGGGGTCGTTTATGCTTGGCCATAAAGCAGCCTAATGTTGCGATCATAGCGCCGTTATCGGTGCACAGTTTGGGGTCGGTGTAGTTTATTGGGCAAGGAAGGCGATTGGCCAACTGTTTCCGCAACTCTGGGCTGGCGGCCACACCACCGGCAATCACCACACTGGCTGGCGCAAACTCCTGATAGGCCAAAATTGTCTTATCAACCACGGTTTCGATGGCAATCCGTTGGAAGCTGGCAGCAATATCGGCCTTCTGAGACTCGCTGAGTAGTCCTGCAAGCTCAAAAGAAGGAAAATCGTGTGGTTTACCACAAAGTTCTTGAATAGTTCTTAAAACGGCTGTTTTTGGCCCAGAAAAACTAAAGTCATACTTGCCGGGCATCTTGGCCTTGGGGAAGGTGAAGGCGTGGGGGTTGCCCTCGGCCGCCTTTTTGCCAATGCTGGGACCACCAGGGTAGGGAAGACCTAACACCTTGGCGACCTTGTCAAAGGCTTCACCAATGGCGTCGTCGTGGGTTTGGCCTAGCAGGGTGTAATCAAAGTGGTCACGGAATAGTACTAATTGGCTGTGTCCGCCACTAACAATTAAGGCAAGTAGTGGGAAGGATGGCTGCTTGGCTGGCAAAACATAGCCGGGCAGGGAAGTCTGTGTTAAGAAGTTAGCGTAAACGTGCCCCTCAACGTGGTTAGCGGCATACAGGGGCTTCTGTTTGGTGATGGCTAGGGTACGGGCCGTCATAACTCCTACCAAAAGGCTGCCACTTAAGCCGGCGCCGTAGGTTACGGCAATACCATCGATGTCGTCCCAGCTGCAATTGGCTTGCTCTAGGGACTCTTCGATAACAGGGATAATCGACTCAATGTGGCTACGGGCGGCGATTTCTGGAATGACACC
This sequence comes from uncultured Candidatus Saccharibacteria bacterium, assembly GCA_964627095.1. Taxonomy (GTDB): domain Bacteria; phylum Patescibacteriota; class Saccharimonadia; order Saccharimonadales; family JAUPVS01; genus JAUPVS01. Next base: position 149,437 of record CAZVKH010000001.1, read on the forward strand.
GCCATACTGGGCATGAATATCCATGCTGGTAGCCACGGCGTTGCCCAGCAAAGCATGGCCGTCTTCTACAATAGCGGCGGCTGTTTCGTCACAACTTGACTCAATCCCAAGAATCTTCATGAAACCTAGTATACTGGGGGTTAATGGGTTTGCGAAGAATTGTTAAGAAAGTTGTTCCCGGCAAGGCCTTTAAGGCCATTGAGCCCTATGGTCACTGGGGCGAGGCGGTAATTGCACAAACCAAACACGGTTTTCCAGCCCGTAACCTACAGATCATCGGGGTTACTGGTACCGACGGTAAGACCAGTACCTGTAGCCTGATTACGCAAATGTTGCGAGCTAACGGCTACAAAGTGGCCATGATGACGACTATTTCGGTTGACTATGGTGACGGTAAGGGCGAACAGGCCAACCCTAGCCGGATGACTACCATGGGCGCCATGGATTTAGTTGGTAAGCTCAAGAAAATCAAAGACAGTGGGGCCGAATGGCTGGTGCTCGAAACCACCTCGCACGCCCTGGCCCAACACCGCGTTTGGGCGGTACCTTACAGTGTGGCAGTAATGACCAACTTAAGCCACGAACACCTCGACTACCACGGTACTTTTGAGCGCTATCGTGACGCCAAAAAGATGTTATTTACGCAGACCAATCGAAACCGCAAGGGTCTACGAGTTGGTATTGCCAATGCTGACGACCCCAGTGGCGAGCTCTTCGCCAAAGAAGTTAAGAACCCCGTACTTTATGGGCTAAAGAAGGGTGGCTTGCGTGCCAAAGATGTTAAGTTGACCCCAGTTGGCAGTACCTACACCGCTACCATTGACGGCGATAGCTATGATATTACCTGTCACTTGCCGGGCAGTTTTAATGTTTACAATTCGCTGGCCGCAGTTGGCGTGGGGCGGGCGGTTGGCTTAACTAAGCAGCAGGTGGAACAGGGGATTGCTAGCTTGCAAGCCGTCGAAGGCCGGATGACCCGAGTTGACGAAGGTCAGGACTTTGCTGTGATTGTTGACTATGCCCACACGCCAGAAAGCTTTGAAAAAATCTTTACCGAAGTTAGGCCACTAACTAAAGCCCGCTTAATAACCGTCTTTGGATCGGCCGGCCGGCGTGACGAAAGCAAACGGGCGGCTCAAGGCGAAGTGGCTGGCAAACTCTGCGACGTCGTCATTGCTACCGAAGAAGATGATCGCGATATTGATGGTCAAGAAATCTTGGAGCAAATTGCCAGTGGTGCCGAAAAAGCCGGCAAACA
>CAZVKH010000002.1:0-89099 GCA_964627095.1 uncultured Candidatus Saccharibacteria bacterium
TCGTGGCCTCTTCCTTGGCAAGGAAGCGCTCTATCAACTGAGCTACACCCGCGTATCTATCTGAACGTATCTGTTGAAAATACAAAGGGGATTATAACCGATACCCCTGTTGCGTGCAAGTCCCTGTGTCTTTACGTTTTGGCTTGCCCGTGAGATAATAATATGACATACCATGGGAACAAGACAACATCTACAACCGTTAGACACCAGCCGGGAGGCGATTGCTGCTTCGCGCAAGCGTTTTGAAGACGTTCGGATCGAAACAATGAACGGTGACTCCTACCGACCTGGCCGGCAATATGAAGCAGACCCTGTGATGGTCGATGAAAACTGCGACCCAGTCGTAGATCGTATATTTAACGCGCTGTCTAAAGTACCAAAAGTTATTGATCTAGTTGAAGTTGAAGATCCTACCTTAAAAGTACTTATCAAGGCTGAAACGAGGGGTGAAGTCGATAACCCGTTTGCCGGTACTTTAAGGGGGGTTGATGGCGCTCGGTCAGGCGCCACTCTTACCTTGGAAAGAGCACCAATCTTTGAGCCTCAAGCTTTACAAGAAGTTAAGCAAGAAGTTGAGAAGGTGGTCGTTGTCGACAATGAGCCGACGCCGACAATCGAGGAGCAACTACTGGAAGCACGTGCTCAACTCCAAGCGGCGTCAGCTCCACAATACCAAGCCGAACCGGTCGAAAAGCGTTCTAAGTGGCGCGAAAAATTATCGGGTGGTTGGAAGAAGGCGCGCACCGCCGTGGTCTTGGGTGGCGCTGCCTTGGTTGGCGTGGCGGCATTTAACGCTGTTCAACCTTCGGAACAGGCGCCGGTTGAAGAAGCTGCTCCAGTGCCTAGTGTCGAACTTAGTGCTCAAACCGTAACAGCCCTTAAGAGCCAAGAGTTTGCCGACTTGGTGCAGTGCAGTATCGATTTTGGGCAGGATTGCCCAGAGGTGATTGAGTTTGCCGTGCAGGTTGATCGCCAACGAAACACCGCCCAATAAATAAACCCGCGGAAACGGGTTTATAAGTTTGCAGGTTATTTGGTGGCTCCTCCCAGACTCGAACTGGGGACACAAGGCTCTTCAGGCCTCTGCTCTACCAACTGAGCTAAAGAGCCACACCAACTTCGGTATTTTACTAGAAAAGGGGACTTTACTCAAGAGAGCCGTTTAGGATCATATTTGTTGGGCGTCGCGCATGCGGCGTTCGCCGTCGTCGGCTTCGCGGCCTTGTTGTTCTAATTGTCTAACTTGGTTGTCCAAGTCGCTGGCTTGGCGTTCCCATTCGTCGGCGGTGCGCTGGAGGTGGTCCATGTCGCGTTTCATTTTTTCGACCGTGTCGCGAACCTTTTGAATTTGCTTGCGCTTTTCGGTGGCGGCAATTTTAGCGCTACCGGCAGCATTTCGTAATTGATCACCTGCAGACATAAAGTACCTCCCTTAGTCACTCTATTATAACAGTAATAAAAAACCTCACGCGCCGGTGAGGTGTTTTACTTGGTGGAGATACAGGGACTCAAACCCTGGACCTCTGCCCTGCCAGGGCAGCGCTCTAATCAACTGAGCTATATCCCCACGCTGTTAACCAGGGGTTATTTTACACGATTCATACCTAAAAATAAAGCTGTTACAATAGTTCATATGTTAGCTGACTATCTGGAAGACCTGGCTTACCGCGCCAAAGCCCAATATTACGCCTTTACAGTGGGTGGTGGCATTATTTTGCTGGGCCTAACTGGTTGGATGTGGTGGCACTATCACTACCTGAACCCGCAGACCGTTTTTTGGGGAGCCGTTAATAACAACCTGGTGGTCAGCGGCGTTACCAAGCACACTACTAGCCAGAACGAAGCCGGTAACCTGAGTCAGTACGATCAAATTAGTTTTGGCGCCAACAATGTTGTTAAGACCAGTTCGACGGTTACCCAGAATCCGCAAGACGCCCAAAAGAGCGTGGTGGTAACCGAAAGCATTGGTATGCCCACCCAGAACTTTGCCCGTTATACCAAGATCGAGGGCAGCTCAACCGATGGCAAAAAGCCCGACTTTGGCAAAATTCTTAACGTTTGGAGCAAACAGACTGTCGACCAAGATAATAACGGTGTTTTTGCCGATGCCATATTTGATGCCATTCCGTTTGCGTTGTTGAGCCAAAAGAATCGTCAGGATGTCGTAAATTCGATGCAAACCAACCAAGTCTATGACATCGACTTTTCGGATGTTAAAAAAGAACGCAAAGACGGCAAACTACTTTATACCTACCAGGCCGCCATCGCCGCTGACAAGTACGTCGCCATGCTCAAACAAGTCGATTCCCTGATGGGCCTTAAGCAACTAAGCGTGCTTGATCCGTCGCAGTACCAAGGTTCGCAACCGATTCAGGTGCAGTTTACAGTTGATGCCGTCGGTCACCAGTTAGCCGCCGTCGAATACACCGGCACCAATCGCAAGATCGCCTACAGCAGCTGGGGAGTGCCACTTAAACTACAGCTACCCGACGCCAAGCTAACGCGCAGCGAGCTGCAGACTAAACTAAACGACGCCGTAGGGCAGTAGTATGAAGTCATGAGATTAATAGTTGATGACCTCTCCGTGAATTACGAAATTAGCGGTAAAGGACCCTGCTTGCTTATGGTGCATGGCTGGGGCGATGATCAAAAAACATTCGACAATTTGCGCCCCGAGCTTTCTAAGAACTATCTAGTATTATCAGTTGATCTGCCAGGATTCGGTGGCACGCAACCACCAAAAGAGGTGTGGGGCCTTAAGGAATATGGTCGCTTTTTGGCGCACTTCTTAGAAAAGCTACAGCAAACACCCTATGCAATTATCGCCCATTCAAATGGTGCTTCGGTTGCATTGGTCGCAACATCAGAGGGTTTGCTCACCCCTAGCCGCCTTGTGCTGCTGGGCGCGGCCGGCATTCGTGATAGAGAAAAAATTAAAAAACACGTCATTAAAGTAATAGCAAAAACCGGTAAGGCTGCCACTTTCTGGTTGCCGGAGAGCAAGAAGAAGTCGTTACGCAAGCGCCTTTATGGTGTTTCCGGGTCAGACATGCTGGTCGCCCCTCATCTTCAGGAGACCTTCAAGAAAACTGTCGCCCAAGACGTACAAGAGAACGCGACGCGCGTACGTCTGCCAACCCTTCTAGTATATGGAGACAAAGATACTGCGACGCCGCCGCTTTATGGCGAAATATATTCTTCAAAAATGACAAATGCACGTCTCGAAATCGTCTCTGGTGCTGGGCACTTTGTGCACAATGACCAGGCCGAAAAAGTAACTAAACTTATCAGAGATTTCCTGTCATGATACGCCGGTTAGCGAGTCAGTATGGCATAAAGTATGCGACAACGATTGTGTATATGCTGCAGTCGACTGAGTACCAGGTAAGACCATACCTAGCCTGGTATCGTCGGGTAGATAATTTTGGAAAGGTTATGAAACGGCGAAAGTTCGCCAAAACAAAGGCAGCCCGTATTTTAAGAGCAGGAATGGTGTGTGGGATGCTATTCCAAATAGGCCTAGCTACACTGCTGTTTTTATTTGGGTCTAGTAAAGGCGAGCTAGTTTTGCAAGCTTTAGGTGTTCTAATTGCGCTGGCTTCCCCTCAGGTATGGGCGCGATTGATAATTATGCCGTTGTGGGCTGGTAAAAAATTAATCACCGAACCAAAACACCAGAAACAAATAAAGGCATCGGAACGAATATTTAGGGATCATCCCGGGGTTAAAATTGCTGTTCTCGGTAGCTACGGCAAAACAACGATGAAAGAGTTGCTGGTAACGGTCCTTAGCGAAGAAAAGGTTGTTGCAGCCACTCCGGCAAACAAAAATGTGGTAATATCGCACGCCATATTTGCGTCTAAGCTAAAGGGTGACGAAGAGGTTTTAGTAATTGAGTATGGCGAAGGGGCGCCCGGGGATATCGATAGGTTTGCTTCAATTACGCATCCTGACCTTGCCGTTATTACGGGTCTTGCTCCAGCGCACCTTGATCAGTACCCAACATTTGAAGCTGCCGCTCAGGATATATTCTCTATTGACCAGTTTGTCGGCCCCAAAGAGATTTTTGTTAATAGTGAGCCAGAAGCCGTAAAACCGTATTTGCGTGATGAGTTTGTGAAATATAATTCTAGTTCAATCGGAGACTGGCAGGTTTCGGATGTCAGCGCTAGTATTACAGCTACCTCGTTTAGTTTAAAAAATGGCAAGAACACACTTAAGATACAAAGCGGTCTTTTGGGCGAGCATCAGGTAGGTCCGCTGGCTGCGGTAGCTGTAATTGCGTACAAACTTGGGGTTAGTAAAAAAGCTATCGAAATAGGTTTGGCCAAGACAACAGCTTTTGAGCACAGATTGCAGCCAAGACAACTACATGGTGGCTGGATACTTGATGATACATATAACGGTAACATTGAAGGTATACGTGCCGGTCTCAAGCTATTATCCACCCTAAAAGCAAAGCGTAAAATTTATGTGACACCAGGCCTAGTTGATCAGGGCGTCGAGACAGAGCGTGTGCACCAAGAGATGGGGCAGGCTATTGCCCAGGCTCAGCCTGATGTAGTAGTTCTGATGCAAAATTCAGTAACTGCCTACATTAAAGCAGGCATGGATGGGGCAGGCTTTAATGGTGAAATTAGGATAGAAGAAGACCCCTTAGAGTTCTACACCAATATTGAGCACTTTATTGCGGCAGGGGATATTGTGCTAATGCAAAATGACTGGACAGATAATTACAATTAAACTACATTAATTGTATACACTAATTGCTAATATAGGAGCATTTATGAAAACGATTGCGGTTATATTTGGGGGAAAGTCAACTGAGCATGATGTTTCCATCATTACGGCGCTAGCTAGTGTTATTAAACCACTCGAACTCACTAAGCAATATCGTGTCGAAGCAATATATATTGCCAAAGACGGTTCCTGGTATTGGGACGACAGACTAAAAGATATTAGTCTGTATCGAAGCGACGAAATAAATGACTTCGTGCAGAAGGCACCCAAAGTTCATTTACTTTTTGACGAAGGATTGACCTTGGTTAAATCAAGTCAATTTGCCGGTCGCAAACAGTATAAAAAGATAGACGTTGTCTTTCCGGCTATGCACGGCACGCATGGTGAAGATGGTGAGTTGATGGGTGTATTGCAGATGGCCGGCGTACCATATGTTGGCTGTGACATGGCATCCAGCGCTGTTGCCATGGATAAGGTTCTCTCTAAACTCATCGCCCAGTCGCAAGACCTGGCGACACCAAAGTTTGTGCATTTCAAACGCAGCGAGTATTCACGCAGTATGATGGAGACTCTCGAGCAAATTAATCAAGAACTAACTTACCCACTATTTGTTAAACCAGCGCACCTTGGGTCTAGCATCGGCATCACAAAGGTAAAAACCAAGGATGAACTTAACAATGCGATTGAAGTAGCTTTGCACTATGATGACAAGGCCTTAGTAGAAGAAAGTGTTGAAAACTTGATCGAGGTGACTTTGCCAATCATGGGTAATGAAGGGCCAATACCGGCCTTGCTTGAACAGCCACTATTAAAGAGCGACGAATTCTTTGACTTTGATACTAAGTACATGCAGGGTGGTAAAAAAGGCGGCGGCAAGAAGGGTGGCTCAGAGAGCGGCGCTCAGGGTTATAGCAAAATACCCGCAGACCTACCCAAAGATTTGTACGACAAGGCTGTTGAGCTTGGTCTGTCGGTATACAAGGCCGTTGGCTGTGAGGGGTTCGCGCGCATCGACATGCTTATTAATGGTAAAACCAAGGAGCTGTTTTTTAACGAGATTAATCCTATGCCGGGAAGCCTCTATAGCCATAACTGGAACAAAGCCGGTGTTTCAAACGTGCAGCTAGTAACCAAGCTTGTTGAATATGCCGAAGCCCGGTTTCGCGATCAGCAAAAAATGGCAACGGCTTTTACGACTAACTACCTTAAACAATTTTAGGAGTTTTAAATGTCATTTCAGCTACAGACATCCGAAGTTTATTTCTGCGATCAGTTCTTGCCGTTTGACCAAGCAAATGTCAGCATTGCATCCTCATCAGTACTATATGGGTTGAGTATCTATACGGTGTTCAACGCGATCTGGAGCAACGAGGACCAGCAGCTCAACCTGTTTCGGCTGGAAGATCATTACAGGCGACTCATTAACTCAGCAAAAATCATGGACTTTCACTCGTTTGCCGAAACCTGGACGTATGAGAAGTTTGAGCAGACCATGAGGGAATTACTGCACCGCAATAATGTACAAGAAGATGTGCTGGTGCGAGTTACTGTGTTTATCGATGAGCTTACGGCTGGCACTAAGATTCACGGGCTTAAGAATAGTGTCAGCGCTTACATCTACCCAATGGGTGAGATTTTACCGCGGGCGGGCATTCATACCTGTGTTTCGAGTTGGCAGCGTAATTCTGATAATGCTATTCCGGCACGCGCAAAGGTAAATGGTAGTTATGTAAACGCGTCACTCATGAAAAACGAAGCTTTGCTTAACGGCTACGACGAGGCGATAGCGCTTGATGAACACGACCATGTGGCCGAGGGTACGGTAGCAAACTTATTCATTGTGCGCGGAGGGCGATTAATTACCCCCGATCCATCAACTGATATTCTAGAGGGCATCACTCGTACTACGGTGTTTGACCTTGCCAAACATTTGCAAATTCCGACTGATCAACGAGCAATCGATCGTAGCGAGCTGTATTTGTCGGATGAAATATTTATGTGTGGCAGTTCCGCAAACATAACTCCTGTACTATCTGTTGATAAGCGACCGATTGGTGATGGTGCCATCGGACCGATCACCCAGTTGCTGGTAGAACTCTATAAACAAGTCCAGCAAAACAAAATTCCTGAGTTTTCTGGCTGGATCACGGTTACTAAATAGAAACGCTCGTGCTTGCTGACCTTATGGTAAGTTGGCATACTATTGTTATGTTTCCAGAAGACGAGAGAAGTTTTGAGCGGGTCGTACCGTTTGAGCAAATTATTGAACCGCACTTTGTTTGGAATAATGGTGAGCGCCGCTGGTCTGGTATGTCAATTGACGACCGTCTTTATGGGAAGTTCGAGTTTGATGCCGACAACCCTGGCGATGCTGCGATTATGGAGTTGCTGTATAGCGATCCTGTTCAGAGGCTAGCTATGATTGAGCAACTAGTCTTGCCCAAAGGAATTGCTACTCGCCCGGAAACGACAGATTTTACACGTTTTGAACACTCGGTGGGTTGCATGCTACTAACTCGTAAGTTATGTGGTAGCTCAGAACAACAAATACGCGCCCTCATGCACGACATTTCTCAAACAGCGTTTTCTCACTTAGGTGACTGGCTGGAGCAGGGTATGGATGGAGACGACAACCATCACGATAGTGTCCAAAAAGAGTATATGTTGAAGTTTGGCATAGATAATATTTTGGCGGCACATGGTTTTGATTTTGATGATGTGTTTGATCCGGCAATTCAAGATTTTGTAGAGCGGCCTTCGCCCGACTTATGTATCGACCGAGTTGATTATTCGCTACGCGAGTTTGCCCGCTGGACGTGCCCCGATGACGTAGCCGGATTGATTGACGAGTTGCGCGTGCAAGACGACATGATTGTGTTCACCAACCAAGCCTCGGCCCGGCTATTCTCTGACAGCTATCAAAAATTATTCTGGCGACATTGGGCAGAATATGATCACGCAATTCGGGAGACAATCTTTTTCTCGGCTATTAAGCAGTCGATTGAGGAGGGGGTAATTAGCAAGGAAGATATGTACAGCGTCGACCAAGCCATCATGGTTAAGATGAAGTTGTGGGGCAGTGAGAAAGTTCAAGATTTGCTGTACTTGGCAAGTATGACAGAACTAGATTTTGGTATCATCAAAGGTACGCAAGATGCCTTGCGTGTGGATGACTTTGCTGACGATAACGAGCACTTATACATGCAAACACGACCCTTTAAGCCTCGATATGTCGACCCCAGTTTTATTGATGACGATGGCTCACGACTAGTTTTAAGCTGGATTGATGGTGATCATCGTGCCTCCAACGAAATCCATATAAGCACCACCGAATGGCACAATGGTAAAGTTTTTTTTGAAAAAATTGGCGACCAGCTTCTTACGTTTGCGCGTATACCGGTTGAACCCCAATTAAAGAAAGTTCTGAGCCAGCTGCCTGACTTTGCCTAAGTACGGTATAATGACCCCATATGAAACGCTATAATCCCAAAGAGCTGGAGCCCAAGTGGCAAAAAAAATGGTTGGCCGACAAAACTTACGCCGCTGTCGACTTTGACACCAAGCGCCCCAAATACGTCATGTTAACCGAATTTCCGTATCCGTCGGGTGACGGCCTTCACCTGGGTCATACCCGCGAATATACACTAGGTGACATCATGGCTCGCCACAAACGCCAGACCGGTTACAACGTTATGTACCCCATGGGCTACGATGCCTTTGGCTTACCAACCGAAAACTTTGCCATCAAGCACAAGATTGCCCCACAGGTAGCCACCAAGAACAATACCGATAACTTCCTAAAACAGTTTCAGTCGCTCGGCTTTAGCTTTGACTGGGATCGAATGGTCAACACCACCGACCCGAGCTACTACAAATGGACGCAGTGGCTGTTTTTGCAGTTCTTCAAAGAAGGGCTGGCCTATCAAGACGAGGTTGATATCAACTGGTGCCCACACTGTAAAACCGGTTTAGCTAACGAAGAAGTTGTTAATAGCCGTCACGAACGTTGCGACACTTTGGTCGAAAAGAAGACTCTGAAGCAATGGATGTTGCGCATTACCGACTACGCCGACCGCTTAATTGACGGCCTACAAGATGTTGACTACCCCAGCCGGATTGCCGATCAGCAAGTTAACTGGATCGGCCGCAGCAAGGGCGCCGAAGTCGATTTTGCCATGGGTGAGCACACCATTAAAGTCTTCACCACCCGTCCTGACACCTTGTTTGGCGCCACCTTTGTGGTGTTGGCGCCCGAGCACCCGCTGGTTGAACAAATCACTACGAACGACCAAAAAGCGGCCGTGAATAGTTACATTAAAGCCACCCAAGCCAAGACCGAAATTGAACGCCAAGACACCAACCGCGAAAAGACCGGCGTCTTTACTGGTGCCCATGCTATTAATCCGGTTAATGGCCAAAAAGTTCCGGTTTGGATTGCCGACTACGTTCTAACTGGCTATGGCACCGGCGCCATCATGGCCGTGCCCGCTCATGACGAACGTGACTTTGCCTTTGCCCAAAAGTTCGAAATTCCAATTAAGTCAGTTATTGCGCCAGAGTATATTGACCTGGTTACACCCACACGCGAAGGTGTTGAGTTTGTCGAAAGAGAAGTCGCCCAGTGTATCGTGAAGCACCCTACGGAAGATAAGTACTTATTATTGAAGCGTGTTTCTTGGGATACGCCGTCGTACAGCTTTATTGTGGGCGGTCGTGACAAAGGCGAGACTTTTGCCGATGCGGCTGTGCGCGAATTGTTAGAAGAAGCCGGTTACAAGCACCCCGGCGAGGTTGTCGAGCTGGGTCATTCTTTTTATACCGAGTTCTACCACGAGCACAAAAAGCTTAATCGCCGTGCCTACATCCATAACTTTTACATCCAGCTAAAAGATTTAGACCAAGATCCGGTTTCTGAAGAAGAGAGCCAGATTAATCAAGTCGTTTGGGTTGATCGCAATGAAGTTTTCGACCTGGTTCATGGCGAAGGACCCAAAGAAGTCTATCGACAGCTAATCGACGGACCTAGTGCCTATGGCGGCGAAGGTATTATGATTAACTCTGGCAAATACGACGGCCTGGCTTCTAGTGAGGCGCGCGACAAAATCGTAGCCGATTTGGCCAAGGCTGGTAAGGGCAAAGAGCGCATTAACTACCGTCTGCGAGACTGGATATTTAGCCGTCAGCACTACTGGGGCGAGCCGATCCCGATTATTCACTGTCCTAAAGACGGTGCTGTGGCCGTGCCCGACAACCAGTTGCCAGTTGAGTTACCACCAGTTGAACACTATGAACCAACCGACACCGGCGAAAGCCCGTTGGCGGCCATTGAAGATTGGGTAAACACCACCTGTCCAACCTGTGGCGGCCCGGCTAAGCGCGAAACCGACACCATGCCTAACTGGGCTGGCTCGTCTTGGTACTACTTGCGCTACTATGACGCCCACAACGACAAGGCCTTTGCCGATCGCAAAAAATTAGAATACTGGGGTGCGGTCGACATGTACTTGGGCGGCATGGAACACACCACCTTGCACTTGTTGTACTCACGTTTTTGGCATCAGTTCTTTTACGATCAGGGCTTAGTGCCTACTCCCGAACCATACGCGGCCCGTCGCGGGCAGGGCATTATATTGGCAGCCGATGGCACCAAGATGAGCAAGAGCAAGGGTAATATCGTTAACCCTAGCGAGATTATCGACCAAGGCTATGGTGCCGATTCGGTGCGCCTGGCGATTGCTTTCTTAGCACCGTTTGACCAAACCACACCATGGAGCCCCGAGGGCGTAGGCGGTACCTTTAGATTCCTGCAACGGGTCTGGACGCTGACCCAGGAATACTTGGAAGTAAATTCTAAATCCGAAAAGCTAAATTCTACATTAAGGACGGCAACGCACAAAGCCATTAAAAAGGTCAGTCATGATCTAAGTGACATGGGGTTTAATACGGCCGTTTCGGCACTGATGGAATATGTTAACGAGTTGTATAAAATCAAAGCCGACGACGGCTACCAGGCGACCAACTGGCCAGAAAGCCTAGAAGTTCTACTAAAACTGTTGGCCCCATTTGCACCGCACATTAGCGAAGAGCTGTGGCAGCAATTAGGGCACAAAGAAACCATCCACACATCGGAATGGCCGGTTTATGACGAACAGTACCTAGTTTCTAATACGATGACGATTGTTGTACAGGTAAATGGTAAGGTCCGATCGACGTTGGTTGTGGCCAGCGAAAATGACGAGGCCAGCATCGTGTCCGCCGCTAAGGCCGATAAAAAAGTCGCCAGCTACCTAAGTGGCAAACAAATCCGCAAAACAATTTACGTCCTTGGTAAGCTTGTTAACTTCGTGGTGTAAGTAAGTAGGGGTCGAGCGTAGTTGGCTCGTCTGGGCCATATTGGGCACAGCTACTTAAAAACGCTTCACGATTTTGCTCGCAAAACTCTTCGTGGGTTGGTGGTAAGTCTCGTTGGTCAAGCTGTTCGGCGTAGTCGGGTAGTACATTAGCAGCGATTGTGCCAACGGCTATAACTGCCGAAGTTGCCAGGCAAGCTATGCCGGCCCAACGCTTTTTATTATCGCTATCGGGTAACGACAACTGATCGACAAGATCTCTTTCGGCTCGCACTAATGAAGGATTCATAAACGCCATAATACAACAAAAAGTTGAAAAAGTCAATATTGGTATTGAATTTTAAGGGGTAATGCGCTAGAATAAGCGTAAGTCTATCAGATAAAATTCAGAATAAAGGAGTATTTTTTAACATGGGTAAACCCAAGAAACGAACCAGTCCACGTCGTACCGGTACACGTCGCAGCCACTTGGTTGTAAAGCTGGCTCGCAAAGTTAATAGCAAGTCGCCCGTAAAGGCGTTTACCACTCGCAAAGAGTTTGGTAAAAAAACGGCTGCACCAGCCAAAAAGACAACTAAAAAAGCTTAACATAAGCTTTGTAATATCCTGATATACTACTAACGTAGTATCCGCTAAGAGGAACTTAACAACATGGCATCAAATCGTCACCTAGGTCGAATCGTCGCATTGCAAACACTCTATGAACAAGAGTTTCGTTTGTCGTGTAATGACACCAACCTGGATGTTGACGAAATTCTGCAACGTAACATTAACCGTTACGCCGACACCATCGAAGACCAGGACTTTATTGTCAAACTGGTTAAAGGGGTGATTCAGGAGCAAGCCGAATTAGATGCTGCCCTACAGCCTGTGGCACCAGAGTGGCCGATCGACCAAATTGCCCGCATGGACCGCGTTGTCTTGCGCCTCGGGCTGTATGAACTGTTGCACGAACCGTCGGTTCCGCCCAAGGTGGTTATTAACGAAGCCGTTGAACTGGCCAAGGCCTTTGGCGGTGAAAATTCCTCTAAGTTTGTGAATGGTGTGCTCGGCACGGTTTTGCGAAATCAAGAAGGCCCAGGCGACACCACGAGCGAAACTCCCCAGAAATCTTCAACCTCATCTAAGAAGAAAGTGTAGGCAAAGATATGCCACAACGACCCAAGCCGATCAAAGGGTTTCGGCAGTTTGTCAGCAAACACCGTCCCGCCATTAAAGAAGTAGTTCGTGAACCAACCGCTGGTGGTATTGTCTTTCGACGTGATCCCCAGGGCAAGGTAGAAATTCTACTTATTCAAGATGCCAAAAATCGTTGGACCATCCCTAAGGGTCACATCGAAGAAGGCGAGTCCGCCAAAGAATGCGCCCAGCGCGAAATTGGTGAAGAGACTGGCCTGACAGATGTTAAGGTGTATAACTGGTTGGGTAAAATCAACTTCCGTTACCGCCGCCAACAAAGCCTAGTGCTGATGACCACCGAAATATTTTTGGTAAAAGCCCAAGGCGACACCGATGCCATTAAACCAGAAGACTGGATGAACGGCATTAAGTGGTTCCCCAGCAGCGAAGCCCTTGATAAAATAGAATACGAAGATATTGGAAAACTAATTTTACTAGCCTTAAAGAAGATACGAGATGCAAGACTCTAACACCTACCAGAAATTCGCCCAAGAAACCTTGGGCATCACATTTAAAGATATCGACCTGTTAATGACCGCCTTTACGCACCGCTCTTACGTTAACGAACACAAAAAGACTGCCCAGCTGCATAACGAGCGCATGGAATTTTTGGGTGATGCCGTTTTAGAACTAGTCGTGACCGAATTCTTATACAGTCACTTTAGCGAACCAGAAGGCATTTTAACCAACTGGCGCAGCTCATTGGTGCGCACCGAAAGTATTGGTGCGGCTGCCAAGCGCGCTAACTTTGAACCATTATTACGCCTCAGCCGGGGCGAAAAACGTGGTACCGACCGCGCCCGCGATCAGATTTTAGCCAACAGCTACGAAGCCGTCTTGGGAGCAATCTACCTAGACCAGGGTTACGAAGCCGCTAAGAAGTTTATCGAAAACAGCCTGTTAGTGACCTTCGAAGACATTCTAAAAACTGGTTCCTGGATGGATCCAAAATCTAGCCTGCAAGAACAAGCCCAAAGCCGCGAAAGCAAAACCCCGGTTTACAAAGTTCTCAGCGAAGAAGGCCCCGACCACGACAAGGTCTTTACGGTTGGCGTCTTTATTAACGGCGAACTGCGAGGCAAGGGAACTGGCCCCAGCAAGCAAGCCGGCCAACAAGCCGCCGCCACAATTGCCCTCAAGCACTACCAGTCATAACGCTGGTGCTTGCATTCTGGTTCAACCTGCCAGAAAATATAGAAATACTGTAAGAGAGGGCTACCACTATTATTACTGAACTTGAACACCTGCCAGAGCGTTTACATAATCCAGACGAGTATCTTTTACTGGTAGCTTTTGGAGGCCAGCTGGAGCCAAAGATTAACCGAGAACTTATGGTGCAAGGCATTCCCGTCCAGCGCGTAGAGGTTGTACCTGGCGAAGAACCTGATTTAACTGAGCTTAATTTGGATCATTGCAAAGGGGTTGTACTTTCGGGTGGTAACGACAGCGTCTACGACGAAGATTCGCGTCGTGTACCACAAGATTTGTTAGATTTGCCAGTTCCAAAACTCGGTATTTGCTATGGCCAGCAAGCCCTAGTTCATCAAAGTGGAGGTGAAGTACGCACGGCCGAAGAAGGCGAGCATGGTGTTACTGATGTAACTCTTCACAACTCGCCATTATTCGAAGGATTTCAGGATCTAACCATCAAGGCAATGATGAACCACCGCGACGTCGTAGCTTCATTACCAGAAGGATTTCAGACGATTGCTGAGTCCCCAGCCGGCATCGCTGGTGTCACCAACGGCAAGGATATTTACGCCGTTCAATATCATCCCGAGTCGAGTGACACCGAGTTCGGCTCTGATCTGCTACTTAATTTTGCGACAGAAGTTTGTGGTATGGTACCCGACCCTGACTTTAACGAGGATACATATCGGCAGCTAATTGCTAGCGAGCAGGCCGAAGTCATTAGGCAACAGTTGGGTGAACAGCATGTTCGAGCGATTATGCTGAGTAGTGGTGGTGTCGATTCGGCTGTGGCTCATGTTCTTTCTTTTGAAGCCTTGAAAAAAGTCGGTCGCCAAGATGTCTTAACGGCTATTACTGTTGATACCGGTATGATGCGACACGAAGACGGCGACACCATAAGAACCATGCAAGAGATGGGCTACCCGATTGAAGTTCACGATTACTCACAATTCTTTTTACACGAACCTGTGCCTGTACCTATGCCTGATGCTAAAAAGCTTGGGATGAGATACTTGCCACCGATGGACAGTGTTACTGACCCAAGAATTATGCGCAAGATTAATAAGTACGGTTTTGTCGAGGTGCACCGACTGATTGGTGAACGAATCCGCGAACAATTCAGTGACGCCGAGATCATCGCTCTTCTCCAGGGGACTAACCTGGCTGATGTAATCGAAAGCGGTGAATTAGGTGGTGATCAGGTAAAAGAGCACCATAACTCTGGTCTGGAAGCTTTGGTAGACCGTTTGGTTGAGCCGCTTAGGGGCTTACTTAAAGGTGATATCCGCAAGCTGGCCCGCGACCTCGGTTTGCCCGAAGAAATTGCTGGTCGTCAACCCTTCCCAGGGCCAGGGTTGTGTATACGTATTGGCGCCAATGACACTGGAGAAACGGTCTGGCCCGATGATATTAGCGAACGTCGCCAAAAACTTGAAGAACTTTGCAGAAAGGTTGGCAACGGTGCTATGACTGGCGCTTGGCTACCGTTTATGGCAACCGGTCAAAGAGGCGACTCTCGCATCATTGATTACATGACGGTTGTTTCTGGTAAGTACGACCCCGAACTCCTCGAAAAACTTTCTAAGGACATCCCAGGCAGCACGGGGGCTTCACGAGTACTATTTACTAGCCAGGAAGTTGACCCCGACAAAGTCCAGGCTGTGCGTCAGATGGTTAACGAAGACTCATTAGGTCCACTACGCGAAGTCGAAGAGTCCCTCCGTCAGTCAGTAAAGATGCGCCCAGCCTTTCGGCGCCAAATAAGCCAATACTATGCGGCCAGTCTGCCATTTAGTCTTGATGGTGGTGAGCAGCCAACAGCAATGGTACGTCTATTTGCTACCGGGATTCGTTCTGGCCTAGAAGACTACCTAACTGGGGAGGCTGCCTACGGTGGTCTTAATACTAGTAGTGCTCACTTCAAGGGAGTATTGTCTCAGACACGCGTTGCCGCTGCACAAAACGGTTATAGCGGGATGTTGTATGACGCAACACATAAGCCACCTGGCACAGTCGAGCTTTCTTAAAAAGTCCACTAGTTGACAACAGAGGTGATAATCTGTAAAATAAGTTCTTGATTGTATTCATTAACTAATGCGCTTTTAGAAAAGCAAGAAAGAGAGCAATCACTAATATGTTAGCAATTCGTTTGCAACGAACCGGCCGCAAAGGCCATGCGCAGTTCCGGATGGTCGTCCAGGACTCGCGGCGGACTCCAACTAGTGGACGATACGTCTACCTACTGGGTAACTACGATCCGCACAGCAAAACTATCAAGGTCGACAAGGAAAAGGCAGAGTTCTACCTACAGAACGGTGCCCGCCCATCTGAACGAGTCGCTTTGCTACTCAAAAAAGAAGGTGTTAAACTCCCCGACTGGGTGATAGTTGAAGCTAATAAACAGGGTGCTCTACGAAACGCCGAAAAACTGCGCAAGAACCGCCCAGCCGAAGAAAAGGTTGAAGAACCTGCTGCCGAAGCACCAGCTGAAGAGGTTGCCGACGCGCCAGCCGAAGCACCTGCCGAGGCCGAAGCTCCAGCTGAAGCCCCAACTGAAGAAAAAGCCTAATATCTCTCATTTCTAACAAATTATTGCGTTATAATATAAACACGCAGTTAATGAAGGGAGTCTGTCCATGAGTAGTATTGACGAACAATTTGTTGAATACATTGTAAAATCACTTGTTAGCCAGCCCGATGCCGTCCAGGTAGTCCGAACTGTTGATGAAAAAGGTGTTCTATTAGAACTAACCGTCGACCCCGAAGATTTGGGTCGAGTAATTGGTAAACGTGGTGCCACTGCCCAGAGTTTACGTACTCTATTGCGTGCCCTCGGTACCAAAAACGATGCTCGATACAACCTAAAGATTATCGACAATGGCGAACCGCGACCCGAGCGCGAACCGCGTGAAGAACGTGAAACGCGCGAACCGCGTCAGGATAAAGAAGAAGACGCCGTAGTGGCCGAAGCCAAAGAAGAAGCGGCCGAAGACCCTAGCGAAGATGTTAGCAGCAACTTGAGTAAAACTCGCAAAGAGCTAGCTGAACTCGACGACCTTGACCTCTAAATAGCCGTTATGAAAATTCAGATCATCAGCCTGTTTCCGGAAATGTTTACTGGTGTATTAAATGCCAGCATGATGTGGAAGGCTCAGGAACAGGGTGCGGTTACTTTTGAGTATGTGAACTTGCGCGACTTTGGCTTAGGTCCGCGCAAGCAGGTTGATGACACCCCTTATGGTGGTGGCGATGGCATGCTGTTGATGGTCGAGCCAGTGGTGGCTGCTATTGAGCACGCTAAAAAACAGAGTCCTAAGGCCAAGGTTATCTTGCCGACGCCGCGCGGTGTGCTGTACAAACAGTCTAATGCCAAAGAGCTGGCCAAAGTTAAGCAAGATATAATAATTGTTTGTGCCCGCTACGAGGGTTACGACGAGCGCATTACCGACTACATCGACCAGCAGTTCTGCCTGGGAAATTATGTACTAACTGGCGGCGAGTTACCGGCCATGACCATTATCGATAGTGTAGTGCGTTTGCTGCCTGGTGTTTTGGGTGGCGAAACCAGTGCCGAAAAAGAATCTTTCCAAGACGATGACCAAACAATTGAACACCCGCAGTACACCCGTCCCGAGGATTTTCGGGGCAAGAAGGTACCGGATGTTTTATTGAGTGGTCATCATGCCAAAATTGATGCTTGGCGCCAGAAAGGTCTATAATAAGACCTATGAAATTATTCAAACCAGTTTACGCCCATTGTGATTTACCTTGCGGTGTCTATGACCCCGCCCAAGCCCGCATCGAAGCCGAAAGTGTTTTGATGATGATGAAGAAGTATCCCGACCTTGACGACCATAACAAGACACGTGCCATTATCCTAAAAGAACAACGCGCCGAATTAGTTAAACATCACTTGTGGGTATTATGGACCGACTACTTTAAGCCCGAGCACCTAACAAAGTACCCTGACTTGCACGACAAGTTTTGGAAGGCTACCAAGCAGGCCGGCGAATGTAAGCATCACCTGGAGCCAGCCGAAGGCGAAAAACTGTTGGAGATGATTGATGAAATTGCCATCATCTTTGCCGAAACCAAAGCCGCCAAAGCCTAGTCTGCCGTTCATTGTTCGGCGGGTGAGTGGCAATAGCATGGCGCCAACTCTAAAAGACGGTAAGCTGGTGTTAATTTGGCAGTGGTCAACCAAACCGACCGAGGGACGAATTGTCGTTATAACGCACAATGGACTAGAGAAAATTAAGCGGGTGCAGCAGGTTCGGTCTGGGCAAATCTTTGTGGTGGGCGATAACCAGGCGCACAGCACCGATAGTAGACAGTTTGGCTGGCTTGACCAGGCCTGTATTACCGGCCGAGTGCTGTTTTAGTCACGCACTAAGTCACGCTTGCGAAAGACGAATAAACCGACCAAGCTAAACACAGCGGTGGTAGCCAATAAGACGGCCATGTTGCTGACACGCAATCCGTGTTGGGCGATTGACGGTACGTTGTAGTAGTAGAAGGGTGTTAGTTTTTGCCAGCTATTTAGTAGTTCAACGGCCGGAGCCAGTGAACTAATTAAATAGGTGCCAAAAGCCAAGCCACTGGCGGCGCCAATGGTTAAGCCGCGCTTGCCGGTGGCTGCGCCAATGCCATAAGTTAACGAACCAAACACCATGCTAACCAGCCAGCAGCCAAAAGTGGCCGCGGCCAAGTCTACCAGGCTCATAGAGCCGTCTATTAATGGGAAGCTGGCTACTACCGATACAAAAGCCGCCGTACAGGCAACCGCTAGTAACACGGCAGCAGCAGCGAACTTCTGCCAGAATACCTGTGATCGGGTAACAGGCAGGGAAAGCAGAGTTTCTTGGGTGCCGCGGTCTTCGTCGCCGACGCCTACGCCAACAAACAATACTACAGCCATAATTATGGTCATCATTGGTATGCGCAAAGAGAATATTTGTTGGTCAACGTAGCCAGCCACGGTTTTGTAGCTGGCGGCCTCGCCCAGCAAACCTTGGAGTGACTTGGGCGCGTTGGCAATCATTTCTTCAAAACCGGACTCTTTAAAGAAGGGAAAAACACTCATTGTCAAAAGGGTCATGGCAAAAATTCCCACCCACCAGGCCAGCAGCATCCAACGCTTTTCGTAGCAGGTTTTTTGAAAGATAGTTTTAAGCATTATCCGACTCCTGGTAGTAGTGGCGGAACATGTCTTCTAGGTTAGCTTCTTCTATAACAATATCTTTAACTGGTAGCTTGGCTAGGGCTTTTAATAGGCCATTAAAGTTTTCGGTGACGTTACACGATACTTCTTTACCGTGTACCTTAAGATCGTGCACACCTTTAAGACCCTGTAAGGCTTTGCTGTTGGGGCGCGACAAAGTAACTCGCACCTTGCGCAAAGACTTGCGCTGTAGTGAGTTGAGTGGCTGGACATCAACTAGCTTACCCTGGCGAATAAAGCCAACATGGTCGCAGATTTCTTGTACCTCACTTAATACGTGCGAAGAAATAAAGGCCGTCTTACCAGCCGCCTTATGCTCGCGCATCAGTTTTTGGAACTCATCTTGGATGAGTGGGTCGAGTCCGCTAGTCGGTTCATCCAAAATTAGCAGGTCGGGGCTGTGCATTAGGGCGGCGACTAGGCCAATCTTTTGCTTGTTACCGCGCGACAGGTAGGCAATCTTTTTGTCGGTTTGGCAGTCTAAACGGTCGACTAATTTTTGAATCTTAGCCCAAGGTACATTGCCGCGCAGATTGGCGACGTATTCTAGATACTGGCGGCCGGTTAGGCGGCGTTCCATTTCCATGTCGCCGCTCAGGTAGCCAATGCGGCGGTGTAGCGCCAGAGAGTCACGCCGACTGTCGAGCCCTAATAAGGTGATGCTGCCGTGGCTGGGCCGGATGGCATCGAGCATCATACGGATGGTGGTGGTTTTGCCGGCACCATTGGGCCCCAAAAAACCAAAGATTTGGCCGCGCGGCACACTAAAGTCCAAATCAAAAACGCCACGATCGGCACCGTAGTGTTTGCTGGTTTTCTTAAATTGAATCGCTGCGACGGGCATTACTTCTATAGTGTACTAAAGAATTAAGCCGTTTTTGTATATTCTCGTTGTGGAATATCCATCGCACTAAGAAGTAGGCAGCAAAGGCGTAGAGCGCACCCAAGACTTCGTCGATAACATAGTGTTCACCGCTATAAACCGTCCCAACATAAATAATGGCGGGGTATAGAGCAGCCAATAAGGCCCACTTTTTACCAAACAGACGATAGCTAAAGATCACCAGCAGTGTGCCGTAGGCAGCATGTAGCGACGGCACGGCAGCCACAGGGTTGGGCGAAATTTTGCTATACAGCGTGGGGAAGTCATGAAAGCCCAAGGCCCCAAACACAAAGTTAGAGGTATGGACGATTGGCGTAATTAGACCCTTTTCGGACGCCAGCCAAGGTGGGGCGGCCGGAAACAGCAGAAAAGTTATAAAGCCCATAAAAGACACCGCCACAAAAGTCATGACCACCTGCCAGTAGTGGTCTTCGCGCTTTTTCCAAACTAACAAAGCCAGGCTAATCGGCAGGATAAAGTGCAGCATATACACGAAGTAGAAGCCAAAGTCGTACCACATCGGTTTACCTTGCCACAGCCAGTTCTGCAGGGTTTGAGTCGGTAGGGTGCCGCCAAAGAAGAACTTGTCGACATCAACCATCCACATATAGTTCACGTTCTTGTTAAGGGCCGGCGCCAGGCCGCGGAATGATTCGTAGACCAGCAATAGAATAATGAATGGCAGTAGGTGCTTGAGCATGGCTTTGGCTTGACCGAAGGCCATAAACACAAAGGTTAGGTAGACCAGAATTTTGTCGGGAGTGGGCCAGCTGGGGTTGCGGGCGTACACAATGGTGCCGGCAACCGTGCCGAGTACGCCAATTGCCCTAAAGATGTTAGCTTTGTTTATATTCACTACTTACATGGTACTACAAGCGGCAGGTGGGGGCTATTGTTGGGTGACGCCAATAACCTTGGTGTCGTTATCGCCACTGAGTATGGTGGTGGCTGCCTTGGTGGTAATGTTATAGCTGGTCAGAATATTATCGGCATCAGTTCCAGAACTGGCCACCACGATATCTTTGTTAACGTAGCTGACACCTACAATCGGTTTGCTGGCCTCAAAGACAAGCGACTTACTACCGCTGGCGGGAACGGTATAGACGTTGTTACCATCGCTGTAGTAGGGGGTTACCCCATCGGCCGAGTAGCCGGCATAGCTGTAGTCTTTAAGGTCGCTGGCGAAGTTTTTAATGGACTTGTTGCTGATTGTGTATTCGTCTACGCTGTACGGCGCTGGTTCCTCGCCTGGTTCACCAGATACAAGTTTTACCATTAATATTTTACTGTAGTCGGCACTAAATACCGATGACGCCACTACCTTAGTTGTTTCAGTAAAAATTGTCGTTTCTTTGTTGGTAGCGATGTCGCGAGCGTACAGGGTGCGGAGTGCAGCGCCACCACAGTTGAAACAGCCGGTGAAATAATAAGCCGTTTGGGTGGCAGAATCGTAACCCTTTAGGAATAGACCGTCTTTGTCGATACTAAATAAGTCCTTAACGACTTTGCTATTAGGGTTGATCTCTTTGGCGGTATTATTGCTAGCATCTTCGTTTAAGTAGCCAAAGATGATCTTGGAGCCGTCTTTACTAAACATGGCGCTGGTGATTTGGTTGCCCAGGGCGTCGGCATTGCTGTCTTTGCTTTCGTAAATCAAGCTGTAAGATTTGCCGTTGTCAGAGCTGTACCACATGTTTAACGTGCTATCGTTGGTTTCGGTTACCACAAAGACTTTCTGCTCGTAGACGCCGGACTGCGTGATGATGCTTTTGCCGCCTAATTGGCCGGCTTGGGTGCGGTCACCGCCAGCGACCGGACGCCAGTACAAATTGTGGATGTTCTTAGTCGGTTCACTAAAGGCGTAGATAACGTTAACTGGTGCTAAAACCTTGGCCTCGGTTTTAGTTTCGGCCGGAGCTGTGCTGCTACTAGTCGTTGTAGCGGTATCTTTCTTCATAAAACCGGGCCACACAAAAGCGGCCACGGCCAGTAGTCCAGCCACAATTAGTAGCGCTAGCAAGATTAGCAGGACCTTTTTCTTCTTTGACTTTGGTTTATTTGGTTGAATTACTTCTGGTTGTTCTGTTGGCGGATCAATTACTGGAGCTGGTTGGGGTACGTTTTGTTCTTCATTCATAAGCATTATTGTATGCCCGTACCGCTTTTTCGCCAACCCTGGTAGATTTTTACCGCGCTATCTGTTACAATCTCCTCTGTTATTCAGCGATAATGGGGATTGGCCAAGTGGTAAGGCAGCGGATTCTGGTTCCGCGATCGGGGGTTCGAATCCCTCATCCCCAGCCAAAGAAAATGACTCATCCAAAGGATGGGTCTTTTTCTTTTACATGAATAGGACTTTGAACCCATTCGGCGAAGCCGGGGTTCGTTCATCAAGCTTGCCCGTAGAAGTTTACTTCGAGGACAAGCGCCGATACGTGCGTAGCGATAGACCGAATACCCGCCAAGTATTAAGCTAAAGGAGACTGATATGGCCACACGTCCACACATCCCGAAAGATTTGGAGAGAGCGGTTAAAACTGAAGCTGGGCACCGTTGTGCAATTCCAACATGTAAACAGTATCCAGTTGAAATTCATCACATCACACAATATAGCGAAGTCAAAAAACATGAGTTCACTAACTTAATTGCTCTATGCCCGACATGCCATGCCCGATGTACTAATAATGAGATTGATAGAAAATCAGTTGAAATTTATAAGACGAACTTAGGAATCATAGGATCACGATACACGCAACTTGAGATAACTTTGCTTGAAAGTTTGGACAAGCAAGCACAGCTACCCGTAGCCGGAACGATGTATTGGCTTTTTCAAAGACTCGTAAATGAGGGCTTAACTAGTGTTGCAGGAATGTCTGGGGGTATGATTGACGGCATACCTTCCTTTTACATAGTTGAACTAACAGGGCCCGGGCGCGAAATCGTTAAAAAATGGCTTGAGGGTAGGCCAATAGACCTAACCTAGGAAAGCAGCCCCGGCTAACCATTTGTGCTAACACCGTTTTAATGTTACTATATGCAGAATATGAATCTGTTGGATCTTCCTAAATTACATGATGGCCTACAGCTTGAATACGGCGTAGACGCTGCCTATATTAGTGATGTGTCGACTACTTCATCGACTTATCTTTTGGCGCCAAGCGGCTTGCCGCTATTTGTAGGCTGGTTTGACAACTCCAGACACTACCCAGGTGCTCGGAGTAAGGGTAACTACGCACTAACCACCTATCCAGAAGAGCCCAAACATATGTTGCACCGGCTTATGATTCTCCAGGATTTAGGCGATTCCGGTGGTCGACTTGTTGAAGAAGATAGCGCTGCATGCCTGGATGATTGCGCTGGCCCGGCCACACTACTTCGTAGACAAGCTGTAGAGCAACCAATTTTGGACTGGTCTGTCAGGGCATTTGCGCTTGGTGCCCACGTTCTCAATTCAGCTACTGGCAAAGATCACGAAATGTTTGGTTGGCGTAACAGAGATGACGTAGCGGCGGTTAGAGAGCACGGTTTGGCAATCATCGCCGCCGGAGATGTTCTCGCTAGCTTAGATGCGGCTACATTGGATACTTATGCCGCCATTGATCCACCGGTGGTGCATTAGGCCACACTCGGTAGTCGATTTTTTACTATCAGCCGCGATAGACCGTAGAAACTTTGCTATAATCCAGCCAACCACAAGCAACATAGACAAACGTTGTAATTAATATATACTGATTTACATGTATAAAAAACAAAAACTCAATCAAGCTGGCTTCGCGCATATCATTATTTTTGTCATAGGACTTATAGTATTCGGCTTGGCTGGCTACACTACCTTTCGAATCATTCAGTCCAAAAATTCTACCTACACAGCCACCAATAGTGAAGCCAAAGCCAATGCCAGCTCGGTTAAGATCAAAAGTATGCCGATCGAGATTGATAAATACGACCCGACCACTGGCAAGGCTGGTGAAATGGTGTTCCCAGCCGAAGCTTTTGATAAGGGTGTGCCAGACCTAATTTTTATGGGCTATGGTTACGTCGTGCCAGCCGAGCTAACTCCAAACAAGCAGGCAAAGTCTAACCCGCAACCAACTTTTATTGCGCCAGTTGGCACCAAGGTGCGCGCCTTAATCGATGGCGAAGTCATTGCCACGCCATCCCTTTATAGCAAAGACTACTCAATCCATATGAAGGGTGAGGGCAGCGACCTGATATTCGAAACCGAGCACGTCATGAATCTAAAAGTTAAGGTAGGCGACAAAGTCAAAGCCGGTACCGTGATTGCCGAAGTCAGCGACTATAGCACTCGGGGCTACGCCGGACTAGGCTTAGTCGAGATTGGCGTCCTAAAGGGCGGCAACCCACCGGCTCACATTTGTACCTTTGACTTTCTTGACGACTCAATTAAAACCAGTGTTCAGAATAAACTTACCCAGTTAGAAAAAGACTGGGAAGAATTCCGGGGCAAGCCTGACCTATATGGCAATGAAGCCACGCCCGGCTGCGTCAACCGTGATGTAATTACCGACAACAACAATTCGCAAACCGGTACTACCAATAACTAGCCACAAGATTAACCCTTATGCTTGCGTATTAAAAGTGATTGTAGGAATATAAAGTTATGTCCGAACACGCTTTTACACCCAGACACGATACAGTTCCTTATTATCTTGGCCTAAGGCTTATTAGTGGGGCTGCCGCACAGGCACTTTTGATGGCTAAATTCGGTATTGCGTTAAAGGAAACTGATGCTTTAGCACTACGCCAGACAGCCGCCTTAATTGACCCAGCGACTCCTGATACTATCGACACCGGAGTCGATCGACGCGAACCAGCACTAATGGTTAGCGACGCTACTCTGGCTCTAGGCAGGGCAGCCATAGAAAGTGACGATATCCCAGGCACCTTAGGTGAAACAGCCGCCACATTAGCTGCTGTGGCGGGTGGTAAAACTGTTGATCAGGCATCCCTTGATATGGCTAACGACGTCGTAAGAGCAATTCATGATACAGCAGCCTGGCGCCGCGCACTCGAGCAGCAAAATCCATTCTCTGAACTCTGATATTTCTACAGCCCTAGAACTTTCTTAAAATCTCCTACACCGGTAAAAAGGTGGGCGGTGATTCCGGCTTGTTTGGCCGAATCAACTTTAGACTGACTGTCGTCAAAGAAAATAACGTCAGCTGGCGAAGCAACTGCGTGCTTGGATGCGAGTTCATTTAGTATGTATGTAAAGAATTCAGGTTGTGATTTTCTATGGCCGATCTCCGCCGTAATAAAGTAGCCATCGAACAAGTCCTTAAACATAACATCGCGCATGTAGTTGCCGCGATACTTTTCTTGCTCGGTTGCCAGGTAGCAAGGGTTGCCTTTGGCACGGAGTGTTTTTACTATTTCAACCATTTCATTATTCTTTATATTCTCGCTATCGAACCAGTATTTAAGCAGCTCATCTGGGGTTCCACTCCATTGCCACAGGTTTGGATTTTTGCTGATATGTTCTTTTAGGTCACGCTTCCCAACTACAAAATCTTCCCACTCGGTCTTAAAGAACAGTTCAAATGGAGCAATATCCAAGCCGTGCGACCTAGTATAAACAACCGAAAAAACTTCTTCTGGCAATGTTAACACGCCATCGGCATCGAACAGTAATACTTTGCTCATAGTTGCTCCTTTTCCACTACCAGTGATTATAACTTAAATTTAGAGTATACTTGACCTTCTTTACCCAACAGTAGGCGAACTAAAGGTCACGGTTATTATTGATGAGGTGGTTTACGACTAACGCCAAACCAACCGACGGTTGGCTAGAAAATACCATCCTTTTTATGGTATGATACGACCAAAGGTGGGAGAAGGGTATGCATGGCTTCGGGGGATTTCGATTTAGCTGAAGAAATTGGTCGCCATGGTGACTGGCAAGCGGCTGTTGGCGTAATTCATGACGACCATGAGTATAGTTTAGTACGCGAAGGTGATTCGGTTGAGCGGATCGGCGACCCCAATCTACCCATTTACCCACACCTAGATCAAATAACAGAAACGGTTGAGTACAACCCTGTAACTTTTCTAGAAGCCGAAATGGGGGTAGGTAAAAGCACACAAGTGCCACCGGCTTTATGGCAAACTGGGCTTTACGATAGAGTAGTAATATGTCAGCCCCGACGGATTGCAGCCGAGGGTGTGGCGACTTATATGCGCGCAATGGTCAGCGTTGTTTATGGTGAGCAGGGTGCAAGAGATATAGTAAGTTTTCAGACAGCTGGTGAGCTGGACGGACTAAGAGATGCACCGATTAGCGTTGAAACAGATGGATTACGCCTTGTTAAGGAGTTTCACCAGACCGGAGTAACCGGCCGCGATGTGTTAATTATTGATGAAGCCCATGAGGCAAATTCTAACATGGTCATGTTGATGGCTTGGGTTAAAGGGGTCCTCCGAGAGAGGCCCGATATGAGATTATTAATTATGAGCGGGTATATGGATTCTGCTCAGCTGGCTGATTACTATGAGGAAGTTCTTGATCGGCGTCCGCCCATACTAAGAATACCAGGACGTAACTATCATGTTGAAATGGTTGAGAACCCTAAATCAAGAGTCGTAGATTCTGTTTTGAGAATTATTTCAAAAATACCAGATGAGGAAGGGGAGTTACCGCCAGAATCTACCGGCATACTAGTATTCCTACCGGGAAAGAGGCAAATTAGAGATGTTGCCGAAGAGATATTCAAGAAACTACCAGAAAGAATCAAAGATGATGTCGTTGTGGTTCCTTTGCACGCAAAGCTATCCAAAGAAGAACAGGACAAAGCTCTTTGCCGATACGAAGGAAAGATAAAAGTTGTTCTAGCGACAAACATTGCTCAAACAAGTGTCACTATCGAAGACATTAGATACGTCGTTGATGGCGGAACATCTCGACTAAAAGATATAGACAGTGAAGGCACGCCACGATTGTTATTGGCTCCAGTTTCTTTGGCCGACATAAAACAACGTGCCGGACGAACGGGCCGGGTGGCTGACGGCTATTACGAACTGGTGGCTATGGATAAGCACACTCCATTTACCAGCATCAAAGACAGGCCAAGGTTTCTCCCGTCAGAAATAAGCCGAACTGAAATTTCGCGCAACATGCTTCGTTTAAAGGCTTTGGGCATAGAAGTTGCTGATTTCAATCTTCCTCTAGACGAGGTAGCCGACCATACAATAGATTTAGCAGATCATACTTTGCGTTTGCTGGGGGCGATAGATGATCAAGGTAAAATCACCCGCATTGGCTTAGAAATGGAGCACTACCCACTGAGCACACCATCGGCCCGAATTATGGTCGAAGCCCATCGCTACAAAGAGGATACCAAAGCTTGTTTAGCGGCAATCGTGGCAGCCGTAGAGGCCGGCGGTTTGAAATATACCGGCTATGGTTCCGGCCAAAGATGGAAGGAGCTAACCGGCGAAAGTTCTTCTGACTTACTAGCCCAACTAGACTTATTCATTGCAGCTCAGAATATGACTCCTAGAGAAATGAAGGAGTACGATCTGGACATTGATAATATTAAACGTGCTCGTGAAACCTACTATAAAGTTACTCGTTTGGCTGGCGTAGCCGAGACAGTTTTAGAAAAGCCATCAGACCTTACCAGAGAAGACATTAAGGACTGTGTTTGTGTCGGTTACGTAAACTCGATTTATAGACACGTTGGTGAAGGAAAATACGTTCAAGCAGTTAGGCAGTTACCAACTCCCAGGACTCTAAGTAAAACTAGTGTTGTTAGCACAATTGGTGGTGCGCCAGATTGGGTACTAGGCGCTCCATATGCAATTGAGCCTTCTGACGGAAGCGAGATAAAACACTTTATAGAAAACGTTACCGTTGTTACTAGGGCAAGGCTCGGTAGAATTGCAGCTGGTAGCGTTGTTCAGTTGTCCGAGGGATATCTTATGCGAACCGACGAAGGAACTTTTGTGGAACAGCTTCGGCACAAGCTGTTTGGCATTGACCTGGGCGTGGTCGAAGAGCGCACACCCGAACCGTCACCGGCTTTGCGGCATGCCATAATTGAGCACGTCCTTAGTAACCCCGGCAGTGCTCAAAAGGAGCTCAGGGGCATAAAAAAAGAATTGGAGCATTTGAGTCGAATTGCCAAGGATCACGTTCCCAAGCTAACCCACGACCAAATTCTTGCCCTAATTAATGAAGCCGCCCCAGCCGATGTAACTCATCCGGCCGAGGTCGAAGATAACTTGCGCGCTATGTTGCACGATCCTGAACGGAAACTGTCGCTCGATGATTTTGTGCCTCCACATAGAAGGGAACAGATTGTTGCTGACGCCCCAGAAGTTATAGAAGTTGCCGGTGGACGGATTCAACTTAAATACCAAAAGGGTGGGCCAATCGCCTCCCACTTTAGTGACGCCCACATCATGTCGTTAGACGACGATGTCTTATTACCCGACGGCCGACCGGTTATGTTTAGCTACCCCGGTGACAAAAAGAAGTATACTTTGCACGAGATCCAAGAGAAGATCCGAAGTGAATCCGGCTTAGCATAAGCACTTTGCTATACTAAGGCTAATGAAGCGCAAAACTGTACTGCTCTGGATAGCCGGTGTTATGGCCGGGCTACTTGTGATTACGGCCTTCTTGTTTAAGATCAGCCCATTTCCCGGTGCCATGGTGATTCGAGCCGTATTTACTATGAACGGCTCCAAGTCACACAAACGCTTGCTGCCGTTTGAACCGAGTGCCGCCGTAACGGCTGTCACCAATCAGCAATACCAGACTGGCAATAAAGACGCCTTATTAGACGTTTACTACCCTAAAAGTATCGAAGGTACCAAACAGCAGTTGCCGGTGATTATTTGGACACATGGTGGAGCCTGGCTGGCCGGTAACAAACGTGACGCTGCGCCTTACTACCAGCTATTAGCCGCCCGCGGCTATGTAGTAGTTGCGCCCAACTATTCTTTGGCACCCGGTAGTCGCTATCCTAAACCGGTGCACGAGCTTAATGACGCCCATGCCTACGTGCTGGCCAACGCTCAAAAGTTTTATGCCGATACCAGCAAGATTATCTTGGCCGGCGACTCGGCCGGCGCCCAGCTGTCTAGCCAGATGGCGGCGCTAATTACTAATTCGGCCTACGCTAACGAAGTTGGTATACAGCCCGCTCTACTGCCACAACAACTAAAGGGCGTGGTCTTGAACTGCGGAATATACCAAATGGAAGGCTTGACGCAGCCTAACCCAACCCTGCCTAAAATTGTTGGTTGGGGCGAAGATGTTTCGGTTTGGGCCTATGCTGGTACTAAGGACGGCAACGACCCGATAATTAAGCAGATGTCGGCCTACTATCACGTTACTAAAGATTTTCCACCGACTTATATAAGCGGTGGTAACGCCGATCCACTTACGAAGGTTCAGTCGATGCCGTTTGCTAGCAAGCTCGAGTCTTTGGGTGTTCCAGTTACGGCACTATTTTATGCCGACGATCACAAACCGGCACTGCCGCACGAGTATCAGTTCAACCTGACCAACCAAGACGGCCAGAACGCCCTCGAAGCCACAGTCAACTTTATAGCTGATCGAACCCGCTAAGCTATTTGACGAATATCCACCAGTAACCAAACACGTAGGCGCCACTGACAAAAAACACTCCAGTCAGCATCCAGCGTTTATAAATATGTTTATCAAGACCAAGGACATAAACGGCTGCCGTCGAAACCAGTACGCCCGGAAAGATTGGGCAGAATAAACCAAAGACTCTAATACCATGCTTATTAATAAAGCCACTGGCTTTAGCCACATTTTTATTATCTTGCCCCTGGTCAAAAGTCGTGACAATCTTTTTACCAACTCGTCGTTTACTAACGCGGTCTTTGAAACGCTGGTTAGTAATGCGTTCGCCGATAACAATCACTACGATAGCTGATATGAGCGAGCCAAGGGCATTGCCAGACCAGACTACAAACGGATTGGTGTTAATAGTAAAACTAACCGGTATCGAGGCGCTGCCGATTGTTATGCAGAGGAAGGCGATTTTTAGTATTTGGGCGAACATTGTCAATATTGTAGCGCACCCGTTTAAGAAAAAGTTAATTATTTTTGCTTTTGTATGTAACGGGAGACTACAATTGTAAGCATGAACGAGAAGCAACTACGGAATATACTGAACCAAGAACTGGCCCACTTTTTCGGTAGTTTAAACATTCATTTTAATACAAGGTTTGATGTAATTGAGCGGGAATTAAAGCGTAAGGCCGACAGCGAACGGGTGTATAGCCAGCTTGATGGTATTGCGGCTCGGATTGAAGATAACTCAGTAGAGTATGCCGCCCTATCTCATCAGGTCGATAGGCATGAACGCCAAATCAGAAAGATTACTCAGCAAGCCTGAATGTTCTAGCCGTCGATTTGTATGGTTTCGCCACCTAGCTTATTAGCAAAGAAGCTATCGTGCGAAATGTAGATGATGGCACCGTGGTAGGTTTTCATAGCGTTTTCGAGCTCTTCAATGCTTGGCAAATCAAGGTGGTTGGTTGGTTCGTCCAGTATAAGAATGTGTGGGTCATCGACTAGCATCGCAATAAGTTGCAGCCGCGCCTTTTGACCACCACTAAGTTGCTTAACCTGCATCTGCCCGTCGGAGGCCGGATTAAACAGATAGTCACTTAGCAGTTGTTTAACTTTTTGTGGGCTAATTGGTAACTTCTTTTCATCGAGGATTTGTTCAATGGCGTCATTGAGCGTCATGGTTAAGAAGCGCGGGTTCATATCTTGTTCGTACAGGCCAATCTTAATTTCTTTTTCAACCTCAATTGTCCCGGTAAAGCATTCCGAAGCCAAAGGTTCACCAGTTACTTGCGACATAATCGCTTGCACTAGGGTTGACTTACCGGCACCATTGCGACCATGAAGGCGAATCCGTTCGCCTTCGCGGACGATAAAGCTAATATCGCTAAACAATGGCTTGCCGTCGTAACCAAGGCTAACTTGACTGGCCTGAACTAACATCCGGCTGCCCCCGACGTCTTCCTTAGTCCGGGCGGTGACTTTGATGTTCTTGGTTTTGTGTTTGTCGTAAGAGGCAGTTAGTTTGTCGTTCATGGCGCTAGCCGATTCTTGGTCGATCCAGAACGAGGGCTTAACGGTTCCGCGCAGCTGTTTAATTTCGGCGAGGGCCTTAAGTTCTTGTGACTTAAAACGCCTGATTGTTCCGGGAGTGCGAGCTTTCTCTTTAAGGCGTCGGAAGCGGATGACATCTTCTTCTAGGTTGGTAATACGCCGTTGTGACAGTTCGTATTCGTTTACCTGGTTGGTTACCTGGTTGGTGTTGTTCTTAAGGTAGGCCTCGTAGTTACCACGAAAGCTGTAGCAGCGACCGTCGCGAATTTCGATAATCCGATCCACCGTGCTTAAAACATCACGGTCGTGGGTGATTACCAAGACAGCTTCTTTGGCAGCGCGCAGCCACTTGGTAAAGGCGGCCTTGGCGACGTAGTCCATGTGGTTAGTCGGCTCATCGATTAGGGCAATGTGTCCGCGGCTACGCTGCACTTTAATAAGCTCAATCATACGTTTCTGACCACCACTCAGGCTGCCGACTGGTTGGTGCATCTTGGCTGGGTCAATCTGGTAGCTGTCAAAAGCCTGTTTAATCTCGTCTTCTATCTGGTAGTAGTCTAGTTCTCCAAAACGTTCTAGCGCGTCCGAAAATTCTTGCAACTTGCGGGGGTTGCTGCCCATGGTTTGCGGGTAGGTGTCGATGACGTGGGTCAGGTGGGCATATTCGGGCAGGTCACCTTGGATGTATTCCAGAACGGTTTTAGCTTCGTGGCCATAGTGTTCCTGGCGGCTGCTAATAACCACGGCACCTTTCTTTACAACAACTTCGCCGGCCATGTCGGTATCTTCGCCGGTAATAATATGCAATAAAGTCGATTTGCCGGTGCCGTTACGACCAATTAAGCCAACTTTTTCGCCGTCTTGAATTTCAAAATTAAGGTCGTGGTAAAGAACTTTGTTGCCAAAGGATTTTTCGGTGATGTCAACGGATAGGATCATAACAGGGTATTATAGGCTACCCCACCCCTAATACCTATTAATAACCGAGGGGCATCTAAGCACCAGCGCTATTGCATTAGCTTTAGGTAGCCGTTAGAGTATCTGTATGAATCCGACTGATCCTGTTCACCGCGCACCCGCCGAAGAGCCGACGCCAGAGCCAACAATTGTTACTCCACCCGAAACAAACGCACCGATGCCGCCGATCGCCCAAGATCCGCATGCTGGCCGTAACAAGATTTTTCGCTGGCTAGGTTGGTTTGGCGGTTTAGTGTTAATTGGTGGTCTGGTGGTAATGCTTAATCTGTTTATAGCCCAACCGTTTCAGGTTGATGGCGAGTCGATGTCGCCAACTCTAACAACTGGTCAATGGCTTTACGTGGCTAAAGCACCCAAAACCTGGTCACGCCTGAGTGATGACAAGTACATTCCTAAACGGGGACGGGTGGTGATTGTGGTTAGTCAAGGGTCGGGTGGCGCTGAACACTTTGTAAAACGCGTCGTTGGCATACCGGGCGACCGTGTTAAGGTGGCTGACGGCAAGATTACCATTTACAACAAAGCCAACCCCAATGGCTTTAACCCCGATGACAGCGACTGTTGCCGCCAACTATTGGCTACCGCCGGCACAACCGACTTAATTGTGCCCGAAGGCCGGGTATTTGTGGTGGGTGATAACCGCGAAGCCGGTGGTTCAATTGACTCGCGTTCTAGCCTGGGTACTATTCCATCCGAAGAAATTACCGGCCAAGTCCTATTCCGCTTTCAACCGTTTAGAACACTTTAGCTAGATGTGTTTGTAGTTATCCAGGCCGTGGTCGGAGCGTTTGATGTGGCGACGATGAACGTAACGGATAATGCCGATTAGTATAATTGGTAGCAGTAAGAAGATACTCATAATTATTAGGACCTTAACCTCACCGCGCTGTCGGTAAAACCAGCTGCGAATTAGCAGGGTGGCGTCGCTATCGGGGCCCATGTCGATGGTTTGGGTAGTGGTAAAGGTCTGTCCATCGTTTAAGTAGACGACTCGTTTAACAACTTGCTCGCCGCCAGCCAAGTAGTTGCGGTTAACGCGCTCCAGCTCGGGCTTACGATATAAAAATTGGTCGTCACTAAAGTACTCAACTTTGCTGAAGCTAACATTATCGATTGGGCTGGCCTGCTGAACGGTAATAAAGTCACCGCGCACCGATACAGTTTTGGGCTGTAGAGCACCCTTTAGGCCTTTATAGGTAACCTCACAGTTGGCAACTGGTTCGCACAAGCCTGGCGGCACTACCATAACTGTCGCCACAGCAGCGTAGGCGTCGGCTCCAGCATTTTCTCCTTGCACGCTTAATGATCCGGCACCAGTCATACCGGCACCCAAAGTACCAATTCGGGTCCAGGTGGCATTTTGAATGGTGGCTGTGCCTAGTTTGTTGCAGCTACTCGGCTCGTAGGTTTCGAAGTAGGCGTCAACTGCGAACTGAGCGGCCGGTGTACTAGTTTTGGCATACAGGGCGCTTCCCGCCGGTAGACCGTCTACGGCCGCCGAGAACTGGGTCAAGTCAGCTCGACCACATTGCACGGTCGGCTCTAGTTCTTCGCCCTCGGCCCGAACCGGTTGGGGCAAGTACAAACTACTGGCCAATAGGATTGCCAGTAAAGCTAATGTGGCGGTAAGGCGGGGAAGTCGGGCGCGCATAGAGTTACTGTAGGCTTACAGTTCCCTTAACTTCTATGGTTTCTTCGGTGGTGTAGTTCTTGTACTTGTTGGTGACGACTATCGATTGCAAGACTTCGCCGCTATCAACTTCGTAGATGATAACGCCAGCCAGTTGTTTGCCCGGGTCGATTGAGGTACCAACAATCGCATCGGTCACATCCTCTTTACTTAAGAATTCAGGAGAAATTGAACCACCGGCAGCATTAGTGCCCTTGAACATTCCACTAGTGGCGTAAACTGTTCCAGACTTAAGGCGGTTTCCGACCACGACAGATACTTTAACCAGTTCCTTGCCGGCGTCAGCTTTTACGTACTTTGAGTCCGATACATAATTACGCTCTACCTTGGTGATCATAAAACTGGTGCCATCACTTAAATTAACTTGCTGATTAAGTTTAGCCTTAATGTCTTGGTTCTTAAGACTGGTTTGCTTGTCTTCTATAAGATTTGATACGTCTAGAGTGCCGTCGCTACGGTCTTGGACGTCACTGCCACCTTTAACGGCATTTGTGATGCTAGAGGCTGGGCTATTACTGCCAGAAAGCAAAAAGTAAGCGCCTGCACCAATACCGGCAAGTACCAACACTGCCAGAAGTATCAGAACAATAACTAAGCCCTTCTTTGACTTGCCGCCACCACTGTTTGCCGACATCATTGGCGGTTGTGGTGCGGCCATTGGGTCTGGGGTAATCGGTTGAGCTGGCATAGCTGGTTGAACTAGAGGCTGCGGTGTTTCGGGTTGTTGAGGCTGCTGGGGCTGAATGGGCTGTTGGGGTTCCATTGGTGTCCTTTTTGTTTTAGTATTTTCTGTATTTTACCATAAACGCTTCTAAATTAGGCGGGTGGTAACGGACTGTCGATAGTGCGGGTATCTTTGTTGATCATGTGACCGTTTTGGTCCGTGCTATATATAATGGCAGTTCCAAAAATCATCTCGATATCACTTATCGCTTGATCGCTAATATTCTCGATATATTTAATGAGTGACCGGATCGAGTTGCCATGAGCGACAATTAAGACCGTCTTGTCCTGTATTAGCAATGGGACGACCTGTTCTTTATAAAAGGGGACGCTGCGCTGATAGACATCTTTAATGGTTTCGCCACCTTCTACCGGATAATCCCAGCTGCGGCGTAACTGTTGAAAAGCAGCTTCGCCGATAGCTTCTTTAACTTCCCACTTATTTTTGCCGGTAAATTTGCCGTAGTCGCGTTCGTTAAAGGCACCCGTTACCGTCACTGGTACATCTGGGGTGGGCGAAAACTTAAGGATGCCATGAAGGGTTTCGGTGGTACGGATTTGCTGCGACACATAAACTTGGTCAAAGTGGATGTCGTGCAGGGCCTGGCCCATCAGTTCCGATTCGTGCCGACCTTTGTCGGTTAAATGAACATCAGTAGTGCCGGTCCAGACGCCCTTGGCATTCCAAGTTGACTCACCATGGCGGACGATTACTAATTTACCCATTATGGCCGTACCAGGTTCTGCGGGCTGCCGTTAAGGTAGCTAATTATGTTGTCGGCCGTTGTTTGGTTGATGCGCTCCAATGCCTCAACGCTATTAAAGGCATTGTGGTTGGTAACGACTAGGTTAGGCAGCTTACGCATAATGTCCAAAGCAACGCCTTGCTCGAGTAGCTGGCGTTTACCATTCTTACGAAGTGTCACCAGTTCATTATGGATGTCGACCAAGTTCTCACCTTCAAATACATCTAGAGCGGCTCCGGCTAGCGTGTTGTTGGTTAGTGCTGCCAGCAACGCCTCGGTGTCAACTAGCTCGCCGCGGGCCGTATTAACCAGTAGGGCGGTCGGTTTGAGGCGAGACAGCTTTGATTCATTAATTAGGTGATGTGATTCCTTGGTGTAAGGGATGTGTAGGCTAACCACATCGCTCTGAGTAAGCAGTTTGTCGAGCGGCAGGTAGTCTATTTTTTGTTTTTTGGCCCAATCGTGGTCGGGGAAGGCATCGTGGGCGACAACTTTCATGCCAAAGCCTTGAGCAATGG
Organism: uncultured Candidatus Saccharibacteria bacterium; assembly: GCA_964627095.1. Lineage (GTDB taxonomy): Bacteria > Patescibacteriota > Saccharimonadia > Saccharimonadales > JAUPVS01 > JAUPVS01. The sequence goes on from CAZVKH010000002.1 coordinate 35,342, forward strand.
CCGCCACGTTCTTGCCAATGTGACCGGTTCCAACTAAGCCAAACGTCTTGCCGTATAAATCGACGCCCTGCAGGCTGTCGTGGGTAGCATTACCTTGGACGAAGGCAGCTTGGGCGGTGATAATCTTGCGCGTTAGTGCTAATAGTAATGTAAAGGTATATTCGGCTACTGTATGTTCGCCATAAGTTGGCACATTGGCGACCTGTAAGCCTTGTTTGAGTGCGGCCTTAAGGTCAACATGATTAAAACCGGTTGAACGGCAAGCAATTAGTTTGAGTTTAGGGAACTGGGCAATTAGCTCGGCCGGCATGGCACTACTTACAAAGCCAGAAATAACTTCGGCTTCGGCGTCAACGTTGCTGGCCGATAGAGGTTCGGCTGTAAAGCGCAGTTCGCCGGCATGGGCCAGGAGTTTTTGGAGAGAAGCTTGGTCTTGGGGGTGGGCATCATATATATGAATAACTGGCATAACCGCTATTATGACCAAAGGGACTCGACTAGGCAACCCAGCCGACGTACAATAAGCATAAGCTATGAAAATTACAGGTATTACTGGACGTCAGATTCTTGATTCACGCGGCAATCCAACCGTTGAGGCCGAGGTTGTACTTGAAGATGGGTCAACCGGCCGAGCTTCGGTGCCATCGGGTGCTTCGACCGGGCAGCACGAAGCGGTTGAATTACGCGATGGCGATAAAGCCTGGGGCGGCAAAGGCGTTACTAAGGCCGTTGCCTATGTGAACGGCGAAATTAAACAGGCCTTGCTTGGTAAAGACGCTAATAATCAGTCCGACATTGACCAAGCCATGATCGAACTGGACGGCACCCGCAACAAGGGTAGACTGGGTGCTAATAGCATTTTGGCGGTGTCTTTGGCGGTGGCCCAGGCAGCCACTGCGGCACAAAAGCTGCCGTTGTTCCGCTATGTTGCCACCCTGGCCGGCACTACTCCTTCAATGCCACGACCAATGATGAACATAGTAAATGGTGGTCAGCATGCCGCCGGCTCAACCGATATCCAGGAGTTTATGATTGTCCCTCTTCAGACTGGTGATATTGCTAAGTCGTTGCAACTGGGCGCTGAAGTCTTCCATGCTCTTAAGCCAATTGTGGCCGCGTCGCGTTATGCCACCACTGTTGGTGACGAAGGTGGCTATGCCCCGGCTGTTAACCATGGCAACCGCGAAGCTTTAGATATGATAATCAAAGCCATTGCTGACGCTGGCTATGTGCCCGGTAAAGATGTTGGTTTGGCGCTTGATGTCGCCGCCTCGGAGCTATTTAAGGATGGCAAGTACGAGCTAAAAACTGAACATCACACCCTCGATGCCAGCCAAATGGTGGAATGGTACAGCGATCTGATTGACCAGTATCCCATCATCTCTATAGAAGATGGCCTTGACCAGAATGACTGGCCAGGTTGGGCCGCACTGACGGCGCAGCTAGGCAGTAAGGTTCAGCTAGTCGGCGACGACCTGTTGGTAACCAATACTCATATGATCGAAAAAGCCATCGCGTTAAAGTCGGCCAACGCCGTGCTTATTAAGCCCAACCAGATAGGTACCTTAACCGAAACTATTGCTGCCGTGGCCATGGCGCAAGAACATGGCTTTAAAACGATTATGTCGCACCGTTCCGGTGAAACCGAAGATGTTAGCATTGCGCACTTAGCGGTTGGACTCGGTACCGGGCAGATCAAGACTGGATCTTTGTCACGTGGTGAACGCACCGCTAAATACAACGAACTTTTACGCATCAGCGAACAGTTGTAGATTTCTTCCCCAAAGGCAAAAGCCAGATCTTTCGACCTGGCTTGGGTTGCCGTTTTTGTGAGAGTACTTTACTAAAGTACTGCGCCGTCTTCGACTGGTGCGAAGAAAGGTACGACTTCGTTGAAGTTGTGATCGTTGTCCGAAAGGATTTCGTTGTCAGATAGTAAGTGGTTGTCTGACAAGATTTCGTTGTTGTTCATTTCGGTGGTGTTGAACGAATCGGTTGCAGTGTTAGTAGTGGTGTTGGTCGTTACATTGGTAGTAACTGGGTTGTTTGAGGCAGTTGTGTTGTTATTGTTGCTGCCGTTACCGTTGTTGCTGTCAACTGTCATGGTCAAGTTGAGGCTCATGCTCTTAGAAACGTTCTTGGTCCAAGAGTTGCTGGTAGTAGTGGTGCTGGTGTTAGTGTTGTTGAATGAACCGCTGATAGCTGATGCAGCAGGAAGCCATGCAGCTTTTTTAACAGCGTGACCGCTCATTACGGCTGCGCCGCTACCGGCTGCCACGGCGTCATCGCCTTCGACTGGAACTGAACAGCTGCCAGTACCAACGACGGAACCAACTGGTGAATTAATGCTTTGAGTAGTAGTTGCCGGGCTGCTATTTGTGGTGGCGGCCTTGGCTAAATCGCTACGAACGACGCTAGAAACCAAAATTGATGAAACAACAATCGACGAAACGATTGAAGCAAACATTATAAGAGCCATAGTAATGAGCTGTTTGTTTTGGTCTGTGGCGCCTTGTTGTAGCTGAGCCATAGGTTTGTCCCCCAATTATTTAAATAGTTTGTGACCTCGTACCCTCACAGTCCGTGTCACATATAACTATAACGTGCTTAAGGTGCTATTTACATTGTTGTTTTTACTGCACTACAAAAAGGTGGCCAAACTGCTTGTTTTTTCGCTAAACTGTTGGCTCAGAGGTTCGGTGGGTAGCTTTTTAGCACTGTTTTTTACAACATATGTCCACAGACTATTGTTTGTGAAGTCTATTGGCTAATCACCCTACTAAGCGCATAATCGAAGCATAAGCAAGGAGGCTCAAGTATGGACGTACAAATTAACTGGGTAGCGGTGGTACTGGCGATGATCTCTTCTATGGTGGTAGGCTCGGTGTGGTATATGCCGGCGGTGTTTGGCAAGAGCTGGTCCAAGATGGTTGGAATGACCAAAGAAAAACAAGAAAAAGGTGCTGGCAAGGCCATTGCCGTAACAGTAGTGGTAAGCTTCATTTCGGCTTTTGTTTTGGCGCATATGACCTATATCAGCAGTGTCTTTTATAATGAGACGTTTATGGTGAGTGCTTTCACGACGGCGTTTTGGTTGTGGCTGGGCTTTACGGCGGCCAGGTTTATTACTCACGATGCCTTTGAACAGCGACCAACCAAACTTACTGTTATGAACGTGGCGCACGAGTTCGTGACCTTTATGGTGATGGCGCTGATTATCGGTGCACTTAAGCCCTAGTCTACAGTTTAGTAAAACATTCGCAGCGGGCGTGAGCCTTAATAAATACTAAACCCTCGGGGTCATCAAACAGTTGTTGGGTTTGGCTGGGTTGACATTTTAGAGCCTGCATTTTTATATCTTGAATATCTACGGGTAAAGGGATGCACAGATCCATTTTATTCATTGGCTTTGTAGCTGGTTTGTCGATGTTAAAGTAGATGTCCTTAAGAATCGAGCCACAGTCGCAACATGCCTGTTCGTAGTTTTCGGCTGACTCGATAGCGCCATAGGCCACAATGGGCAAGTCGCTCAGAGCTACCGCCTGGCGCACCCACGCGCAAATAGTCTTGTGATCATCGTGTCCGGTAATGCCATTAGGTTCAAAAGTAAACACACTGTCGGGCTTAACTTCTTTAATAAGGTTGGTAATCTGCTCGACGGCAGTAGATGTGTCGGCTGATGATAATGCGCCGTCGGCGTAGTCGAGCCAGTGATGTTCGGAAACGTCCATAAGACCTAAGCAGTCTTCTAGTTCTTTGGTGCGAATTTTGCCTAGCTCGGCTTGGGGCCAGCGAGCTTGATTGGCGGTTTTGCCGGCGTCGCCGCGGGTGGCTGTTACTAATACGACGCGCTGCTGGTTGCGCCGGGCGATGGCAATTAACCCGGCCATAGCCCAGGCTTCATCGTCGGGGTGGGCCCAGATTCCTAAAATGGTTCCAAGTTGTTTAATGTCGGCCGGCTGGCATTGCATGGCTCTAGTATATAATGACGGCAGCAATGATTGTTCTACTAAATTCGTCAAAAACAATGCGGGGTCATAGCGAACACCCGGTTCCGGTTAGACGACCGCTGTTAGAGAATGAAGCCCAAGTTCTTAACCAGATTCTCAAAACCAAGTCACAAGGCCAGCTGCAGAAGCTAATGCATATTTCGCCGGCCTTGGCTGTCAAAACCCACCAGCTGATCGAAAACTGGCAAAGTCCGGGCACAATTGCCGCGCTAGATGGTTTTGTGGGCGACATTTACCGTGGCCTTAAGGCCGAGGATTTTACCGAGCCAGAACGCAAGTTTGCCGACCAACAGTTGCGTATACTGTCGGGGCAGTACGGTATAGTACAGCCACTCGACTTAGTTAGTCCGTACCGGCTTGAGGCTATGTACAGCCTAAAAGGTAAAGGGTTTAAGAACTTGTACGACTTTTGGCAAGATAAAGTCGCCAAGACGTTGCCAAAACAGGGGGCGATTGTAAATGTTGCTTCGGTCGAATATGCCAAACTGGTAACGCCGTTTGTGGATGATAAAAGGCTAATTAGCCCTCTCTTTTTAACATCTGCTAACGGTAAAGAACCAACGTTTGTAGCGATTCATGCCAAATGGGCGCGCGGTGCCTTTGCGCGCTGGATTGTTAAAGAAGGCCTGACCAGTCCAGAACGCTTTAACGAGTTTAGTGATATGGATTATGCGTTTAACGAAGCGCTCAGCACGGCTCAGCAGCCAACTTACATTAAGACTTTGAAGTAGGCTTCTTATCTGTTTTAAGGCTGTAGATCTTACTAAGAATTGCTAATACGACGCAAGCTAGGCCTAGGACCAGGCTATAGATTTGTAAATTGTGAAGCAATGTCTCTAGCAGCTTAGAGGTGGCTTTTTGGGTTAGGGCATCGGTGGTGTTGCCGAGGCTGATGTGGGTGGCGATGTAAATCGACAGGCTAAACAACAGCGAGCCTAGGCCGGCACCCATGGCAATGCGGCGGAAGGTTTTAACATGATGAACCGATAGCCAAACCGAGGCAACCAATAACAGCACGGTAATTATCACTACTACCCACGTTGCCTGATGGAAGCGTTCGTAGGTGTCGTGGGCTTGTTTGAGGCGCGTATCGGTTAGGTTAACTTTGGCAGTGTTTTCTTCTATAACAATATTGTCGGCCACCGGCGCTAGCTGGGTGGTCTTAAGTTGTTCAACAACTCCGGCCACCACTGGGTTGAAGTCAATTGTAATAGTTTCGGAATTACTATTCAGCTGCTTAATTAGGGCGGCATGGACGGTTTGGTTGGTATTTTCCCAGAGTGTACTGAATTGTGGCGACTGAACAGCCGTCAGAATATTCTTATAAATGATTGGTTGCATTTGGCCTTGCAATTGGGCGGCGGCTTGACTAGCTACCTGGTTATTAGGTAGAAGTAGATTGGCCAGCTCTTGAGCCGAAGTGTTCTTGACCAGCTGCTCACTGGTTTTTTGGGCAATATAGTTTTGGATATCCGGCTGACTAGATAGCGGAGAAACTGTTTTTACAAAAGTCGGTGTGTCGGTCAGAGTGCGGTTTAGCCACACTAATACCAAGCTAGACAAAACTAAACTAACAGCCAAAGTTCCACATAAAGAGGCCAAAACGGTACGAACGCGATGGTTGGTTTGGGTTGGTGGTTGTGACGCAACAGACATAGTAATTATTAAACCACTAACTCGGTAAAAACGTAAGCGTTAAGCTGTTTAATGGCGCTTGCGGCGCTTGGTTATGCCCAGCTCCACAGTATCCAAGCCGCCCCAAATACCTTCGGTTTGGTGTGTGCGGATGGCATATTCGGCGCATTCGCTTTTGACAACACAGTTAGCGCAGAACATTTCCACTAACTGCTTTTTTCTTTCTTTAAAATCCCGTAATCGCTCACCCGGTCGCTGATAAAAATCGTCAGCCCTAATACCCTTTGTATTGTCAGGCCTGCAAAAAGCTTGGTCGGCCCAGGCTTCTTCGCTAAAATGCTTGGCAATAAAGCTGCGGCGAGCGCGCAGTTCGTCTGTAGTTTGTTGTAGTAGCCCACCAGCCCTTAGCCGGGCCGCCATATCAGATTCGGGAATAAGTAGCAGGCTAAGGACGCGCAAACGGTCTTGGCCCTCGGGCGAAAGTTTATCCTTATCGACACCCGAAAGCTCAGAAAGCAGTTTATTGGCATCATTGTTATCTTCAATTTTGGGTAGTGAACCGCCATGCTCGAGATAACTTTTAACTGTATAAGAAACTGGTAGCTTCAAAAAGGTCTCTTTATACTTGGGGCTATGGCGGATATCTTTAACTATGACATCAGGAATTCCAACAGCCAGTTGACCAAGTTTAGTGCCAATGGTTAGCAAGGGCTCGCCATTATTATCGACACCAACTGACTGAATCACCTCAAAGGTCGAGCGGCATATTTCTAAGAAAGAGGCTCTGTTGGCGGCTTTGGCGGCAAAGCCTTGCTCTTGGTATTCGTCCATTGTTAATAGCTCGCGTTTCGCTATAAGAATACCAAGCAAATTTGCTGCTTGACGGTTGAGTATACAACCCGAATTCCCTTCGAAACTAAGAACGCTGGGACCGATTACAAGTAACTTTCGAGCTTCATCACCATAATCTTTGGCAACTCTCTGATTATCGGCTTCTAGCTGTAAAGGCTCTACTAAAGGGATAGACACCGGAACGTCTTCGTTCTGAAATCGATGTATAGAGTAGTGCATGTAATCCAATATCTCTTCGGCAGTTATAGTCGGCCGGTCTGTACCGACTGCAAGGGGCGTCACATTGGAAGGGAACTCACTCATCTGAGCATACTATAACATCTTTATTGTTTAACTATGAAAATATAGAAATGTAAAGAGTATCCAAGTTGGCTCAACAGGACTATAATATAAGTGCAATAAAAGGAGATCGTTATGCCGTTAATGGGACCAATGGGAAATGCCGGAGCACGTCGACGAGGCCGCCGCCGCGGATTAGTTGTAGGAGCCGCTGTCGGATCAGCCGCTGCCCGTCGTAATCAACCACAGCCAGCCGAGGAGCCAGTGGCCGCCGCGCCCGCACCAGCTCCGCAAGCTGCACCAGCCGACGATAGTATTGAGCAACTCAAGAAGTTAGCCGAACTGCGTGATCAGGGTATTTTAACCGAAGAAGAATTTGCCGCTAAGAAAACCCAAATTTTGGGTCTATAATAAGCTTTAGTGACCAAAAAAATAATCTACGCCAAAAGTACCAAACAAGAGTACCGCAAGTTTCTGGCGGTGATTGGTTTTATATTTGTAACCGCTACTTTAATGAGCACGTTGATATCTTTTAGATGGGAAGATTGGATTCGCTGGTATTTGGGTAGTTCATTGCTGGTTTTTGGTGGTTTTAAGCTGATTAGTTTTGATTCGTTTTCGCAGGTGTTTCCGCGTTACGACCCGCTGGCCGCTAAGTATTCGTGGTACGCTTTTGCCTACCCAATTGCTCAAGTTATGCTGGGCGGCTTCTTTATACTCGACATCGCGCCAGGCTTGCGTAATGTTCTAACGGCCGCCATGGGTATTTTTGGATTAATTAGCATGGTGACCAACTTGGAACGGCAGGGGCCGAGTGCTCAAAATACCTGGTTGGGGCACGTCTTGCGTTTGCCAATGTCAACAGCGCTATTGTTTGAAGATGGCATGATTGCCGTTTTTGCCACCATCCTACTGATTGCCGCTATCTTCTAGCGAATAGTTAGTAGAGCATCGGGGATAATGCTAACTGTTGCCTGGGCATCGGCTGGCAGCATCATGACTTCGCCGTCCAAGTGGATATTTTCGTTTTGGGGCACGCCAAAGCTGTAGCTGGATTGCTGCGGTAGTTTTTTGAGTCCAAAGATGAATAGCAAAATATTAAGAAGTATTCTGAACAGCCAAAATTGCGCGCGATGCGGCTGGGCGTAAACTCTAAACGAGCCATTATTAACGTCACTCTTGTTGCCCACTCGTAGCACCTTGGACATGTGCGGAACGTTGGCAAAGACTAGGCTATCATAACGACGCACTCGGCCATCAGCATTGGTGATGGCTACCGGGTGGAAAGTAAAAATCGAACGAGCCACAATCATTATCTCTTTAATTGGACCAAGCTCTTCTTTATTTAGTAACGAAGCAGCATGGGCAGTTAAGCCAACACCCATGTAAGAATGCGCATAGCGGCGCCGCGTGCCTCCGCCTTTGTTAATCTTGAGTTCCAGTAAATCCATCGGGCTGGGATCGGTATGTAAAATGGCCCAGGTTAAGGGGCGTTTACGGACGCTACGGCGGTGATCGTTGGCATTGCCACTGGGCAAGATGGCGCAAACTGGCTTGGCTTGGGGGTTGGCTTGTTTGCCGCGCATGACGCCATTAACAACTTCGTTATAACCGCCGTCGCCACTGGCCGAAATAATTAAGGGGTGCTTAAGGTCTTTGGTGGCCTGGTAGGCCAGGGTTTCGGCATGTCCGGCATAGTCGGTGGCCTGAACGGTCACTTTTAAATCACGCTTACGCAAGCGCTCGGCCATGCGACTGGCCTTTTGTTCGGCCTGCCCGCTGGTACTCATGGGATTGTAGATAATTAAGATATCAGAGTAACGCGACATGCTTACTAGTATACGTGCTTATATGGGCTTGCAAAGCCTTAGCGATGCGCTTATGCTAAAAGCAGGAAGTGAGAGACTTCCACTCAGACCTCGGCAGTAGCCGGGGTCTATTAGGCTAAATTGGAGTACAATAAAGTTATGGAATTTGCCGTTGCAGCCTTGGGGGTAGTCGTGCTGGGTCTGGTGGCCTACATTGTGGTTTTGTCGCGCAAGCCAGCCGGTCCGTCGACCGATGCCACCAGCTTACTCAAGCAAGACATGACGGCACTTAATGATGGCTTGCAAAAGCTTAATGATGGCCTAAAAGACCACCTAACGACTCGCCTCGACAAAAATCAGGAACAGATGAATCAACAGTTCAAGGCCAGTGCCGCCATCATCCGCGACGTTACCCAAAAACTGACTGAGCTAGACCGTACTAACAAGCAAGTCGGCGATATCGCCACCGAACTTAAAAGCCTGCAGAACGTGCTGCAAAATCCCAAGCAACGCGGTGTCTTGGGCGAATTCTACCTAGAACAAATTCTGCAGAATCTGCTGCCACCGGGTTCTTATACCCTGCAGTACAAACTGTCCGAGGGTAATATTGTTGACGCCGTCATTCATTTAGATGGCAAGGTTTTGCCGATCGACAGCAAGTTCAGCTTAGAAAACTACAATCGCTTAATTGATGCCACGCCCGAAACACGACCGGCTCTAGAAAAGGCTTTTAAAGAAGACCTTAAGAAGCGCATCGACGAAACCAGCAAGTATATTTTGCCCAAGAAGGGCACCCTGGATCAGGCGCTGATGTTTATACCTAGTGAGGCCATCTACTATGACCTGTTGGCTAACAAGGTTGGTGCGGCTGGCGTCAGTGGTCGTGACCTAATGCAGTATGCGGCCGTCGACAAGCATGTTTCGATTGTTGGCCCTAGTACACTGTCGGCCATGTTGCAGGTGATTGTGCAGGGCTTAAAGAGTATGGAAATTCAGAAGGATACCGAGGTGATTCGCAAGAATATCGAGCAGTTGCAGAAGCATCTGCTGGCCTACGACGGCCACTTTAAGCGCGTTGGTAACTCGCTGGGTGCCACCGTTAATCACTACAATAGTGCCAGCAAAGAACTCGGTCGGATCGACAAAGACATCGTTAAAATTAGTGGTGTTGGTGAGTCGGTGGTCGAGCCGTTGTTACTGGAACGACCTAGTTCGGACGACGACTAGCTTAAGAAGTCGATGATCATGGCGGCCGTCCAACTAAAGTTGTCGGTGCCAGCTGGTGTGGCGTCGAGCGGCGAAAAGTATTCGTAAAAGCCACTCTTGGTGACCATATCGATGGAACGCTCGCGGATGTGGGCGGCTTCTTCTTTATAACCGTAACGTTCCAGGCCATCGGCTAGCAACCAGTTGGTGTTGAGCCAGGTAGGGCCTTGCCAGTACATCATCGGGTGGAACCAGTCCGAGTTAGTCGGCACCGTCGGCACTGGAAATTTAGTTTTGTAGGGTTTAGAATTTAGAATCTTCACTAGTTCGGCCGCTTTTTCTTTACTAACACAGCCAGCGTACAACGGCATTAAACCGGCTAAGGTGGGAAGCTTAATTAGTTTTTGGGTGGCGTAGTTGCGTGAATAATAGTTGCCGGTCTGTTCGTCCCACAATTCGTCGATGGCTTGGTCGGACTGGCGCATGCGCTTATCGAGCTCATCGGGAATGTCGTGACCAATGGTGCGGGCAATGTAGCGCAGGTGCTGGTTGGCGCGCACAAAAATGCAGTTAAAGGTCAGGTCTTCGATAGTCAGCATGTTGTGCGTTAGGATGCGGTTAATGTCGTAGGCTTTGCGGCGCAAGCGGCGTTGGATGCTATACAGCGTAAAGACGTCGATGGTGCTCATGCGCTGCTCAACCGACGATGCTAAAAAGTGGACATCACGGCGAAAAACGGTAAAGACCTTGTCGAGCCGAAGGGTATGAATGGTATTAATCCAGAAGGGCAGGCGGTGCTGGTGGAGTTCGTCGATCCAGGGTGGCGTGTTGTCGAGGCCGGTTTCCCACGAATGGACTTGTAGGGTGAGGCCGGTGTGATGTGGGTCACGATCGTTGTAGAGCCACTGATGATACTTAAGTAGCGCCGGGTAGGTTTTGGCGAACCAGGTGCGACGGGCTGGCTTAGGTAGTTGCTTGCCAATTTTAACGATCGCTTCGGCCAGCATTGGTGGTTGGGTGATGCCGCTGGTGGCGACTTTGTCGGGGGCAAACGGTGAGATGTAGCTGCGCCAGAACTCGCGGTCGGCGCGGTGCGTAAAATCTTTGTTGAGGATCATGCTGGGTAGCATGCCGTTGGCCCACTGGCCACGTAACAGGCTAAGAATCTCTTGTTGGGCACGCTTAACATCGTAATTGGCCATACCAATTGCCACAAAACAACTGTCCCACAGCCACTGGTGCGGGTATAATCCATGCGCCGGAATGGTGTACTGGCCGTCGTGGTCGTTGTTAGCTAAGACCGTTTTGGCGGCTTGTAAGATCTCTGCGGGCTCCATGCAGGTAGTATACCGCTTACGTTCGGATTGTGGGTAGGTTTTTGATGCTCCACAAAAATCCGATCCTTAGCCGCCATCGGTGCAAAACCAATACCACCCAGCGGTTCGCCAGTTACAGGGTGCTCGTATTCGGCTTTAAAGGGTTCGGCTGGCCGGGTTAAGTCTTGATGCCTAAAAGCGGCGGCTAGTTTGTGGCGCCCTTGTACAACCTGGCCTTGTTCAATCAGGTCAGCCGCAAATGCCCACTTAGAACCACCCCAATAAACGCCTGGCATAAAATACGGCGAGTCAAACGGAACACTCGAGTAGCTACCGTCAAATTTATTCGGATTGCGCAGGTCGGCCAGAATGGCGGCGACGTGATGAGCCGGAATATCATTTAGCAGCGGGAACAGACTGGCCACAGTCTGGATAGGAATTAGCTCGCCGGTGCGGGCATCTTTGCTGTAGTAGGTCATAGTGCTTTTGTCCCAAAGTTGTTCCGGTATGGCGCGCTGCTGCATATACATGCGCATCTGCAGATCTTCATCAATAGCGTAGTCGGGATCATCAATTTGTAGAGCCATTGACTCTAGCGCCGTGCTGGCACTTCCCAGGACGGCGTTAAAACCGACATCTTTAATTAAGACAATTCTTGGGTCAAGTCGGGCGCCCTCTAGTTCGTAATTACATTTGCTCAAGGCACGGGTTTGCAAAAAGCAGGTTAGGATATTCATGTTGGAGGCGCGTTGTTCGAGTGGCACATGGCGGCCGTCGGTAAACAAGGTTCGGCCAACACCCACAGCAGCGGCGGCAACCCGTTGGGCAACCTGTCTGCTGGCTGGCATTTCGTGTTGCCAAGCTTGGTGCATCTTGGTGCTCCATGGAGGCGTATCATCCATACCAGACTCGTACGAGAGCAGTAAAACGGCTAGGTTATCTTGGGGGTCGATTCGTTCGTGCAACAAAAAAGACAAGTAGCGCTTAAATTTAGGAAAGACATGTCGGTAGAATTGTTGCCGCTCGTCTTCGGGCAGGTACTGACCAACCTCGTAGGCGGCGTTGACGATGGTGGGCGGCTGGGTGATGTGGCTGGCCAGCGGTTTACCGTTTTCTGGTCGCCCAAACACCGGCGTTTTGATGAACGACATCTTATTACCAACCGCCAGCTCATTACCAATTTGACCTGTGCTGTGCTGACCGCTGGTAAAGCGAACGATGTTGCCGGCCGCTAGTTGGGGGTCTCGAAGAGCCTCCGCCCTAGCATGTAGCGCCAAATCCCACTCAAACATCGTATCGCCAAAAAGTTTAAGATGCGGCACCATAAGCTCGCTGCCGGGCAAGATGTTGGCGCGCAGTACTGCCATGCTGCGTTCCTCTATGTCGGCATAAAGTTGGGCGTGCTCGTCGGTTTGCTCCATTGCCATAATGGTGGCATTATACCACTGTAAAATGGTTACGTTTAGTTGTGTGCGTTGGCTGAACAAAATACGAATGGGTTTCCACGAGTGCGGTTAGGGTGCTCCACATATTTGACATGAATATTAAGAAACATAATTAAGTTAGTTAAGATTGTTATTAACTAAGTTAATTAAATCTTTTAATAATTAGCCTATTTTTGCGGAGGACCTTTTAGTTGTATGTAAATACCCATTCGTATTTTGTTCACATACAAAGAATCAGAAGAAAACCAAGCCTAGCGGTAGTTGGTAAAGTTCACGGGGAAGTCAAAGTCGGCGGCGGTGATAAGTTGCATAACGGCCTGTAGGTCGTCTTTGCTGCCACTGACAACACGCACGACGTCGCCCTGGATCTGGGTCTTAACTTTGGGCAGCTCGTCGCGAATTAGCTTGGTAATCTTCTTGGTTTTTTCGGCGTCCAGGCCTTGCTGAAAGGGAACGTCTAAAGTGGTTTTTAGGTTAGCCACCACCGGTGTGCCAGAAACATCTAAAATCTTTTGCGATTGGCCGCGGGTAGCCAGTTTTTTGCGCACAATGTCTAGGATAGCTTCGATCTGGTAGTCACTGTTGCCCACGACGCGCAAGCCGGTCTTCTCGGCGTTGAGCCAGTCCAGCTCGGCCGGCGTGCCTTTAAAGTCATAGCGGCTGCCGATTTCGCGCTGGGCTTGGTCAAAGACATTGTTCAGCTCGGCTTTGTCGTACTCGCTCGCGATATCAAAAGAAAATTGGGCCATAGCTACAGTTTAACCTAAAGTTGGCCGAAAATGGCTAGTGTATACGTATGTTTTTCGTCCGGGGCTACCGGTGCCGCCATGCATAGTTGGTGGTAAATTCATAAATACCACTGTATCGGTTTCGTTGGCGCGCACATGGCTGGCGCGGTGTGGAAGGTGACGCATGTGATGTTGCGCCTCCAGATGGTGCCTGGCATGTGGGCTAAAAACATCTATCCGGGTGGTAGCAAGGCGGTAGTCAATTGAACCTTTTAGAGTAAGTGTTGCAGTCACCGGTCCGTACTTTGGAGTTACGCCTTGGACGGGGACTACTTGGTCAAGGTGATCATCTACCTCAACTGCTTGTGCCATACGGACAAACGCAAGATCGTTTGGCGTGATCGTCTCGTCTAATGGTTTGCGCCGCCACCAATCCTGCATGGCTTGGTTGACTGGTTGTAAAAAGTCTAGTTCGGCGTCGGCAGCTGTTGCGGGTGAACCAGGCTGCAAAGCCAAATCGCGGCAATCTTCAACACTAACCGAACTGCGCAAAATCAGGCCAGCGTGCGGGCAGGGCGTCTGGGACATGTTCAAAAGTTCAAGGGTGGCCTCGTACATACGTTCAGGCGACGGCACACCGTCTACCATTGCATTCACATCTATTGGTGGTCTTTGCAAAAATGCCATGTAATAAGTTTAGCAAAGGTTCGACCATTCTTCCAGAGGTTGGTATAATACTGCCAAGATGAGCTACACCAATAAAAAGATTGCTGATACAGCGGTAGTGCTGACCAAGCGCCTCGAAACCCTTAAAGACAAAACCAGTATTCTGCGGGCCACCGAACTCAAGGCGCTATATGCTGAACTGCCACTGTTACCCAACGACCAAAAAGCGGCTTTTGGTAAGGAGATTAACCAGCTCAAGGCCGAGCTGCAAAAACTGGTTGATGCCGAGCAGCAAGAAGCCGAAAAACTGCCACCAATTGACGTGACGGCACCATTTGATGTTAACGTCGGCAGCAACAAACCACGCTTGCTTAGCGCCGAGCAAGGTTCACGTCACCCATTGATGGTGGAATTAGACAAAGTTGTTGATATCTTTGGCCGGATGGGCTTTGTGCATATGGAGTCGCGTCAACTCGACGACGAGTACCACATGTTTGATAGTTTGAACTTCCCGAAAGGCCACCCGGCTCGTGATGACTACGACACCTTTATGACCACCGAGGGCTTAATTGCGCCGGCCCATGCGAGCGTTATGCAAAACCGTCTGCAAAAAAAGTACAAGCCAAATCTGGCAAAGGGCCAGCCAATTGCCGTGGTCTATACTGGCAGGACCTTCCGCAACGAAGATGTTGATGCCCGCCACGAGCATACCTTTTACCAGGTAGAAATTAGCTATATAGGTAAGAATGTCACTGCCGGTAACCTGGTCGCCACCTTCAAGACCTTCCTAGAAGAGTACTACCAGCAAGAGCTCGAAGTGCGTACTCAACCGTTTTACTTTCCATTTACTGAACCAAGTTTTGAAATGGCGCTGAGTTGTCCATTCTGTAAGAAGAAGGGTTGCCAAGTTTGTTCGCAATCCGGTTGGATCGAACTACTTGGTTGCGGCATGATCCACCCCAATGTTTTGAAGATGGGCGGCATCGACCCCAAAGAATATTCCGGCTTCGCTGGCGGCCTCGGTTTAGACAGACTAGTTATGATGAAATACGGCATCGAAGACGTCCGCCACAGTGAAAGCGGCAAACTAGAATTTTTGAGGCAGTTTAAATGAGAATTTTAGTATTTGGTGACAGCATTGTTTATGGCTCCTGGGACAGCCAAGGTGGCTGGGTTGAACGGCTCAAAAAAGTCGCTCATGCCAAAACCCTCCAAAGCCAAGGCGAGCAAAAAACCCAGGTACTGAATTTAGGCATTGGCGGCGACACCAGCACCAAGATTCTTAAACGACTCGATGCCGAAATAACCGCTCGGTTTTCGCCCAGCTGGCCATTTGCTTTTGTATTCAGTTTTGGCGCTAACGACGAACGCACAATCCAAGGCAAGCCAGAAACTAGCCTAGAAGAATTCAAACAAAACGCCCAGGCCATAATTGATATTGCCAAAAAACACAGCCAAGCAATTTTGTTCGTGGCCGCACCGCCCCTAAGCCAGCCTGAGGTGATGTTTAAAGGCGTAGAATACTCCGACGAACGAATCGTTGAATACCAAGACGCCTTGCAGGAAATAGTTGAAGCGGCCGGCATTAAATTTGTCGATGTGCGCGAAGCGTTAGAAGCCGCCGAGGACAACATTTTTAGTTACGACGGACTGCACCCCAACGACCTGGGACACCAGATTATCGCCGAGGTAGTTGGCCCAGAGCTTGAGGAGCTAACAAAATGAGCATGGATACCGAACAAATCATTCGTGAATATATTGGCAAGTCGGTTCATATGTCGCTGGCGACGGTTAGCGGCGACCAGCCGTGGGTGTGCGAGGTGCATTGTGCCTACGATGATGATTTAAACCTGTACTTCCGTTCTAGTCCCAGGCGTCGACACAGCCAAGAGATTGCCGCTAACCCTAAGGTCGCTGGCAACATTGTGGGCCAACATGCGCTGGGCGAAGACCCGCATGGCATTTATTACGAAGGCACGGCCGAAATACTGACTACCAACGAACAACGCCAAGCGGCGCTGCCGTTCTTTATCAAATGCCTGGGCAAGAGTGACGGTATTTTGGAAGAAGCTCAGGACCCCAACAACACCCAGTTCTACAAGATTACGGTTAAAAACTGGTACGCCTTTGGCAAGTTCGGTGACGCCGAAAACTCCAAGCGACAGTTAGTCTGGAATGGAGGCGCAAAATGATTGTCATAACTGGTGCCAGTGACGGCTTAGGTCACGAGATTGCAAAACTTTATAAGGCCAGCGGCAAGACGGTGGTGAATATTTCGCGTGGTGAATGTAGCGTGGCCGACCATAATTTGGTGTACGACCTTTCCAAGGGCGATCAAATAGCGGCGGCGGTGCAAGCCGTGCTGGCGTTGGGCGAACCGCTCGAGGTACTCATTAACTGCGTTGGAATTTGGAGTGAAGAACCAATCGGCCAGATGACCGAACAGGTCACCCAACAAGTCTTGGATGTTAATGCCAAGGCACCGATGATGGTCATTGCCGGCCTAATGGAGCGCATTCGCCAGGACGGCACAGACATATTAAATGTCGTTTCAACGGCCGGACTCAAGGGCAACAAGAACCATGCTGCCTACGTGGCATCTAAGTGGGCCGAACGTGGCTTTACCGACTCGGTTCGTGAAGAGTTGCACGACACGCCATCGCGCGTAATCGGCTTTTACCCGGGCGGTATGAAGACTAAGTTATTCGCCAAAGACCTGGGCAAAGACATTACCGACAACGGTACCTACTGGATGGACCCCGCCGCCGTAGCAGTGTGCGTTAAGCAGATACTAGACCTACCTAAGGGAATTGAAGTCAGCGAGATTACCTTGAACCGGAAAAAGGGTTATAAGGGATGAGCCAGCAGCTCGTAAACCCTCGCCTAAACGACATTGATGACTGTTTATATCGTGTTGCTACAAAAGCGATAATTATTGAAGACGGCAAATTGCTACTGGTCAAAGAAATTCCTGAGCTGTTCTGGGGTTTTCCGGGTGGTGGCGTGGACTTTGGTGAATCAGTTGAGGCATCACTTTTTAGAGAAGTCGAAGAAGAGCTTGGTGTACCGGTTAAAGAAATCAAGTCTGACCTGCAGATTGTCCACTACACGATTGGTACAGTTGTTGATGGCATCCCACGAATGAACATTTTCTATCGGGTCTCGTTACCCAAAGATCTAATCAAAAAAACTGACGAAATTGCTGAGTGGGGTTGGTTCACAAAAACTGAATTTATGGATCTCAACATGAGTCCGTCATTTAAGGATCGTCATAAACTGGCAGAAGTAATTTTTGGAGAAACAGCATGAAAATCGAAAAGAAAATCGATCAAAAGTGGTTCGACCAGGTTGCTAGTGGTCAGAAAACTTTTGAACTTCGCTTACTCGAGGCTGAAACATGAGCGACACCAACCAGCTGACAATCGATTCATACAATGCTGCCGTGGAAGAATATTTGCAGGTATCACCAGACGTTATTAGCAAATCGCACCAACCATGGCTGGACAATATTTTGGCTCAACAGTCACCAACGGCCAAAATCTTAGAGATTGGTTCTGGTACTGGTAAAACCGCAGACTATATAGAAGCCAAGGGTTACCGCGTAGAACGAACCGACGCAAGCCAAGGGTTTATAGATTTTCAACAGAGGCATGGCAAAGCAGTTCGCTTCTTGAATCTTCTGACAAATGATGATCTGGGGGGTGACGACTACGACTTAATTTACGCAGAGGCAGTTCTATTGCATTTCACCGATGCTGAGGTCAGACAAGCTTTACCAAAAGTACTTCAGGCCCTTAAGCCAGGCGGTAGTTTTGCTTTTAGCTTAATGGAAGGCGCGGGTGAAGAAATCACTGATCGTAAAATTGGTCAAAAGCGATATTTTAAGTACTGGCAGGAAGATGCAATAAAGCAAGTTTTGCAAACAGTTGGCTTTATTAGTATCGAAGCATCAATAGTGGATAGTCAAAGCCACGGAGTGATCAAGTGGATTCTGTTAAATGCAATGAGGAGCGCAGCATGAAAATCTCACTAAACGGATTCCGGCAGCTTGGCTACGACAAGGCTGTTGCAAAACCAACTGAAGAGCTGGTTAAAATCATCGGCGCCCAATTGGGTGAAGTTGAGGAAGCCTACGGCACCGGTGAAAAGTACCAAGGTATCTTAATTGCTAAAGTTGTCAGCTGCGTGAAGCACCCTAATGCCGACAAACTCAGCTTGTGTACGATCGATGATGGCGGCAAGGCTAAGAACGTCAAACGTGACGCCGACGGCTTGGTTCAAGTCGTTTGTGGTGCGCCCAACGTTAAAGCAGGGCTAACCGTCGTTTGGTTGCCACCCGGCGCCACCGTGCCAAGTACTTGGGGTAAAGAACGCTTCCAGCTAGAGGCAAGGGAACTACGTGGCGAAGTCAGTAACGGCATGTTGGCTAGCCCGCAAGAACTCGCCATCGGCGATAGCCACGCCGGAATCTTAGAAGTCGACAAAGATGTCGAACCCGGAACAAGCTTCAATGATGCCTACAACATGGACGACCAAATCATCGATATCGAAAACAAGATGTTTACTCATCGGCCGGATTGCTTTGGTCAACTGGGTGTGGCCCGCGAATTGGCTGGTGTGCAGGATATACCGTTCCAATCGCCTAATTGGTATCTCAAGCCGCTCGATCTGGAAAATACTGGTGACCCGGGCGTTAAAGGCCTCAAGGTTGATGTCGAAATTCCGCTGCTAGTGCCACGCTATCAAGCCGTCGTCGTTAGTGGCATTAAAGTCGGGCCAAGTCCGGTCTGGCTGCAGGCCTACCTGAGCCGCTTGGGCATGAAGCCGATTAACAACATCGTGGATATGACCAACTTTATGATGGCGCTAACTGGCCAGCCGTTGCATGCTTTTGATTTCGATAAAGTCGCTAAAGACGGCCAAGCTCACCTCGTCATCAGAAACCCTAAAAAGGGCGAAAAGCTGACCTTATTAGATGGCAAAACCATCGAGCCACGCAAAGATGCGATTTTGATTGCCGACCACGACAAAGCGATTGCGCTGGGTGGCGTGATGGGTGGCAATAACAGCGAGATCGACGACAGCACCACCCGGATTATTATCGAGAGTGCCAACTTTGACATGTACAACATCCGCAAAACCAGTATGGCCCACGGCTTGTTTACCGATGCCGTGACGCGCTTTAACAAAGGCCAGAGCCCGTGGCAAACCGAAGCGGTGCTGGCCAAAGCCGCCGAGATGACAAAAGAGCTGGTACCAAGTGCGCATGTGGTGGGCAAGCCCGTCGACATCAAAAAGCACCTGGCCAAAAACCCAACCGTGCAGGTTGGTGCCAAGTTTATTAACGACCGCCTCGGCCTGAAATTAAAAATTCCGGAAATCCGCCGACGGCTCGAGAATGTCGAATTTCAGGTGGAGCACCACGGTGACATCTTGGATGTGACGGCACCGTTCTGGCGCACCGACATCGAAATCGCCGAAGACGTCGTGGAAGAGATTGGTCGCTTAATTGGCTACGACCATCTGCCAATGACCCTGCCGCAGCGCGACCTCAAGCCAGCTCAACCGGATCCGGAACTGAGTTTTAAAAAGCGCTTGCGTGACACCTTGGCCAAAGCCGGTGCCAACGAATTACTGACTTACAGTTTTGTGCACGAGAACTTGCTAACCAAAACCGGGCAAGACCCCAAGCTGGCCTTCCAACTCAGTAACGCCCTCAGCCCCGACCTGCAGTATTACCGCATGTCGCTGATGCCCAGCTTGTTAGACAAGGTGCACGGCAATATTAAGGCTGGCTATGACCAGTTTGCGATGTTTGAGATTAATAAGACCCACAACAAACTGCATAAAGACGACGATCCTAACAGTCCGGGCCTGCCAACCGAAATTAGTATGTTGGCGCTGGTATTTGCCGCCAACGACAAAGCGGCCAAGCAGTACGCCGGCGCGCCGTACTACCAAGCCCGCCACTACCTGGACTACCTGGCCGAGCAACTGGGTTTAACGTTTACCTACACGCCAATTAGCAAAGCGCTGGATTACCCGGTGATGCAACCCTACGACCAATCGCGCAGCGCCTTAGTTGGTGTGGCTGGCACCAAGATCACCCTGGGTACGGTTGGCGAATTTAAAGCCTCGGTGCGCAAAGACCTGAAGCTACCCGCCTTTACGGCCGGCTTTGAGATTGGCCCTAAGGAGCTGATGGAAGCACTAGAAGCTTCGGCCCAAGCCTACCGACCATTAGCCAAGTACCCGCGAACGAATCAGGACATCAGTTTTAAAGTAGCATCAGATTTAGCCTATGGGGCAGTGCTAGATTTAGCTTCTACGGTTTTGGAATCGGCTGCTAACGAGCACGGTTATCAATGGAGTTTAGAGCCCCTGGATATTTATGTATCTGATGCGGGTGCGAAGCACGGCTCACTACGACTGACCCTATGGCACGATGACCGAACACTGACGACAGCCGAAGTTTCTTCTTTGTTGGATACATTGGCGGGTGAGGCGAAAGCCAAGTTGAAGGCTGAGCGGATTTAGTAATATCAGAAGTCGATATAAAGATGTATTTACATATTAAATTATGTGATGTATAATTATTTCTATAGGAGAAACAACATGAATGCAATTAATAGTTTGTACGATTTCATTAAAACAGCCACCAGCGAAAGAAAGTACGCCGAGAACACTGCACGCGGGCTTAAAGCTGCTTTGAAGCTTTTTGAAGCCCACCTCAACGATGCTGAAAAAGATTCTCTAGATGTGCTCGAGAAAAACCTAGGCAATATAGCAAATGATATATATACCAAGCAAAAAGATGGGGGGTTTACTTCAAAGACACTGATGGTTTATAAACAGCGCATCATTAAGATAATTGCTGACTATAGGCTCTATGGTAGTGATCCTGGTAAGATGGCAGCTTGGAATCCGCGCCGTTCAACCGGTGCTTTGAAATCTAAAGCAACACCGGTAGTAAAAAAAACCAATCATCCGGTTCAAGAAGCTGAGATCATCGAAGTGGAAGCTTCTACCCAATCACACATCGCCCAGCTAGCAGAAACCATAAAAAACCAAGCACAAGGTGGTGTTACTGCTTTTGATATGTCTGGGCGTTACGTTGAGACGAACCGTAGCGAAATATTCCTAAGAGAAGGCTTCAAAGTTATTCTTGAACTTCCTGCAGACCTGACGGTTGATGAAGCAACTAAGCTAAAACAATACATTGACCTCATGGCATTAAAGTAATGAAAAATTTGTTTATCTTTTTAGACGAGTCAGGCAATCTGGACTTTACCCGGAAAGGAACTGCCAACTTTGTGTTGGCAGCAGTGACCGCTCTACAGCCTATCGAGTCCTCTACGGCATTACAGAATTTAAAGTACCAACTGTTAGATGACGGCATTGATACACAACATTTTCATGCCTCAGAAGATAAACAAACAACCAGGGACGC
This sequence comes from uncultured Candidatus Saccharibacteria bacterium, assembly GCA_964627095.1. GTDB lineage: Bacteria > Patescibacteriota > Saccharimonadia > Saccharimonadales > JAUPVS01 > JAUPVS01. Next base: position 56,737 of record CAZVKH010000002.1, read on the forward strand.
AGTTTTCAGCACTATAAACAAACTAAAGAATATTCACATTAATTATATTCATGCCGAGAAGTGTAAAGCACACCCCTCAGTTCGAGATAAGGCTGACTTTTACGGTCTTCTCGGGAAGACACTTCTGTCATATTTACTAAGAAGTTATGAGACAAAGCAGTATGACCAAGTGATCATAGTTTTTGATAAAGCCTTAACGAATAAGGAGCAAAACAAGTTCCTCAAAACAATTAAGCCACAGCTCAAAAAATTGGGTAAGCCATATAGGATTTACTTCCACCATACTCTTTCCGATTTTAATGGACAAATTGCCGACTACGCTGCTTGGGCTAAATATGTATCCCTGGAGCGATCAGAAAATCGTCCGCTTCAGGCGCTGGGAGGTATTACAACAACAAGCTTCGACATTTTCAACAAAGGCACCACAAAGTACTATTAAATAAAAATGACCCGCTTGACTATCTCTTGCGAGAAGAGCCCAGGGGCTCTTATCATCAGGCGGGAACCTTTATCTATATTCTAGCACATTAAGATAGCTTGACACAATGAAGGGCATATTAAATAACTACGGTACGAGCTTACATGATGATATGAGAGTGTAGGCTACTAGCATAATTATCACGTCGAGAATTATTAAATTCGCATTAAAACGCCCGCTAAACAATTGATAGTTACAGGGGTAAAATGCTATAGTTAATAGTATGAAGAAACGAGAGAAGTTGAGGGTAATTTCGCTATTTGCAGGATGCGGAGGTATGGATTTAGGTGCCAAACGTGCAGGTATGGATGTTGTGTACGCAAATGAACTCGAAGAGTTATTTTGCGAAACGCTGAGGCTCAATTTCAAGAAAACAAAAATTGTTAGTGGTGACATCAAGAAGATATCAGAGTTTCCTGCAGCTGATGTTGTAACTGGAGGCTACCCATGTCAGTCTTTCTCTATGGGCGGGAAGAGAGACCCGAAAAAAGATGAAAGAACCTATCTCTATTTAGAATTCGCCAGGGTGTTAGATGCTGTGAATCCTAAGTTTTTTGTGGCAGAGAATGTGTCTGGGCTTAGTAAGTTAAGGGGCGGAGTATTTCTTGCCGAACAGATCAAAGCATTCAGGGACAGAGGGGAATTTGGCTATAATATTAGCTATCAGATATGTAATACCAGGGATTATGGTGTCCCGCAGAAACGAAAACGTATAGTTTTAGTTGGAGTCAGAAAAGATCTCGGGCTAAAGTATCAGTTTCCAAATCCTACGCATGGCAAAGGAATGGGTCTACAGCCCTATGCTTCACACGGAGAAGCGATCAAAGATCTGCCACTATGGCCCGAAGGTGAGTTTTATGAAAGGCCAGACGAGAAAGGCAATTTTTCTTGGTACTTTATGTCGAGGAATCGGAAGGCAGACTGGGATGGGCCGGCATTTACTGTTGTCGCGAACTGGAGGCATACCACTATTCACCCTGCTTCTCCTAAAATGAAGCTAGAGTGGTCAGATTTAGCAAATGGCTTTAAGCAGAAGTGGTACTTTAGTGATGAATATGAGCATATTGAAGCCGATCCTAGTCGTAAGAAGTTAAAGAAGGCACGAAGGCTGTCTTGGCGAGAGTGCGCAAGGATACAAACATTCCCTGATGAATTTCAATTTGCAGGAAATACCCAGCAAAAAATTACACAGATTGGCAATGCCGTCCCTGTATTATTTGCTCAAACTATTCTTGAACCTATTGTTACCGGTAAAGGTCTGGTCCCCTTTAACGACGAAGATTCGTACGAATTGGATCTAGTTCAGACAGAACTAAGAGTTAGTTAGCCTATCCCACTCGTCAGGCCAGTATGTTTCGGCCTTTTCGAGTATTGAGACATTTTTTGGTTTTAAGAGAGTAAATTGTTCTGTTTTAAATAAGGAATCTGACGCTCGCGGGTAGTATTTTAACTGCCCACCAGAAAGTCCGTACCAATCAAAGACTACTTCGTTTTCATAGCGGGTGTCGTAGGCACGAAGGCATCGAGAGCTTATGTACTCCCATCTAAGCGTTTTTGGAAAATCGAGAGCAAAACTGTGTACTTGATAGAGTCTTCCGGTACCAGGGATTGGTTTACCGTAAGAGACGGTTATGTACACGCTTTCGTTCAAATCTAGCGAAGTTCCTTTGTTCTCGCTCTCAAATTTTGTTTTGGCTTCGTAATGCCATTTTGTGACAACCTCTAAAACGGTCTCGCCTACAATTTCTGGTTTTTTTCATCTTAGTAAAGTCGGCTTCCCGAATACCTTTATCAAAAAGTGCAGTCCAGAACTTTGCAGGGGAGTTTGCCATCTCCATATGTACTCGTCCATCTTGTTCAAGGTCATTTATGGCGCTTGATCGTGAGAGATGCTTAGATTTTAGTGAAACGCCCAAGAAGTTCTTAGAATTTTTAGTTACCGGTACTGCAACATCGAAAACATCTTTGTTCTCGGGAGCGATACCACCTAATGTTTCTGCAAAAATTCTTTCGAAATCGCGCCATCCTGGACGAGTGGAGCCGTCCTTCTCTTTCTCTTGCCCGGTTCCATCACAATAGGTGCTCATTGCTAGTATGAGAATTTGCGCTTCCTTTTTTGATGGCTTGCGAGTTACTAGTGGTACTGTTGCGTTGTTGGCGCTCATTGGGGCTCCTTGTACTCTATGCATATATTATAACAGGGATAGCTGGAGAAGTGAGGAATGAGTAGCTAAAGCTCAGTATACTTCTTGTGATTGCCGTGTGATTTCTCCACCGGATATTTCTTGGCGTTTTGCTTCATCTTAGCTTGCAGGGCTTTGTCTAAATCAATATCGAGGTCTTGGGCCATCAGCAGGACCCAATAGAAGACATCAGACAGCTCATCGGCCACGGCCGATTTATTGGCGCGCAAGTGGGCTTTGATTTCGGTTTCATTCTTCCACTGAAAGTGCTCCATCAGCTCCGCCGCCTCCAAGACGAGGGAGAGCGCCAGATCCTTCGGATTATGAAACTGCTTCCAGTTCCGCTCATCGCGGAACTTTAAAAGTTCTATTAATTGCTCATGCTTGCAAACTTCTACAGAGGTGGTAAGGTATATCCAAATAAGGAGTAGCGATGATAACCGTTCCAGCTGGTGAGTTTAATAGTGATGGTTTTGCCGATGTCGAAGAAGCGGTTGCTTTGGCTAAGTCTCAAGGTATTGCCAATGCTCGTGGGGCAGTATCCCCGGATGTTATTTGGAACCTGTACTCTTTAGGATCAATGCTTGGCATGGGTATGAGCGATGAACTGCCCGGTGTGATGCTTAACAATGTGGCTAGTATGGGTGGCGTTCAGGTACAGGGCTTAGATGCTAGAAAAACTGTTACGCCACTAGCCCGTATGCTAAAAGGGGTCGAAGGGCAGGTACTTAATGCAGCTGGCGATGATTTGCCCGGTTGGCAGCCAACCGAGAGTCTTATGGGTGTGCGCATCGTCTCGATGTTTCGAGACGCCGTATTCTTGTCGCATAGTGATGACTACGAAGGTTTAGTTGCCTCGGTTCAATTTGTAATCGACGGCGAAAAGACCATGCGCGCCGAGGTAAACGGCCAGTGGGAACAAGCTCCTGTCTTACAGGGCGACCTAACACTTTTTGGCTGCGATACGTTTAGTGAACACCCCCGAACATTGCACGGCTTTGACTTTACCGGTGCATTTGCCGTGGCCTTCACATTAGGCCAAGATCCGTATTACACCATCTCTGGCAAACTACCAATGGTCGAAGAGAACCCGCAGTATTTGCTATAGTTAAGCTATGTAGTGGGCTGTCAGCATGACGACTCAACTAGCAGAAGACATCAGACATCTCATCGGCCACCCCATATTGCATATCTTAAGACACAGTAGTAAACTATATCCATAAGCTAAATACAAACAAAAACGAGAAACAACCATGGCCGAAGACCAACCATTCCAGCAGCAACCAGAACAACCACCTGTTAACCCGGAAGAAGTAGCGCAGGCAGCTGCATTAGAAAATGGGGTACCTGACCCGACTGTTATCGAAGTCCAAACAGATCAATCTGGCGATGCCGCAGATGAGAATGAAGGGCGCTGGGATCCAGGTAAAGCCGCAACGCTGGCGGCCGCGCTTAAAGAAGAAGGCAGCTTTGACCGTGATCTAGAAGAGCATGAAGACTTTAAGAAGAAGGCATCGGCAGACGATTATCTCGATTCCTATCACCCGGTTAAGGGTAAGAAAAATGAAGTTGATTATGTTAAATCTGAAATTCAAGCACTCGAGAACCTTGAGCACAAGGATGAGTTTACTGAAGAGCGTATTGTGCGTCAGAGACAACGTTTAGACAGGAAAGAAAGCGAACTTGCGGCCACAAGGGAAGCAGTCGGTAAACATACCGAAGAGTCTCTTAGAAAAAGTAGCGAACGGGTTGCTAAAGTTGCAGATCAGGTGCTATCACCATTTGAAGAGTTGTATGACCTCAACCCCGAAGCTTTTGCAAACATGCCAACCTCGGAGTTTATGGCCGTTGCCAAAGAGCTAAAAGAAATTGATCGTGCCACTCGGGAAAAGAGCGAATATTTAGCCGAGGTAGAAGGCTACGTTACCGAAGTCGATGAATTAATCGCTGAAGGGAAAGAATTAACGACATCCGCCGTTTACGAAGTATTTAATCGACTTGCCGATATTGCCTGGGGTAAGCCAGACGGCCCAGATTCTGGGTACAATGAGTTTTGTGAGGCAGAAGAAAAACAATATTTCGATCCAATTTTTGAAGGATCATTCGACAAGACACCGCGAGAAAAAATGAATGGCGTCAAAGCGATGTACCAAAACTATGCTTCTCGAATCAAAGAAGGGCGCGACGCCGCTCGGGCCCAGCGCGAGCAACTCATAGCCAAGTACACGCCTAAGTCTGAGTAATAAGAACCCAAAGTCTTTGCTATAGTTAAGTCATGAGTCTCACCCAACCCTATAGCTATGATAACGGTTACATTAGCCTGCATATGCCAGTTACGCCTGGCTTGCCGCCAACAATTGAAGTTAAAGGCTATAAGCTACTACTCAAGTCGGAGTTCCATATTAGCCTAATCAAAGCACGCTTTGTGGCCGAGTTAGTCAATCCAAATCGCCAAGACCAAATCGAGCAAGAAATCGTTGCAGCCTTCGAAAAGTTTATTGCCACGCAACCCCTAACTGAATTTCATCCAACCGGAGTTTTTCGGCTTGCCCAAGTTGATGTTCGTAAAACTGTAGTTGGTATGTGCGAAGTCCCACACCTGCAAGACTTCTTTGACCAGCTAAGAGCTACTTATAAAGTTGATATCCCTGACCAGCCAACGCACATTACTATGTACACGCTTCAGCCAGAAAAAGGCATCGGCTTATTATCGCCAGCCCAACTAGAGCAAGACAGTCAGGTAGTGGAGATACCAGAGATAAACATCTTTAAAAAAGCTGAAGACGTTGATCGAGCAGTTCTAGCAGTCTAAAATATGGTCTTTGTTGCGAGCCAGTTTTTTGTCTAATTTAACTTTGAGCAAGTTTAAAATATTAAGTGTCCTTTGGGTTTTAGAGTCGGTTGCTTCGGGGTGAGGTTGTACTTGGTGCAGCGCTAGTCGGGTATCGACCACGCCGACAGCCTGTTGTACGCCAACCCAATGACCACGCTGGGAACGCTGGCTGACTGAAAAATCGGCTGGAACGGCCAGCAATCTGGTGGCGGTGTAAAGTTGTCGATAGGTCGCTACTTTAAAGGCCTCGTCTAGTAAGCCTCTGGCTATGTCACTGTCCGGCGTTTCGTTATAGCGCCCATCCCTAACGCGCAGTTCCATTACCGCCAAACTAGCGATGTGGGGCGTGAGGCGGCCGATGAGCTGGTCGAGGGCGGTGGCTATCTCGATAACTTCGGGTGGTCGGTTATCCTGCTTATCGACAACATCATGAATGCGATCACCGTGCTCGGCTATGACATCTTGAGCAACGCGTGACAGATGCCGGTATATGGCCGGATGGGTGTGTGGCCAAGACGGACCATGACTGCCTTCATCGGCGCCCAAATCGTGCCGGACTAAGCCAAATTGATCAATGTTTGGGGCTAGTAACTTCATGTCGGCCATCGCTTCGGTTATCTGGCCAGCGGTAAATATCTGGCTGCCATTATCGCGTGGTTCGCCTGGCACTACTTTTGGAATGTCTATGCCCACCAAACGGCCCAGCTGCTGGTGTATGTTATTGGCGCCGTTCGGCCCGTTAACTAATCGAAAACGGTACAGACTGTCGAACCAGCGGTCATGATAGAAGGCTACATAACCTTCCTGGTCTTCGATCAGCCCATGTAGGGTCTGGTCATGATCTTTGTCGGGGTCGTCAATTCGTTCGTACCAATCGGGGTCTTCGTAGTCGTGGAGGTCTTCTTCTAGAATTCCACTAACTGGGTTTTGTTTGTAGGCTGGACGTTTATAGTGCTCTTGTCGAAACTCGGCATAGCGCCTGTCACCAACTTCGCTTATGGCCGTAAAGTCATGCCTGGCGAAAGGGTGGTTTTGCGACACGACACATCCCTCCGGATTAAATTCAAAATCAAGATGCTGGGCAAGGCTCTGTAGTTTTTGGGTATCAATCATAACGCAATATTATTCATGTTACGATACAACAAAACAACCCAGATTGCAAAGGTGGTAATTTGCTCATGCTTGCAAATACTATAGAAAAGGCTAGAGTAGAAAAATAATGATTGATTTTGGAGAACACCAGCCCGAAGCCGAACGCATGCGCGTCTTGACCGACGATATGCTGGTGCAGCAACCACTATCAGACGACAACCGCTTGCTCGACACTTTGCAACAGGCTCATTACCTTGAACCCGATACCTGTGTTGGCTATGCGCCAGCTGCCCTGTACTTTACTCGAGAAGGGGGAGAAGATGACCGTGTCGCCGAGCTGTTTGTTGGACGGCCTTTAGGCGAAGCTGCCCTGGTTCCCAACGGGGATGTCGTAGCCAACTACAGCTCAACGCACTTCAAACTACTTGAACTGTACGATAAACTTCCGTTTGGCACTACTAGTACCGAAACGGGCACTGTTACTGATTGCCAGGATGGTAGGCGTTTATTTGTGCCTCGTAATGAACAAAGCGTAGAGTCACAAATTTTGCATGGCCGATTTGCGGGTGCAACTGCTTTGCGCACCGAGTTTGACCGCCTTGGTATTGATGACATTGGTTTCAGCCGGCCATGGGTCACGGATAAGTATCAATGGAGTAAATTGCTAAGTTTTATAGGCGCACTGCGTGAAGCCGCAAAATGGGTTAGCTATACCTTAGAACCACCCTATGATCACGCAGCCCAAGAACGCTACCCAAGAACCCTAACATTCGAAGAGGCTACCGTCTGCCTGGATGGCGCACTTTCGGCTATTGCCGATGGATTTCCGGCCCACGACATTGATTTCGTTCATGACATCCTGGGCTATGCGCATTAGCATTCCAAGAATATGACAACCAGTCAGGCACCACTTTTACAGATACCCCACAATATGGTAGGATAGTTTTATGCAACACTTGGTAGAGGCCAGTGCTTTCCAAAAACCGACTCAACGCTTTCCTACACTTGAGGAATTTGCTGAATTTGGTGCTGCCCACCAGGGTGACAGCTGGAGTGTGCGCTTTCCGATGGAAGGCGAGCTACAAGCCGACATCATCGGTGGTGAATGGCAAAATGACGATGACCCTGCTTTTAGAGACGGTTCAATTTGTGTCGGCCCAGACCAATTTGTAGAATTAAGTAACGGTCGTCGTACCGTAACGTTCCCTCGTAGCGAAGAAGGCTTAATCGTGTCGACCAACTATTATTCCCTCAACATTACCTACAGGGACCCAACGATTAACCAGCCTAACCGCCAGGTTTTTGACCGCAGCCTTGTCTGGGTAGCCGTCCCGCGCTACCGTGTTGGGCTAAGAAACCCCTTTATGAGGTTTGGTATTAACCGGAATCACCACGCTGACGCCGAAACCTTGTCTGCACAAATGCTGACTGCCCGCGATAAGGCAACTAACTACTTGCTCGGCGCACTGCTAGACGACCCGTTCACTCAAGACTAAACTATGACCAAATATGTTCTTAATTCAGGTGGTGTTCGTAACAATCCGGCTAAGGCTAGGGAGTTCATGGCCGAGGTGGTGAAGGGTTTAGGCGTTGAGCCTAAGATGCTGGTGTGCTTATTTGCCCAACCGCGCGAAGACTGGGAAGTTAAGTTTAGCCAATACACCAACGAGCTGAACGAACGTTTACCGGAGGGTGTAAAACTGACATTAGAACTGGCTATGCCCGACAGCTTTGCCGATCAGGTTGCCCGCAACGATATTGTTTACATACACGGCGGCGATGACGAGTTAGCTACCTACCGCTTTAGTAAGTTCAACGATCTGCCTGGCATTTTTGCTGGCAAAGTTATTGCCACCAGCTCGGCTGGCTCCGATGTGTTGGTAAAACATTACTGGACCTGTGACTGGCGTCGCAACATGGACGGCCTGGGCATTCTTCCTATTAAATTCCTGCCTCATTACAAATCTGCCTATGGCAACGACGACCCTTATCGCGGTCCGATCGACTGGGACAAAGCCTACCAAGACCTAGCCGCCTACGGCGACACCTCACTACCGATTCACGCCCTCGAAGAAGGCGACTTTATTGTCATCGAACAGTAGTGACTATTCGGCTGATTCGCTGACGGTGTAGACGATGGCGGTTTTGCCGTCTTTGGTGTTGTAGTAGGTGTTGACGTTAAGCGTGCCTTTTTTGGCTATGATCAAGCCGCCGTCGCTGGTGTCGCTGTTCATGCTGGTGGTCCAGCCGTCGGTGGAGAAGCTCTTAACCTGGCTTTCGCTGACTTTTGTGACACTGTCGCTGGTGGTCATGGTGACTGTCCAGGCTGTTTTGCCGTCTGTAGTGATTTTACCGCTACCTTCGATGTCACCGTCATAAACCGGTATGCCGGTAGGAAAGTCTTTTGGTAAAGTCTTGGTCTCGCCGGCGGTGTATTCATTACCATCTTTGTCTTTAACGGTCACGCTCTTGCTGTTGGAGTCGACTTTTACACCGGTTTCGTCTGATATCTTGTTGCCCAGAAACACTGCGCCGACTGTAAAGAAGATGGCTGGCAAAATTACAAAGAAGAACACTACCACAGCTACGATGATGATAACGGTCTTGTTGTTATTCTTTTTGGCCACTGGAGCTGCGGCCGGGGCCTCCGGTTTAGTTGTTTCGGCTGCTGGTGCTGGTTTTGGTGCTTCGGCTGGTTTGTCGGCCATTGGGATACTCCTTATAGTAGTTGTTAACCTTATAATACTCCCCAGGCAAGCAATATTCTAGATAATCCCCAGCACCATTGACAAAAAAGCATAACCTTGCTAGAATAGTTAACATTATGCAACGATTCAACGCCGAAGACCTTGATCCTGGTTATAAAGAATTTGTGAAAGAACAACGCAAAATTCGTCGCAAGGCGAACCTTCGCGACGGGGCTTTTGTAGCCGTTGCTCTAGTTGGTGCCGGCTTAGCTACTGGTTACGTCAGTTCTTGTGAGTCAAGCGAATCTGGCAGTCAGCCAAGTGTTACCGAAGTCACCCCTGCTCCAGAAGTTGTAATTAGTTACGACAACCCAACCGAAAGTGCTCAATATTGGGCACGCGGCGGTAGTGACGAAAAAGTTACTGTTAGCGACATTAACCTCGCTAAAACCTATGCTGAAATGGTGGAAGATCCTAATCAGGCTAGTCTGGTAAATGACCTTGTGAGTCGTGAGGCCGCTTTGGCCGCCTCCTATGCCGCCGGTGGTAGTGGCAATGGCTCAATTACTGTCAATGACTTTAAAGTAGCCGAATATCTAGCCGACGTTTCAGCCGATTACGGTGAACATAGCGACTCAGCCTATGAAGCGATTGCCACTAACGCCATAATGGTTGGTAACTATTGGCAGCAGGGTGGAGTCGATGGTGTTGCTGAAAGCAGGGACTACCGAGTTGCCAACTATTACTACGACATTGCTGCACAAGCCAACCAAGACGCCCAAGCCAACTAAACGCTTGTGTTATAATATTAGCGTTAACAACTAATTATCGCGAGCACGGCGAGGGATCGAGCCCTAAGACCCGTCAGCAACCAGGTTCAGTTTTATACTGAACAAAAGGTGCTAATTCTCGCCCCATGAAAGGGGGAAGATATGACCACATCTATGTCATTTATATAACCAACCGGTTTTTCTGGTTGGTTCTTTTATTTACCTCTATTAATTTGAAACATTAGGAGACATATATAATGACCGACAAAGAACTATCACCTCAAAAAATTGCCGAGATACTAGGCTCCGAACCACCAATTTACGTTGGTGAGGTTAGTTTTATCGACCTGGCTAGTGGCGGCACAAGTGGAAAGGTCGAGGCTCACAAACGGGCCCGTGAAGTGGCGCACGACAGCCCCGATAGTGCCATTGGCGGAGCGATCGCCAAGCTAGCTGGGCTGATTGATGTGCCGCGCGGGCCGCAAGCCGATCTAACACCAACTCAAAAAGATGCCGTCGCCGGCAGCATTGTTTCGTTACTATTTTGGCACGAACGTTACCAAGACGGTGGTGCCGATGAAGCGACAGTTATCAGAGGCCTGTTTGACGAATATTTTGTCTACCAATCTGAAGTTGCCGAAACGCCCGCTGGTCATGTACTGCGCGTTCTGGGCGACGACTTTGCTATCGAGACCGGCTTTGACCTCGATCAGGCCTGGGAAATATACCTGAACTCACTCGAGGCTAATAATCGCGGCCGCTAAGTTCTTAACATAAGCGGCTTGCTACTCAGCCACCACAAGTCTAGAATAGAACTATGAAGCTGAAAAAGCTCGACCAAACCGGGTCGCACTTAATAGCCGTTGTATTGGTGATTGTGGCAATTGCCGTAGTTGGGTTTGCCGGCTATCGTGTCTTGGGCCAGAAAAAAGACAACTCTAGCGCCAGCACCAATAGCCAGCAACCATCCAAAACGGCCACAGAAGACGACCTGGTTCTGCAAAACCTCGGCATCGATACACTTAGTAACGTTGAAGTCACCACCCAAGCCACGCGCGAATATCAAAGCCGGGGCTTGAAGGGTTTCTATATATTTGGCGATAAACTAGACGCCACGCGCAAGAATCCTAACTTCGAGTACGCCTCGCTCAAAACTGGCACCAAAGCCGTTGCCGCCATCGACGGTACAGTAACATTTATTAAGTTACAGAACGACAGCAACGACTACGAAGTAATGGTGCAGCCCAAAGACGGCTCGGCTTGGACGATTGGCTACGATCACCTGGTAAAACTGACCGTCAAGCAAGGCGACACCGTTAAGGCTGGTGACCCGCTGGGCGAACCCAACGTCCAAAATAACGGCCTGCTAAGATTCGAAGTTCAGATCAACAAAGACGCCAACGGCCAAACAACCCATTACTGCCCATCCAACCTGTTGGCGGCAAGCGTCAAAGATCAGCTATTAACCGAACTCAAAACCATGCAAAACCAGTGGAACACCACTACCGGCTTCCAGCTTTATGATGTGTCGCAGCAAAACCCAGTTGGTTGCCTAAAAACCACCATGACTCCAGCCGAAGCCGAAGGCCGCTAAGCTGCCGGTGACGGGTTCGCAAAACCCTCTGGCACGAACTGGCGGAGCATTTTTAGTGCCTCTGGTGCTGAACTGATAACACCGGTAACCCCGGCTTGAAAGCTGGCCGCGTCAAGAATGACATCATGAGGGTTGGCTGACAGTTCTAGTTCTTGCTTGTCTACCACGCCGTAATACCAGTTTGGGTTGGCTAGCTTTACGTCATCACTAACCGATGCCAGTATGACTGGCGCTAGCTTGCCCAGGTAGAACTCACCGTTCCAATAATAGGCTGTGCGCTGAGCTTCGGGAATCGGTATAACTTCTGCCACCCATGGCTTTGGAAAGCCCCAACCAAGCAGAGCCTTTCTTTGTATGTATTGTAAATCCACAAAGTTGCTCAAAGTAACGCCTGGTGGTTTTTCTGCTTTACTGGCTTTTAGTTTCTCAAAATAGCTCATCGTAATATATAATCTACAACTTTCCCCTAAAAACGCAAGCAGCGCTTTTAAAGATAATCGGTGGCTGGCACCTGTTCCCAGTTGGGCAAGCAAACTTCAAGGCCAAACAGGCCAATGTCGCGCACAAAAGTATCTAGCTTAGCTATTTCGGCGGCTGTGAGCAGCTTAATTTCGGCTGATTCGTTGTCGCTAATTGCTCCCGCTGGTGCTTCGTTGGCTACGAATATATACCCTGCATCAGTGTGGAAGTGCTGTTCATGGCCATACTGGTGGGTGTTGTAGCTGGCCGGTAGCGGGTGAAGTGTGTTGTTGGTTGACAACTTGAGTCGTTCTGCTGGCTGTAACACTTTAAGCTGGGCAATCTGGTAGCCGGTTTCTTCTTCTATTTCGTGGCAAATTGCCTGCCAAGGATTTTCGTTGAGCTCGATGTGGCCGCCAAACTGCATCCAACGACCGAGTTTTTTGTGCTTGTGCAGCATCAGCTTAGGCTCAGCAAAGTCGGTTCTAATAATGTAAGCGCTCACTGTGTGGTCGTATTGGCCTGGTTTAGTATGTAGATGCGGCATATTGACAGTATACAGCCGACCACGAGAATGATAAGCTTAAATAGAATTGAGGAGGATTATGGCCGACGTTATTACTGCAAAGAATATTGTTAAAACCTATGGCAAAGGCGAGAGCGCTTTTTCGGCCCTTAAAGGAGTTGATTTAACAATCGGTGAAGGCGAAGTCGTAGCTGTTATTGGCAAGAGCGGCTCCGGCAAGTCTACTTTAATGCACCTACTAGCCCTACTCGACACGCCCACTAGCGGCAGTATCAGCGTTAATGGCGCCAATGCGTCGCAGATGAACCGCAAAAAAGTCGACCGGCTGCGTAACGACGAATTTGGTTTTGTTTTTCAGCAATTCTTTTTAAACGGTGACGAATCGGTTCTTAGTAACGTCATTTTGCCACTCAAGATTGCTGGCATTACACCGCGCGAACGCAAGCGCCGTGGCCTCGAAGTTCTAAAAGCAGTCGAGCTCGAAGACAAGGCCAATAGTAAAGCGGCTAATTTAAGTGGTGGTCAAAAACAGCGTGTCTGTATTGCTCGAGCGCTAATTAATGATCCAAAAGTTATTTTTGCCGATGAACCAACCGGTAACCTCGACAGTCAAACTGGTAGCAAAATCGAGGCGCTACTATTTTCTTTAAATAAGAAGAAGGGTATCACGCTGATTTTTGTCACCCACGACCCCGACCTAGCCAAACGTTGCCAACGCGAGGTTCATATTAAAGACGGCAAAATTGTTAGCGTCACCGTCAATAAAGCTGCTGGCAAGCGAGGTAGCAAATAATGAAATACCGCGACATCATCCGTACCGCCAACAGTAACCTGCGCAAAAGTAAGCTACGCACCTTTCTTACTATAGGTGCTGTTTTTATGGGCGCCTTAACTTTGATGCTAACCACCGGTGTCGGGCAGGGGCTTAAAACCTATGTTGATGAACAAGTCTCGGCCGTTGGCGCCAAAGACGCTTTGATAATTAGTGTCAAGACCGAAGGCGGTGGCCCGGTTAGTAACGACAATCCTAAAGAATACGACCCCAGCAAAAAACAGGCCTCGGCCGACTTTACTAATCCGCCGATGTTAAGTTCCGAAGATGTCGCCAAAATTCAGAACACTAAAGGTATCAAGAGTGTGCAACTCTTCTACCCGGTGGCCGCCGAGTACATAACGCGCCCCGGGCAGGGTAAGTTCCTGATTACCGCTACCCAAGCCGTCAACGGTTTGAACCAGCCTCTAAGTGCCGGCCAGCTGGTAGATAACAGCAGCCCAACCAACCAAATCACGCTTCCTCCCGGTTTTGTTAGTAAGTTAGGTTTTTCCAATGACCAAGACGCCGTCAATAAAAAAGTTGCGATGGCGTTTAAAGACAGCCAAGGCCAAATTTTTGAAATCCCAGTTACCGTGGTTGGCGTCCAAGAAAAGACGCTTATCCAGGGTAATGCCGCCAACGTTAACGACGCCACCATGTTAGCCGCCTTTAACAAGGCAACGGCTGGTGTGCCCGACTTCCAGCGTAATCAGTACGCCTATGTGGTCGGCAAATTCGACGTTAACATGAGCGAAACCGACCTTAAGGCACTCAAAGATCGTTTAGCCGAACAAGGCTACAGCGCCTCGACTTTAGAAGACCAGCTGGGCATTATCACCAGTGTCATTAATGGAATAACCACATTCTTAAATGTTTTCGCCGGTATTGCTCTGGCCGCCGCCAGCTTTGGCATCGTTAATACCTTGTTTATGTCGGTTCAAGAACGCACCCGCGAGATTGGCCTAATGAAAGCCCTCGGCATGGGTCGCCGCAAAATATTTGCGCTGTTTAGTTTAGAGGCCATTCTGATTGGTTTCTGGGGCGCCCTAATTGCGCTCGGCGCCGCCAATATTATTGGCCGGATTGGCAGCAAGGTTGCCGCCAATACTTTGTTCAAAGACTTCGAAGGTTTGGAACTGTTTTCTTTCCCAACCCGCGCGATGATTCCTATCATTATCCTGATTATCGTTATCGCCTTTTTGGCCGGTGCCTTGCCAGCCCGCCGCGCCAGCCGCAAAGATCCAATCGAAGCTCTGCGCTATGAGTAAACGCCGGTTCGGCCTATTTGCTTTACTGGCCATTCTGGTTAGTTTGCTGCTGCCCTTAAGTGTGCCGCGCGCTCAGGCCAGCACCCAAGACTTTGAGGTTGAATCATTCACAGCCGACTACTACTTAGAACGGCGCGCCGATGGCGTGCCCACCATGAAGGTTAAGGAAATGATTGTTGTCGTCTTCCCGGAATTCGACCAGAACCACGGCATCTTGCGTGCCATACCCAAAACCTATAAGGACCAGCCCCTCGACCTAAAAGTTACTGGCGTCACCAGCCAGTGGGGCAACGCCTGGCCCTACACCACCAGTACCAGTAACGGTAACCTGGTGTTAAAAATCGGCAGCGCCAGCCGTTACGTGCGCTCCATTCAGGTGTATAACATAAGTTACGAGCTCAAGAACCCAATTAGTTTTTTTGACGATCACGATGAACTATATTGGAACGTCAATGGTACCGACTGGCAGCAGCCCTTTGGTGACGTAACGGCCCGGATCCATGTACCGGCTAGCCTTGGCAGCTCCTTAAAAGACGAGCAACTTTGCTACACCGGGCTGCGTGGCAGTACCGCCCAAAACTGCACCATAACGCGAACGCCCGAAGCCGGTGGCACTCTGGTGACTGTTAATGCCAACAACCTCGGCGGCGGCCAGAATATGTCGTTTGTACTGGGCTTTAATCAAGGTACATTTAAGCCCGACCTAGCCGCCCAGCGTCTAGCCGTTCTGCGTAACGTCATCTTAATTATGCTAGTGGCTGGTCCAATTATTTTGAGTGCCTTCTACATATACATTCGTTGGAATCGAATCGGTCGTGACGCTAAAGGTCGGGGCACGATAGTTCCACAGTATGTGCCACCCAAGGGCTTGAACAGCCTAACCAGCGAGGTTATTTTGCAGGAGCGACTGAGTCAAAAGGCGGTATCGGCCATGATGATTGAGCTAGCCGTGCACAAGGTACTAATTATCCGTGAAATTACCATCAAAAAACTTGGCCGCGACAAAACCGACTACGAGCTAGAACTGCGCAAGCCATTAAGTAGCCTGGCGGCTAGTGAGCAGGCGGCCGCAAAACTGTTCTTTACAGCCGGCACGGTTGGCGAAAAAGTTGCCTTGGCCGATCTTAAAACCAAGCTGTCTAGCAAATACACCAGTTTGGCTAGATCTATTCCGGCCGACCTAACAAACGCTGGCTACTTTACTAATAACCCGGTTAAAGTTACCGGTCGTTACTATGGTGCTGGCAGTGGTTTACTGGGTGCCGGCTTCTTTATAAGTTTGCTACTAACCCAAGTCTCGATATTTTTCCTAACGCTTGGAATTGGCCTGGCCGTCGGTGGCTTCTTGTTTTTGATTTTTGCCAAGGCCATGTCGGCGCGCACACCAAAAGGCGTTGAAGCGTTCGAATACCTAGAAGGTCTAAAAATGTACATGAAACTAGCCGAAGCCGACCGCTTGCGTTACTTGCAAAGCCCCGAGGGCGTCCGCCAGTGGGGTGATCCGTCCAAGCCAGTCAACCAGCTCAAGCTTTTCGAAAAGCTGCTGCCCTATGCCATGATCTTTGGCATCGAAAAAGGCTGGGCCAAACAGTTCGAAGACCTCTATACCGAAGCGCCCAGTTGGTACCAGGGCAGCTCGCGACCGTTTACCACTGGCTACTTGATTGGTTCTTTGGGTTCATTCAACTCGGCCAGCACGGCCGCCTTTACAGCGCCTTCCAGCTCTGGTTCAAGCGGCTTCGGTGGCGGTGGCTTCTCTGGTGGCGGCGGTGGCGGTGGCGGCGGTGGTGGCTGGTAGGAGATGACTTTTCGTTTCGCACATTTCTGAACACTTTGTGAACATGGGGTGTCCCACACAGTCGTAAATAGGTCCTCCGCAAAAATAGGCTAATTATTAAAAGATTTAATTAACTTAGTTAATAACAATCTTAACTAACTTAATTATGTTTCTTAATATTCATGTCAAATATGTGGAGCACCCTAACCGCACTCGTGGAAACCCATTCGTATTTTGTTCAGCGTTTAATCCACTATCTGCCTACGGCACTCGCCAACATTAACACCGTGCTACAATAACCATAACCAGTTATGCAGAATCAAATCAAAATCCTCCAACAAAATGCTGAGCGGCTAACCCGGATAAACCTCGGACTCACAGCCGTGTTCGCCGTCTTTATAATTGCCAGTGACGCCTGGAACTTGGTTACCAGGGAACTTACTTCGCAGCGTTGGATGATGTGCGGCGCCCTTCTCGCTATAGCCGCCGCCGTCTGGTACTTGAGTCGCTACAACAGTAAGAACCCAGCCTATTACAAAGTCCTAATTGTGGGCACAATTTTGGCACAGGTTGCCCTGGCCAGTTTTGTGGTGTTTAGTGAGCGGGGCATGGCCAGTCGTGGTGTGGCCTTGTACGCTCTGCCGATTGTTAGTTCCTTGGCATTGCTCAGCCGCAGTGCTGTCTTTGCGACTGCAACTGTTTGTACGGCCGCTTACGTGGTAACCGCCACCCAGTACTTCTACATCCACTTCAACGAGGGCTATAAAGCCGAGTTGTACGGCACGCTTTTTCTGTACTCGGCCATGTTCTACATAATTGCCTTTATATTGTCGGTTGTCATGCGGCCTAAAAAGTCACTATAATAGTAAACAGATGAAATCTATCTGGAGAATTATTAGCTATACCAAGCAACTGTGGCCTTATTACCTGACGGTTAGTGGCATTTCTATTTTGGTGGCCGTGGTTGGTTTACTGGTGCCAATGCTTAGCGGTCGGGCGATTGACGCCATTCAAACCAATGCTCAAGGCGAGGTCGCCAAGGTGGTCTGGTTGGCTATTGGTATCTTTGCCTTAGATGTCGCCAGCACCTTTCTTAGTAACATTGGTGGCTACTACGGTGACCAAATGGCCGTCCGGCTGCAACGCATCTTAAGTCACAACTACTACGAGCATTTGCTAGCCTTGCCACAAGATTACTTTGATACCGAACTATCGGGCAAAATTATTAACCGCCTCAATCGTTCCATCACCCAGATCACTGGCTTTATGCAGATGTGGAGCAATAACTTTTTGCAGTTTATCTTTAGCACCATTTTTGCGCTGGGGATTATTGCCTACTACAGCTGGCCAATCGCCTTACTGCTGTTTTCGCTTTACCCGATCTACATATATATGACAGTCAAAACTAGCGGTAAGTGGCAGAAATATCAGGCTAAGATTAACCTTAACACCGATATTGCCAGTGGCCGTTTTGCCGAATCAATTGGCCAGATTAAGGTGGTCAAAAGTTTTATTCAAGAAAAGCGCGAGCTCAGCTTTTTTGGTAAGTATTACGACACGATTGTAAAAACTGTTCAGCCCCAGTCCCACCTGTGGCACAAACGCGACATTCAGCGCCGGCTAGTCTTGAACGTCATCTTCTTGGGGGTTTACCTGTTGATCTTTGTGCAGGCTGTTAATGGTCACTTTAGTACCGGCCAAGCCGTGGCTTTAATTTTGTACGCCATGCAAATCCGCATCCCAATCTTTACTATTAGCTTCTTAGTCGAAAATACCCAGCGCGCCGTGGCTGATAGTAAAGACTACTTCGAAGTCATGAACCTCGAGCCACAAATTAGCGACAACCCGGGTGCTAAAACCATGAAGGTAACCAAGGGCGCGATTGAGTTTGATCACGTGTCGTTTTCTTACGGCGACAAAAAAGTCATCAAAGATATTTCTTTCAAGATTGAACCAGACAGCAAGGTGGCTCTAGTGGGCGAGAGTGGCGAAGGTAAGACTACCCTAACCAACCTATTGCTGCGCCTGTATGAACCGCAGGAAGGTTCGATCTTTATTGACTCGCAAGATGTTAACGGTGTTAGCCAACAAAGCTTGCGTCGCAATATTGGTGTGGTTTTTCAGGATCCGGCCTTATTTAGCGGCACTATTTTTGAAAACATCGCCTATGCTAATTCTAAAGCTACCATGAAAGACGTGGTGGCGGCTGCCAAGGCCGCTAATGCTGATGAATTTGTTAGCAAGCTCGAAAAGGGTTATGACACCGAAATCGGCGAACGTGGTCTTAAGCTTAGCGGTGGCCAAAAGCAACGGATTGCGATTGCCCGGGCCTTGCTTAAAGACGCCCCAATATTGGTTTTGGACGAAGCCACCAGTAGTCTAGACAGCAAGAGCGAGCACATGGTGCAAGACGCCTTGCAACACCTAATGAAGGGCCGCACCACTATAATCATTGCGCACCGCCTTAGTACCATTCAGAATGTCGACCAGATCATAACCCTGCAAAACGGTACCGTAGCCGAAATCGGCTCACCGCAAAAACTGGCAAAAAGCGGTGGTATATACGACCAACTACTCAAACTACAGCAAGGCAAAACCGACGCGACTAAGAAGAAGCTAAAGGCTTACGAGCTGAATGGGTAAACTATGAGAAAAGCCGCTCGCGCCATTGTGGTGCACAACCAAAACATTCTACTAATGAAGCGTAACAAGTTCGGCAGCATCTATTACTGCCTGCCTGGTGGCGGCATTGATGTTGGTGAAACGGCCGACGCCGCCGCGGTGCGCGAAATCAAGGAAGAAACCAACCTAACTGTGGTGAGCCCCCAGCTGGTATATATAGAAGACGCCGGTGTCCCTTATGGCATCCAGTACATCTTTGCCTGCCAGTACCAGGATGGCGACATGAAGCTACAGCCCGACAGCATCGAGGCCAAACTTAATGAAATGGGTAAGAATTTATTTGAACCGCTGTGGGTGCCGGTTAGCAAGTTTGCTAGCTTGCCGTTTCGTTCTAAGGTGTTGCAGCAAGAAATACTACAGGCCCTGCGCGATGGTTTCCCGAAAGAGCCAAAACAGATTCAATCCCAGGCCGAAATCAGCTATACTGATGTGAACAATAAAGAGGAGGAAGAAGACTAGATGGCAGCTAAGAAATCGCAACGAATCGGTGCTCTGATCGCCGCCCTATTCTTTTTAGTCGCCTCGCTAGCTACTAGCGTAGCCGTTATATGGACCATGACTCAAGAAAGTAATAATAAGAAGGATACCGAAAAAGTGGACACTACATCACAAAGCAGCAACCAGAAATTAGCCAACTTTACACCCAGCAGCGACCCTGTTACCGAGCTAAAAGTCACTGACACCAAGGTTGGTGATGGCGCCGAAGCCAAGGCTGACTCTACCGTGAGCGTCACCTATACCGGCGCTTTGGTAAAAGATGGTAGCGTGTTCGATTCTAGCAGCGAGCCAATTAGTCTGGCCCTAAACCAGGTCATTAAAGGCTGGCAAGAAGGCATCCCTGGCATGAAG
This sequence comes from uncultured Candidatus Saccharibacteria bacterium, assembly GCA_964627095.1. GTDB lineage: Bacteria > Patescibacteriota > Saccharimonadia > Saccharimonadales > JAUPVS01 > JAUPVS01. Next base: position 76,749 of record CAZVKH010000002.1, read on the forward strand.
GTGGGCGGTACGCGCCGTTTAATTATCCCGGCTAATCTGGCCTACGGTGATCAGTCGCCAACACCGGCTATTCCAGCCAATTCGGCACTAGTCTTTGACGTTACCCTGACTGCTGTTCAGTAGCCACCCCTAGAGCCCTTAAAAAGTAAAAAAACACAACATATAGCGGTATTGCTTTTATCATAAGCACCATATATACTTTTCTTGTAATAGCTTAATAACTAAAAATTAAAGCAAAAACACCATAAAAAAGTTCTAACAAAAGAGGGGAAATAGGGGATTAAAATGGCTAAAGACATCACTATCTTTACTACTAACACTTGCGGCTACTGCGGCATGGTTAAGCGCTACTTGCAGTCCAAGGGCATGACATACCAAGAAGTTAACCTGGACACCAACCCAGAGCGCCAAAAAGAAGCTTTGGAGTTGAGCGGTGCTTTAACTGTTCCTGTTACCGTTGTCACTAAAGACGACGATAGTCGGGAAGTGGTGGTTGGGTTCAACCTAGCCAAACTAGCACCAGCGGTAGCGTAAGTTCCTTTTGGTCAGCGCACTGCTGCGTCTGTAACTCCATGCTTCACTTGCCGTATGTGAATACGGCTCGTTCCAGTATTCGTTACATCCTTGCATTGCATCTGCCGAAAAGAAACTTCATAATGGGATATAGAAATTTAGAGAGAGGAATTGTCGATGTCGGAAGAAAAGCCTAAAGTGAACCAAGTTGTTATGATCGGGGCTGGTCCGGCGGCATTGACGGCGGCGGTCTATACGACGCGCGAAGATATTCAGACACTGTTGTTTGAAAAAGGTGTGATTGGGGGCTTGGCCGCTATTACTGATTGGGTCGACAACTATCCGGGCTTTGCCAAGGGTATTGCTGGTTTAGAGCTAGCCGAGGCCTTGCGCTTGCAGGCCGAACGCTTTGGTGCCCAAATTGAATTAGGCGAAGTAATGAGCTTAAAGCGCGACGGCGACGTTATTAAGCTCGATACCACTAGTGGTGACATCTTGGCCGAAACAGTCTTAATTGCTACCGGCAGTGACTACAATAAAATCAACGTGCCCGGCGAAAAAGAGTTTTATGCCCGTGGTGTGCATTATTGCGCAACCTGCGACGGTGCCTTTTATCGCGACAAGCGGCTGGTGGTAGTCGGCGGCGGCAACTCGGCCGTTCAGGAAGCCATCTTTTTAACCCGTTTCGCTACCAAGATCGACTTGTTGGTGCGTAGCAAGATGCGCGCCTCGGATGTTCTACAAAAAGAACTCGAAAAGCACAAAGACAAAATTACCGTGCACCTGGGTACTACCACTGACGAAATCGTTGGTGAAGACGGCAAGGTTACCAAGGTTGTCGGTACCGACACGGCCACCGGTAAAAAGGTTGCATTTGCTACCGACGGAGTCTTTATATTCGTCGGCCTTCTACCTAATACTCAATTCTTAAAAGACAGCGAAGTTGAGCTCGACGAAGTCGGCCTCATTAAAACTAATACCAGCCTAGAAACCACCATGCCCGGCGTATTTGCAGCTGGCGACGTGCGCAGTGGCGCTACAATGCAGATTGCCAGCGCAGTTGGCGAAGGCGCCACGGCTGCTTTAATGATCCGAAAACATATAGAAGATAAGCATCAAACCCACGAGATGCACGCCGTCCCAGCCACAGCCTAGCTTCAGGCGCTATAGTTGTTCTGGTAGCCCGGAAAGTAGTCGGTTTTAAGACGCTCGGCTGGTAGTCCGGCGGCTAGCAGGCTGTCGCTAAGGGCTTCGACCATTGGCTCTGGGCCAGATATGTACACCAACTTATCGCTAGACTGTTTCATAATCATTTCGGTGGTTAAGCGTTCGCCCACCAAGGGCCAAAAGTCTAAACCGTAACTGCGGAACAATTCTATAAAGGCCAGTTCTTCTTTAGTTTGGACGCCATATAAGAGTGTGATGTTTCGTTTTTCGCCACTGTCGGCCAGCCATTGCACCATACTGTGGTAGGGGGTGATGCCCATGCCACCGGCCACAAACAGTAGTTCGGTGTTAGGGTCGTTTGGCAATACAAAATCGCCTTCGGGATTGTTGATTTCTATAGAAGCACCTGGCTGCAGGCTAAATAGTTGCTTTTTAAAACTGCTGCTGGCGTCGCCAGCAAATTTGGTGGTGATACTAAGGAGCTCTTGAGTCGGTGCCGAAGATAAGGTGAACCAGCGCTGAATGCCGCGGTCGTCGGGATTGTTGTGGGGCAGGGTCATCTGGATGAACTGGCCGGCCGTGTAACTAACGGGAGCGGTTGGCTTAAAGTAGAAAGACTGGATGTTTTGGGCGACCGCTTCGGTTCCTACGAGTTTTATCTGCATATGGCTTAGTATAAGGCATGCCTACCATCATTGACATAAGCACCTTAAACTAGTACCATCAGTTTAAAGATCAAAATAAAAAGGATATTCTATGGCTAAACTCCAAAAACCAGCCCCCAAAAAATCAGTTTCTAAAGCTAAGGCCGCTAGTGTAACCAGTACTAAACCCCGCTTACTACAAGTACTAGTAGGCCTAATGATTGTACTAGTGGTGGTTTTTGTTGGCACAATGATCTATACCAAAATGCAGGAACGTGACGTCAAGGCCAAAGCAGCCGCGTTTAACTTGCGTCCACAGGATTATGCAGATGGAAAACTTCCCAAAAGTGGTGTTCGCTTGGCAGTATGCCGCAAGGGTAGCCGGATAGTCGGTATTGTTACCCACCCAGCATCACAATATAAAGGCAGCTATGTCTCTAGATGGGCAGATATTTCCAAAGCAGAAGGCGCCAACTCGAGCATTAAATTAACAAAAAGTAATCCAAATTGGTTTAAGGGTGACCCTTACTTATCTTTTGTAGAAATCGAAGCTATCCAAAAAGATTGGATAACTATTTCCTATGTTGTTGAAGATCTACCCAGCGAACAAGTAAGCTCTAAGCGAATCTTGGCAGCCTTCATACCTAGTTGTTAACTGAAGGAGAATTTTAAGAAATGCCCAAACCAACCCCCAAAAAATCAGTTTCTAAAGTCAAAAGTGCCAACATTAGTAATCGTAAACCGCGCCTACTTCAAGTATTGGTAGGCCTAGCAGCCTTGTTAGCCATTGTGTTCGTAGGAACCATGGTCTATACCAAGCTGCAAGAGCGTGACGTTAAAGCCAAGGCGGCTGCTTTTCAACTACGGCGAGAAGACTATAGTAATGGCAAATACCCCAATGGTGTCAGATTTGCTATTTGCAAAAAGGGAATTGCCGTTGTCGCGATGGCAACTTTGGACCCAGCCTATCTAGGTGGTGATAAAGTCCCTTCTCAACACACCGGCTCCCCGTATGACAAAATAAGAGGGGTCTCTCTTTATACAAAAAATACGCCCGATTCTTATCTTGATAAGTACACGACGACAAAATCAAACAGCTATTGGTTTGGCCGTGATCCTTACTATACTTTTGTGCAGAATACTCCTAACCTCTATAAATGGGTTCAGATTCACTATTGGGAAAGTTATAGTGACGTTAACTACTACTCCAAGGCTATCCATGTGAACTACATACCTAGCTGTTAAAACGTTCTGGGTGGTCGCTGCAGATGATTACCTGCGGATATAATAGGTGAATAAACCAGGCTAGAAAGCGGCTGTTGACCGTGTAGGCATAGATGCCCAGTCCAGCACGTCGGGCCAGATGGTAGCTGTGTGGGCTGAGTAGCCAGAAGTTCAAACCAATACCTTGCAGCTTCTCGCGCTTGGCAAACTGGATGGCATCGAGTGACTTGGTGTGTTCCAGCACGTACAGCGGTAGCTTGGGGCGTAGTTTGCGCACGGCCAGCAACACGGGTCGTTTAAACGAAGCAATCGCCACCTGGGTCTTTGGAAAGGCGTCGAGGGCAGCTACCAAGCTGTGCTCGCTGCCCAAGTCCTTTAGCTCAATGATTAATTGGGCTTTTTGGCCAACAATTTTTAAGACGTCTTCTAATAGCAAGAGTTGTGAACCGTCACGTAGGACGATTTTTTGTAGGTCGGCCCAGTCGTGCTGGCGGATTTTACTACTATTGTTAGCCATGGTTTCGAGGTTGGCGTCGTGGCAAACCACTAGTTTTTTGTCGCGCGACAGGCGGACATCGACCTCTAAAACTTCGGTGCCCGAAGCGACGGCCTGACGAATTGCCGATTCAGAATTTTCTAAGGCCGTGCCGGCCGCACCGCGGTGCCCAATAACTTTTTTCATAATGTGCTCACTCCTAGTGTACAATATCACCCAGAAAGCGAGGAATTTACCGATGCCAGACTTCAATAAAGTACTTGAGACCGGCGATGTTGATAACGGTGTTATTAATACTGTAGTTGAGATTTCCAAGGGTTCGACCCTCAAGATTGAATGGGACCGCAAGCGCGCTGCCTTTATGCTCGACCGCGTTGAGCCTGTTATTTTTGCCAAGCCCTGTAACTATGGTTTTATCCCACAAACCCTAGACGATGACGGTGATGAGCTCGACACCCTGATCGTGACCGAAGAACCTCTGCCAACCGGTATTTACCTAGAAGTAAATGTCCTCGGTGTCCTTGAATTTGAAGATGACGGTGAAATGGACCACAAAGTCGTCGTTGTGCCGGCTGACGACCGTAATAACGGCGGCATGATTAAGACGCTCGACGACCTTGGCGAACGCTGGAAAGAACAAATTGTTCACCACTTTACCCATTACAAAGACCTTAAAAAACCTGGTTCAACCAAGGTTTTGGGCTGGGGCGACAAGGCCAAGGCTATCGAGATCATCAAAGAATGCCAAGCGCGCTTTAGCAAATAGATGAAAAAGTCCGAATACTGGGCAAAAAAGCTCAGTAAGTACAACGATGCCGATTGGGCTGGCAAACCGTCCTTATTTGTGATCGAAGCCGAGAAGTTCTATCCCAAGAATGGTACTGTTTTAGAAATTGGTACCGGCACCGGCAATGACGGTCTTTGGCTCGCTCAAAAAGGCTATAAAGTTACTATGACTGACTTTATCGATGATTTATTTCCGACTATTCATGAAGAGGCGGACAGTGAGGGCGTACAAGTCGAGCTAAAAAAAATGGATGTTCGTGATCTATCAGAACTCCCATCTGAATCGTTTGACGTAGTTCATGCCAACCTTAGCTTGCATTACTTTGACTTGGCCACGACCCAGCAAATCTTCGCCGAGATCAGGCGTATTTTGACACCGGGAGGAGTATTGAGTGCCTTATGTAACAGTACTGATGACTCGGAGTGTGGCGAAGGTGAAGCCATCGAGCCTAACTTCTACAAAATTAATGATATCGAAAAGCGTTTCTTGGATGTCGAAACGGCCCAGGCTTTGAGTCATGAATTCGTACCAATAGCTGTAGACAACCGCGGTGAAACTTATAAAGACCGTGCGATTGGCGTTCGTAACTTGATCAGAATCATCGTTAAAAAAGGGAAGTAATGAAAACAATTGTTGGTGCTAAAGTTGTTCTGTTTCGTGATGACGGCAAAACCCTAATGTTGCGTCGAAGTAATACGGCGCCGTATCGCCCGGGTGAGCTCGATACAGCCGGTGGCATAGTCGACGAAGGTGAAGATTTTGTTGAGGCTGCTCAGCGTGAAGTTCAAGAAGAAGCCAATCTACTGGTAGAATCCGATGACATCAAGTTGGTTTTTGCCGAAAGTGGTTTGCGTAATGACACACCCACAACCTGGCTGTTCTTTGTTGCCAAGGTTAAGGATACTGGCGTTAAAGTGAGCCATGAACACGACTCTTTTGAGTGGATGTCGCTCGATGAAGCCTTGCAGCAAATGGAAGACGACCGTCACAAGCGGCTACTAGAATATATAAAGCAACATGACCTCATGGAACTAGCTGCTTAACCGCTTGCGCCTAATCTCAACTCCAGATACAATACCCTCTAGAACTACTAATGGTTAAAGAGGGTACAGACAAACATGAAAACACGGGTGGCAATCAACGGGTTTGGTCGTATTGGTCGCAACGCTTTTAAAGTGGCGTTTGATCGTTCTGACATCGAAATTATCGCGGTTAATGACTTAACCGACACCAAGACACTGGCGCACTTACTCAAGCACGACAGCAACTACGGCACTTATGACCATAAGGTATCGTGTGACGAAACTAACATTATTGTTGATGGCAAAAAGATCCCGGTATTTGCCCAGACCGACCCAGCTCTGCTTCCTTGGAAAGAGCACAAGGTAGATGTTGTAATTGAGTCAACAGGCTTCTTCGTTGATCCGGCCAAGGCCAAGGCGCACATTAACGCCGGTGCCAAAAAAGTCGTTCTAAGTGCCCCAGCCAAAGGCGATGGCGCCACCACCATAGTGTTGGGTGTTAACGAAGACCAGCTCGAAACTGCCGAAGACGTTATTAGTAATGCCTCTTGTACCACCAACTGTATTACGCCCGTCGCAGCCGTTATCGAAAGTAACTTTGGTATCGAAAAGGCCATGATGACCACCGTGCACAGCTATACCGCCAGCCAAAAGTTGCAAGACGCGCCCGCCAAAGACTTGCGTGAAGCCCGCAACGCCGCCGAAAATATTGTGCCTACCACCACTGGTGCCTCAATTGCTGCCGCCAAAGCGCTGCCTGCCCTGCAGGGTGTCTTTGGAGGTTTGTCGATTCGTGTCCCAACCCCAGTGGTCAGCCTAAGTGACTTTGTGATCATCACTAAAAAGCCAGTTACGCCCGAACTTGTTAACGCCGCCTTCAAAAAAGCCGCCAAGGAACCCTTCTATCAAGGCATACTAGATATCACCGAAGAAGAACTGGTTAGTAAAGACTTTGTTGGCAATAGCCACTCAGCCATCGTTGATGCCAAGTTAACTGCCGTCGTGGGCGATAACATGCTTAAAGTCGTCGCCTGGTACGACAACGAATGGGGCTACAGTAACCGCCTCGTCGAAGTTGTTGCTGACACCGGCCGGATTCTACATAAAAAAGAAGACCACAGCGGGCATCACGAGTAAGCCATATGAAGATATTTATTGGTGCCGATCACAACGGATTTGAACTCAAGGGCAAGCTAATGGAGTATCTGCAAACCCGCGGCTACGAAGTTGTCGAAGCTGGCAACGCCACCCTGGACCCCAACGACGACTTTACGCAGTTTGCCTCGCAAGCTGCCAAGTCGCTTTTAGAGAGTGGCGACCCCGAAGCCAAAGCGATTCTGATTTGCGGCAGTGGTCAGGGTATGTGTATGGCCGCCAATCGTTTTAAGGGCGTGCGCGCCAGCTTAATCTGGAACGAGAACGAAGCCCGGGCCGCCCGTAACGACAGCGATAGTAATGTGATGTGTCTACCGTCGCATGAGCTAACCGACTTTAACCAGGTGATTGCCTTGGTAGAAGTTTGGCTCAAGACACCTTTCCTAGGAGCCGATCGCTTTTCGCGTCGCATTAAACAGCTTGACGAGCTTGGCTAGAGGCGACCAGATGGCAACCATCTGCCCAACCGTACTCGCCAAAGACCTTTCGACTTATCAGGCTCAGCTCAAAAAGGTGAGTGGCTTAGCTAAACGTATTCAGATTGATTTGTCCGATGGCGTCTTTGCACCCACCAAGACAGTTTCTTTAGAAGAAATTAATTGGCCGCCCGGCCTGCAAGTTGACCTACACCTGATGTATCAAGACCCAACCAAGTGGATGCGCCAGATTATGAAGGTCAAGCCGCATATGGTGATTGTTCATGCCGAAGCCGACGGCAACTTTTTGTCCTTTGCCCAGATTTTGCACAAACTCAAGCTTAAGGTGGGTGTAGCACTGCTGCCAAAAACTCCAGCCAGCGCTATTAAAGATGCTCTGGGGCATATTGATCATGTGTTGATTTTTAGCGGCAATTTAGGCAAGTTTGGTGGCAGAGCTGACTTGGACTTGCTTATTAAAGCGCAAGCCCTCAAGCACCTTAAGCCCAGCCTCGAAATTGGCTGGGACGGTGGTGTTAACGCCCATAATATTCACTTGTTGGCGGCCGGTGGCGTTGATGTTTTAAACGTCGGTGGAGCCATACAGAAGGCCTCGAATCCAGCTGCCGCTTATGCTACACTTAAGCAGAAGCTAGGGAAATAAAAAAATGCCAAAACTAACCATTCAAGAACTGGAGCTCAAGGCCAATACTATCCGCGAGGATATTATTAGCATGCTCGAACAAGCCGGCAGCGGCCATAGTGCCGGACCGCTCGGGCTGTCTGACATTTTTGCGGCATTATACTTTGATATTCTTAAGCACGACCCCACCAAGCCTAACTGGAGCCAACGTGACATGTTGCTGCTAAGTAACGGTCACTGTGTGCCGGTTCAATATGCTGCCATGGCCGAAGCTGGCTACTTTGACAAGAAAGAGCTGATGACCCTGCGCCAGTTTGGTTCGCGTTTACAGGGCCATCCTGAGCGGCTCAAACTACCCGGTTTGGAAAACACTAGTGGACCGTTGGGTTGTGGGTTAAGCCAGGCCGCTGGCATGGCCTTGGCGATGCGCATGAACAAAGACTTCTATCGTTGGATCTATGTGGTGATGGGTGACGGCGAACTAGACGAAGGTAATATTTGGGAAGCCGCTATGTTGGCCAGTAAGTACAAACTCAATAACATCATTGCCATCCTCGATCGCAACAACATTCAGATTGATGGACCAACCGAGTCGGTTATGCCGCTCGAAAACCTTAAGGCCAAATGGGAAGCCTTTGGTTGGCATGTCATCGAAATTGACGGTAATAACATGGAAGCCATTATCGACGCCGCTGCTATGGCTCGGGCGATTGTTGAAAAACCAGTAATTATCATTGCCCACACCGTCCCTGGTAAGGGTGTCGACTTTATGGAATATGACTTTCATTGGCACGGCGCACCGCCCAACCACGAGCAGGCCAAAAAAGCCCTGCACGAATTGCGTACCCTAGGTGGCAAAATTAAATCGGAGCACGAATAATGAGTAATCTGCATTTGGTGGCTAAGGACTATCTTAAAGACGAGCTCGAGCTGGAGCCAACTCGCAAAGGTTTTGGCCGTGGTCTATTGGCGGCTGCTCAAAAAGACGAAAACATTGTTGGCGCCTGCGCCGACCTAACTGAGTCGACTCAGATGGGTCCATTTAAAGAAGCTTTCCCAGAGCGGTTTGTCGAAATCGGTGTGGCCGAACAGAACTTGGTAACGGTTGGCTCCGGCCTAGCCTCCATGGGCAAGATTCCGTTTGTTAGTAGCTACGCCGCCTTTAGCCCCGGACGCAACTGGGAGCAGATCCGCACGACGATTTGCTTAAACGACCGACCGGTCAAGATTATTGGTTCACACGCTGGATTATATACCGGCAAGGATGGCGCCACCCACCAGATGCTAGAAGACATTGCTCTAATGCGGGTGTTACCCAATATGGTAGTAATTGCGCCGGGCGATAGTGTTGAAGCCGAAAAAGCCACTCTGGCCATGGCGGCCGACAAACGTCCTAACTACATGCGCTTGGCCCGCGAAGCCACTCCCGTATTTACCACCAAAGATACGCCGTTTGAGATTGGCAAGGCCTACGTTTTAAGCGAAGGTAAACATCTGACCATTGTCGCCACTGGCACGATGACTTTTCAGGCCCTGGCTGCCGCCGAGATGCTGTTTAAAGATGGTATCGATGCCGAGGTAGTGCATTGCCCAACTATTAAGCCACTCGATGGTGCCACCATTTTGGCTAGTGCTCAAAAAACTGGCCGCGTTATCACCGTAGAAGAAGGCCAGATTGCCGGTGGGCTAGGTGGTGCTGTCGCCGAATTCTTAAGTGAACATCATCCCGTACCAGTTCGACGCCTGGGCATGAAAGATCACTTTGGTGAATCGGGCGAGCCCAAGGAGCTCTTAGAGCACTTTGGTCTAACTGCCAAACATATTGCCATGGCCGCAGTAGCTTTCCAAGATTAGTCTCGTTCATATCAAAAAAATGGTATTATGTTAATAAGCATAAGCTACCAAAATTAAAGAGTTATTAACTATGCCACTAACACTTCGCCAAATTCGTGAAAACTGCCAGCTGGCCCGGGAAGCCATGGACCGCGCTCGCCAAGGTCACTATGCTTTAGGCGCTTTTAACTTAGATAACCAAGAAACTTTACGTGCTGTGGTGCGCGCCGCCAAGAATAAGAACGCTCCAGTTTTAGTAGAAGTTAGTCAGGGCGAAGTTGACGTGCTCGGTCATGACAACGTCCGTGATATGGTCGACAACTACAAAGAAGAATTTGATGTCGAAATGTATATTAACCTGGATCATTCGCCGTCGGTCGAAGACGCTATTGCCGGCATCGAAGCTGGGTTCGAGTTTATCCATATTGATGTCAGTCAGGCTAATCACGACGCCACCGACGAAGAAATTATTGATGCCACCCAACGTGTGGTGGCCTGTGCTCGCCTAACCGGTGCCCTGGTAGAAAGCGAAATGCACTACTTTGCTGGTAGCTCTAACTTGCACACCGAAAAGATCGACTACAAAGCCATTAAAGAAACCTTTAGCACGCCCGAAAATGCCCAGAAGTTTGTTCAGGCCACCGGTATAGACACCTTTGCCGCCGCTATTGGCAACTTGCACGGTAAATACCCAGTACCTAAGCATCTCGACATTCAGTTACTTAAAGAAATCCGCAAAGCCATTACCTGCAATATTAGTTTGCACGGTGGTAGTGGTACGCCGGCTCATTACTTTGTTGATGCTGTAAAGATTGGTGTCACCAAGGTTAATATTAACTCCGACATGCGCATTGCCTATCGCAACACACTAGAAAAAGTATTAGACGATAACCCCACCGAATATGCGGTTGTAAAACTGATGCGTCAGGTAGAAGACGAAGTTCAAAAGGTGGTCGAAGAAAAGCTCGACATGTTTAATTCGGCCGGTAAGGCCAAACCACACTAGCGTTATGGCACTACCCAAAATTGTTTCGATTGGGGCGGCTGTGCAAGATGTGTTCTTGCAGGGCGAGATTTTTAAAGCCCACAAAGACGACGACGGTGACATGGTCGAAACTTTCGAAATGGGTACTAAGAATGACATCGACAACGTTTACATTACTACTGGCGGCGGTGCCACTAATGCGGCTGTAACCTTCGCTCGCCAAGGCTTTCCAACCGCTTTCTTGGGCCGCGTCGGTAACGACCTAGCCGGTAAGACGATTGTGGCTGACTTACATGCCGATAACGTCAGTACAAAATTAATGCACACCACCGATAAGCTGGGCACCGGATACTCGGCATTACTTTTAGCGCCCAACGGTGAACGTACTATCCTGACCTACCGCGGCGCGTCGGTAAACTGGAAGATCAAGACCGCCGATTTTCAAAATGTCCGCGCCGACTGGTTCTATATAACAACTCTGTCCGGCGACCTCGATTCACTTAAGAAAATCATGACCTATGCGCGCAAGCATCATATTAAAGTGGCGATTAACCCTGGCAAAAAAGAACTCAAGAAAGGTCATTCTTTTAAAGAATTTCTGCCTGACATCAGTATTTTGAGTGTTAACAAAGAAGAAGCTCAGATGTTGTTTAGGGGCGACAGCTGCGAAGAACTAGCCCGCCATGCTGCCAACCACATACCCTTCGTAATAATTACCGATGGTCCCAAAGGCTCGGTCGGTTGTGATGGTAAGAAAATTTACAAGGCGGGTATGTACGACAAAGTTCCAGTGGTCGACCGGACCGGCGCTGGCGATGCCTTTAGCAGTGGTTTTACGGCTATGATTGCGGCCGGTGAACCCATGGAAAAAGCCATCTTGTTTGCCAGTGCCAACTCTACCAGTGTGGTCAGCCACTTAGGCGCCAAACCAGGCATTATTAAGGCCGGCGCCCACTTGCACACCATGCCGATGATCATCCACCCGATCGACAAACACTAAGTTCTTTGACCACCCAAAGCGCTCATGGTAATCTTAAGGTAAGTATGAGCAAGATTTTGTCGGAACTGTTGGGTGCTACTGAACCTATGTTCTCGTTGGCGCTAAAACAACTCGAAGCCGAAAGTGGCAACCCCAGCGCCGACATCCGTTTAACGGCCGAAATTACCGGCAAACTGCGCCTTAAAACCCAAGAGCTGGGTCTTGATCCGGATGACACGACTGGCAAAGAACTTTACTATGCCTTACTGAACCTGATCGAAAAGCACGACCAGCACTTGGTTAAGCAGATTGGCGGCTCCGATCCCAATGATGTTGATACGCTGATGCCGCTGATCAAAAAGGCCTGGGAAGATGTTGACGTTTCTAAGAAGTGTTGGGTACTTAAAGCCAGTGTCGCCAAGGCGATGCTCAAAAAGACGCCACCCAAGGCGATTATGAAGCACTTGGGCTATCGCTCGGTGGACTC
>CAZVKH010000003.1:0-85582 GCA_964627095.1 uncultured Candidatus Saccharibacteria bacterium
AAACTAGCGCGTCTACCAATTTCGCCATCGCGGCATCAATGAGAATCAAGCAACCTATGAACGCTGTTATCTTACGGTGTTTGGGCTAAAAACTCAAGTGACCTACTGGACTATGTCTTGACCAGTTTCGCGAATCATCCAATTCTGCACATTACTAAAACGGTCGGTTGGCACGTTAATTGTATGCTCCACTAAGCCGGCGACTGATTGTCGGGTGATGTACAAGAAACGTGGTTGATACAGACCAAGCGCCGGTGCATCATTGCGCCAAGCTTCCACAAACGGCCGATACTTAACGGCTTTTTGAGTTGGGTCAGAACGGGTTCTACCGGCGTCAAGCGCACTATCGGCAACTTTAGACTTATATTCGGAGAAGTTCAAGCGATTAGCCGAACGAATGTCAGCCTGCGAACTATGCCAGTAAGCTAGCACATCAGGATCAACGCCAATCGAAATTCCGTACAGTAAGGCGTCATAATTATGGAAAGCGATGGCTGTTTGCAAATCACTGGCATCTTCTAGAGCAACATCAACTTTTACACCAACTGCCTCCCACTGTTCCTGCAGTTTTTCGGTGACATAGGCATATTCGGGCGTACTTTCGGTGACCAGCCGGAAAGATAGCGGCTGACCGCCCTTCGACCTAAAGCCATCTGGGCCACGCACCCAACCAGCCGCATCAAGTGCCTGGTTAGCGGCGGCCGGGTTAAAGGCAGCCTGTCCTAAAGTCTTATCGTAACCAGGCTGGAACCTAAGTAAAGGTTGATTAACGGTGTTGGCAGCATACCCCAAGTTACTTACTATCCCCGGTACATCGGCGGCTTGCACCAAGGCTTTACGAACCGGTGTCTCGGCCAAAACCCCGGCACTGGTTTTAAAGAATACCATCGTCTGACTGGTCAACGGGAAGCTATAGCGCCGACTATTGGTGTTCTGGGCAATTTGGTCGGGAACTTTGTTAAAGCCCACCAAGCCATCGAGCTCCTGTCTGTTAAAACTCTGAATGATCGACTCTTCGTTGTGAAATGCCCTGATTATAAAACTGTCGAGTTTGGGCGCGCCGCCACTGTAGTACTCGTTTGGCACCAAGGCAATGCGCTCTTCACGCTTTTCGGGATCACTAGCCGTTACTTCTATAGCGCTCCAACGAAACGGCCCGGAACCAACCGGGTTGCTAGTATCGAACGAAATTGATCGTAGCTGCGATACAGGGACCTCAGCGAGTATATGTTTAGGTACGATGCCGTTGGTCATGGCATAGGGGAACGAGCTGAGCGCCTGCGGTAAAGTAAACGTTATTGTTCGAGCATCGGGAGCGGCTACTTTTACACCTTGCCAGCTGTTAAATAACGGCGAATCGGCATCTGGGTTCTGGATTGTCTGGTAAGTAAACAATACGTCGGCCGAAGTAAGTGGCTGGCCGTCATGCCAACGCTGATTTGGTTTGAGCGTAACTGTATAAACGTTGCCCCGCTCATTCATCGTCCAGGTATCGGCGATATCACCGGTTAGGTTATTCTTATCGTCATATTTGAATAATCCACTAAAAACCAGACGAGCCACCGATGAGTCGACTTGCCCAGAAGCATACAGCGGATTAGCCGTTGTAAAGGCGCCCAGGATACCTTCGGTATAGCTGCCGCCTGGAATCGGTTGCTGAGTCTGATAATACGTACTAAGGGCTCTGGTTTGAGCTATAAGAGAAGTTATCAGTAAGGTTATCAGTAAGGTCCAGCCAAATAAAAACCGGCGCACATTCCAAAGTCTTCCCAAGCGGCCAATGACATGCTCTTCTAGCTGATGCTCGGCCTGCTCACCCATGTTCTCGACTTGCTTACGACTACGTCGAAAACGGCGGCGCCAGCGAAGTTTTGTTGCACGATCAACCATTAACCACCTCTGTTATGACAATATTAAACAACCACGCTTAGTAAGATTGAGCCAGCAAAAATAACGGCTAAAATTATAGTAATTTGGTGAACGGTTTTGTCGGAACCACGTCTAACGGTATTAACTTCGCCACCACCACCAAGGCCCGCCCCTAAGGTGGCGCCACGAGTTTGAGCTAAAATCAGAATTGTTAACAGAACAGCCGAGATGATCGTCAAGTAATTATATGCAGTCATTGCATCTATTGTAGAGCAAAGTGACGTTAGCGAAAAGGGTTAACTGCGTTGGCTATCCAGAATAGTAGTCACCAGATAGTTCACTAAACCGATGATCATGCCAGCCAACATGGCAGCACCAAAGTTTTCGACATGGAAAGGATCATACAGCTGACTAGCCAACAACACCATTAAGCCGTTAATTACTATCATAAACAGGCCTAGGCTAAACAATATGGCAGGCAGCGACAAGATGACGACAATCGGCTTAATTACGGTGTTAAGAATGGCCAGCAATAAGCCCGACACTACCAATACACCTAGACCATTTTCTATGGTTATACGATTTTCACCTAATATTGCCGTAGCAATCCATAGACCAAGCCCACAGACGAACCAACGTAATAGAAATCGGCCAATAGCGCTATTCATAACAGTTATGCTCCATTGTAAGTTAACAGATGTCCCGTGGCAAGCGGCTGGTTAGGACTTTATGGCCATCCTTGGTAATTAGCACGTCATCTTCTATGCGTACACCAATACCTTCGGCCGGTATATATATTCCTGGCTCAACTGTGATAACCATGCCCGGTTCAAGTGGTCGCTTATAGTCAGCCACGTCGTGGACATCGAGGCCAAGGTGATGTGAGCTAGAGTGTGGGTAAAATGCCCGAACACTCGGTTTGTCGATTATCTTGATAAGTCCCAGCTCGCGTAATTTTTCACCCATAAAGTGCTCAATTTTCTGTTCGTTGTCCTTTAGTAATGCACCGGGCTTAACCAGACTGAAGGCGTAGTCTTGAACTGCCAGAACGGCTTCGTGTATCTGACGTTGGCGCTTGCTGGGGGTCTTGGCTGGACTAAATGTTCTGGTTATGTCAGCGCTGTAATTATCTACTTCGGCCCCGATATCCAGGGTTAGTAAATCCTTAGCACCAATCGGCCCATTGTTGCGATCTTGATGCAAAACACAGGCACGAGCCCCCGCCGAAACTATCGGCGAAAAGCCATGACCCGTCGCGCCACTTTTTCTGAACTGGTGAGTTACGTCAGCCTCGACCTCATATTCGTGCTGATAGCTGCGCTTCTGAACATGTTTAATGGCTTTTATGGTGGTATCGATAGCAGACTGTATGGCGGCCAGCTCAGCTGGTTGCTTTATCATCCGCATCAAGCTTAATTGGGGTCGCAGATCGAGTAATTCAAGCTGGTCATTTTGCAACTTGAGTCGTTCAATTAATACCGTCCGGGCCGGATTAGTATAGAAACCCTGATCTTTTATATATGGCGGATTAGCCGCTAATGTAGCGACGTGTTTAACCCGCTTGAGGCGATTGGCTAGCTTGCGCCAACCCTCGGCATTGTCATATATAGTGCCGATACCACTGACCTGCGCTAGCTCGGACTGATCGATGACGCCGTTAAATATGTCTTGAAAATCATGTTGTTCGGGCAGAATTAAGTACTCTTTAGACTTATCGATCACCAGCACCATGTCTGACCGCTCAATACCTGTTAAATACCAAAAGCTACTATCTTGGCGGAACGGATAAACGCTGTCACTGTTACGCTGCATAACACCATTGGCAGTAATGACAATTGGCGCAGTGCCCACAAACAGCTCTTGCAAGCGAGCGCGGTTATTAACAAAGAACTCCGTCGAGAAATGCTTATACATAGCTTTGACTTGTATTATAGCAAATTAGCGGGCTGACTGCTTGTAGGCGCGCAGATACTGCCGTAAAATGGTCGCCTTTTTTTCGCCCACCAGTTTATCAAGCTCTTCGGTGCGAGCTTGCATAATGCCACGCATTGAACCAAACTCTTTAAGAAGTTTTTTGCGCGTGGCCGGCCCGATGGTTGGCACATCGTCGAGCATACTACTGGTCTGGCGCTTACCTTTCAGTACACTGTGGTAACTAATAGCAAAGCGGTGCGACTCATCACGAATTCGTTGCAATAGCTTCACTACGTGTGACTGCTTGGGTAGCAACACCCTAATAAACTGATCATCCTGCGTTAACAAGGCATTGCTGGCCATGACAACTTGGCGATTAAGCGTCAGCGCCGACAGATCACGATGAATCACAATTTCTTCCTCGCGCTTGGCCAAACCAATCATTGGTATATGGTTACAGCCAGCTTCGTCGCGAG
Source organism: uncultured Candidatus Saccharibacteria bacterium (assembly GCA_964627095.1). Classification (GTDB taxonomy): domain Bacteria; phylum Patescibacteriota; class Saccharimonadia; order Saccharimonadales; family JAUPVS01; genus JAUPVS01. Next base: position 4,260 of record CAZVKH010000003.1, read on the forward strand.
CTTTAATGGCAGCACTCAACTGACCTTTGCCGCCGTCAATCAAAAAGACATCAGGCAAGCCCCAAGCTTTGCGATTCTTTTCGCTTAGCCGTCGAGTGATGGCTTCGTTCATGTGGGCAAAGTCGTCGTTACCGGGTATTCGCATCTTAAATTTACGGTAGGCGCTTTTGTCGGGGATGCCATTGCTAAAAACTACCATGCTAGCCACAGTGTCGGTGCCTTGCATATGGCTAATGTCGTAGCCTTCGATCCGGCGCGGAATTTTGGGCAGACCCAGCAGCTCGGCCAAACCAGCCAAACCCTTATCTTTACTAATGTCCATGAATTCCCGATCCGAAAAGATAATCTGTTTACTCAAACCTTTCAAGGCGAACAGCTGGTTACGGGCGGCGGCGGCTTCTTCGTACTGACCGGCCTTAGCATAGGCTGTCATGTCTTTTTCGGCCTGGCGCACCAGCAGACTACGTTCACCTTTTAGATATTTAATGAGTTTCTTAAGATTGTTACGGTAATCCTGCAGACTGGTCTTATTCTCTTCTAACCCCGGGCAAAGCCCCAAGTGATACAGCAAGCAAGCTCGCTTAGGTATGTTTTGGGTGTGAGTTGAGTACGGAAAGGCTTTGCGCAAATACTTAAGAGCGCGGCGAACGGCTTGGGTATTAAAGTAGGGGCCGTAATACTGGGCATCGTCATCAAGAGGGCGACGCGTAAAAGTTACGGTTGGGTGCTGGCTGTCGTAATCAATCCGTACATAGCTGCTACTTTTATCATCACGCAACAAGATGTTGTAGCGCGGCAAATAGCGACGGACTTGTTCGGCTTCCAAAAATAAAGCATCAATCTCACTCTCGACGGTAATCCAGTCGACATCAACAATCTCTTCAACCAACGCTTCAGTTTTGGGATCACGAAAACGGCTGGCTTGAAAGTATTGACGCACCCGGTTGCGCAGGTTAGCGGCTTTGCCAATATAAATAATGTCGCCGGTTTTATCTTTATGAAAGTAAACGCCCGGTTCTTTGGGTAGATCGGCCAGCTTAGATTCGAGCTGCTTGTTCATTCCCTACCAGAGCCTTGCACTCGGCTTTTTCGCAGACGTTGGTTTTGTCGCGGCAATCGGCACAAACTAAAACCAGCCGGTTGCAGGCAATATTGCTACAGTTCACATAGTTACTGGTTTTGCCCTGACAATGAACACACTCGCCGATGTCTTTAGTTTTATCGCTAAAGCGCTGCTGCATGCGATCATCAAATATATGTAAAACACCTTCCCACAGGCCGTCATCACCATATTTTTCGCCATACTTCACAACGCCACCATCCATCTGGTAGACCTCTTTAAAGCCTTCCTCTTTCATGATGACGCTCAGTATTTCGCAACGAACACCACCGGTACAGTAAGTAACCACCGGCTTGTCTTTCAAGTTTTCGTATTTAGAGCTTCGTATTTCTTTGACAAAGTCATGCGTCGTCTTGGTATCTGGCACAACCGCATCTTTAAAACGGCCAACCGCGGCTTCGTAGGCATTACGCCCATCAAAAAAGACTACGTCATCACGTTCTTCAACTAGTTTATGAAGCTGTTCGGGCTTGAGGTGTTTACCGCCACCCACCACACCCTTATCATCAACTTTGATTTCGGGAGCTCCAAAGGCCACCAGTTCCGGACGGACCTTAACACTGAGGCGCGGGAACTCTTGACCGCTACCATCGCTCCACTTATAAGTAATTCCCTTAAACGTAACCGAGCGGTTCATTTCGCGCTTGTACTCACGCAGGTTCTCGATATCACCGCCCAGCGTACCGTTGATGCCATGGGGGCTAACAATAATCCGGCCCTTTAAACCAAGGCGGCTACACAACTCTTTTTGCCAGCGCATCGTCATGGCTGGGTCGGCCACGGGTGCAAATTTATAGTAAAGAATCACTTTGTTCATAGGGGCTGTATTATACCATTTTATGAAGTTTTTTGATAATGCTTGTCGTCTGTGGTACACTTTGTAAATTGCTTTTGCATACTCTTATCAATTAACGGAAAGGGCGAGCCAATGTTTACACTATCAACCACCTGCACTAACCGGCTTGTCCGCGTCGCTCGCTAACGACCCGTTACTGCAAACTAAACACATCTAATACTAACTTAATCACCATCAACCTAAACACACCCCTAGGAGAGGTGTGCTATGAAAAAATCCAACCCTACCTATCAAACCATTCAACTGTACTGGGGCCATGCCCGCAAGTATCCTGGCCTACTTTTTGGCGGTCTTATTGTTTCACCAATATCAACATTGGTGTCCAGCTTTTTGCCACCCCTACTAGTAGCCAATGTCCTTAACAAATTAAGCACCGGCGACTACATAAAAGGCCAGGCTTGGGACAGTTTTGGTACCGAGATTTTGCTTTACTTTGGCTTGCTCATCATTGGCACGCTATTATGGCGCCTGCTAGATATGCTAATCTGGCACCTAGAAGGCAAGGTGGTCCGTGACTTAGCCGAACGGGTTTACCGCCATTTACTTGAGCAAAGTGCTAACTTTCATGCCAATAGTTTTGGCGGCTCACTAGTATCTCAGAGTAATAAGTTAATTGGTGGCTACATCAGAATTGCCGACACGACTTTTTATAACAGCCTGAGCTTAATCTGGGGACTAATCTTTACATCAGTTATCCTAGCGCGTCGTGCGCCAATTTTTGTGATTGGATTCATTGTGGTGTCAGCTGTATTTATAGCCGTAGCCCTGCTGGTTACCCGTCGTACCAGAGAGGCCAGCGCTATTCATTCGGCCGCCGAAAGTCGTCAAACTGGCTACTTGGCCGACACCGTTGGTAATGTCATGGCCGTTAAAAGCTTTGCTGGAACCGACTACGAAAACCGTCAATACCATCGCCATGCCGAAAAGACTCGCTCAGGACTTATGCAAGTCATGCGAGCCATGCAGATACAAATGGTCTACTTTTCTACCCTGACGCGCGTCATGCTGGTGGTCGCCTTATCGGCAGCCGTGGTAAGTATTGTTCAGTACGACGCCAACATCGGTACGGTTTTCTTGGTTCTAAGCTATGCTTCGCTAATTGCCGATAGGCTATTTGATTTTAGCAACTCGGCCTTGCGCACCTACAACCGTGCCTTAGGCGATGCCCGCGAGATGACGCAGATTCTGCAGATTCAGCCCGAAATCAAAGACCCGGTCCACCCAGTAAAGGCTAACATGAACCAAGGTGCACTGGATTTTAAAGATGTTACCTTTACACACGATGGCACCCCCGAACCAATATTCAATAGGTTGTCTGTCGCCATTAAACCTGGTGAGCGGATTGGTTTAGTTGGTCACTCCGGCTCTGGTAAGACAACTTTTACCCGTTTACTGCTGCGCTTCAGTGACATCGACAGTGGCTCAATTGAAATTGATGGCCAGAATATTGCCCAAGTTACCCAAGACGACTTACACCGAGCCATTGCTTATGTACCACAGGAGCCAATTATGTTCCACCGCTCACTGGCCGACAACATTCGCTATGGTGACTTTAAGGCCAGTCAAGAAGAAGTCGTTAAGGCCGCCAAAGTGGCTCATGCCCACGAGTTCATTAAAGATCTGCCCGATGGATACGAAACACTGGTTGGCGAACGCGGTATTAAGCTAAGTGGCGGTCAGCGCCAACGTATCGCCATTGCCCGCGCCATGCTCAAAAATGCACCGGTGCTGGTTCTGGACGAAGCCACTAGCGCCCTCGACTCCGAAAGCGAAGTCTTAATTCAAGATGCCCTATGGAAGTTAATGGAAGGCCGCACGGCCATCGTTATCGCTCACCGTCTAAGTACGGTTCAAAAAATGGATCGCATTATCGTTCTAGAAAAAGGCAAGATTGCCGAGCAAGGCACTCACCAGGAATTGATTGCCAACAAAGGCATTTACTCTGAACTCTGGAACCACCAAACCGGCGGCTTCCTAGAAGACTAAACTACTCTTCTTCGTCACCGGCCTTAGCTTCGGCGCCTTCTTCGGCCGGAGCTTGAGCTTCGGTAGCAGCAGCGGCCGCTTCATCTTCTTCGGCCTGTTGAGCGGCTAGAGAACGAGGTTCTTCTACCATCACAACAGCGTGTTCAGGCTCGGTTAAGATGGTTACTCCGGCTGGCACCACAATGTCCGAAACCTGTAGGCGGTCACCAACGACTGCTAAGTTCGTAACATCAATAACCACTTCGTCAGGCAGGTCTTTTGGCAGTGCTTTAACTTCGACGTTATCGATTTGACGCAGAAGCATAAAGCCAACTTTTTCGGCTTCTGGAACTCCTTCAAAAACAACTGGAACTTCGGTTTCAACTGGCTTGTTCTGCTCGATCGCATTAAACACGATGTGCTGCAGGCGGTTCTTGCGTGGCTCAAAGTCGGCATCACGAATAATGGCCAAGTACTTCTTACCATCAACTGTTAGGTGCACTGGCGCATGCTTACCAGCTTGTTGGTATACCTTATAGAGCTCAACATAGGGAGCCATAACATGAATAGACGCCTTGCCATGATCATGAATGACAGCCGGAACTTGGCCGTCACGACGAAGCTGTTTAACAGCCTTACCCACCGCCTCACGGTTTTGCAATGTTAACGTAATATCTTGATCAGACACTGGATCCTCCTTGCGTTTGTCCCTATATTATAGCAAAGTTTTGCGCTGGACGGGTCACGGGTTTTTAGGTTAAGCTATTACCTACATGGCAGGATTTAATGTTGAAGAAATGTTGCGCGGCGCTGGTGTGCTGTCGGGCTTGCTAATTGTTGGTGGAATTGTCTTTGCCGAGTCCGGTCTGCTAATTGGCTTCTTCTTACCAGGCGACACGCTGTTGTTTACCGCCGGCTTCTTTGCAGCTCAAGGTCAGCTGCCACTGGGCTGGTTAATTTTGGTTGTAGTGGTAGCGGCGATTGCCGGCGATAATGTTGGCTATACCATCGGTAAAAGAACCGGCCATAAGATTTTCCGTAAAAAAGATGGCCTCTTCTTCCGCCAAGAATACATTAAAAAGGCTGAAGCCTTCTACGAAAAACACGGTGGTAAGACTATAATTTTAGCGCGTTTTGTGCCAGTGGTACGGACATTTGCGCCAATGGTGGCTGGTGTTGGCAAGATGTCACATAAACGTTTCTTTGCCTTTAACGTGGTTGGTGCCATTATCTGGGGAGCTGGCGTTACCCTGCTAGGCTACTGGTTGGGCAGTAAAATACCAAACATCGACAAGTACCTGCTACCAATTGTTGGTTTAGCCATGTTATTTACCTTTAGCCCAATGATTCTGCACATCATAAAAGACAAGCAACTCCGCAAAGACCTGTGGGCCAAAATTACCCGCCGTAGCGCCAAGCCAGAAACTAAATAATCTTCTTTAAGAATTGCCCGGTGTAAGACTTGGCGACCTTAGCGACTTGCTCGGGTGTACCTTGGGCGACAACTTGACCGCCACCGCTACCACCTTCTGGACCCATATCAATAATGTGGTCGGCGGCCTTAATGACGTCCAGGTTATGTTCAATAATAATCATGCTGTTGCCGGCATCAACTAAGGCATGCAAAACATGGAGCAGTTTGTTAATGTCGTCCATGTGCAAACCAGTAGTTGGCTCATCCAGGATATAAAGCGTTCGTCCGGTTGGGCGGCGTGATAGCTCAGTGGCCAACTTAATACGCTGGGCTTCACCACCACTTAAGGTGGTGGCCGACTGGCCCAAGGCAATATAGCCTAAACCAACGTCTACCAGTGTTTGCAGCTTACGAGCAATGCCTGGAATGTTACCAAAGAATTCCAAGGCGCCTTCGCAAGTCATTTCTAGCACATCACTAATTGTTTTACCTTTGTAATGGATCTCGAGAGCTTCGCGGTTATAGCGCTTACCATGGCAGACCTCACACGGTACATAAACGTCTGGCAAGAAGTGCATTTCGATCTTAATAATGCCGTCGCCGGAACAATTTTCGCAACGGCCGCCCTTAACATTAAAACTGAAACGTCCTGGGCTATAGCCGCGCAACTTGGCTTCTGGGGTAGAAGCAAACAGCTCGCGAATTGGTGTGAACAAGCCGGTGTAGGTGGCTGGGTTGGAGCGTGGCGTCCGGCCGATAGGTGACTGGTCAATTACAATTGCTTTATCGAGTTCCTTAATTCCAATTATTTCGTCGTGCCGTCCCGGTACCGTATTGGCGCGGTGCAAACGGGCTTGCAGTTCTTTAGCGACAATATCGTTAATTAGGCTAGACTTGCCCGAACCCGACACGCCAGTTACCAATACCATTTGTCCCAATGGAATATCGACGGTTACATTTTGCAGGTTGTTTTCGCGCGCGCCTTTAATGGTTAACATTTTGCCATTACCTTTACGGCGCTTTTTAGGTGTTGGAATAGTCTTTTCACCACGCAAATACTGGCCGGTTATACTATTCTTTACCTTGCTAACTTCTTGTGGGGTACCTGATGCCACGACGTGTCCACCATGAATACCGGCGCCCGGACCAATGTCTAAAAGAAAGTCGGCCGTTTTAATAGTGTCTTCGTCATGCTCCACGACAATTACTGTATTACCCAAATCACGCAAGTGTTTAAGAGTCTTAATTAGCCGTTCGTTATCACGTTGGTGCAAGCCAATCGATGGTTCATCAAGCACATACAAGACGCCCTGCAAACCCGAGCCAATCTGGGTTGCCAAGCGAATGCGCTGAGCCTCGCCACCACTAAGTGTGACAGCACTACGCAAGAGGGTTAAATAATTCAAGCCGACGTCCTGCAAAAATTGTAGCCGTGAACAAACTTCTTTAAAGACTTGGGTGGCAATGTGGGCGTCTTTTTCGTTTAGCTTTAAGTGATTAAAGAAATCAATGGCGTCGTCGATCGACAGTTCACAAATATCCATAATCGACTGCCCGCCAACCGTAATAGCTAGAACTTCTGGCTTGAGTCGTCGACCGTGACAAGCATGGCAGGGTCGTTCTTGCATAAAGCGTTCGATGTCGCGGCGCATAAAATCGCTGTCGGTTTCTTTGTGACGACGTTCTAAGTTAGGTATAACGCCTTCGTAGGTAGTATCAAAAGCCCGACCCGAACCCAGCGAAATGGTATAGGTTTCGTTGCCGGTGCCATAAAGTATTTTTTGCAGTTGCTCCGGCGTCAGATCGGCCGTTGGCACATGAATGCTAAATTTGTAGCGATCGGCCACGGCCTGCAGTTTCTTCATATACCAGTTGTCGGTATTAATACGGTTGTACGGTCGTACGGCGCCCTCTGCCAGCGTTAAACGCCCGTTTGGTATCACCAGTTCAGGATCAACTTCTAGACGCGAACCCAGACCAGTACAGACTGGGCAGGCACCTTGCGGGCTGTTAAAGCTAAAAGTTCGTGGCTCAAGTTCGGGGATCGACACATCGGGGTGATCAAGACAGCCGTATTTTAAACTGTAGAAGGTTTCGTCATTACTGTCGGCATTTAAAACACTTACCTTGCCGTCGGCGACTTCGAGGGCTTGTTCGACCGACTGGACTAAGCGCCCGCGACTATCTTGGTTGTTAACCAGACGATCGACCACAACCTCGATGGTGTGTTTGTAATTCTTGTCGAGCTGCGGGAACTCATCCAGCGCATAAACAACACCGTCAACCCGTACTCTGGCAAAGCCGGCGCGCGTGTACTGCTCTGGTATGTGTTCAAAGGCACCTTTTTTAGCGTTAATAATTGGCGCTAGGATCATTAATTTGGCATCGACGGGCAGGCGCGTAATTTGATCAACTATGGCCGTGCTAGTAGTGCGGGCCACCGGCTTGGTACAAACCGGGCAATGCGGTACGCCAATCCGGGCATACAACAAACGTAAGTAGTCGTAGATTTCGGTGACGGTGGCAACAGTTGAGCGAGGGTTACGGCTGGTTGATTTTTGGTCAATCGAAATGGCCGGGCTCAACCCGTCGATTTGATCAACATCAGGCTTCTCCATAAGCCCCAAGAATTGACGGGCATACGAACTTAAACTTTCGACGTAGCGACGTTGTCCTTCGGCGTAGATAGTGTCAAACGCTAGCGATGATTTACCGGAACCAGACAGACCGGTGATAACAACCAACTTGGCGCGCGGAATGGTAACATCAATGTCCTTGAGGTTATGTTCCCGAGCACCTTTTACTATGATTGCATCGCTCATAAGTCGACTAATTATACAGATTTTTAAGAAGTTTTACCAGAACGTGGCACCCGTCATCCCTATTAAGCATTAGTACAATAAAATACAGTTGACTTTTACGCAATTAGATTTACAATTAGGACAAAGTTAACAGGGTTCGGGCTATGATGCAATTAATCGTCCTGGGGCAGATTCCAGGCACTCACTTTCAACTTACCTTCGCTTGGTTTCAAGTGTTGATGCTACCAGTTATATTGCTGGTTGCCTACAAGGTACGCAAGGTTCAAAACAGCAAAAGCAATAGCACCACGCAACGTCATTATGACGTTATCAGCTTGCGAAGTCTGGATCAGGCATAATACTTTCGCCGTAAAGGTGCAGATCTTCTAGTAAAAAGCGTTGCTCGGCGGTGGTTTGTGGGCTCTTGGCTAACTCTTCGATGCGTTTAAAGAATTTGGCCAGACGGCTTTGGTCGCCACCTTGCGTCAGTGCCCGCTGGCGAAAAGCCTCCCAGTCGACCATTTCTTCTGGTGTTAGTGACTTCGGGAAGTTACGAGCCTTATACAACGGCAGTAAGGCCTGCAGTCTTGGGTCCTTAAAGCGATCTTGAAACTCCATTATTTCACTGGGTTGGGCGGCCCGAACGGCGCGCATGGTTGTTTGGTCAGCTTTGCTAAAGAAGTCGTCATACAATTGAGCATCAACATCAAGCTCATTGGCTAGTAGTCGGGTTTGCTGCTCCTGGTTCAGTATATCGACGGCCTCGTACAAATTATTAACAAAGTTGGTCGCACCACTAAGTTTTTTTAGGTTGGACTTTACTTTCTCAACATCTAAGTCCAGTCTGGCCTGACTAGCCTCATCAAGGACGCCAAGTGGTGCCACCGCTGGGCAACGGTTGTACTGTAAGGTTTTTACCGGCAAACGCGGTGCGGACGGATCTTTCTTGTAGCGCCATAGCTCAGCTAGTTCGGCAGCCGACTTATCGACATAACCCACCGGGTCGTGCCGTAAGTCAAACACCAAAGCGCCTTGCCTGGTTGGATGATCGGCTATCTTAACGGCCACACTGGTTTTTTCAAACTCGGCCGAGTATTTGCCCGAAGCGTAAACAAAGGGCAGGCCAGAATCAACCAGTTCAGCCACAGCCTTCTTACCGCGCATCGCCAAAAGGTAATCGAATAACTTGGTCTGTTTGTTGTAGATCAGACGCGCCAGGGCGATGGTTGCCCGCACATCACTCAGGGCGTCATGGGCGTCAGTATGTTCTAAGCCGTTTATGCTGGTGAGTAGCTCTAGACGGTTAGACGGCTTGCCGCCACTTTCGAATGGCCACTTAATACCATCGGGTCGAAGTGCCCGCGTAAGTCGAACAACATCAAGCAAGTCCCAACGGCTACGGTCGTCTTGCCACTGCCATTCATACGGATCATAGAAGTTCCGGTAATGTAGGTAACGCATGAATTCGTCGTCAAACCGTACCGTGTTGAAGCCAGTAAAGATCGTACCTGGCACGGCAACTTCTTCACTAAATATCTTAAGAAACTCGGCCTCGGTAATACCTTCGGCGCGTGATTGTTGTGGTGTAATACCAGTTATTAGAATGGCGTCGGGCTCTGGCACAATATCGTCAGTCAACTTGACGAGCAAGTTAACTGGTTCGCCAATTGGCTTAAGTTTTAGGTCGGTGCGCTGACCAGCAAATTGCATAATACGGGCCGAACGTGGGTTAATACCACTAGTTTCTAGATCGTAAAAGAAGAGTGACTTGGTCACTGCTAATACTCAAGGCCGCGATAGCCGTTAATGACGATTTTTTGGCCAGCCTCAATACCTTGGCGATGCAGCTCTTTAAGGATGCCCATTTTCTTGAGAATGTCATACAACCGAGCCACGGCGTCGGTGTTATCAAAGTCGGTCCGCTGAGCAAAGCGCTCGATCTTTTGGCCGTAAACAGTAAAGCCGTTTTCACCCTTTTCGACACGCCAGCTGTCATCCTTAACCATACGAATTACCGGTAAAACAGCGGCTGCCTTTTTGACATGCTTGGCACGCTCCTTAGTAACAATCTTAAGGGCTTCATACAATAGTTCCTTAACGCCCTGGCGGCTCGGTGCCGAAATTGCAAATACTAAAGTGCTTTTAGGAACGACTTTTTTAAGAGCATCGATTTGCGCACTAATAATTTCGTCATCCAGACCATCAATTTTTGTCAGCACCACAATCTGTGGTCGCTTAGACAGGTCGACGGCATAGGTTTTTAGTTCATTCTGAATGGTTTTATAGGTAGCCGCTACATCCTCTTGATAGGCATCAATAAGGTGCAGCAGAACATTGGTACGTTCAACGTGACGCAAGAATTCATCACCCAAGCCCTTGCCTTCACTTGCACCTTCGATAAGACCAGGGATGTCGGCAACCAAAAGGCTATTTTCTTTATCGATAACAACCACTCCCAAATTAGGCCGAATGGTCGTAAATGGATAGTCGGCAATCTCGGGTTTAGCTTGGCTGACCGATGCCAAAAAAGTTGATTTACCAGCGTTTGGCAAACCAATTAAACCAACATCAGCAATCATTTTTAGCTCTAGTGTGGCTTTATACTCCTCGCCCAGTTCGCCCTTTTCGGCAATGCGCGGGGCTTGGCGTACCGAAGATATAAAGTGCGCGTTTCCAAAACCGCCGCGGCCGCCTTGGGCTACTACTACTTGCTGACCATCTTCGTTCAGATCGGCCACAACTTCGCCGGCTTCGTTTGTTAGCACCGTGCCCACCGGCACCGACACAATATTATCTTTTCCACTGCGGCCATGTTTCTTTTGTTTATCACCGGCTTTACCGTCTTCGGCTGTTAAGGCTTTCTGAAAACGGAAACTAGCTAGGGTGTTTTGGTTACGACTGGCTGCCAAAATAATACTACCGCCGTGGCCGCCGTCGCCACCATCCGGGCCACCTTTGTCGACGTAGATTTCATGGCGAAAACTAACACGACCGTCGCCACCATCGCCGGCCTTAATTGTAACTGCCACTTTATCCACAAACATGTCCTAATTCTACCTCTGTTAAGGTATCTTGTCCATGTCGTAATTATTGACTGTTCTAATAAATGTAAGAGTAGGCGGCGGCTTCGGCTGGTGAAAGGGTCTTTTTGCTGACGCGTCCCCAACCAGCTACGTTCATTTCGGAAACGTTAACACTGCCGTCGGGGTTAACCGATTCGACAAAACCAACGTGTCCATAATAGTCGCGGGGCGGCGTCCAGATAACGGCTCCAGCGGCTGGTTGATTACCAACTCCTAGGCCAGCGCGTTGCGCTAAAACCTTCCAGGTACTAGCGTTACCAAGGTTACTAGGAATGGCTCGGCCAATTTGTGAACGACGGGTGGCCGCCCACCATGTACAGTAACCATAATCATAACCGTTGCTGCCGTAAACAGCGCTATAGCCACCCCAAGCAAAACCGCCGGCCGTAGTTGCTGCCGCCGATGACCGTGCCACCACAGTTGCCGCCGGTGGCGTTCCACCAGGAATAATAATATTTTGACCAACTGGTAGGCCACCAATTTCGGCGTCGTTAATAGCAATCAACAATTCCTTGTTGGCCCGATACTTATCGGCCAAGCTATCAACTGTATCACCAGATTTAACCATGTAAATAATGCCGTTAACTGGTGATATCAGTAGTTGTTTGCCGGTTGTCAGAGAATCACCACTGAGTCCATTGGACCAACGAATTGTGTCAGAAGTAACGCCAAACTTGGCTGCAACACTAGGGACGGTATCGCCAGCAGCCACGGTGTAGGTTTGAATATCTTTTCGGGATTTTAAGCCGTCCGATACAACTTGTGGTTTGGTAATAATACTCTGGCCAGACGAACTAACGGCTAGCTGGGCATTAACGGTGTCGGCCTTGTTAGTTACTGCTTGGGCTTCATCAAGCTTAGCGGCACGAGCAATATGAACCGCAATGTCGGCCGAAGATAGTTGGTCGAGGGGATTAATTGCAGCTGAGTTTTCACCCAGTGCTGCCATGCCGGTACCAGAACCAGTAAAACTACTATTAGTCTGCTGACGACTCTGGACAACAAATACCGAAACAACTGCCAACAATGCTAAGTTGGCAGCCAAAAGACCATATCGAACCGTGCGACGGCGCGATTTTTTAGGTAATTGCATAAACAGGCGTCGGTAGGTACTGATACGCCAAAAACCGTTGAAACGGGCTAACCGCCTCTGGGTTAATGATTGAGCGGTGCTACTAATACGAATTCTCCAAAATATTACAACTGCTTACTCTGTAATGAATAGACAGTTGTAGGCACTATTATAGCAAAAATTAGCTATTTCAACCACTATTCACACAGTTTTTTACAGTGCTTGTCGACCAGTGCTTGATGCTCTTCTAAGGTGTTAGAGAAGTAGGTTGTGCCGTCATCGCCAGATACAAAGTAGAGCCAGCTAGTTGCAGCTGGATTAGCCACCGCCAGCATTGCATTCTGACTAACGTTACTAATTGGCCCAGGAGGTAATCCAGCATGAATATAGACGTTGTATGGCGTATCGAGTGTAAGCGTAAACGGCTTACCGGCCAGAATTGTGCCGTACTTTGTTATAACGTCAGACTGCAGCAGCATGTTTTCGCGATAGCGCTTCAGAAAAACTTGGGCTACCAGTGGTCGATCTTCTGGCTTGGATACCTCTTGCTCGACCGCCGAAGCCAAAATAATACCCTGGTGAACTGTTAGACCCTGGGCCACAAAAGCATTGCGCAGTTCTGGTGTTAAGTATTTCTGCATCTCATCGAGCGACTGTTGGATTATAGTCTGCGGCTTAGTTTCGGCAATTCTTTGGTAAGAGTCAGGGTACAGATAGCCTTCTAAGTTGGCATCAGTTGGTTTATCAGCCAAAGCTGGGTGATTTTTATAATTAGCTGGGTCGAGTGCCTGCTCAACCTCGGCGGCATCGAAGCCGGCATTAATGAGAGCGCTCTTAATTTGGTCGAGGCGTTGGCCGGGCAGAATTGTAAACAAGTTATTCACGATGTTACCCCCGGTTAAAATTTTAGTGATGGCCTGGACGCTGTCGCTGGGACGGAGTGAGTAGGTGCCAGCTTGGAGCTTATCTTGGGCTCCTTGACTACGCACGTACTGCGTAAAGACCCGGCTGTTACGAATCAGCTGCTTGTCCTTTAAAATGTCGGCAATCTGATTAACGGTCGATCCAGTGGGTATAGTAACGACAATGGCAGTCTGACTGGAGCTAACCGGTTCCAGATTCCTCTGATAATAGGTTCGGGCACCCCAAACACCGCCAATCAAGGCCAGAAGCGCAACGACACCAACCACAATAAGCGTGACGGTCCAGCGCTTACGCCGTGTTGTTACCGATTTCATACTGCCAGCTCCTCTTTAGAGGCCAAAAAATCTTCTAGTATATAGGTAGCGGCTAAGGCATCAATGTCGCTTTTTTGGTAGGGCGTCTTGCCACTTTTGAGTTTTTCTTCGGATACGTGTGACGTCAAGGCCTCGTCTTGCCAATATATTGGCAGATCAAGGTGGTGCTGTAGACGCTCACCAAAGTCTCTAACCTTCTTGGTTTGGGCGGTGTCGTCGCCCTTCAGATTGCGCGGCAACCCCAGTACCAAGGCTACTGCCGTCTGCTCGGCGACAATTTGTTTAATTTGCTCGACTACATCGTCGCTAACATCAATTGTTTTAAGCGGGCTGGCTAAGCGAGCCACGACATTAGCGGTGGCCACGCCAATTCGCTTATCGCCAATATCAAGTGCCACGATGCGGGCGTTTGGATTATGCATGGCTATTTGTTCGCTTTTTCAAATGTAATCGTCACCTTGTTTGGATCGCTCGGCGTCTTAATTACCCAGAATGGACTGTAGTTAATCGTTACGCCTTTTATAGATGGGCGGCTCTCGATGATTTGCTTAGTCTGGCCTTTCATTTTACCGGCAATTTCTTTTTTAATGGCGTTGGTGTCTAAGTTCGGGCCAATCGTTACCGAAGTTACAACGGTAACCTGGGGATTATCTTTGCCCTGCACGGTAAAAGTAGCGTTATCAAGACCATCATTCTGGACAGCTTGCTTGTTGGTGTCGATCTGGCTCTCGGCCTGCTTTTTAACCAGCTTACTCAAATCAGCCTGATTAACACCAAGCATGGTATAGGTTGCTGTGGAGTCGACCTTGACTGTGTCGGCCTGATCACCAACATTTGGCGAGGTAGTAACGTTTGGCCCATCAACCGCAAAGCTCGAGTCGATTGGCAGTAGATCGCTCTTCTGCAGATTCGTCTTAAGCTCGGCCTTAGCCGCGTCGGAGTTGGCCGTAGTTGGTAGTTTCGCCTTGGCAGCATCTACGTCAGCCTGTGAAACTACTTTTACGATATTGTCGGTACCATCGTTAGCACTACCTTGAGCCGTGACATCAGAACGACCAGCCACCGCAAAGGTAGTTGAACTGGTGTTGTAGTTGGTGCCGGGGTTTTGGGCACTAATTGTGGTGCTGTTACCCTTAAAGTTTACGCAGCCTCCTGATATAGTGTCGGGGCTAAAGGTAACGTCTTTTTGGGTGACATAGGTTAGACCGTTTGTACTAACACCTGTGCCGGATGACACGGCAGCTGGCGTACTAAAACTGCCACAAACTTTAGCGGTCATCGTGACCGACCCTGATGCCTTGGTACCGATATTTTTCTGACCAGTAGCCGGGGCTGTTTGTGAGTCTGTTTTCTTCACCGAAGCAAGTTCGGCTGGCACAACCTTGCCGGCTTCGTCGAATGTCTTATTGGCTGTGTTAGCCGTAAAAGCGACCGAAGTATTAGCTTCCGACGAATCGGTGGCTATAACAATGGTGGCTTTGGGCATCTTAACTAGGGCAAAGTAGCCGCCAACTATTAATACAACAAAGGCCACACCGCCTAATATTAGCCACTTGCGGAAACGGTCAAAATTAGGCACTTTAAGTTTGCTGTCCTTCTTGCCTTTGGCGGCTTTTGGCTTCTTGCCAGTCTTGGCAACTTCGGGCTCGTCATCCATGTTAATGGTTTCTTCGGCAGCCAAAGCGGCCGGTTCACCCGACAGCTCGCCAATACTCTTATTGCTATCAAGATCAGGGTCTTCTGGTTCGCCTTCAACTTCTTCTTCGTTAACGAGTGAGTCAGGTATGTCGGTCATGTCGGGGCCGGCTGGAATAGCTGGCTTAGATTGAAGATTCTTGGCAACATGAACCCCAACCGCTCCAGCTAGTGGCAGTAAGCTGGCCTCGGACGTAATTAGAACTAGGCTCTTTTTGGATTTCTGGGCACTGCGCTTAAGCAATTTCATATTTACAATACTTTGCAAAACCGAGGCTCGCTTAGGCAGCACCAGGGCCACGATTTTATGCTTACTGGTTTGGACCTTGTCGATAATTCCAGTTATTTCATCATCAATGTCGATGTAGATAGTGTCTTTTTGGGCTTCACTCATACTCGTAACATCCTATCAAGACGCTCCTTAAATGTCCCGTTACTTGAGCCCCCAGCACTGCTGGTTGGAGCTGGACCATCTTGCTGCTGCAAGGTATCTGCACCAACGCGCAATAGTCCCATGGCAGTAACAAAGGTATGATCGGTTACATCACCAGTGGTATCAACTATATCAGCAACTTGCTCGGGGCGGATATACTGCACGACTGGCTTGCGTGTAAATGGCAAGTCGCCATACCATTGACTCTCGTTCAGTGTTTCGACTAGTACGTCTAAAGAAGAACCGCCGCCACAGAGTAGAATTCGGTTGGGCAAGTGATCTAGTTTATCGAACTCGGCCAAGGCCAATTCTACGCCGTTAATCCAAACATTAGCTGTCTTCTGTAGGGCCTTTTCGATGGCTGGCACTTTGGCCTGTGGTGTCTTATTGGTATGCAAACCAATTTTTAGCTCTTCGGCCTGGGCAAAGGATACATCAAGGTCTTTTTCGACCGAACGCGTATAGGCCCGTCCACCGATGCCAAACATCTTGGTACCCTGAACACCGCCGTCGTTAATAACAGCAATATCGGTGGTACCGCCACCAACATCCATTAAAATAGCACTCAGGCTGGCATTAGGGTCATCACCAATCACCGAACGAGCCACCGCAAACGGCTCAGCCGCTACGGCCAATAGATCAAGATCAAGCTCCTGGGCGGTTCGTTCTAGGGCCCCAATGTGAATAAGCGGTGCAAAGGCCGTATAAAGCTGCACAACGACGTCTTTACCCTGAAAACCTATTGGGTTAGTGACCTTGTAGCCATCAATTTCGATGCCCACCAGAGCACTATTAACCAGTCGTACGTCGACTTCTTTACCGCCCAGTTCCCAGGCCAGCTGCTGTTTAGCCCGTTCTTCGGCCCGTTTTTGAACGACACCAATAATTCGTTCGACTTCGGGCACATCAAGCGCCTTGGTTGGGTTTTTTCGGGCCACCCGAACAGTTGTGGTCGTACCCTTAACTAGTTCGCCTGCAATACCAATAACACCAGTACGCACCGTGGTACCGGCCTGCTTTTCGGCAATATTCAAGGCTTCGTTGCAATTGCGTACCACGCTAGTAATATCGGCGATGGCGCCGGCTTGCATATCGTTAAGCTCCTGATGCGTCCGGCCAACACCGATAATCTCAATCTTGTCTTCTTTTAATACACCAATTAACGCCTTGACGTACTCGGTACCAATATCTAGTCCAACGACGTACTGTTCGCCAGATTTTTTGGGTGTGGTATTTAAACGCTTTAGTTTTTCAAGCATAATCTCTTTTATTCTAACATCTTAGAGCGCTGCGATGAAGTAACTTCAAAATTACCGCAGTTTACTTAACATTTCTTTTATGGCCATCTGTCGGTGGCTGATAGCGTTCTTTTCTGCCGGTGACATTTCGGCGAAGGTACGGGTTTGGCCTTCCGGTACAACTACCTGATCAAACCCAAAACCATTAGTACCCCTAGGCTCAACGACGCTAACATGGACTTTGCCGACAGCGTAAATCTTCTTTTTCCCGTCGTAATAACCAATTGTACAAATAATTGTGGCGGCTTCTCCGGGGTTTTTAGCAAGCTGCAAAAGAGCGGTTGGGCCTAAAGCCTTTTCGTAAAACTTAAAGAATGGTCCCGGTAAACCGGCCAGCCCATCTAACCCGACGGAAACATCTTCAACTACTACCGGTACTTTAAGTACATCGTAAGCACGGCTGAGCTTGTCTCCGACAATAGCTTGCAGATCCATAGACTGAATTTCTGGCAGATCAAGTTCGTGCATGACAAACTCGATATCAGAGTTCGCTGGTAAAATGGCCTGCCACTCCTTTAGCTTTCCCGGATTACCAGTAACGAGAGTGATAGTTTTCATTTAATTAAGAACGGCTTTAATGCGACGAATGCCGGCTGAGCTAGCTTCTTCTTTAAGAATCTTGAACTTCTTGCCGTCTTCAAACAGTTGCAAGGTGTGGTCGACATGCGGACCGCCACAGATTTCAAAACTGAAGGGCTTTTTGGCGCCATCGGCAATCATCTTATAAACTTTGACATTGTCGCCATAACGATCACCAAACTGGCCAAGCGCACCCTTTTCTTCGATAGCTACTTTGGTAGGGAATTCTTCGAAGCTAACTTTTAGGTCTTGGCCAATCTGTTCATTGACGATTTTTTCGACTTCGTCAAGTTGCTCACGGGTAACTTTTTCGGGATGAGAAAAGTCAAAGCGCAGACGCTCTTCGGTAATGTTTGAACCGCGCTGAATCACATGGTCACCCAGAACATCACGTAGCGCCTGATACATCAAGTGGGTAGCAGTGTGGTACTTCTTGTGCTGCATGGTCTGGCCACCCAACCCACCCTTGAAAGTTCCCTTGGTGGCCGTTTGCGAACGTTGGCGCTGTTCTTGCATCTTGGAATCAAATTCTTTGCGCCAATCTTTGGATAATTCAATGTTTTGCCTGAAAGCCTCTTCGGTACTAAGCTCTACCGGGAAACCGTACGTGTCGTATAGGGTAAAAAGAAAATCGCCTTTCATTACAAAAGTATTTTTCTTTTCAACAACATTAAATACATCTGCAAGCTCCAATGCCTTTTCAAATTCTCGGAGGCCTTTGCGCAGTGTCTGTCGGAATATTTTCTCTTCCCTCACAAGAACCTCAATAACTTGGTCGCGCTGCTTGGCGACTTCTGGGTAGTCGTCGTGGTAAAGATCGGTGATAACCGGCACAAGGTCGTGCAAGAAGTTTTGCTCGACGCCCAGCTCAAAGGCAAATCGAATTGCCCGCCGAACCATTCGGCGCATCACATAGCCCTGTTCCTTATTGCTTGGCGTAATGCCATCAACAGCTAAGAAAGTGGCGGCTCGCAAGTGATCGGCAATGACGCGCATGGCATTGGTGTGTGTGCCATAGTCTTTACCCGAAATCTTTTCGAGCTTCTCGATAATTGGCCACATAATACTGATTTTAAAGACGTCCGGGCTATCAATAGCTGCGGCTGCGATGCGTTCTAAACCACCGCCAAAGTCAACATTCTGCTTCTTTAAGGGTTCGAAGCCTTTTTGGGTACGCAGATATTGCATGAACACTTGGTTGCCGATTTCCATGAATTGGCCGGAGTCACTAGCGGGGTGGGCTTTGCCAAAGCCAGCGGCGTGATTTTGGGGACCAAAGTCATAAAAAACTTCGCTGTCTGGGCCACACGGGTCACCGACTGGCGTTTTGTCTAAGCCACCGGCCCGGCTCCACCAGTTTTCGCCATCATCATAAAAGAAGATGCGTTCACCCGGATTTATGCCGCGTTTATCGCCATCGGCCTGCGAACCAACTTCGGCAATCTTGGCATCTATTCCCTTTTCTTTAAAAAGCTTCTGCCAGATTTGAGCCGCTTCGTCGTCACGCGGAATGGCGTGCTCTTTACTACCGATAAAACAGGTGACATAAATTTTTTGCGGGTCAAGCCCGACAACATCAACCAAGAATTCAAAGAACCAACGAATTTGATCTTCTTTAAAGTAATCGCCCAAACTCCAGTTACCTAGCATTTCAAAAAAAGTCGTATGACGATTGTCGCCAACTTCATCGATGTCTTGAGAGCGTAAACAAGTTTGGCTGTTTACTAGCTTTGTACCGCCCTGGTGTGATTCGCCCAGCAAATACGGAATGAGCGGTTGCATGCCCGAACCGGTAAATAATGTCGTCGGGTCGTTTTGCGGCACCAAAAGGGCGCGCGGGATCACCACGTGGCCACGATCCTTGAAGAATTGCAGGTAGGCTTGGCGAATTTGTTGGGCATTCATATCTGTTAGAGTATACCAGATTGTTGACAAACAGTAAGCCCGGAGTCTTAAATACATGGAACGTAATCACGGAGGGCTTGTGGAACATCCAGACTGGCGACGACATCTGGCACCCGTGGCATTTGTAGCCGCTGGCACGGCCGTTGGCGCTAGTGCCGGTGCTGTTTACGCCGCTTCCAGCCCGACGCCGGTCGAAGCCGGCCCCCACCAAGCCACTGTTGAGCTTAACAGCACTGGTATGTATAAGATTGACTTTGGCATGATCGGCTCTATAACCATGCCGAGCGAACAGGGTCCGATTGGCGCCGAGTTAGATATTTTAGATGTTCCGGCCGAAGACACGACAGCCGAACCATTTGACTACGAGCACCTGGCGACCCAGTACAAGCAATTGTTTGCCAACCCCGACCACGTTTTTAGTCGCATGCAAGAAAATGTCAGAAACCAAGTAGAACAAGGTGCATCAAAAGGGGCTGCCCTAGGCTTAGTGCTAGCCATGTCCGGCCTGATTGCCGTCAAGTCCATGAGTACCGAAAAGCAGCAGGCCCTACGCACCCTGCTAGTACCTGAAGGCCCTCACCCCGCCTTGCGCAAGGTCGTAACGGCTGGTGGCTTGGCGGGGATCTGTGCCCTGCTGGTTGCGCCCGACATCCCCAATGCCTCGGCTGATAGCCCAAGCGAACCAGTGGCGGCTTTTGCTGGCACACCGTTTGAAGGCGCAACGGTGCATGGCCTTTACTTACGAAGTATTATCGACGAGGTTGCCCCCGAGGTAATTGACTTTATTGAAGATACCGACGGCTTTTACGAGCAAGCTCAAGCCAACTTTGAAGAGGCCTTTAATAACCGTCCGTCACTAGACAAGGACGAAGCTGTCAGACGCGTGATGATAGTTAGCGACATCCACTGCAACATTGGCATCAGCCGCGTTTACGGGGCGGTGGCTCGACGTTTTGCTGTTGGCGCTGTAATCGACGCCGGCGACGCCACCATGAGTGGCACACCAGTCGAAGAAGAGTGTATCGCCAATGAGGCCGATGCCCTGGGCGATACCCCGCGTTTTATTACCTTGGGCAATCACGACAGCCCACAGGTTACCGGCGAGCAAGCTCGCAATCACAACTTTATGGTCGCCAATGGTGAGATGCAGGAATTCGCTGGGTTTACAGTTCTGGGAGCCAGCGATCCGCGCCGGAGCCGCTTTGGGGCGCCCGACATCCACAACAACGACCAGCGCCTAGTCGAACAAGGCAAGACAATCAAAGAAACCGCCTGCGTTACCGAGCCAGATATTGTCGTCATGCACGACCCGAAAGCCGGCCAACCAACCGCTGAAGCCCATTGCGCTAACCTGACTATTTCCGGACATGTTCACGAACAAGCTGAGCCAGAGGTATACCAAGACGGCTTAGGCAATGCCAATTATCACTTTGTTCAAGGTACCACCGGTGGCGCCAAAGAAGACAGCTTAGTGCTCGGCGCCCTAAACGATCCGGCCGTGATGAGCGTCTTCGAGTTTGGCGATAACAATAAACCTCTGGGCCGTTACGACATAACTGTTAATACTGATTCTTCTGTAAAAATCAGTCAGTTTATTCCCCTGCCCCGTTAGACTATAATGCCGCCGCCCACAACTTGTTCACCGCTGTAAAAGACGGCCGACTGACCGGCCGTAATAGCCCGAGCTTCGTCTTGCATAATAACTTTTAGTGGCTTACCAGACTGTAAGGTGCATTGCACTAAGGGCGCCCGGTAACGGGTGCGCACCTGTAGGTTATCTGCCGCGTTTGGCGCACCGTTAATCCAGTGCACATCAACTAAATTAAGCTGCTTGTGCCATAGCTTGGCATCATCAAGATTAGTCGTTACGTAAACCTCGTTTAAGTCCATGTCCTTGCCAACTACGTAGTAGGGCATGCCACCGCCAACATTCAGCCCGTGCCGCTGCCCAATGGTATAAAAAATTGCGCCGTCGTGGCTACCCACGACATGTCCGGCTTGATCCTTGATTTGGCCGGGTTTTTGGGCGCCAAGTTCGTGCAATAAGAATTCTTTAATCCCAACCTTACCCACAAAGCAAATACCTTGGCTGTCTTTTTTGTTAGCCGTCACCAAACCAAACTTCTTGGCTAGGGCGCGCACCTCGTCTTTGGTTTTAAACTCACCAATTGGCATCAAGGTTTTCTTAAGAGCATCGCTGGTAACTCGGTACAAAAAGTAGGTCTGGTCTTTGTCGATATTGCGAGCCGTTAGGAGTTGGCCGTCTTTAACGCGGGCATAGTGACCAGTAGCAATTAAATCAGCCCCGTCCGCCAAAGCAGTATCTAAGAATAGTTTGAACTTAACCTCTTGATTGCACATGATGTCGGGGTTAGGCGTGCGGCCAGCTTGATATTCGGCCACCATGTAGTCAACGACTTTTTGGCGATATTCCTTTTGGAAGTCATACATTTTGAAAGGTATGCCTAGCTGTACGGCAACGCGTTTGGCATCTTGGTAGTCCTCTTTCCAGGGGCAGGCAAAACCAGGCAAATCTTGGCTCCAGTTCTTCATGTAGACACCAACTACCTCGTAGCCCTGCTCCATTAGCAAAGCCGCCGTGACCGAACTATCGACACCGCCACTCAGGCCCACATAAACTATCTGCTTCTTTGCCATATCTTTTGTATTATAGCAAATTTACCCCTGTTTTACACGTCTAAAAAGACAATCACTTGGTCAGCCTTAACATGCATCATACCCTTGGCGATCTTAATACTGCGCTTTTCGCGATCAGTCTGAATAGTAATATTGCCGGCATTTAATAAGGTAATGAAGTTGTGATGCTTGGGCAATATGTCGAATGGCCCAGTGTCGTTCACGGCCGAGACGCTAATGGCCGGGTCATCAAAGTAAGTCTGAAAAGGGGAGTAAACCTTAACATGCATGGTCGGCTTAGTACTCTTGGCAGTAGTCCCGTCATCAACAATCTTTCCAGTGCTAGCGTCTTGGCGTTTTACCATAGGATTCCTATACGATTATCTCTTCTATGCCTTTTAGAGTATCTTCACGACTCGAGTATTCACCCTTAATACCGTTGAGACTCTCGGTGACAAACATACTTTGCGTAAAGAACTTAATCAGTTGCTTAGCCTTGGCGTAGTCGGCGCGGTCGGTAGGCGATAATTCGTTTTCGCCAATAATGGCAATGATGTTTTTGAGTGATTCGTACTTTTGCAGAAGTGACTGCACCTGGATACTCAAAACATAGTGTCTTTCGCCCACAATATCGGGCGCCAGCAACGATGACGACGTTTTAGTTAAATCCACAGCCGGCCGAATGCCCTGCTCGGCAACTTTTCGACTTAACACAATTATTGAGTCCAGTTCATTCTGGATCATCTGCACGGCGGGGTCACTTAAGTCGTCGGCTGGCACATAAATTGTTTGAACAGATGTGATTGAGCCATTTTGGTTGGAACTCAATCTATCCTGCAAGATCTTTACATCACTAAAAATAGTTGGCTCATAACCACCTTCTGAAGGGATTTGATCAAGGATGGTAGCTACTTCGTTATGGGCCTGAACATAACGATACATATTGTCGGCAAAGAATAAGATGTCTTTATGCTCTTCGTCGCGGAAGTACTCGGCCGCAGCCACTGCTGAAACACCAACCAGCGACCGCACTACCGGGTTTTCGTTCATCTGACCAAAATACATGCAAGTATTCTTAAGTAGATCGTGCTCTTTTAGGGTTTCAAAAAGTTCATGACCCTCACGGATGCGCTCACCAATACCAGCAAAGAAACTCAAGCCACCACCACTTTTAGCAATGTTATTAATTAGCTCCATAGTTAGTACCGTTTTACCAACACCGGCACCACCAATAATGCCAACTTTGCGACCTTTTACAAATGGCGTAAAGAAGTCGATAACCTTGATGCCGGTTTCTAGAATCTGCGGCTTGGTGGCTGTGAACGTGGTGCTGCGTGGTGCTAGGCGGCTGATACTGCGCGTTGGGGTGTCGGCACTTACTGGCGGCTTGCCGTCTAGTGGCCGGCCCAGGGCGTCAAAGATACGCCCAATCGTTTGCGGTCCAACTGGAACTTCAATACCTTTTCCGGTAAGGTCTACAGCCATACTGCGTTCAATTGTCCGATCGGACTGGATGTTAAGGCAAGTGGCCATATTACCAGTTTCGAGTGAGTGAACCAGTAGCAAACCTTTTTTACGGCTCTGCACAATAACCAACTCACCAATTTTGGGCAATTCTTTCTCGAACTCCACCTTAATAACCAGATCCTTAACGGTTCGAACGATTCCCTGGCTCATCGTTTACTTGCCTTTCGCATACCGTTAATTATCTCTTTTAAGCGCTCGTCTTTCATGCTTCGTTTAACACGATTATATGACAGGTGCAGATCGTCGACTGATTCATCGGCTTTTTTGTGAGCCGAGCTCATCGCCCGAAAACGGCTGGCATGCTGGGCCAACTTAGACTCAAAAATCACCTGCCCCAACATACTACTTAACATCGACTCTTCAAGGTGGCTGGCAACCTCATAGGTAGACGGTTCGAATATATAATTTGCCTCACTAATAACTTCGTCGGCTTTCCCGGCATTTAAACCCTGCTCCTTAACAGCCGATGATAAGTTAATCCGTTTGACGTCCTGCACCATAAGCGAAACATAGGTCTGGTAATAAACATAACAGCCCTTATACTTTTGAATTTCTCTAATTAGAGGAGCGGCATTAATACTTTCGTCGGACGATGGCAGCTTAAAGTACTTTTTAAACTTAATACCCAATTGAGTCAGCTGAATAACACCGTGGTGGCCAACAATGATAATGTCTTGTTTTTTAGGGTCATACTGGCTTAACATCCAGCTGATTAGCTTTTGGTCGATGTCGCCACTAAAACTACCCTCGGCCGTGATACCAATGAACAGCTCCTTATCGATTGTTTTTGAGCTGTCAGCACTGCGTCCAAAACGGAATGAATCATCAACCCTTAGCTGCATGTAAATATGCCACAGTTCGTGAAAAAACTCTTGGGCTTTTAATACCTTATTTTTGGTCTGGGCTATCCTCATACTGGCCAGTCCCTCAAAAACATTGGTCAATTCGGCAATCGTCCGCATCGAATCTTCTTCGCGACCAATTTCTTGTAGATGCCTCATCGCTTCAACTCCAATAAGCTCTTTTGCTTCAAAGCCGCTCGGGCTGATTGGTAGGTTTTTTCATCCTTAACAGTTACCGCATAGGTAGATACAGAAACTTTTAGCGCGTTAATGTCGAGTAGTTCGTTATCACCCAGATTCAATACTATATCAAGCATCAGCTGCTGGCTCATAACCGAGAAAGTCTCACCCGGAGCCTGGGTAAGTAGTTCGCGCAGCCTTTTTCCGGTCGCTAAATCGCGCTTGGCTTCTAGTGCCAATTCGGTACCAAAACGAGAAAATTCTTCGGCTTGCCGAAAGGCTGCCAAAATCTGGAAAGTCTGTGCCGCCAGTTGTTTTTGCAACTTACTATGTCCCCGGCCACCGACCCGCGTGACACTCAAACCGGTACTCAAAGCTGGGCGGATAGAATTACGGAATATGTCCATATCAAGTACCCATTGCCCGTCGGTGATGGACATCAAGTTGGTCGGCAAAAAAGCCGTAATGTCACCACCGCTGGCCAGTACAATCGGCAGAGATGTCAGAGTTTTATGGGTGCTAGCCAGCCGACCGGCACGTTCTAGCAGGCTAGAGTGGGCATAGAACATATCACCCGGGTAAGAGTCACGGCCAGGACTAGTCCCAGACAGTAGCGAGATTTCGCGGTAAGCTTGGGCGTGGCTGGTCAGGTCATCGTAGATAATCGCCACGTCACGCTGTTCTTTTTGCCATAAATATTCGGCCATGGCACAACCAACATACGGTGCCAAGTAGCTGGTAATAAGTGACTCGAACGAATTCGATACTACAACAATGGTGTTCTTGAGCGAATCATTCTCTTTTAAGCGAACAAGTAGAGCATCAACGTCACTACTGCGTTTTGAAATGAGCACGTAGACCACAATAATGTCGGTGTTCTTTTGGTTAAGCGTAAGTTGAGTCGCCAGGGTCGACTTGCCACTTTTACTGTCGCCAATAATTGCTAAACGCTGCCCGCGCACAATTGGGAAAAGCGAGTCAATTACCACCACGCCACTTTCTAGCTGATCGTTTAGCATTTCTCTTTCGTACAACATGGGGGCTTCATTAAAAACTGGCCACACGGCATCGGCCGCAATTGGCCCTTTACCATCAAGCGGCTCGCCACTAACCGAAACAACTCTACCAATAAAATCCTTACCGACCTTAGACACGAGGTCGTCGTGTTGAACAACAGCCAAAACGCCTAGGCCAACTTGGTGCTGACCAAGATGCAAGACTACTACATGGTCTTCGTAAATATGGTGCACAAAGCCCTTGCTGCCATCGTCAAACATTATTAGCGAATGGACGCTTACTGGGTGCAGACCTTTGACGCGCACCAAGAACTGATCCACGGCAATCACCTCGCCAACCGGCTTACCTTGTTTGACTAGCTGGTCAAAATGGCGACTAATTTGTGTCTCAGGCATGCCGCACTTCCCTGATTCGTTTTAGCAGCTCGGGTTTTGAAGTAACTAATCGCTGTCGAATACTACAGTCAATTATGTTGTTGGTGGTACGAATAATACAACCGGCCGCAATAGTGGGCTGTAAACCAATATCCAAGACCAACAAGGGGTGGATTTCTTTTCTAAGCCAAGTGATCAATTTGTTGGTAAAAATACCCGACGGCTCAGAGGCAAAGCTCATATGCAGGCGCGGCGCATTAACTTTTAGGTCACTCAAGAAATTGTAGAGACGCTTGCGGTCGGCTTCTTTTTGCAGGTCAACCCGATTGGCTTGCAAAAGCTCGCTTAAATGGTCGCTCACCGCTGGCAAAGCTTTGGTGCCATGGCCATTTTTTTGCTGTGCAATAATGTCGCCTAAAGCCTCTAGTTCGCGCGCCGTCCGAATAATATCAACCTGGCTAACCACTGTGCTGGGGAGTACTAAGCTAGTTCGATCATTAACTGGTTCAGGCGCCATTTTTGATATCCTCGAGGATGGCCTGTTTATTGGCTTCTAGATCACCAATGATGTATTCTAGCTGATCATTCAAATCAATCTGCTCACCAATCGCCAGCATAATATAGTGGTTAACGATATCGGCCATATTCTTCTCGAAGTGTTCGACCAACTGCTCTTTGGCAGCATCGGCTTGCTGCTTGAGCTGGTCAGTCAGGATTTTACGCTGCTCCTCAATGGCTCCCTGAGTTTTATTTATCGAGTCGGTGGCCAACTTTTTGGCGTCAGCAATCGACTGCTCATACTTGGCAAACTCTTCTGTAAGAGTTCGTTTAATCTCCTGCTTCATGTAATCGTTAACTTGAGACGCCGTTATGCGCAAATCTTGCTGCAGGAACATAGCATTTTCGTTAATTATTTGCTCGAAGTGCAATAAGCCCCGGTTGCGGAGCTCTTGGCGAAAAGCATCATTAAAAATATGCTCGACGTCTTTTTCGGCAGTTTCACTAAAAGCTTTTTCGCGGGCACCAGCGGTTTTCTTTTGGCTCTGACTAAGCTTTATAGCCAACCACACAATAATACTCAGCAGTACTAGTGCTATCCCCAACCCAAATATCAGCCAAATTCCCACGGTGTAAGTTGCCCACCTTGCTTATGTTTATAGCTTCCCTGTTACTATACTCTAAAATGTCTATTCGGAAAAGCTTTTGACCCCTGAATTTTGGAGTACTTTTAGAACCGTCGCGATATCTCTTTTGGTAGTAGTGCGACCCAAACTAAAACGTAGCGAACTTTGAGCATCTTTTTGCGACAAACCCATTGCCATCAAAACATGTGACGGTTCGTCATCACTAGCGGCACAGGCCGACCCAACGGCGCACATAATCCCTTGCTCATCTAGCTCCATCATAAGCCTTTCATTATCCGTGCCCGGGAAAGTGATATGGCTGTTATTGGGTAGGCGATGTTTACCGCCGTTGACCACAATATTGGCATTAAGAGATTGGAGCGATGTTTCGAAGTCATCGCGTAATTCTTTAAGGCGCTGGCTTTCGTCGAGGCGAGAGTCTTGGGCTACAGCCAACGCTGTCGCCAAACCAACACAAGCTGCTACATTTTCGGTACCACTTCTTAGACCACGTTCTTGGCCGCCACCACGAATATAGGGTTCTAGCTTTAGGCCGGCTTTAAAGTAGAGTGCGCCCGACTGTTTGGGTCCATAAATTTTGCCGCCATTGAGCGTCATTAAATCAACGCCCAGTCGGCTGACATGTACATCTAAATAGTTGGCGGCCTGGCTGGCATCGGTATGAAAATAAAGTGGTCTAGTTAGGCCGGCTTTTTGGCGGCGTTGACGCTCGGCTTGAACTACTTGGGCAATGCGCTTGAGCGGCTGGATTGTACCAGTTTCGTTATTGGCATACATAATGCTTAGTAGCACTGTTTCGCCGTCAATTTGCCGTGCCAGGTGATCGAGGTCAATCTGTCCGCCCCCATCTACCGGGACTAGCTCGTGACGGTATTGCTTAGCTGCTTCTAGAATGGCCTTGTGTTCGGTTGCGCCTACCAGTAATTTGGCATCAGCAAAGTTCTGCATCACACCATGAATGGCTAAATTATCAGCTTCGGTACCACCGGCCGTAAATATAATTTCGGTCGGTCGGACACCAAGGTAATCGGCAACCTTAGCACGCGCCTCGGCTAACTTTTGAGCGACGGCTTTACCGGCCAAGTAGCTGGCCGATGGGTTATAGAACTGGTTTTGCCAGAATGGTTCCATGGCCCTTAAAACCTGGGGCTCTATTGGTGTTGCAGCGGCGTGGTCAAGATAAATCATACTCGGCATCGATACGTTGATTATACAACTCAACTGCCTGGTATAGATTGCGCGCTTCTTCTAGGCCAACATACTGGCTCTGGTGACCATCTTGGACCTTAATTACGCCATTAGGACGCACATCGTAGCGCGTGGTCTTAGATTGCTTTTGATTATTGCCATCAACCCACTCTTCGTACCAAATCCAGGTATGCTCATCAAGACAAAAGAACTCGCGGCGATGACCATTAGGAATTGGACCAAACAATCTACCACCAATTTTAGCCTCACGCCGAATTAGTTCGCGGTACTGCTCGGCCCGGCGGTCAATACTCTTGGATTCGTTAAGCGACTTAAGCAGCTTGTGGAAGATCATAACTCATATCCTCCTGGCTGCTGGCGGCTGCAACTTCAGCGCGAATGGCGGCTATGCCGGTAAGTTCATCTTGCACGAATTTCGCTACTACCGGTGCCACCTCGGTAGGAGGAATAGCGGGCACTTCAGTTGTTACCACAACTGGAGCTTCTTCAGTAATTTTTACCTGTTCACCAAACCGATGCACAAGGGTGGCACGCGTTGAGTCCGCTGCCTCGTGACGAGTCCAGCGACGTTGCTGCTTTGCTTCTGGATCAATTTGACGTTCCTTGTTGATGGACATGTAATAATTACTTTCTAGCTTAGCTTAAATAATTTGGCCGCATTCCGGTTTGTTGCCGCGGCAAAATCCTCAAGAGATTCACCTCTCAAGCGACTTAAAAACTCGGCAGACACACGGACATGTTTAGGCTCACACACTTTACCACGAAACGGTGCTGGAGTCAAGAAGGGAGCGTCGGTTTCGAGCACGATTTTCTCGAGTGGCGCAGCCTTGGCAGCGTCGAGCTGAGCATCATTTTTTGTAAATGTCATAATGCCATTCAAACCCACCAACAAACCTCGTTCTATAATCTGATCAAGTTCTACTTTTGTAGCACTAAAACTATGAACTACGCCCCGCAAATCTTTAAAGTCATCAAAGATCGGCCAGAAATCCTTAAAAGCATCGCGCACATGGAAAATCAGCGGTAAGTTGTGTTTCTGGGCAAGTTCAAGCTGAAAGCGTAGTAAGGCCTTTTGGGCGTCTTTAGGTGAGTGATTATAGTAATAGTCCAAGCCACATTCACCAATTGCCACCACTTTTGGCTGGGCGGCCAGGGCGGCAAACTTGGCTAGCTGCTTAGTGTCTTTGATGTAATGCTGGGCTTCGTGTGGGTGCAGACCAATACTGGCCCAGACATTGCCGTGCTTAGCGGCAAAGTCCACTGCCGCTTGACTGTCCTGAAGCGTACAGCCAACCACCACCAAACGGTCCACTCCAACCCGTTTAGCATTGGCAATAACCTCTTCGGTATCTAGCGGGTAATCGTCAATATGAATATGGCAGTGGGTGTCGGTAAACTGCATGAGTTAGCCTTTTTGGGCTGGCGAATCAGTTCGAGGGAAGAGTGATCCCTTAATTGGACGTACCACGCCTTCGCTAAATACATAGGTAATTTTAGCAGCGGTATCGGGCATAAAGGGCTCCAACATACCAGCGATTTCGAGCAAACAGCTGACCTGATAGGCTAAGACTTCGCGCAGGTGCGATTCGTCACCTTCTTTAGCAATTGACCACGGCTTCTCTTCTTCAATATACTGGTTTAAACCACGAACCTGCTCCCAGACTTCATCAAGTGCTCGGTCGAACCGACAATCTTCTATGGCTTGTTCGTATTTGGCGATGTCATGTTTGGCCGGCGGGATATCACCAACGATCCCGTTTAGATATTTCTGCACCATTACAACGGTTCGTTGCACAGCGTTACCAAGTTCGTTGGCCAGCTCGTTATTGTAGGCATCCTCGAAACGCTTCTGACTAAAATCGCCGTCTTCATAACTTGGTATGTGCCGAGCAAAGTAGTATCTAAAGACATCGGCTCCCCATTTGTCGATTAGAACATGGGGCGAAACGCTATTACCTAGACTCTTGCTCATCTTTTCGCCATCGACACTAACAAAGCCATGAACATATAAGGTTTTGGGCAAAGGCAGACCCAAACCAAGGAGCAAACCGGGCCAAATGGCAGCGTGAAAACGCAAAATGTCTTTACCAATTACCTGCACATTGGCTGGCCAAAACTTTTTAAAATCAGAATGCTCGGGGTAACCAAGTACAGTTATATAGTTAAGTAAGGCTTCGAACCAAACGTACATAACCTGGCCGGGGTCGCCCGGAACGGCTACGCCCCAGCTGACCTTTTCTTTGGGTCGCGAAATACTGATGTCTTCTAGGCCACCCTTGATGACGTTTAGAATCTCGTGCTTGCGTGTAGCCGGTATAACTCGAAAAGAGCCCGATTCAATGGCATGTAGAATTTGTGGTGCATAGTTACTAAGCCGAAAAAAATAATTTTCTTCCTGAATTTTTTCGTAGGGCTTGTTGTGGTGCGGACAGCTGCCCTTATTTTCTTTGGCAACCGCTTCTGTTACAAAAGCTTCACAGCCGCTACAGTACAAGCCAATATAGTTACCTTTATAGATGTCTTTGCTAAGATTTTTCCAAATAATCTGCGATCTTTGTTCGTGTGCCTTATCGGTAGTACGAATAAATCGGTCGTTGCTGATGTTCATGACCTTTTGCAAATCACGGAATTTTTGACTCATCTGGTCAACCAATTGCTGGGGAGTGATTTTTAGCTCGGCGGCTTTTTCGGCCACTTTAGTGCCATGCTCATCAGTACCGGTACTAAAGATAACTGGCGCTCCTTGTTTACGGGCGGCTCGAGCCAAGATGTCGGCGTACAAAAACTCCAGAGCGTGACCCAAGTGCGGCTCACCGTTCATGTACGGAATTGAAGTTGTCACATAATAGTTCATACCTATCTAGTCTACCTCTATTAAGCAATTAACAAAAGGGTCGGGCTACTAGGTTGTGATGGCTTTGATGAGTTTTTTGGTAGCGTCGTTAGTAAAGTCTACACCGGCATCATCTTTATAGGCGTCGACAACCGCCTTTACGGCCGGTTTAGTAGCATGCTTTTCTAGGGTCTGAACTGAGTAGTCAGTGATCGTTCGAGTGTCCTTAACGATGGTGTCACCCAGCTGACTAACCGACTTAAGAGCAATCTCGACAAAGGCGTCCAGGATATCGGCGTAAGAATCGTCTAGTTTAAGATTCTTAGCCGGCTTGATAACCCTACGTAGGTTAGCTAAACAAAGTGCCACTAATTCGGGTTTTTTATGTTCAATGGCGTCAATGCCAAACGTGAAGTAAATACCGTAAAGGGTTTTTAGCAGTACCTGATACTGGGCATTCAAACCTACCGTTTGGCGGCCAGCCTCAACAATTTCGGCATAGCGAGCAAATAACACTTCTATAACAGCCTCGATCGCCTCGAAATACAGAACCGGATAGGCGTCGGCGTAATCGTCGGCCAGGTTGTCATAGGTAGTAAAGAACTTAACCAATAAACCTGTCACAGTCTGGTACTCGCCAGTGTAGTGGCCAATTATCGGCACTGTCTGCAAGGTATTGTTACCTTGTATGAAGTACTGCTCGGCAATGCGTGTTACCGACAGACAGGTTTCCTCGAATATTTGGGCAATTTCTTGCCACGGCTTGCCTTTATGTTGGCTCAGGTAGTCATCGAGCAGGTCTTGAATGCTATCAATCGCTAGTATTACTTCGTCGTCATCGGCCATCTTGGCCATACCCTCAATTGTGCGCACAACTGTTATAAAACCTTCGCCTGAAGGAATCGCCGCAAATTCCCGACCCTTGATGCGCACCGTTTTTATGAGGTCTTCTTTGCGTCGCTCCGAAGAAGTCTTACGGAAAACGTTAAAGTATTCGAGGGCGCTGTCATGCAGGTACTTGGCAAGATGAGCATACTCACCAGGCTGTGGGTTTTTACTAATGGCCTGAAAGGTTTGATCAAAAAACTCACTAAAAAACTTCATGCCCGACTTGGTGCCAAAGTCATAAAGTTTTAGCGCGTTGTCTTTAACGTACTCGCGGATTGGCTGGAATGGGTCCTGCCGATACTGAACTTGCTGATACTGTTCTTCCCAGGTTTGCAGGGCGGTTTGATAAGCTGCCTTTTCGTGCTCTGGGGCGCCTTCGGCTGGCTCTTCGGGCTCTCGGGCATAAAGCTTATATAGGTAGCCCCTAACATCATTCATATCTTGGGCTTGTATGTAAGTTCTAAGATATTCATCGGCCTGCAATAAGGTGCGAGCTTTGTAGATAAGCTGGACAAACCAAAATAGCCCAACCAAACAAAGCGCCAACAGCAGACCGCCGACATTAGCATCCAAAAAGAATTCTTCTATTGTCACTTGGTCGAAAGCAATCGCCCAAGCACCAATACATAAACCAATTAAGACAGCGACCATTAAACCAACGTAGGCATACAAAACACTGTGACGAATCAGCAGGCTGGTGACGCGGTGTGGCTTGGCATTGTGCAGCATTTGCATCAACGTCACGATACCAGCCACCACAAATCCCAAGATTGCCATTTGGACGGAAAGTAGGGCCAGGTAAAAGTTGAGAGCGGTGTCTTGGGTCATTACGCTTATTCTACCAGCTTAGGCTCGTTTATCGATGTAATCCTGACAGAAGCGCTCAAAAACGGCGTTCGTCCAACCAAAGCCGGTCTGCGACGG
Organism: uncultured Candidatus Saccharibacteria bacterium; assembly: GCA_964627095.1. Taxonomy (GTDB): domain Bacteria; phylum Patescibacteriota; class Saccharimonadia; order Saccharimonadales; family JAUPVS01; genus JAUPVS01. The sequence continues at coordinate 37,295 of CAZVKH010000003.1, forward strand.
ATAAACACCCTTAACGGGCGGCTTGTCGGGATTAATAACATTGTACTTCTCTAAAAAGACATGTTCGTCGTTAAACCAGTCAAGATTGGTTTTCAACCACTTCATAGCTATCCGCCTGGCATCATCATGATAGCCATAACGCTCCAGGCCCTTGATAACAATAAATTGCAAAGGCGCCCAGCCGTTAGGATAGGCCCATTGGGTTGGGGTATTGCCGGTGCCTGGCAATTGACCAGGTAGGCGTTGATTAAACTGTTGGTCGGTGGTACTCAAACCACCCTTGGCCTCAAATTTCTTTAGAGACCGCACCATCTTGGCAGCCTGCTCTTTGGTGGCCATGCCAGCCCACATTGGGTAGAAACCAGCTAGCGAACTAACCGAACCGCGGCGTTGTCGCACGTAGTCGTAGTCGTAGTAAAAGTCACGTGACGGACTCCACATTAGCTCATCCATGACCTCCTTGCGGCTAGCCGCCCGCTTAAGCCACGATTCTTCGGCAGCATTGTCTCCGGCGATTTGCGACGCTCGGGCAAAGTCGGTTTCGTACTTGTACAACAATGAATTCAAATCAGTCGGTAGATAGTTTAATGCCTTACGCGTAAAACGCGGCGTCATATCCCAACCGCTTTCGGCTTCGGCCAGGTCATGCAAGTAGTTAATGTCGTAGTAGCGGCTCAGACCGCGATAAATTTGACGCTCATTCGGCTTGCTAACACCCAGCCAGACATTATAGTATTCGGCTTCGGCCGTTTTAATTGCTTCGGCCAGCCATTTCTTGCCCGGGTGATAACTGTCGTAAACATCAAAGATGAAACTAGTCAGTAGCGGCGGCTGCGACCGACCGGTTAAATAGGTGCGTGAGGCATTGGGAATGATCTTAAGTCTTTTTTGTAAATACAGAAGATCTTCCAATATCCCGCTGACCAGCTTTTGGCGATGCTTGTCTTTAAGAAAGCCCTGCACCATAAAGTAACTATCCCAGTAGTAGAGTTCGTTAAAGTCAAAGCTATGCCCGGCTTCGTAAGCTGGCACCAAGTAGGGTTTAGGAACACCAAACAGTGTCTCGTCGTCTTTGGGGTGATAGCGCTCTAGCCGTTTCCAGTAATCATGGATGTACTGACGCGCTTCGTTCACATCTTTAGAAGACAAGTCGTGTGACTGGTTACCGCCCCCTAATCGAGCAACGACTTTTTTGGCTTTTTCTAACATCTTATACTTAGCTTAAGAGGCGCTGGTACTGGCGTCAAGGCTATAAACGATTAACTATAATAAAGATCATCACCAGCACACCCAAAGCGCGTCGAAAACTGTTGGCACCGTCAAAGATTTCTAACCAAGCCCAGGTAAATAAGGCCCCAAAACTAATTAAAGCGGCCGCGAAATTCAGCTGGCCATAAGGTAGAAGTTTGGTCAAAATCCAACTAATAAACCACACTACCAAAGGCAGGTTTGGTGGCTGAAAGACAATCGTTTTCTTAGTCGTCATAGTTACCTGTTATCATAGCGTGCTTATGGTTAATGCGCCATACAAAAAACCCGCCACGGTGGGCGGGTTTAAGGTTTGAACGCTAGTTACGTAATTACTTAGTAACGAGGTCGTTCTTCGCGAGGACGAGCTTCGCTAACGTTGATGGCACGGCCATCAAGTTCTTGGTTGTTGAGTTGATCAACAGCCTTCTTGGCTTCTTCGTCGCTAGACATCTCAACAAAGCCGAAGCCCTTTGAGCGGTTTGTGTCACGGTCAGTGATGACCTTAGCAGATACAACGGTACCAGCTGCAGAGAAAAAATCTTTGAGTTGGTCGTCTGTAACACCCCATGATAGGGATCCGACAAATAGTTTAGTAGCCATTAATGATTAACTCCTTTTGTTGCTCGGAGGTAACCTGGCTCTCGAAAATCGGGGTCCAGTTTAGCTGCTCCTCAGAAACACTTAACTTATATTGATCTAGAACTAACAAACGTTATGTAGCAGCTTATTTCTAGCAGACACATTATAACACATTACTATCGATTAACGAAGGTAAGCGCGTAACCGGTTTTACCGGCTCGGCCGGCTCGGCCAATTCGGTGAACGTAATCTTCGTAACTTTGCGGCTGTGTGTAGTTGATAACGTGACTAACGTCAGCGACATCGATACCACGAGCGGCCACATCAGTAGCGACTAAAATAGTGGTCTGGTTAGACTTAAAGCTGGCCAAGGCGCGTTGGCGCTGACCCTGGTTCTTGCCACCATGAATCGAGACAGCCGCAAAACCACGGTCAATTAGTTCGTTGCTAAGGCGCTCCACACTGCGTTGGGTTTCATCAAAAATGATGGCCTTAGTAACGTTGGGTTGGATTAAAACGTCGTGTAGTTTTTCGATCTTTTCGATGTTGCCACCAAATTGGATGACATTCTGGTCAACGTTATCACTGGTTTCACCTGTTTTGATAGAAATCGTGACCGGCTCGTTTGAGAAAGTCTGGATTAGTGAGTTCACACGAGCGTCTAGTGTAGCCGAAAAGAAGAATGATTGGCGCTGAGCGGCAACATTACTTAGAATCTCGCGGACGTCGTCGACAAAGCCCATGTCGAGCATACGGTCAACTTCGTCCAAAACTACCATGTTGAAGCGTTCCAGGTTAAGGGTACGGCGTTCAATGTGGTCTTTAATACGACCAGGCGTACCAATGACAATTTGTGGGTTAGAGCGCAGGTCGCGTAGCTGGCGGCCAATTGGGGCACCACCAATTAGGACGGCACCAAATAAGCCACTACCCTTAGCCATCGAACGAATGTCTTCTTCGATCTGCATGGCAAGTTCGCGGGTTGGGGCTACTACCAGGGCGCGTGAACCACGTTGGCTCATTAGCATGTGAAGGATTGGAATTGCAAAAGCGGCCGTTTTACCGGTACCAGTGTTAGCAATACCAATAATATCCTTACCGGCTAGGGCTGGAATAATAGTCTGGTCTTGAATTGGGGTTGGGGTAACGAAGCCCTTAGCACGCAGGTTAGTTTTAACAACCTGGTGAACATCAAAGTCGTCGAACTTGTGGGTTGGCACATATTCGGTCTCGGCTGTAACTGGTTTAGCAGCTTTTACGAAACGAGTTGGGTCGATGTATTTAGCGCCGGGACGGCGGTTACCGCGGCTACGTGAGCCAGAGCCACCACTTGGGCGACGGTTACGGTTGTTGGTTTGAGATTTGTAGGCGTAATAGGCCATAAAAAAAGAATCCTTTGGTTTGTTATAAATTGTTATTACTTAGCTTTTGGCGCGTATCTGACTTGTTGTCAGCGAGGCATTGATAGCTGTGATTGTCACAGATGAAGCCTCAGTAATAACGAACAAACTGTGGATCCAATTGAACAATACTAATACATTAGCACGATTTGCATAAATAGTCAATCTGTTGCTTGACTAGCGCTTGCGTTTCTTCTGGTCGAGTTCGCGTTTACGCAAGCGTAGGTTTTGAGGGGTGACTTCTAGTAGCTCGTCGTTTTCGATGAAGTCCAGGCATTCTTCGAGGCTAAAGATAGTTGGCGGCGTTAGCTGCACCACACCATCGCTGCTAGAACTACGCATGTTGGTCAGGTGCTTAGCCTTACAAACATTGATTTCCATGTCTTCCTGGCGCGTGTTCAAACCAATAATCTGACCAGCGTACACTTTTTGGGCCGGGCCGACAAAAGTGGTGCCACGGGCTTCGGCATTCTGTAGGGCGTAAGGAGTAGTAACGCCAGTTTCGAAGGCGATCAGTACGCCATTACGGAGCTGCTGCAAGGCAGTTCCAAGCGGTTGATAACCAATAATCAAGCTGTTCATCACAATCGTACCCTTGGTGTTGGTCATCAGGACGTTACGCATACCCAATAAAGCACGGGTCGGCAGTTCATAGACCAGTTTAGTAACACCCTTGGGGCTGGCAAACTGTTCGTTCAAAGTGGCGCGGCGTTTGCCCAATTCCATCTGCACAGTTCCGACATGTTCGGCTGGCACTTCAATAATAACTTCTTCCAAAGGTTCTTCGGTAACACCATCTTTTTCGCGTGTGACCACCTGGGGGCGACCAACTTCGAACTCATAGCCTTCACGGCGCATCGTTTCAATCAAAACTGAAAGGTGCAATTCACCGCGGCCGGCTACCAAAAAGCCGATGCCTTCTTCTTCGACACGCAAACCAACATTGGTTTCGAGCTCTTTAGTTAGCCGTTCGCCAATCTGGCGTGAGGTGGTGAACTCACCCTCTTGCCCCTTCATTGGGCTGGTATTTGGACCTAGGTAGATTTTAAGAGTTGGGGCTTCGACTTCTAGAACCGGTAGAGCCTCGGGGTTATCAGCGTCGGCAATAGTTTCACCAATTTTAGCGTCAGCCACACCAGTTAGCTGGACGATGTCGCCGGCCACACCTTCTTTAACTTCAAAGCGGCTGACACCGTGACTCATAAATACTAGATCAATCTTGGCCTTAGCTTGAGTACCGTCTTTTTTGCAAAGAGTTACCGGGTCACCAGCCTTAATGCGACCTTGAGTAATCCGGCCAATGGCGTATTTACCTTTAAAGCTATCCCAGGCCAGCGCCGTTACCAGCATCTGGAAGGGTTTCTCGACGTCAATTTTGGGGGCTGGAATGTGCTCGATAATGGCATCAAAGACGTCATCTAGGTTGCCTTCAACTTCAAAGTCACTAGGGACTTCGGTCCAGGCTTTGCCGGCACGCCCAACGGCATAGTAAACCGGGTAGTGCAATTGGTCTTCGTGAACAGCTAGCTCCAAGAATAGGTCGGCTAGTTCGTCTTCGACTTCTTTAATACGGCTGGCTGACTTGTCGATTTTGTTGATAATCACAATCGGCTTAAGCTCGTTGGCCAAGGCCTTGCTAAGCACAAACTTGGTTTGTGGCATTGGGCCTTCTTGGGCGTCAACAATCAAAATACAACCATCGGCCATGTTCAGCGTGCGCTCAACTTCACCACTAAAGTCGGCGTGACCTGGGGTATCGATGATGTTAATACGGTAGTCACCATGCTGAACGGCGGTAACTTTGGCAGTAATGGTAATGCCGCGTTCTTTTTCTTGGTCACCACTGTCCATAATCAAATCTTGGCTCATTTCGGCCTGGTTGTCGCGGAAGGTCTGCGACTGCTTCAATAGCCCATCTACCAAGGTGGTCTTACCATGGTCAACGTGAGCGATAATCGCAATGTTACGGATTTTGGTTGGGTCTTGCTGCATACTGATTTCTTGATATTAAAAACGCGCCTTTGAACCAAGCGCGTTGATTTCGCTACTGATTATAACAGAAACAGGGGTATCAGTCTACTTTTTTGAAGACGTGTTAGGCTGTTAGTGATGACCGTCCGAACCTTCCTCCGCCTAACCGCCAGTGTCACCGCCGTAATCGGCCCGGCCCTGCTACTGTTTCCCAGCTTTATTAATAACATTTTTGTAACGGAACCGGCACATGGCACCGATATATTTATCCGCTTTTTGGGATCGGCCCTGATCGGCTACACCTACCTAAACTGGTACAGTGCCCACTACAGTAAAACCGCATCAGTCTACCCTACTCTGGTGGGCAACTTCTCAACTCTAAGCATTGCCTTAGTTCTTAGCATCATCGCCGTAGCCGATGGCAGCCTAAAAACTACCGGTTGGGCAATTGTACTTTTGCACCTAGTTTTTGCGGTCGGCTTTGGCTGGTTTTTGTGGCGATTACGCCCGAACTCGCAGCACAGTTCGTAGGTTTGACAGGTAGTGCGCTGGGTTCACCTTAGGGTGGGTCTTAAGATACTCGAGATGACGCGACTTGAATTCGGCCTCTGGCAAAGAACCAGGACGCTCTTTAATTAGATCTGGGTTGGTGTTGTATGAAGCGTCGCTCTCCATACTGGCTAGCATCTGTTTAATCTCGGACTCTTCCATAAAGATTGGTTTGCGAACAGTTTCGAGCTGCTTAATGTTCATACTTGAACCTTAGGCTGTTTAGGCTTCTTAACTTCTTTACGACCTCGATCTTTAGACATATCCACCTTCTTTCGCTTGTGCGTTCTTACTACCTAACAGTATACGCTATAAGGGGTGGATTACCTATCTAGAAACAAAAAAGACCCATCTTTCAATGAGTCTCTTATGGTGGAGCTGCCGGGTACCGCCCCCGGGTCCGCTAGTTTATCTTTGTTAGCCGTCTACAGGTATAGTCTACTTAATTGGTCTTAGCATCGTGGCTGTAAATAGACCAAATACTACGATGAGCAGACTCTTAGTCTTAGTACCTACTAGGAGTCACTAGCAAGTAAGCAACCAGATGAAATGGCGTTCGTTCAGTCTATCTGGTATCGACTAAAGAACGGCTCGAGTTAAACTCGGGCTGGTGCGAAAGCAAAGTTGCTAGCGGCAAACAAGTTTGCAACAGCGAGCTTAGCTTCGCGAATAGAAGTTTTTACATCTATTGTGTTTACCCTATAACGCTGAGTAAGCGACCTGCGGGATCTAACTGATAAAGTCCAACGTCGAGCTTAAAATTCAGCCCCGTTCGGTTATTATACCACTTTTAAGCCGCTTATGTCTAGTGCGCTCCGCCGGCAGCTTCGGCGGCCAGTTCGGCCGGTGATTCGTGCAGAATGTGATTGGACGGCTTGTAGAAAACGGCAAAGATGACGCCAGCCGCCATAACTGTTATAGCACCAACGATTACCGGCATGTTCATGCCCATGGTAGCCACGTAACCACTGATGATAGCCGGGATAGCCTGGGCCAGAGCCATAACGCTGGCATCAATGCCCAGTATCTCGCCTTGCATTTCTGGACCGGCCGATAAGCTAACTAGAGCCGAAATATTGGCCATGGTGATACCAACAAAGATAGCGATAAGAGGTGATATTAATAATAGCTGTGACGTATTGCTAGGCCAAAGTTGGGCAAATAAGGCGATACCCATTCCAAAGAATGTAACCCTTAGCACCTGGTAGTTCTTGAAGCGCTTGGCCAAGATTGGCGTAATGACACCCTGCGTCAGTGCAATCCAGATACCAATGTAGGCAAAGAAGTCACCAACATTAGCTTGGGTAAAGTTCAACTTTTGAATAAGTAGAATCTGGAAGAAGGTCGTAAAGAAGGTGAAGCCGGCTTGGTACAAGAACTCGGCCGTAAAGACAATCCGTAAGCCTGGCGCCGACGCAGCTTTGCGGATGTTGGTTAGCGACTGGTTCCAAACCATCTTCAGTTTCTTGTTAATGTGTTGGTGGGTTTCGGGCAGAATCGCCAGTACTAGAACTGTGTTAATGGCTGCTAAAATTGCCGTAAACCAAAATGGTGTGGCCGGACCAAACCAGCTTGGTGTTGTGAACAAACCAAAGAAGTTAACATTTGGCGACGCCAGGCGGGCACCCAGGTATGGACCCATCACAAAACCAATTCCAAAGGCGGCCCCAATTAATCCAAAGTTTTTGGTGCGGTCTTCTGGCTTGGTAACATCGGCGATGACGGCGCGGGCTACACTAATATTACCGCCAGTTACACCATCAAAGGCTCGCGAAATAAATAGTAGCGGTATGTTTTTGGTAATAATGCCAATGGCAAATAAAACATAGCCAAAGCTTGTTCCTGCCAAACTAAGACTCAGAATCTTCTTGCGACCATAACGATCCGACAACTGCCCAAGTATCGGTGTGGCAGCAAACTGCATCAATGGGTAAATACCAGTTAACCAGCCAAGTGCAATCAGGGCTTCATTGTAGCTAAAACCAGCTGGAATAAAGATTTTAAAGACCATCTGTGGTAGCACCGGAATCAAAATACCTACACCCAAAACGTCTAAGAAGACTGTAAAGATAACAATGGGCAAGGCTTTGCGTGTAAGGTTCTTAGTTGAGGTCATATCTATTCCTGTTTACTCGTTAATAAATTTCTGGCACATTTCGACGCCTTTATCCTGACAAACATAGTCGTGTAAACCGCCCAACAAGTCAACTAATTGCTCGGTGTCTTTGGGGGACATATGCTCAAACATCGGTTGATAATAATTAGTTAATATCCGTTGTGCCTCTTCGGTATAGCGCACACCCTTAGGCGTCAAGGTAGTAATATGTTCACGACGATTCTTGGGGCTTACTGTTGTCTGTAATAATCCTTTGTCGTGTAAAAGTTTAATCTGACGACTGATGCTAGCCTCGGTTTGATTAAGGGCATTGGCGATTTGCTTTTGCTGGATGTGTGGCATCTTTTGTAGCACCATCATCAGCTTGTACTGCGAGAACCCTATGCCAAGTTGTTCCTGTAAAACTTGATCGTTGGTACGGCCAAGAGAGAAGGCGAGGTGCTGGATTAAAAAGCCGATTTTGTTGCGTGACTGCATATTTAGTAGGTCCTTACCAAAAGCCTACCAAGCGATACTTAACAAGTCAAGTGTTAAGGGTAGGGGAGTGTTCTTTAATAGTCAGCGTCAGTTGGTGCCAGTCTTGCAAGGTTAACTCTTGGGGGCGTTTGGCTGGATCCAAGCCAGCTTTGGTTAATATCTGCGTCACGACTGGCTTATCCAGTCTTAACCCCCCGCTCAAGGAGTTAAGCAAGGTTTTGCGACGCGCCGAAAACCCTGCCCTAACCACTGTTAGAATGGCCTGCAGGGAAGTGCTTGGGAAGAGCTGTTCTTCCCTTTTTTGCAAAACTAGGACCTGCGAATCAACTTTAGGTGGTGGGCTAAACAGTAGAGCCGGTACCTTAACGCCTAAACGGGGCTCATAATACAGCTGCACACTTACACTCAGCAGCGACATCTGCCCTGGCTTGGCGGCCACGCGCTCGGCGACCTCTTTTTGAATTAGCAGAATAATTGTGGCTGGCGGGTTAGCCGACTCACTTAAGACGCGCAGCAAATTACTAGTTAAATAGTACGGGATATTAGCCACTACCTTGTAACCAGCCGCTAAACTGGTTAGATCAAACTTTAGAATGTCCTGGTGGACAACCTGAAGGTTGCTGGCATTGACTGTTTGCGCCAAGCTACGGGCAAAACGTTCGTCAAACTCGACCGCGACTATTTCCCTGGCCCGTTTAACCAAGTATTTCGTTAACGCGCCTGGGCCAGGGCCGATTTCTAACACCACATCATCGGGCTTTAGCTCGGCCTCATCAACAATTGCCTCCAGCGTAGCTGGGTCGTTAAGCCAGTGTTGCCCAAGTGATTTCTTGGCATATGGTTGATCAGTCATAGAGCTATTCTAACAGGAGTTTAGGCAGTTGGCCGGATTGTTCCATAAACGCCGCTAAAGGTCATTAAGCGTTCCTCGATAACCTTGCCCTCGGGCGCAGCATTGGCATGGATATAATAGGCCCCGCTGCGGAAAACCTGAGTTACAACCCCGATATGTCCGGGCACAACATGAGTCTTGTCATCAACGGTGTGTTTACGACGCATCACCAGCAGGGAGCCGCGCTCCAATGGGGTAGGCTCGAAAGCTGTTGTTTCTGATTGGGCATCACCCCACATATCGCGCACATGGCGGAGCTCAAGTGGCCACTCCTCTACCGGCTTGCCCACAACATCACTAAAAGCCCGAATTATCAGACCTGAACAGTCAAATCTGTCTGGGCCAATACCGTCATCAAGACAGCGCGGGCTAGCCTGATCTAAACAGTTACCAGCGAATTCGTAGTGGTGCACCGCCGGTTGACCCATATAAGAACGGCTGGCAGCAATAAGTTCAGCACCAAATGTATCGGCAAGTTCGGCCACGACTATACTCCTTTGACAAAGAGTATAGCATATGTTCTACCACCAGTGGTTAATTAACCAGAAGTTGTAGGCACCCTGCCAACTACCATAGCGACCGTTGGCATAACCACTAAAGAAGCTAACCTGACAAACGGCATCGGACTGCCAGTTAGGGCAGGCGTTAACCAGTTTTTGACCGGGGCAGGCCTGGCCTAAGCCCAAACAACCACTGCCGTTACGGGCCGCTAAATTCCAGCCCGACTCACGAGCAATTACAAAGTCGGCGGCCGTCTGCTGCGAAAGTGGTACACCGGCGGCCGACAGAATAGCCGACTTGTCGCCGCCAATCTTGGTATTGACGATCTTAGTGCCCTTAGCAATCACCCGTGTCACAGCCTCGACCGAAACAACTTCTTGAATCGCCTTACGGCCAACTTCCTTGCCATTCTCGAGCTGCAGTTCAAAAGTAGTCAACTTCTTACCGGGGCTACCCTCTTTTTGAACCACACTTGTACCGGCTGCTACATTCGGATCACTAATAGTTTGAACTGGTGCCGGGATAATAACTTCTTCGGTAACAATCTGCTTGCCAACCGTAACTACAAACACCTGCATATTAGACGTGATAGGAGTAGTTAGAGCCGGTGTCACCGTATCAGTTGGCTGCGGTTTAATTCCCTTCTCGGCCAATACTTCGGCCACAGTGGTGGCATGAGTCCGGGCCAAAACTGGCGCACCGTAAAGGTTAATATTAACGACTTCGGCGCGGTTGACTACTAGCTTCTGGCTAATGACACCTTCTTGCAACAGGTTCTCGGGCTGAGCTACTTCAACCTTGTCTTCGGGTGCTAGCGTTATGCCGACCTGCTTAGCAATCGCCTCCGGTGTCTGCTGAGCGGTATAAGCCGTTATAGAGGTTTTTTTGCCGCTAGCATCGCTGTCGACAATGGTAACCGGATAGGCTCGGTAAACATTTACACTAAAGTTATCATCGGTAATGGCGGCATCGCGGGCCGGTTCAACCACGTCATTCTCGCCTAGGCTAATTTTAGCTCGCTCTAGCAAATCATTAACTGTGGTAGCCCGGCTAGGTAAAATCTGCTCCTGGCCATCAACATACAGATGAACAATGTGACTATCACTGGGGCCAATGCTTGAACCACCCAGTAATACAAAAGTAGCTAGGCTAATTACAAATAATCCCAGAAAGGTTACAACTGGCACTACAAACGGATGATTCTTAAAGCGATGTAGCCGTTTTTGCTGGGGTTGGGTTTTGGAAGTAGAAAGTTTCTTCTTCATAATTGTAGCTATTGGTTAGGGCTGTGATTAAACTGTTACTGACGCCACACAAACCTCAAAAATAGCTCTATAAGTATAGCAAGTATTAGGTCTGCGACCAAGTATCAAGACAGTCACTAGTATCTGGTGTTGCCGATAACTTAGTGACGTGTGCGGGGTTAATCCACTGGAATTCAGAAATCTCGATCGCCTGACGCTTAACCGCTGGTTTAGCTGGTAACTCAACTAGATAGGCATGAAAACGGAAAGAAAGGCCATAGCTACTAGACCGACCAGAATAGAGTGGTTGGAGTTGGTCTGATTTAACTGCTATACCGGTTTCTTCACGCAGCTCTCTTTGGGCGGCTTGGACCGGCGGTTCACCCCTATGGACACCGCCGCCTGGTAGCTGCCAATGACCCATACCCAACCAGCCGCGCAACAACAAAATTTCGTCGTCGACAATTACCAGCACACGGGTGCGCCAGCCAATGCGCAAATAGACCCACAAAAGTGGATAACTCAGCCAAAATCCTATTTTACCAATTAGTCGCCACATCTATTCAACTTTCTCGAGGGGAGCGAAAGAAATATTCAACTTTTTTGTCCCTTTGCCACGAAAATATATAGTGGCGTTGTCGCCGTCCAGCTCTAACACGGTGCCAACCCCGAAGAGTTTGTGCTTAACATTGTCGCCCTCGTTCAACTCTGGTACGTAATGGGGTTCATCGTTAACCGGCTGGTACTGGGTATCGCCAGAACTAAATGATGGGCTGGTTTGAACCTGACCATCAATCTCGCTCAAGAAGCGACTGGGCGGATTGTGCTGAACGCCACCATATAACATGCGTCCACTGGCATAAATCATGAATAACTCTTCCCTGGCGCGTGTCATACCAACATAACAAAGCCGACGTTCCTCTTCCATTTCTGATTGATCATACAAAGCCCGGGAATGCGGAAAGATTGTTTCTTCCATGCCCGTCATAAAGACCACCGGAAACTCTAAGCCCTTAGCGGCATGCAAGGTCATTAAAGTTATGGCGTTGCCGTTGCTCTCCCAGCTGTCTAGATCACTAATAAGTGAAACTTCTTCCAGAAAACCAGCCAAGCCAACTTCTTGGTAAGACTGAGCGACGCTAATGAGTTCTTGAACGTTTTCTTTGCGCGACTCGCCCTGCGGTGTTCCATCGTCCAAAAACCGTAGGTAGTCGAGGCGACGGATTAAGGAGTCGAGTAGAGCAGGGAGTGGCGTGTCGTCCATAACCTTGCGTGATACCTGGATAATATCGGCTAGCTCAGCTAAACCTTGGCGAGCCTTGGCAGTTAAGTTGTTGCAGGTGGTAACCATTTGCAAAGCTTCGTCCAAGCCAAGGCCAGCTTGGGTCTGCCATTCTAAAAAGTTCTGCATCGACTTGGCGCCAATACCGCGCGTTGGTACATTGACGATGCGCTCAAAACTGGCTCGATCTTCGGGCTGATAGATGAGCCGCAAGTAGGCCACGATATCTTTAATTTCTTTGCGATCGTAAAAGCGTTGGCCACCAACAATCCGATAAGGAATGCCGTAATGGATAAAGGTTTCTTCTATGGAACGGCTCTGGGCATTAGTACGATACAAAACTGCAAAATCACGATAGTTACGCAACTTCATGTCGACAGTGGTACGAATACGTCGAACAATCGCCTCACCTTCGGCTCGCTCGCTACCAACAGGTATAACCTGCACCGGGGCGCCATCGTTGGCATCGGTCCACAGTTTTTTGTCGGAACGTTGCTGGTTCTGCGAAATCACGGCGTGGGCTGCTTCTAGAATATGTTTAGTGCTGCGGTAATTCTGCTCTAATTTGATAACTGTACATTTGGGGTAGTCTTTTTCGAAGTTGAGAATGTTGCGAAAGTCGGCACCGCGCCATGAATAAATGCTCTGCCAGTCGTCCCCTACTACCGCCACGTTCTTATCATCATTAGTCAGAAGTTTGACCAGTTTGTATTGGGCGGCGTTGGTGTCTTGGTATTCGTCTATCATGACGTACTTAAACTGCTTTTGCCATTTTTGACGCACCTCAGTTTGAGTTTCCATTAGGTGCACGGTGCGGCTAATTAAGTCGTCAAAGTCTAGGGCGCGAGCGTTGTGGAGCTCTTTTTGGTAGAGCGGAAAAACTTGGGCCGCCACCTGCTGGGCCGGGCTCATGGCTGTACCAGCGTAGGCTTGCGGCGATATAAGTTCGTTCTTGGCGCTGCTAATTAAGCCACCAATAACGCGGGCTGGAAAGGTTTTTTCGTCGATGTGGAGCTGTTTAATAATTCGCTTAACAGTCGACTGGCGGTCGGACTCGTCGAAAATAATAAAGTTACGGGGCACGCCAATGGCTTCGCCGTCCTGGCGTAGCAGGCGCACGCAGATACTGTGAAAAGTACCCATGAAAGGCATAAAACCACGGTCGTCGGCGCGCGCCCCTAGTAAGTCAGCCACGCGTTCGCGCATTTCGCCGGCTGCCTTATTGGTAAAAGTTACCGACAAAATATTAAACGGTGTGGCCTTTTTGGTAGCAATAATATAGGCAATCCGGTGGGTTAGAGTTTTGGTTTTACCACTCCCTGCCCCGGCCAAGATTAATAAAGGCCCTTCGGTTGCTTGAACGGCCTTTTGTTGTTCTTGATTTAACCCAACCAGTACATCTTCTGACACCATCATATTCTAACCTAAGCAAAGCGCTTTGTCTGTGGTAAAAAGTGCTTAGTCGGCTTTGCGGTGCAAGCGGTAGGCTGAATCGATGATACCAGAGAATTTATGATAGTTAATACTAGCGCCGCCAACTAAAACTCCGTCACAGCCTGGAATCGCCAAGTAGCCACTTACGATTTGGTCGTCAACACTACCGCCGTACAAAATTCGCACATTTTTGGCGGCTTTAGGTCCATAAAGCTGTTTAACCTGATCCCTAATGTAGTCCATAGCTTTCTGGACTTCGTCTGGCTTTGCCAAGATTCCTTGGAAGGTGCTAATTGCCCAGACCGGTTCGTAGGCAATCACCATGTCTTGAACTTCTTTGGCGGTTAGGTCGGCTAATGCCGTGGTGACTTGGTCGTGTAGGACTTTTTTGGTTTCGCCATTCTTACGCTCTTCTTTGGTTTCGCCGACACATAAGATTGGCGTGATTTCGTTACGGACAGCCGCGGCAACTTTGGCACGAACGGTTTTAAGATCTTCGTGGAAGTAAATGCGTCGTTCTGAATGGCCAATAATCGCGTAGTGCACTAGGTCGCGTAACATCGTAAAGGAAACCTCGCCAGTAAAGGCGCCTTCGTCGGTGGCATAGGCGTTTTGGGCGGCTAGGCGGAACTTGCGTCGGTCTAGCCTCACCGACAATGGCTGCAAGACCAACATGCTGGGGGCTAGGACGACTTCTATGTCACTGCTGATGCGAATGCGCTCCTGCAGGCGATGCAGCAGCAGGCTGGCCTGACTAACGTTCAGGTGCATTTTCCAGTTTCCGACAATTAGTGTTCGATCGCTCATAGTTGTTATGTTTAAATTGTACCCTATTTCGCCTTCTTTAGGCGTGATTTATTCTTTAGGGCCTCGACACCCGGCAATTTTTTGCCACTCATCAACTCTAAACTAGCGCCGCCACCGGTTGATACATGGTTAAAGCTATCGGTTAAGCCACGGCCTTCCACGTAAGACACAGTGTCGCCTCCGCCGACAATACTGAACGGTCGGTGACCGTACTGACCAAGCATAGACTCCACAATTAGCTCGGTGCAGTGGGCAAACGGACCAACTGGTCCTAGCCCACCCAAGGGACTAACTTCGGTCACACCCATGGCCCCGTTCCAAATAACGGTTTCGGCCAACTGCATGCCACCGGCAATGAAGGCACCGGAAAATGGCCCAATATCATAGAGCAGTTCGTTACTTTTAATCTTGCTGGCTTCACGCGGTGGTCGCTTGGGGTAACTTTCGATGTCGGCAATCATGTGGGTATCCCAGTCGACAATGCGAGTTTTGGCCTTGGGGTCTAGCGATGTAGCCACCACACCGTCTTGAGGCAAATAAAAGATGAAGCGCTGTTTAGCAGCCTTTTGGCGCGCCATGTCCATAATCTTTTTGGCCAGTGGCACATCTTCCGGTACCACGACACTACTACCGACATCAACACCCTTGGCTAGCAAAAAGGTGTTAGCCATAGCGCCACCGACTACCAAGAAGTCGGCAATGGCAATGAAGCGTTCCAGGAACTCAATTTTGTCGGCTATCTTGACGCCGCCGACGATGGCCATAAGTGGTCGCTTGGGGTTAGATATAGCCGCCTCTAGTGTGACCACCTCTTTTTCGAGTAGCAAACCGCTAAAACTAGGTAGATAATGCGTAACACCTTCGGTCGAGGTATGAGCCCGGTGGACCACCCCAAAACCATCCTGCACAAAAACGTCACCTAACCGCGCCAGGGCTTCCGAAAAGTGCTTGTCGTTAGCCTCTTCTTCGGGGTGAAAACGCAGGTTTTCGAGCATCAGCACGTCTTTGGGCTTCATTTGCTGAACAGCCTTTTCGGCTACCGGCCCAATACAGTCATCAACAAAAGTTACCGGCTGGCCAAGTAGCTTCTGTAAGTGTTTAGCAACCGGTTTTAGGCTCAAGTGCTTGTCGTACTTATCCTTGGGCCGCCCCATGTGTGAAATAATGACAACTTTGCAGCCTTGCTTAAGCAAGTATTGAACGGTGGGGACGGACTGGGTCAAACGGTAGTCGCCAGCTATTTGGCCATCACCACGAATTGGCACGTTATAATCGGCCCGTAGTAATACGGTTTTGCCTTTTAGCTTAACGTCGCGGATTGTCTGTTTATTAAAACTCATCCCACCCCTACCAGTTACAGGACCCGCACTTTAATGGTGTCAGTCGTGCCAACCACACCCGGATGCTTGCCCGACGCCGTCACAATAATGTTGCCCTTATTGAGCACCTTGTTCTGCAACAGCCAGTTGGTTAGTTTAGTGGCCGCCAATGGATCGATTGGTCGTACGTAGGCCTTGGTACCAAACACAATAGCCAGCTGCTGGGCGACGCGTTTGTCTGGTGTAACAGCGATTAAGGGCATTGCCGGCCGGCGGCTAACAATTTGTAGGGCGGTATTGCCGGTTTGAGTCTCGGCCACAATAGCCGTTGCCGGAAGATGCTCGGCCAAACCAATAATAGCCTTGCTGACGGCACTCTGAAACGATTTGTGCGGGTGGTCCGGAAAATGCACTGTTAATGGATTATTTTGTTCGGTATAAGTTGTGACGCGCTTCATTACCCGGACAGCTTCGATGGGATACTGGCCGTTGGCGGTTTCGTCACTGAGCATTACACAGTCGGCGCCTAAGATTACGGCAGTGGCGACGTCTGATACTTCGGCCCGGGTTGGTTCCGGTGTTTCGGTCATACTGGCTAACATTTGCGTGGCCACGATGGTTGGCTTGGCTTGAGCCAGTCCTAAGCCAATAATTCGTCGTTGGACAATTGGCACGGCTTCGGCGGCCGTTTCGATGGCTAAGTCACCGCGCGCCACCATCACCGCATCGGTTGCCTCAATAATTTCTTCTAGGTTGTCGATTGACGCCTTGGTCTCGATTTTGGCAATAATTCGGGCTGTACTACCTAATGATTTGAGACGTTTGCGTAATTGTTCAATATCATCGGCCGTTTGCACGAAACTCAGGGCAACGTAGTCGATGTCACGCTCCGAACCAAAGGCAATGTCTTTTTTGTCTTTAGCGGTAATGATATCACCGGCGAAATCGGTATCTGGTAGGTTAATGCCCTTACGCTGAATCAAAATACCAGCGTTTTTGGCTTCGGCATGCACCACACCATCCTTAACGCTGTTCACGATAGTGCGAATTTTGCCATCATACAAAAATAGCCGTTCACCTCGTTTCACTTTCTTGCTCAGGTCATACTGGGTCGGAATAATACCAGACCGCTCAATGTCAGCCTGATAGCCAAACTGCAAAGACTGGCCCTTCTGGACGTTAATAATACCCTCGAAGTCGCCTAAACGGATTTTGGGACCTTGCAGGTCTTGAATAATGGCGACCGGCTTGCCATAGGCCTTAGAAGCTTTGCGGATCCAAGCGATCTGCTCATCACGCTCTTCGTAGTTACCGTGACTAAAATTCAAACGTAGGCCGTTTACACCAGCCGAAATTAACTCGGCAATGGCATCGTAGCTATTAGTAGCCGGGCCCACTGTAGCAATTATTTTGGTGCGCTTAAATTTAGAAAGCGGCACCCGCGGTGTCTGATTAGTTACATCCATTACATTAATTTTACTTGCTTATGGTTACAAAGCCAACTTTGTTATAATAAATGTAAAGCAATCAAACCAAACACCATACTATGCCCAAAAATATTTTCCAAAAAAGCGCCGAAGCGCCAGCCAAAATCCTCGATAAGAGCATCGAGCTAGGGCAACATCTTGGTCAGAAGATAAATCCGGTGTCTTATGCCGACATCATGTTCCGCAAAGACAAGCGGACTCGTCTATTCCTAGATTCGTCGCCCGAAAAGCGCATCGAGATTATTCGTTCGGTTACGGTACCCGTTAAGCGTGATATTTTAGCCAAGATACCCGAAGAGGAAGTCGTTAGGCTAATCGAAGGCCTAGACCCCGACGAGGCCACCGATGTATTACAGCTAATGACCAAGCGCAAACGCGAAAAGGTTTTGCTACTTCTTAGTCAGGATTTAAAGGACTCTTTGTCGACACTACTAGAGTTCGATGCCGAGACCGCCGCCGGTTTAATGACCCTGGACTACATTCAAGTCAACGATACCGAAAGCGTGTCCGATGTCGCCCACCATTTTAGGCAACACGAAACCCGCACCGGCCGACCGCCGGTGATTTTAGTTTTTAAAGACGGTAAATTATGTGGTTTCTTGCCTGGCCATGAACTTGGCTTAGCAGCGAAAAGCGAGCTGATTAGCAAATATGTTAAGCGCATCCCTAGTATTTCTTACGCCGCCACCCACAAAGACGTGGAACGGGCCTTCCGCGCTCACCCCCACTCTAAAATCGCCGTACTGAACGATTCTGGTAATGTGGTCGGTATTATTTATTCAGACGATATGCTGCAATTGCTGGAAGACCGTCAAGCCTCGTCTTTGTATAACTTTGCCGGTATTAGCCAAGAAGAAAGCGTTACCGACTCGGCCAAGATGAAAATTAAGAATCGCTACCGCTGGTTAATTATTAACCTGGGGACAGCCTTTCTGGCCGCCTTTACGGTTGGTATGTTCGAGGACACCCTCAACAAGTACGTTTTGCTAGCCGTCTACATGCCCATCGTGGCTGGCATGGGCGGTAACGCCGCCACCCAAACTCTGGCTGTTCAAGTAAGGGGTATTTCTTTAAAGCAGATTGAGCTCAAAACTGTCTGGAAAACACTGCGCAACGAGCTCGGAGCTGGCCTGGTCAATGGCCTAATTAACGGTGTCTTGGTAGCCGCCGTTGTCATACTGGTAAACCACGACTATAAAATCGCCTTTATCTTGGGCATCGCCATGGTAATTAACTTGGTGGTAGCTTCTTTCTTTGGAACAATTGTGCCGCTAATTATGGCCAAACTGGGCAAAGACCCAGCGGCTTCGGCTACCATCTTTATTACCACTGCCACCGACGTTCTAGGCTTCTTAGCCTTCCTAGGCTTGGCCACAATAG
Organism: uncultured Candidatus Saccharibacteria bacterium; assembly: GCA_964627095.1. Classification (GTDB taxonomy): domain Bacteria; phylum Patescibacteriota; class Saccharimonadia; order Saccharimonadales; family JAUPVS01; genus JAUPVS01. The sequence continues at coordinate 55,984 of CAZVKH010000003.1, forward strand.
TATTAGGCTAGATACCTAGCTATCGAATTCTTCGTAGCCACCGCTATCAAGGTAGCCAGCTGGCCATGGCCCAAAGGCATACTGCATGGCCCGACCCGATGCAATTATCATTGCAAAACCAATTTTTCTAAATCGCTCGCGCCGATCGGCAACAACCAAACTCCTCTGAAACTCCTGTGAAGCCTGAGCCTCTTCTTGCCTAATCCGCTCCAATTCACCCTCGGCAGCTGCTCCTAGATACGCTTCGGCTTGAAGAACCAGCAAACGGGTCTGTTCTTCAACGGAAATTTCATAATCCTCGGGGTGGACATTGATGTTTGGGTCTCTCATAATTTAGTGCATTGTAAGCAAACAAAAAGCCCAAGGCAAGCTTAGGCGTTTTGAGTCTTCTTATTAACTAGTTTATAGGCTCAAGGACACTTATACCGTACGTCTTCCAGACTCCAGAAACATTAGCCACGTTTATACGACTCACATAGGGTTTATTCTGATTACTCTTATAACTTAAAGAAAAAACAGTGGCTTTTCCGCTAAATACAGTGGCGTCGACGCTATAGGCAAATTCTACTTTGCAATCAGATGGCTTGAGCGATCTAAATGACTTGTCGACTTCGGCTGGGTCATTTAGGGGGCTAGTATTTGAGTACTCTTTAGGAACCCAACTGGTTAATCCGGCTGAACCCCCGGCCAAAGCGGTTTTAACAGAGCTTTCGACCTGTTTGAGTGCCCCAGGGTCAATTTGCTTGGCATAGGTTTCGTTTGACACACAAGTAAACCCTGAGCTAGTAGTTTGAGCAGCAGACTTTTTAGAACTAGCCACTGGAGCCGGTGCCGGCTTAGGCGTGGACTGGGCAGTCGTAGGAGCTGGCGCGGTCGCTGCCGAAGGGCTGGCAGCAGATTCAGCCGCTATATTATCTGTAGCCGCTTTCTTATCGGTACTCTGAACTTTTTCGTTACTACCACTTCCCCTAACTGTATCTTGTTGAACCTTATAAACAAGACCCAAACCAACCACAATAACCAATAAAACAACAGCTGCCAGAACGAAATATTTTTTCGGGAAGCGTCGGTTTGGCTGCTCGGTCTGTATTATTGGTGCTGTCACATTATTTTCGGGCACAGCGTAACTAACCGGCTGCTGGGCGGGAATGATTGGCGGCCCTTCGGTAACTGGTTGTTGATAGGTTGGATTATTGTCAGGGTTCTGGGTTGGTGGTTGGTTATTTGGCTGCATATACTACCAGGTGCACTCCGGTAAAACCTTGATATGGACTGTTTCAAGAACATACTGAACGCCATCCTTGGTTAACCCAGCGGCAGTGAAACCAGTAGTTGGTATTTCTACTTCTATGGCATTAACTTCATCACCCCACCACTGCGTGACAGACTGTTTATTAACACCCTGCAATGTGCTTTCTATGCCCCTAGAACCGACTGGCTTTTTATAAATGTACATTGCCTTAGTTGGCTTACCGGGTGTTGTATTTTTGCAAGCCTTTATGGCCGTTCCCTTACCGTCATCGTAGATTGGCGTAATAAATAAGTTAGCAGCCTTGGCCTTAAGATCATTGGCACGCCATTTGTTATAACCAAAGGAAGTTAACCCAATAACGACCACGCCAGTAGCAATAACTAGCAGAAGAGTCCTCCGTCGGCTGTTATTACCAAGCCTGCCAACATTATGCGATGAAGTATTTGAAGGTTTATTCATATATACATACTAAGTATCTTCGACTCAGCCATTACAATTTGGCACACCTACACGATAGACTGTATCAAGAAACATATACTTGCCATCGGACGGCCTATACAAGCCCACTGCCACTGATGTGGCGGAATCGATTTCTCTTGCCTGAACCTCTCCGCCCCACCACGACTGATTACGGTCAAACTCTACCGAATTACCCGCCGACGCAACCCCACTCCATAACGTATACTCGGTATCCTTACCAAAGATTATTACAATCTTGTTGCCCCGCATACAGGCGACTATCCTCATCGTCCTACCATCGCCATCGCCGTCCGGAGCCTCCCAAATCTGCTTAACATTGACGCTGCCAGCTTTAGCTTTCAGCTTATTTGTTGTGGTTTTATCAAGGATATACGCCCCAATAACTGTTGCTATAAATACAATAACTAATACAGCTAGTATTTTTATTAACAGTGATGTCTTTTTTGCACTGCTGACGTTAACTGCTTTTGATTGTGATTTTTGCTTGTTAGAAGGTTTTTTTGATTTTAGTGACATTATTTTGCCTATTTTTATATTTTGATTATAGCTTTGATTGTATTCCGTATTAGGGCTCCGTGTCAAACTGACCAAAATAAAATACCCCAGTCAAGCTGGGGAACTTTATTTGGTGAGCTCTAGGGGATTTTTCTGGAACACCCTATACAAAGGTATTCTAGATTTAGACGCTAAGCTTGTCGAGCTTGGAATAGATGAGGAGATGCAAGATGTTTAAACTTCTCCGCAAGAAAACTGTTCCAGGGCAAGATCTGCTAGACTCACAGCTATTCGATGAGAGTACTTTTTATAAGGCTTTTTCCAGAGATCTTAAAAGCGCTAGGAGCAACGTCATTATCGAAAGCCCATACCTGACCGAAAAAAGAGCCCTTCAGTTAGCTAGAACGTTAAAACGCCTAAAGAAGAACCGAGTTAAAGTCAGAGTTAATACTAGAGAACCAAGGCATCACGACAAGCACCTTGAGATACAAGCTTGGAAAGCCATTAAGGTTTTGCGAAAATCTGGCGTTAAGGTTTATGTTTGTAGTGACCTGAGGCACAGAAAGTTGGCGATCATAGATAACCAAATACTTTGGGATGGCAGCCTGAACATACTCTCGCAGTCCAATAGTAAAGAGGTTATGCGCAGAACAGCCTCGGCTACTCTATGCAAGCAAATGGCGTGTTTTACAAGATTAAATAATAGGTATTGGTGATATTATGGATAAGATGAGTGGATACGAAATTACAGAGCAAGACATACAGTCAGTTGTTAAGTGGCTCAAAGACCGTGATCCAGCAAACGCAAATGAAGAGTTTGCCAAAGAAATGCTATTGGCGATGAAAATGAGCTATAGAGAAATCGGACAAGCTGACCCCGATGCTTTGGAGAAGTTTTATACAAACTTTAAGCAAATAAACCAAAACTAACAGTCAGTTGGAGTTCTGTATCTGGAGTTAATATTTACAAACTCCCTGTAACATTGTATTGTTATTTTATGTTTGACTTTGATGACACCTCCCCTAACCGGTACGAAGGCATGTCAATTCAAGAAATCATTGATGAAGCACTTGGTAGGTTAGATGCAATTGTTTTATCCCCTGAACAGGCAAAAAGAATATTGCCTTACCGACTAGAGATGCTAGGCAAGGTAATGGAAACACTAGAGCCAGACGAGTTCGTGAGTGATGAAATATACGCACTGGCAGAAATTGCTGCAAGTACTGAACCCAGATCGTTCGGTGAAGTGTTTAGGCGTTACCACATTAGTTCGGCAGACCAGCTTGGTATGGGAGGTGTGCACGAAACAAGCCTAGCAAATGATTACGAGGGCGCCGGTGAAAATCAGGGTGTTATTTGGAGCGAAATTGCATTTCAGGAAGTTGGCATTCAAAACGGATGGCGAGAGCCATTTGCGCCGTATGAAGGCATGACTGACAACTAAAACGGCAAAACGTCTGAAGCTTTCACGCCCAACGCCTTAACGAGACGCTCCAGCATCTTCAGGGAAGGCATTACTTCTCCACGCTCAACCTTGGCGTAATAGTTGTCTTTAGTGCCAGCTTTTTTAGCTACTTCGAGCTGAGTCATGTCTTTCTCCATGCGTGCTTGTTTCAGGTTCTTGGCAATACTTGCTTTAATGCTTGTCTCATTCATTTGGATATAGTATAAACGTATAAGTTTCGTTAGTCTAACCCCAGTAAACCACGAGCATTATCAGGGGTTTTGTTGTAATTTTAATCTACCTCTAATCTTGTAGTTTTTGTAAAACGCTTCCCTCTGGTAATATGCTTACTTTTTGAAGCTACTTTACCCCATATAAACATAAGTATTATGTAATAATGCTTGCGTTCTGGCAAGTTATTGTGATATTTTCTGGGTGTAATAATCAGGGAGGAAGGTATGCGAAGCAAAAAACTACTGTTTATAGCAATACTAGTAGCATTTGGGCTGCCGATTATCCTCCCCGACGCAGCCTTAGCGCAAGGCTCGGGTGATGTCGGACAAGTCGAAAGCTTTATCCGCAACGTCATCCAGGTCATAGCAGGATTAGCCGGTCTCATAGCGACCGGCTTTTTTGTTGTCGGGGGTTTTGGATACATCACCAGCTCGGGCAATCCGGAGAATCTTGAAAAGTCCAAGCGGACTATCATCTTCTCAGCGACAGGGTTAGCCATAACCATAGGGGCGTTTGTGCTCAGTAACATCGTTACTGGGCTAGCATCTAACGCCTTTGGAGGGTAAGCGAAGATGGATTTTGCCACTCAAGCAGTAACTTGGGTGGCACAGTTTGCCGCCATCAATGCTGATGTTCAAAACTACCTAAAACCCCTGATGCTCAGTCTGATTGGGCTGGCAGGCGTAGTTTCAACATTCTTTATTGTCACCGCTGGCATCGAGTATATGACTAGTGCTGGGCATCCAGAGAAGTTAGGTCACGCAAAGAGAGTTCTACGCAATGCAATTATCGGACTGGTTATTGTTATTGCAGCCGGAACCTTGACCGCCATTCTTTCCTCTGCCTATAACGATGCTGGCGGTTCAAATATAACCAACATTCCAGCACTTACCCCTGTCGATACCCAGGATGGTGGCGGTGGCATAACCGAAGTGCTGATTAACGCCATTATTGGCTTGTTCAAACACATAATTGAGACGGCTGGAAAGCCGTTTATTAGTGCGCTGGACTTCTTTACGCACAGTACGCCACTGATGGCTGATAACCCCAGTGTCTTTAATCTTTGGTTGACAGTTGTCGGTATTGCCAACGCATTGTTCGTGCTGGTTGTGGCACTTCTGGGCTTCCATGTCATGAGCGCTGCTAGCCTAGGGCTGGATGAGATTGAATTCAAGCACTTGCTTCCTAGGCTTGGCGCCACATTCCTGCTCATGAACATGTCCATCTTTGCCATTGATATCGTGATTAGCCTATCAAATATCATGATAAAAGCTATTGAAAATGCCTATAACTCACTGAATGTTTGGGATGCGCTCGGTGGCGTAGCTGACGGCGCTGGTAGCCAAGGACTAGTCGCACTGCTGGTCATGATTGTATTCATGATACTGGCTGCAATTCTGCTGATCTACTACGTCATGCGTATTGTAACGCTTTACGTGGGAGCTATTTTGTCGCCAGTTGTCATTATGCTTCAGGTGTTGCCAGGCTTTCGGGACTTTACGGCTACGGCTATTAAAACCTACTTCACAACTGTGTTTGTGCTGTTTGTGCACGTCATTATCCTGACCCTGGCTGCGTCGCTGTTTAATGGCTTGCGTAACGATGGTGCCGAACAGCCATACGATCCTGTTATGGCCATGGTTATTGGTATTGCCTCGATTATAGCCCTACTGAAAACCCAAGGCGTCATGATGCAGCTTAGTTACGTTAGTGTCGGCCCAAGAGCCCTCAGAAAACTTGGTGGTCAGTTTATAAACGGCGTGAGCTACACCAGCAACAAAGTCAAAGCCGCCCGAAACGTAAGACCCGTGAAAGGAACAGCAACCAAATGAAAACCACTGTCGTACCAGCCCAAATAACTACTGTCGAGGATAAGATTGCTGGCAACCTCAACTTTACTCAGCTTTTACTGTTGATAGCGCCGATATTCCTTGGTGGCGCTGTCTATGCCTTTATGCCACCCGTTATTAGCTACACACTGCCAAAGACTGTCATAGTCATTTTACTGGCTCTAATTTGCATAACCCTAGCCATTCGTATTAAGGGTCATCTGATCCTGGAATGGATCGGTATTAAGTCTAGATATAACTTGCGGCCAAAGCGCTATGTCTATAACAAGAATGATATTTTTCTTCGCAAGGTTGAACAAAATAATGCCGATACTAAGCCAAAGAAAGCTCAGATCAAGAAAACCAAGATCAAGCTGGAGCCACGAACTGCACTACCCAAACTGATACAAATTGAACACATGATCACTGACCCAAAGTCAGACTTTCACTTTAAGGCCAATAGAAAAGGAGGACTCAGTGTCCATATTAAGGAAGTCAAATAAGAAGCAGTCGTCAAGGCGACAGATCCGCATTGAGGGTGTGCGTGATGGTATTCTGATTCTTCCGGGTGGTCAGTACCGTGTGATCTTACAGATTTCGTCAATCAACTTCGAACTGATGAGCGAAGACGAACAGGATGCCATTATTGACGCCTACCAGAACTTCCTCAACTCCCTTAATAATCCATTCCAAATTTTAGTTCGGGTGCGAGAACTCGATATGGACAAGTACTTAGAGGACTTTGCTGGCAGGGTTTCAAGCGAGAAAACTAAAGTCTATAAAGACCAAGCTAAAAACTACACCGACTTCGTAAAAGGTCTGGTTTCTACAAACAAGATCCTATCTAGAAGCTTTTATATCGTTTTACCTTACAGCGCCAAGGACAAAGACTTCTCAGAAGTCCGTGAGCAACTACGCATGCGCGTTGGCATTACAACAAAGGGCTTAGGCAAACTAGGCATGCAGACCAGTCGGTTAAACAGTCTTGACGCTTTAGATTTGTTCTACAGCTTCTACAACCCCGCTCGAGCCAAGCGCCAACCACTCAAAGACCAAACGATGAGCATGCTAGAGAGGAGCTACCTATGAAGCTAGCCTTACCTAATCCCAAAGATAAGGTTTTGTCTTGGAAGAAAGCCCGAGATGAAAAACCCAAGGACTACACCCTAGAGTTTGGCGAACAGGATCCGATGGACGCCATAAGCTACTCAGGGCTACAAGAGGAACCAGATTACCTCATAATTGACGGTATTTACGTGAGAACTCTGTTTATATCTGGCTATCCCTTTGTTGCTAATTCCGGCTGGCTTAACAGCCTTATAAACTTCAATAACAATGTTGATATCAGCTATCACATCACACAGGTCAATGCCACCAAGGCTCTACCAAAGCTGCACCGTAAAATCACCGAACTGGAAAGCACCAAGCGAACCCTCATTAAAGCTGGCAAGATTGTCGGGCCAGAAGTTACCGATCCGCTTGAATCAGCTACTGAGCTGCGTGACAAGATCCAACGAGGCCAAGAGATGCTGTTTCAAACCTCAATTTATGTAGCCCTGACGGCACCGACACTGGCCGAGCTAGATAAAACTACCAACCTGCTTGAAACTGCCCTAGCAGCGCGTTTGTTCTTTACTAAAAGCGCCCGCTACCAACAAATTGAAGGGCTGCAATCAATTCTGCCAAGAAGCGAAGACATACTTAACCAACGCCGCAACTTAGACAGCTCCTCGGTTGCTCTGACATTCCCATTTATGAGTTCTGAGTTGGTACAAGAATCCGGCATTCTCTACGGTGTTAACAAGTCTAATAACTCGCTGGTGATTTTGGATCGCTTTAGTTTGCACAATGCTAACTCCATCGTCTTTGCCCAAAGCGGTTCGGGCAAAAGTTATGCCACGAAAGTTGAGATCCTGCGCCAACTCATGCAAGGCACCAGCGTGATTGTCATTGACCCAGAGCGTGAATATAAACTGCTCAGTGAATCTGTTAAGGGCAGTTACGTAAAACTCTCCGCTAATAGCAAGCAAAAGATTAACCCATTTGATATTGCTAACAGAAGTACGCGAGTTAAGGACTTATCCGAGCACATTCAAGACTTAACTGAAGTCGTTAGTCTGATGGCTGAGGGGCTTGAGCCTGCCGAAAAGGCCGCTACAGATAAAGCCCTGCTTAACATGTACAAGAAAGCTGGTAAACACCAACCGATATTAAGTGATCTCTACCACGAGCTGAAGCTACTAAAGCAAACCAAGCTATGTGAAAGACTAGAAAAGTACATCTCAGGTTCTCTGGCTAATGTCTTTAACTCACCGAGTAATGTTAGCCTGGCCAACCGCTTGATTATCTTTGACATCAAAGACATGCCCGAATCACTCCGGCAAATCATGATGCTAATTATCTCTAACTTCGTGCAAAATCAGGTGAAGCACAAACCAAAGAAGCGTCTGTTAGTTATAGATGAGGGCTGGTTACTACTGGAACACGATGAATCAGCACGGTTTGTTTCAGGGCTGGTTAGACGAGCTAGAAAGTATTATCTGGGAGTGTCTATCATCTCCCAGCAAGCCAACGACTTTTTGAAGAACGACTACGGCCGGGCAATTGCCTCGCAAAGCTCACTTCGTATTCTGATGCGTCAAGATACAACCACAATTAAAAATGTCGTTTCTCAGTTTAACTTGAGCGAATACGAATCAAACTTCCTGCTGACCTGCGATAAGGGCGAGGCACTGATCATTGCCGACAAGAATCACGTAGCCGTAAAAGTCGTTGCCTCCAAGAAAGAACACCCGTTAATCACCACCAACCCTGCGGAAATATATGATCTATGAGTATCTTGCTGTGGGTATTAAAGTCATGCAAGCGAGAACTGTATATCGTTTTGATTACACTTGCCGTGCTGATGAGTATTCCGGCTGCTGCGGTGGTCGTATTTGCGGATGCTGGTATCCAACTGATTAGTGATGCCCTCGTTTCTGTTAACCCAGCCACGCGCCTGGTTGAGATCTTTGATTCTAATGGCAATAAGGTTGCCGAGCTAGAACTATCAACCAACTGGCCAGCCCGTGGCTATGTATCGGATGAGTTTGGAACTTGGGAAGCGTGGCGCAAAGCCATGGGTCTCGGGCCTCACACTGGTATAGACATTGCTAATCAATATGGAGACTACGGTGATCCGATCACTCCGTTCATGGTCGGCAAGGTTTTATATAACCACGACATTGATGACAACAGTTGTGGCAAGTTTGTCAAACTGCAACATGAGCACAACATTACCTCGCTTTATTGCCACCTAGATAATACGGCTGGCATTACGCCCGGTACAAACGTTAAGCCAGGCGACATTATTGGCTACATGGGTAACACTGGCAGCTCAACTGGTGTGCATTTGCATTTTATGATCCAGGTGTATGGAATAAATGTTAATCCTAGGACATTTATGGTCGGCGAGCCAGAAGGGAGCGTCAGTCGTGTTCCAAGTTTCTGATGTGTTAAACATTTTGTATCCCGTACTTATATTTCTGACCATTGCTTTTGTAATTGCGCTTATTCTACTTGGGCTTAGGTTTATCTATTCAAAATACTGGCAACTAACCTCAGGCTACACCCTACTGGAGCTAACCCCGCCAGCTTTTATTGATCGTTCAGCGCAAGCCACTGAAGCCTTGTTTACGGCTATCCACGGACTGGGTATGACACACTCACTAAGCGAAATGCTACTCGGCAAGACGCCGGTGTTTAGTGTTGAAATTGTTTCTACCAGAAAAGATGGTATTCGGTTTTTAGTCAGAGCACCTGAGGAACGTGCCGGAACCCTGGAGCAGATTATTTCCTCGTACATTCCAGAAGTAAAAGTGAAGCGAGTTTCAGACTACCTTAGAACCGAGTTTAAAGGCAGAATACTAGAGTTTAAGCAGTCTCGGCATTTTGCCTATCCACTTAAGAACTTTGACGAACTATCCAACCACGATCCAGTTGGCTACATTCTTTCCAGCATGACTAAACTGCCTGATAACGAACTTATAGCCTACCAAGTTGTCTTTACGCCCAAGAACGTCCGCGAAGCCACCGAACTAAGCCGGAGGATACTGAGAAACGATGCTCTGCCGTCTCGGCAAAAGAAGCGCCCGATTGTCGGAACAGCAATTCGCTTGCTCAACAGCGCTATGTTTAGCTTTGCCGATGCCTTCAGCATGTCTTATCACGGACCAAACAATTATGATTATGCCAAAAGGCAGCGTGATCTTAGCTATCAAAAACAAGTTTATGACGAAACCAGACCAGCTCGCACACTTAGCTACTTTGAACATGAGCTGATGGAATCTATTCACCAAAAACTTAGTCGTCCTTTGTTTCAAACTAACATTAGAGCGTTTATTTTAGCGGATCGCAAAGCCACCAGCACGCACCGTAAATCGATTGATTCAGCACTGAGTCTGTTTACAGTTCCAAAGTATCAGTCACTAAAGCTCAAGCACCGCAAGTACTCGTTTGCTGCCAAGTTACTTGATTATATGTACCGCAAACGAATCCTAAGCGTGACCATGTCCCCAATGTACTTAGGTGCGAATGAACTTTCAGACCTGTATCACTTTCCAAACTCACTCTCGGCTAAGACTGAAAATGTTGTGAAGTCGCTGAGCAAAACGTTACCGGCACCAGTGTCACTCAAAAACGGCACTGAGCTTGATGTTTTATATGGAGAAAACATTCACCACGGCCAACACACCCCAATAGGACTGACAGCTAACGAGCGCGAACGACACATGTATGTGATTGGTGGAACTGGCAACGGTAAAACGACCATGCTGCTCTATAGCATAGTCCAGGATATTCAGGCTGGTAAGGGTGTAGCGGTGCTTGACCCACACGGCGATCTGGCAACAACAATACTACGCTATATTCCAAAGGAAAGGATCAAAGATGTCGTTTATATAAACCCTGATGATTTATCTAGACCAATTGGCATTAACTTGCTAGAACTTTCTCCAGATATCTCAGGAGACGAGTTACTAAGAGAAAAGGATTTAGTGACAGAATCAACCATTTCAGTCCTGCGTAAAATCTTCTCCGATGACGATACCGGCGGACACAGGATTGAATACGTGCTCAGAAATACCATTCAAACCGCACTGACGCTAGAAGGCTCCACACTCTTTACAATCTTCAACTTACTCAACAACACAAAGTATCGAAAAGATGTGGTCAGAAATCTCGAAGATGAAGATCTCAAGAACTTTTGGAAGAATGAAATGGGCAAAGCCGGTGACTTTCAGCGCGTTAAGATGGCGGCTGGTATTACCGCTAAAATTGGACGTTTCTTATTCTCAGCTTCAGCCAAGCGTATCTTAGAGCAAGAAAAGTCTACCATCGACTTCAGTGAAATCTTAGAATCTAAGAAGATCGTTATTTGCAATTTTTCTAAAGGACTACTTGGCGAGGACACATCAGCTTTGTTCGGTACAACCATTCTAGCGAAGTTTCAGGTTGCTGCACTTCGGCGTGCACGAAACAAGCAAGAAGACCGACAACCCTACTATCTCTACGTTGATGAGTTCCAGAACTTTGCCACTATGAGCTTTGTGCAGATGCTGTCTGAAGCTAGAAAGTATAAGCTGTTTCTAACCATGGCCGAGCAATCTACCCAGCAACAGCAAGAACAACGCATGGTTGATATTATCCTGGCTAACGTCGGCACAATTGTTGCGTTCCGCTCAGGCAGCCCAGCTGATGAGCGGTTAATACTACCTTTGTTCTCGCCGTATATTAACGAGGGAGAGATTGCTAACCTACCAGCCTACAACTTCTATACTCGAATCTCTTCTGTTGATGCCCAAGAGCCTATGTCGGGCGTGACAGTGTTGCTAGACAGCAAAGGCAGAGATGAGACGGCACAAGCAGTTATTGAAGCTTCAAGAAATGCGTACGGATATGAACGTCCACAAGAACCCAAAAAGAAACCTGATAACCCAAAACCTGCTCAAGAACCTACTCCCAAGAAAACAAAGCAACAAACTCTCGAGGAGGTTGCATAGCCACCACTATATTTGTGGTTTGGACAGCACAGACTACAGCTAGCCTATGCAATTTCTTGTATTGACATACCCCCTAGGGGTACTATAATTGAAGTATGATAGTCGAAATAAAGAAACGTGCGTTACACCGAGCCAGAATACTTGAAGGGCAAATGCGTGGCGTACAGAAGATGATTGAAAATGAAGACTACTGTATGGACGTCATCACCCAGAGCCTAGCCATTCAAAAGTCCATCAGTTCCTTAAATAAGCTTATACTAGAGAATCACGTTCGAACTCACGTAAAAGAAAGTCTTCGCTCTACTTCAGAAAAAGAACAAGACAAGGCAGTAGCCGAGCTACTGGCCCTATACGAACTAACCAACGTGAGGAGCAAATAAAAAATGAGACTAGCAACAGCTATAAAGACATTCCTAGTCCTATTTGCTGTTGTGCTTCTTAATTCAGCTAGCCTAACCGGTCACTCTATAGCTATGCCGGCTCAGGCTCACGATATGAAGGCTATGAACCATAGCTCTAGCGATACTAGTTCGTGTGCAACTCTGTGTCGCACGGTAGTAGTTGGCAAAGAAGAAAACATTATTAAACCTGAGGAGAAAGAAAAGGACAAAAACCCTGTACCTTACTATCTTCAAAGCCAAAACCAGTCATTTACAGACGTAAGGAGTATATCCAAGCGTTCCTACGCTTCTAATGTCAAACCACCTCCTAAGATACCGATTTACATACTCTATGGTGTCTTCCGAGCTTAGGATTTGTTTGTTAATCAAATAACATCTTAAATATAACTTTGGAGAGCATAATGAAGAATAAGAACATAATAATCATTGCAATCGTAGCAATCGTAGCAATTGCGGGTATCAGTATTTACGCTATCAGCAATAACAATGACGGAATGATGGGCGACAATATGATGGGAAGTAACTCGTCACAACAAGCTAGTTCGAGTAGTCTTGTAGACAAGAACTCGGCTGATTACAAAATGTACAGCGAGCTTACAGGCGAAGACTATGACAGAATGTTTATTGCTAACATGATAGAGCATCATAGGGGTGCTGTTGACATGGCAAAGCTTGCTCAGACGAACGCTAAGCATCAAGAGCTAAAAGATATGGCAGATGACATCATCTCGGCTCAAAGCAAAGAAATAGCCGATATGGAAAGCTGGCAGAAGCAGTGGGGCTACCCTGCAAGTAGTGGTGAAATGATGATGGATCATTCAGCAATGGGAATGATGGCTGATATGGGACAAATGACCGAAAACTTAAAAAGCTTATCTGGCGATGAGTTTGATAAAGCTTTCCTTGCTTCTATGATTGAACATCATCAGTCAGCTATAAATATGGCAGCACCTGGAGCGACTAACGCCGAACATCAAGAGGTTAAAGACCTAACGACAGCAATAGTTTCAGCTCAAACAAATGAAATAGAGCAAATGAAACAGTGGCAAAAAGAATGGGGCTACTAATCGTAGGTAATAATTATGGGAAACAAAATATTCTACGGATTTTTAGTCGTTGCCACAGTAGGCTTTCTTGCTGTCATAACAATTAACAAAGAACCCGAAAAACCAAGACCAGGAAATGAACATCAAGATAATGGCCGTCAACACGTACAATCCAAGGACTATGGTGGCGAGGAGCCTCCTACTTCTGGTGACCATGCAGAACCACTAGCTTGGCGGGTGTATGACCAAGAAATACCTGATGCAAACGCTATACATAACATGGAACACGGCGGGGTTTACATCTCCTACAGACCAGATTTACCTAAAGACCAGATTGAAAAGATAAAGTCGCTATTCTCAAAGCCGTACTCAAATCCGAACTTTAGTCCTATAAAAGCCATCGTAGCACCTCGTGCGAACAATAAGGCACCGATAGTAATGTCATCGTGGACTCGCAGTCAGTCGTTTGAGAGTTTTGATGAAGCTAAGATAATTGAATACTACCTTGCCAATATAGGCAAAAGTCCAGAGCCAGGAGCGAGCTAATGGACCACTCGCACCACACGCAACATCACGAAGAACACCAAGAACACGACAAGCACGCAGGTCATTCTGTTGCAATGTTTAGGGATAAGTTCTGGCTTTCCTTAATTTTAACCATACCTGTGCTTATGTACTCCGAGATGATACAGCATTGGCTCGGCTTCACACCGCCAGACTTTCCAGGCTCACAATATGTCCCGTTTGTTTTGAGTACAGTCATCTTCTTTTACGGCGGTATGGTTTTCATCAAAGGTGCGATTGGCGAACTAAAGGCTCGATTACCTGGCATGATGACACTCATCAGCTTGGCAATCATAACGGCCTATGTCTATAGCGTTGCCACTCAGTTTTTCATTGAGGGAGAGGGTTTCTTCTGGGAACTTGCAACCCTAGTAACAATAATGTTACTAGGGCATTGGCTTGAAATGGCATCGGTGGCGAAAGCAGAAAATACTTTAGACGCTATCTCAAAGCTACTGCCAGATAAGGCTGAAAAGTTAGTTAATGGTAAGCCAAAACAAGTATTAGTCAGTGAGCTAACTGTTGGCGACTTAGTGCTTGTAAGACCAGGAACAAGAATACCGATTGACGGCGTAATAAAAGACGGTAGTTCATCAATAGATGAAGCTGCTATTACTGGCGAGTCAAAACCAGTTAGTAAGACTGTAGATGATGAGGTAGTGGCAGGTACAGTAAATCAGGACGGTTCTTTAACAGTTAAAATTACAAAGCTTGGTGACGATACAGCACTCGCAGGAATAATGCGACTAGTCGCCGAAGCACAAACCTCAAAATCTAATGTGCAAGTATTGGCCGATAAAGCAGCCTTTTACCTAACTATAGTGGCAATAGTCACCGCAGTTATTACTTTCATTTACTGGTTAGTTGCTAAAGATATGAACTTCGCCCTAGAGCGGTCAGTAACAGTTCTGATTATTGCTTGTCCTCATGCACTTGGTTTGGCGATACCGTTAGTTGTTTCAATCTCTACTACGCTATCTGCAAAGAACGGTTTGTTGGTACGTAAAAGATTAGCGCTTGAATCAGCACGGAAGCTAGACTGGGTCTTGTTTGATAAGACGGGTACACTAACCAAAGGGGAACATGGCGTTACTGACGTATGGGCGACAAAAGGCTATTCAAATGAAGATGTTTTGCATCTTACCGCCAGTCTTGAACAGAACAGCGAACATATTGTTGGCAAAGGAATTGTACGTAAAGCAGAAGAAGACAATGTGCATCTTGATAAGGTTACTAACTTTAAGGCTTTACCTGGCTTAGGTGTACAAGGAACTCTGCATGGCAACGATGTATACATTGCAGCCAGCTACCGTTATATTGAAGAAAATAAGCTTACGATCCCTACTGAAATAGCCAAAGCCGTTAAGCAAGCTGCTAAAGAGGGTAAAACCGAAGTGTACCTAATTTCGAACAAGAAAGTAATCGGTGCGTTGGGGCTGGCAGATATTGTGAGAGATGAATCAAGGCAAGCGATTAGAACCCTACGAGAGATGAACATTAGGACGGCTATGATTACTGGCGATTCTGATGAAGTTGCAGCATACGTTTCAAAGCAACTAGGCTTGGACCAATATTTTGCAGAAGTTAGACCCGAAGACAAAGCTGCTAAAGTCAAAGAACTACAGAAAAACCGACAAAAGGTTGCAATGGTTGGAGACGGCATCAATGATGCACCTGCTCTTACTCAAGCAGACATAGGTTTAGCTATAGGTGCTGGTACTGATGTAGCTATTAAGTCGGCAGACATAATCCTCGTGAAAAGCGACCCACAAGATGTAGTAAAGGTGATAAATCTTTCAAAAGCGACATATAAGAAAATGACCCAGAACCTAGTCTGGGCTACTGGCTATAATGTGTTCGCAATCCCTCTGGCTGCTGGGGTATTTTACGGAGCGGGTATAATACTTGCCCCTGCACTTGGTGCGATACTAATGTCAGTCTCCACTGTCGTAGTGGCTATAAATGCACAGCTGCTAAGACGAACGTCATTGCGACGAGTATGATCTGGTATTATTTATACTACATGTTGCTTGTCGGCAACCATAGTAAAGTGCCTGCTTGTTCCCTTAGGCTATACCCTAATGATCTTTAGCTGCAGGATTTAAAAGAGAGACTATCTGTCCTCTCGCAAGGTACACAAGCCTCTCTACTACAGTATGATAGCAAACTGTAGTAAATTATCCACTAGGAGGGCTTATGGTTAACGTATCAGATGACTCACTCGACGAGTTTATTAAGATTTCAAAGGAACAAGGCACCGAATATAACGATCGGGCTGAAGCGCGGCGGTCTGCTAATAACCTCGTTGGCTTCTTTGACATACTCATTCAAATTGATCAGCAGGAACGCGCACGCAAGAAACGCCTAGAGCAAGAGCCTGGTGGCTTTACGTTTCCTGGCAAGGGTAGAAACTGCATGTTATGTGGTCGTTCAGTGCATGGAGACATGTTTTACGACAAATGGGGTCAGCAGTGCTTTGATTGCCACGAGGCGCACAAAAAGCGCATAGTGCCTGGCTACGCTTTTGGCGACCATAAACACGAAAAGTCCGTTACCAGCTCAACCTTGCAATACAAGTTTGATGTCAGCCACATGACGCTCAAGAAGCTAGTACGCCAGGGCAAACTAAAAGCTCGCGTCATTCCGGGCAACGGCGTGATGATCTTCTTACGCAAAGAAAATCCGGGTATAGTGAAGATCATTGAGCAGGACAAGAAAGAGCGTGAGGAATCAAAGCGTGGCTAAAAGCGCCTCTCACTCTATTGCTTGACACCCTTAATGACGTCAACCACTCTGCCTTCAATCGTGTAGTCATCATGTTCATCAATAAATATTGGTGAGAAGTCTCGTTGTCTGTGAGAGTCGGAAAGAAGTACTATCCTCCCGGGCTCACGCTTGAACTTCTTAACATTAGCCAAACCACCAATGTTCGATATAACAATGTCGTTATCCTGTGGCTCGTAACCGTCGAGCTTGTCAACAATTACGTAATCACCATCTTCTATTGATTTACCGTTCACATTTACTGAACTCATTGAGTCTCCCCTGGCGATCAAGGCATACAGACGGTCAGGCCTTTTTGTTCTTACAACTGATGGCGATACGACCAAGCTGTCGACAACCCTTCCATCAGCGTAGCGTGTTGCTTCGCCACAGTCAGCTTCGCCCATAACAGGTATAGTCATGTATCCTGCAACGCTTTTCATTGCTGGAACTAACCTACCCGATACACGCACTAAGTCACCAGACTTAACTAGCTGGTTCATGTGGTGCGTAATCTGTGACGGATACTGACATCCGACCAAATCAACAAGGTCGACTCTACGGGTTGTATCGAGGTCTATTGTGCGTGCAAGAAGAAGGATCTTCTCTTGAATTGGGTTCATTATTACCATTGTAACACGTTTTTGTTGTGTTTTCTGTTTTTTTTCTGTCTTTCTGTGCTATAATTATGTCAAGCTAATCACACCGAGGTGGGCCGAGGTGATGAGCGATCCTTTCGCAGCTAAGATTCCGCGTTGCGCCTGGAGGGTAGAAAGCGGGACAGGAAGGATCTATAGTTACATGGCAGTCAGGATTCAGGCAATCACGAAACCAGCTGGCGATGATCGATATGAGGCAATTAGCCATTATTGGGCAAACAACAGCAGTGGCGTACTAGAGGGCTTTGAACGAGCATGGTTTATTGGCTATCTCGAAAGAGAGAACACATACGCCTATGTATCTGAGGATGGCGACAAAGCAATTTGCGACATCAAAGATAACGGCAACATCCGTTTCTTACAGACTCGTGCAGACGCATCTCAGGCTAACAATTTGTTAAGTCTTCCGCGGAAATAGTTTTTACTATTTGCAGCAATAAAGTAGCTCCCTAAGGGGGCTATTTTATTTTTTGGCATGCAGGTTAGTTAGTCTGTGTTTGTGTAGAACACTTTGCCTTTAGGTAGCTTAAGGTTTGGCATCCAGAACGGATTACCGTCCCAGCCCTTACTCTGGCTACCGACAATCCTATAAAGAGTAATCACAGGTCTATCTTCAATGTGTTTGCCAAGAGATCGATCATCTGGCGAAAGCATTGTGCCGGTCTTCATGCCGATGTCGCGGTCTCGGCGCACAATAAGGGTAACTTCATCAACAAAGCCTTTCTCTGATGACAGTGAGCGTAAGGCTGATATGAATGATTGGACACTCCAGTTGTTGATCTGATCCTCTTTGAACTCTGACAGGATTTTCATCGCTTCTACGTAGGTAATCTGGTGTGTTGGTTTTTTGTCGCTGTACTGATCAAGCATCTCATCAAGAGGGTCTTCATTATCCTGCTCTGGGTTAGGCGGGAAGTAGTTGATTCCACCGACCAACACATCTAGCTTGCTACGATCTACAACGTTTGGACGGGTTGGCCGTACTCCTGGAGGGAACATCAGCTGTAGCTTATCTAAGTTACCTTGCTCGATCTGCTCGTAAAGTACTTCGTTTGAGCTGTTAATTTCTGCGAATAGGTTGAATAGTGCTCGTGGCATAAACAGGCGCATGAGGAGTGGATCTCGGTCGTAGCCAAACATTCGACTGTGCTGCCAAAAGGTGTCGGCCTGAGGGTTTTTTGAAGATCTACAGTAATAGACCGTTTGCAGTCCCTTGAAGGTAACACCACGACCCAGGCTGTTGCCACCAACAATTATGTTTGCGCCTTGCTCAATGTTTGGTGCTACCTCGCTGTCTTTACCTGAGTTCATAGTCACATAGTGAATCTTGTGGCTACTCTTCAAGTAGTTAACGATCTTATTGAAATCAACAATGTCTGGCTTAGACTCCTTGAGTCTCTCGTATGCAATCGTAAGCCTCTCTGTCGCCCAGAGACTATCTATGTTTGATACTAGATCGGTTATGTATGCTTCGGTTTTTTGAGCCAGTACTGAATGGTCATCAATACGCGAACTGGGGTGAATGAGAAAGTTGCAAACTTTGGCACCAGCTATGAACTGATGAGCGTATGTTACTAAAAAGGTTTCCGCCGCCAACTTAAGGCCCTCTGGGGTACCGTCTGTTTCTAGTAGCTCACTGAGTTCGTCGTCAGCTGTATAGATATTGGTGAAGGGTCTTGGCTTGGAGTAGAAGAAGGAACCCCCAAGGTATCCTTTGCCGGGTGGGAAGTAATGGATAAAACTTGGCTTCCAGCCTGAATCAAGGGTTTGTAATAAAATTGGCTGGGGCGTTGCTGTTACTTGCAGATAAAAGCTACTTGTACAGAGATTCTTAATCTCCTCGAGATGCTTGTTGATGGTACTTTGATCAAGTTCTGGGTTATTTACTTTGGTATTAAGTGAAGTAGCGTCAGCCTCATCGTCAATAATGAATATAGGTCGTCCCGTACAGTAACCTGACGACGCTAGATGATTTTTCCACTTTTTAAGCACACTAGCGTTCTTTTTTAGAACCACGACGGTCGGCTGTCTTAGTTTCTTACTAAAGAATCGAACGTCGTCTTTCTCGTCGCATACATTAAAAGTATCTATACTCTGCATGGCGCGTTCAAAGGTTTGCTGTTGAAGTGCGGTCATGCCACTTGTTAACACCAGGAATAGTTCAAAACCAGCATCAGCGGCTGCCGACATAACGCCAAACATCTGACCTGTTTTACCGCTCTGAACTTGACCAAGCAATAAACCTACCACATGATCTTTAAAGGTAAATTTGGCTAGCTGCTCATCGTTGAGTAACTTAATTGTCTCTCTAACTGAAGCCACTGCTTCAGGTGTACTCTCTGCTAGTCTCGCTAAATATTCATTTACATGATTCATCTGCTAACCCCGAAGTCAATATACCACTTGTCGCTATCTCGCAGTTTGGAAAGTGTAAACGTATCACGACCATACTTCCTGAACGTCTCGGAGGTAACAAGCTCGCCGGTCTTTAGAGCGCCTGCTTGCTCTAGTCTGCCTTTAAGCCACTTGCCGAGTATCTTGAGATCTTTTTCGGAACGTAGATTCTTACTGTTCTGGCCACTAATCTTACATGTAAACTCCCAGCCATCATCTGTAATTACCTCAATTACACCACCGTCACCGTCTTTGTCCGATTGAGGATAGCCTGGCAATGAGGTAACAGACTTAGGAACAATCAGTTCAACCTCATACCAAGAGCGAGGCATAACAAACTTCTGCTTATTCTCACGTCCTTTTCCATTAAAGGTATTGAGGTTACTCCTGGTCGCGTCGTCTGCCTTAAGAGCTATGGTAAAGCTAACGCTAGGGTCAATGTTTGCTGATACTAGCTTTACGGTTTCATCGGTTACTTTCTCCACACCATACTGGTCATTCAGTAGGGTGTTCTTAGACTGAACAACTTTTACGTCAGCTTCAGCAAAGGGTGTTGTTGCAACCTCGTTCAGCTTCGATATAAAGTCATTGACCTCGTCTGCGTCGCCATTCTCAAGAAGATAATCTACCTCGTATTGGCGGTTGGTTTTGTTCTCAATAATGTTCGTTAGATTGGATGAGCCAATTAACGATCCGATGTTACCGCCGTCTTTAGAAAAGCTCATTAGCTTTCCGTGAAACGGAAAAGTTACCACCATATATACGCCACCAAGGTCTTTTTGACGTAGAAGCTGGTCTAGATCTTCAAGGGCTTGCTTTTGCTGTACGGATAATCCTTCGAAATAGTGCATGCCGATATTGAGCTGTATGAAAGGCCCACCATTAATTTCAATGATGTTCCGCAAATCAACTACAGCATCGGCTGAGATATAACCTGTGGCAATATTAAGTCTATCGGCAACTTCGATTAATTCTTTGAAGGTGTCGTGGTAGGTGCTGGACTGGGTTTTCAGCGGTGGATAATTTGAATACAGTAAGCTCACTTTACTCCGTAGCTAATGATAGGTTAAGTTTTACACCACTTTCTATCTTACTACGTTCTTTAACAGATGCTAAGCCCTCTACGCGCCTCTTAGCCTCAAACACCGGCATTAGGTGCTCAGCCACAACTTTAGCGGCCACTGGAGGCACCGAGTTTCCTATTTGCCGACGAACTTCGGTGATTGAGCCTTCAAACACAAAATCGTCAGGGTAGCCGAATAATCGGGCACGCTCTCTATTTGTAAGTGGGCGATGTTCTTCGAAGTGATAACCCCAAGTGCCACCACCGCCACCAGCGATGATAGTTGTTGATGGTTCGTCTCTGTGTAGCCTGCGATAAACGTGACTGATCATGCCTTTAACATAGTGTGGATTGTCTTTAGGTATTGCTGTGAAGTTTTTGCCCTCAGGAATGAGTTTCAGCTTTTCAACTGTACTCGGCATGATGCTCTGATGCTCGTTATTGTGTTTCACTTTCTCGACACCTTTCAGTGCTTCGCCAGCAGTAACGTAATTACCCGGGCCGTGCGTGGGCTCTGGAGGAGTAAATACAAAATCTATATCTGATCTAACGCCTACAATTAGAACTCGTTCTCGCAGTTGTGGCGCACCGTACTTTGCGAAGTTATAAAGATTGACATTTATCTCATATCCAACTGCTCGGAAGTCCTCAGCTATCTTGGCTATAGCTTTGCCACCGTTAGCGGTTATGAGGCCTTTTACGTTTTCTGCGATGAAGACCTTAGGCATCTTAGTCTCAACAGCCTTAACAAAGTATTTGTATAGGTTGCCTCTGTCTGTTTCTAGACCGCCACGCTTAGAGATCATCGAGAAATCTTGACAAGGGAACCCTCCAGTCATAATGTCGCAGTCAGGAATGTCATTGAAGTCTATATCCGTAATACTTTTTTCGACAATGTGATCACCGAAATTTTTCGCATATGTTTTGCATGACCAGTGGTCAAAATCGTTAGCCCACACTACTTGATAGCCAGCTTGCACAAGGCCAAGGTCAAGTCCGCCACATCCAGAGAACAGTGAAACTAATTTTGGCTTACTAAGTGTTTTCTTAGACATGGTTACCCTCGTTTTTCTATTACGGTTATGCAATTGATAAATGTAGTATACATGAAAATTGTATGCCTCGCCGCACTTGAAATATTAAGAAATGATTACATTGCTAATCTGTTATGTGGATAACTCTTACTTTACGTAGGCTTTTGAGTGTACATCCCAAACTCCACTAGCAAGGTAGTACAAAGTCTCCACCTTGCCAGCGGAGCCTCTTGGGATTGTTTGTATGCCTGTTACATAAAGTAAAGGAGGCAGACATGCTAGAACAAACATCAACTTACAACGGTTGGAGCAACCGTGAAACGTGGTTAGCCAGTCTTTGGTTAACCAATGACCAAGGCAGCTACGCACTGCTCATGGAAGCGCTGAGGACTGGTGACAGTGACTTTGCTCGAGCTGATTGGCTCGAGCAGCAGCTGCGTGAACAGCTTGCTGACGAAGCTGGTGGCGCTAGTATGTGGAGCGATCTGCTCAGTACAGCGTTTCACCGCATCAACTGGGTTGAGGTTATAGAGAATAACCAAGACTAGTTACTCGCCCTGATCATGGCGGTAAAAGGCTCAAACTAATCTTTAATAACACTTCTGATAAAGTCATTCTTTGAACGTGTGTATATGTCTCGATTGTCTTTGTGCTTGGTCGCTAGGCTTCGTTTTAAGGTGGCATACTCTTCTGCTAGAGAAGCGTTATCTCTCAGACGGTCTCTAAACTTCAGTAGCGATTCAAATTCGCGGCTGTTTACGATGTGTAAGTAGACTGTTCGCTTTTCTCTTGGCCCCTTAGCAAAAAATCTGCGATCTGGCAGGTCAGGCTCTATTCCTTTATACCAGTAGCCTATTTTGGCTAGGCGATCTTTCCAGTCCTCAGCAATATCCAACGAGTCCACAAGAACAGCTATATCAAGAATTGGCTTTGATGGCATGTTAGGAATAGACGTGCTGCCAACATGTTCAATACGTCCAGCATCTATGCCTAGTGCTTTGCGTAAACTTTCTGCCTCAAGCTCATATATTTTTGGCCAGTTTGCATTGTATTCAACAAGTTCAACTGTTCCGCTTTTAAGTCCTAGATCTGCCATGTGTTACTCTAATTCATCCTGTGTAGGTGGTTCGAAAGTAGCGACCCATTTCTCTAAGTCATCTCTGGTGAAGTGAAGCATTCCGATTTCTTGGGTTTCAGGTCGTTCAGAAGATCTTCGCCAGAGCTCATCAATAGGAACATCTTGGTAGTCCAGTTTTACTATTGCTCCAAGAGCTTGAGCCTCTTCACGATACTTTTGTCGTTCAGTTCTTGACCAAAAGCCATTCTCAAGAATAACACTTTGCCCCAATGTCAGGAGCCTTTTACCTAGTTGCCACTGAAGTCTTTCTACTTGTTCTCGGGCTTGCTCGTGGTGTTCGTGGTCAAGCCTATGGTCGTAAAGGTCAGTAACCCACTCATCAGGTGAAAAACGGACAGCATTTTGTTCCTGCTCAATCTCTTTTGCACGTGTTGTTTTGCCTGAGCCAGGCAATCCAACCATCAGATATAAAGTTGGCTTGTTCATGAGATTATTGTATCAGATGTTACAGATGAGCTAGCCCACTGTTCTGACCCGTCCAGATATCTTTGGTGGCTCCGTCTAGTAGAGACTTCGTTGAAGTTGTCATAAACCTCAGATCCTCTTCGTCTATATAGTTGTTATCTAGAGCCGTTTGGATGTGTTTGTGGAGTTTTTCTTCGGTTCTGGCATCCTGGCAGGCTATCAGGATGGTTGGGTATTGATTGTTTGGCCAGTCACCGGACTCAAAGTGCTCAACGTAGGCATCTATGCGCTTCTTGATAATAAAGAACTGGGTGTCGGTGAAGATGTCCAGTAGGTATTCGTTTGGCTGGTCTTCGGCCGGCTCTTTTCGGCTTAGGTAGAGATCTGGCAGCTTTTCTGGCATGTAGTCCAGCTCAGCTGTTTCTGACTTAGTGAAGATGCTGAAAGTGTCTTTGTAAGCTTCACGCAGGTTAAGGCAAGCCGTGAATACGTTTAGGTTATGATCAACAAAACTTTGGCTCAGTGATTTGTTTTTGTACATAAGATGCAGAGCCTTTTGGCTCAAACTATGTTCATCACGCAGTAGCTTCAATCCTTTTGAGACTAGAAAGTAACTAGCAGGTTTCCCAAGTAGCTTGTACGACTTGTCATAACGCCGAGATATATAGCCTTGATCCATAAGTATTGATAATGTGTTGTTGACCGATCTTGGACTAACTTTCTTTTGTCTGGCTAATAACTCAGCAGATGCAAACCTGAATTTGAAGAGCAGCTTTAAGAGATGCACTTGCTTGCTGTTTAATTTAGTTTTATGGGCATCCATATACGTAAGTATATAAGAGAGATAGTAAATAGTCATTATTATATCTGTTAAGAATTGTATATTTATTGCTTATCGGTAGGTAATAAAATATTACAACGCTAATGTCTTGAACTGTCCTAAATAAGGTAGTATACTGTCCTTATATAGGTAGGTATATAGAGGGTAAAATGGCTAGAACAAAAGGTGCGAAGAACAAGCAAAAGATACCACCCGTTCTTACGTTATCTCAGGAAGAACGCGTAGAACTCCTAGCCAAAATTCTTGTTGAGATTGTTGATGAGGAGCGACGGAGAGGCGAGCTATGCAAGACTCCGTAAACGCTATAAACGCGGTTGCCGCTATACGGGTGTCTACTACCAAGCAAGGTACTGACGGTGATTCTCCAGAAGCCCAAAAGGAACAGATCGAGCGATTTGCTGCCAATAAAGGGCTGGTGATTAAAAAGTTCTTTGTCTTTTTGGAATCAGCCAGTAAAGAGCAGCAGCCGATGCAGGAGGCTATAGACTACTGTAAGGATCCAAAAAACGGCATCCAACTATTCATTATTAAGTCGATTGATCGATTTACCCGTGGTGGCTCGTTGTCATATGATCTGCTTAAGAATCAGCTGGAAAGTAGCCAAGTACGACTGATAGATATTTACGGGGTTATTAGCTCCGAACAAGTTAACACCCTTGAACACTTAGGCCTTGAGTACAAGTGGAGCGTGTATAGCCCTAGCAAGAAGTCTGAGATCTTAGAAGCAGAACGGTCGAAAGATGAACTACGCGACATTATGAGCCGTATGATCGGCGCTGAAATCCGCTATACCCGCATGGGCTACTGGATGCGCCAACCACCCTATGGTTTTGTGAGCGAGAAAATAGAGACCAAGAACGGCAAAAGAACTATTCTTAAGCCCCACCCAGAGGAATCCAAATACATGATTAAAATGTATGAATTGCGGGCCGAAAGGCTGCTAAACGATCGGCAGATCGTCGATAAGCTCAACGATGCTGGCTACCGATCAAGATTACGGTATTATCGCAGCAAACAAGACCGCACACGTATCGTAAGTAAACGTGGAGGTACGCCGTTAACTGTTAAAGCTATGCAAAAATTTCTTCGAAACCCGATATATGCTGGCATTAACGTCGAGAAGTGGACAAACGGAGAGCCTATTAAGTGTGCATTTGATGGACTAGTGCCTATTGATCTGTTCAATAAAGCCAACCGAGGTAAGCGCTATATCACTATGGATGATCAGGGCGAGTATATTATTCAGAACAAAAAACCACCTAAGCACCTAACAAATAAGGGTATTAGAAATGCTGACTTCCCGTACCGAAAGTTTATTTTATGCCCTCAGTGCAACAGTCCACTACTAGGGAGTGCCTCAACGGGTAAGTCAGGAAAACGCTATCCGGCATATCACTGCAGTAACCACGGCCACTACTTCCGTGTTCCTAAAGCCGAAATGGAAGCCAGAATATTAGACTTCATTAGCAACCTACAGGTCGATCAGGAGCAGATAGAGCGAGTTATGTCCGTAATTGAGTCTGAGTACAGCAAACGCCAAGAAACCATACAGGAGGAGCTGAACAGCCTTGATGGGCGTATACAGGCACTGAAAGTCGAGGCAGAGGCTACCGTTCACAAAATCAAATTGCTTACTAACCAAACAGCACTTAAATATATGGAGGAGGAGCTTATGAAAATCGAAGAGCAAATAATCGCTCTAGAGGCTCAAAAAATCAAAAAAGCGGACGAAAGACCTGTAGAAATACAGCCAATACTGAAACGAGTACGATACTTCCTGGAACACCTCGACGAACTACTTGTAAAACAGATTGATCCAGTCAGGAAAGCTCAGTTTTTCGGTGCTATTTTTGACAAACCCCCAACTTACGACGAAATAAATCCTGGAACACAAAAAACACCCTTTTTTACAGGGGTGAATCCGATATTCAAACTTGCTTCCGCTCAAAAATCTCTTATGGTGACCTCAAGGGGAATCGAACCCCTATTGCCGGGATGAAAACCCGGTGTCCTAACCGTTAGACGATGAGGCCTTGGCGCAGACATAAATGATTTGTGCCGGCATGAATCATTTATTGTCGAGCACAAGGGTGTATATGCCGGAGGCATATGAGGCCACATGTGCAGTTGCTGCAACCGCAAAATTGTACCATAACAGAGGCGAAAAAGAAACCCCCTGGTTAGAGGGGGCTTCTTGTTTTGGAACCGAGAGTGAGCGGTCAGTCATTGCTCATTTCTGTGGTTAGCTTAGCATAAAAGGTATGTTTTGGCTAGCCACTTGTCCACAGGCAATTACTGACGACTAAGGCGTCGTGCCATGAAGACTCGGTAAGCCATGGCACCGGCGACAGTGGCAGCAGCAAATACTGCGGCTACACTACCTGTACCAGTCGCTGGCAAGGTAGTTACGGTTACAGGAGTTGTTGGTGGAGGTGTCACAATAGTTGGTGGAACACCTGACTTAAATGTGACCTGCTTAGTACAAGCGGTCGCGGTCTTCCATTCGGTTCGACCATCAGCATAGCGAACCTGAACCTTAGTAACGATGGTATAAGTGCCATCTTTAGCATAGGTGTGAGTATCGGTTTGCTTGTTCGACTTAGTACCATCACCAAAGTCAATTTCGTAACCAACAATGGTGGCATTGTTAGTTTGGCCAGTGACGGTAACAGTAACCTTGCGGTTATCGGCTGTAGTTAGGTCGGCAACTTTACATGAACCTTCCGATACAACGGGTGGAGGAGTTACCTTCTTGACCTGAACATCCAGCGTTACATAAACGCGTTGGTCCCAACAGCCCCAAACATTACCGTCTGGAGTCATGGTGCCAATCGGCGCGCCGGTAGTAACAATGCTGTCACTGACAGCCTGGGTACCACTTGGCTTGCTGTACTGCTTTGCAGAACCAGCTACATAGCTCATTGTTACCTGTGAACCGTTGGTACAGTTAATGCGCATGTCGTCGGCTACAGTACCAGCGTTGCTGGCAGTAATGGTAGCGTTAGGCACAAAGTTAGTACCAGTTCCAGTTACGCCACCAACCTTAACCTTAACGTCATGAGCCACACTTGGACCGCTACCGCCATTGTTGAGGTCTTGTGAAGCACCGTTGTGTACATACACACGAAGCGTAAAGCGAGTACCGTCTTGGCAGGCGGTGTCGACTACGTTCTTTGAGTCACCAGTGTCACCGGCTACCTTGCCGCGCAAGAAGTCACTTTCGTCGCCATTGTACGGCGTACCAGTAAAAACGTTAAAGGCCGGGTAAGGTGCTGGTGGAGTGTTTTCGCCGGTATAAGGAATGCTCAAAGCATTAACCTTCATCGGCGCCAAGATCATACCAACCATGAGCAGACTAGCTGCTGCAGTGCTGATTTTCTTTGATAGTTGCGTAAATATAGTCATAGTATTTTCCTTTATGCGCCTTAGTTAGGAGCGTCTTCGTCCTTAGGTTCTTCACCCTTAGGGATTGTGGTTACTGGAGGCTTCACGGTTGTTGGAGGATATACCGGAGGCTTGCTGGTGTCTGGAGGACCTTCGTTAGGCGTTGTATCTGGAGGACCTTCGTTAGGCGTTGTCTGAGGAGGAGTTGTCTCTTCTGGACCGCCCGATGGGGTTGTACCAGTTGTGCCACAGCCACCGCCACACTGACCGCCAGGACCACCACCTTGGCCACCAGCACCTTGACCGGTACCGTTGCCAGAGGTGTTACTACCGCTACCACATGAGCCATTACAGCCATTTTCTTTACCATTGTGTTTATCTTTTTCGCTACCACCACCTTCGCCTTCGCTATCACCAGAACCACCGCCGGTGTTACCTTCTTGGTCTTGAGCTTCTGGTTCAGGCTGCTGTTCGTTTAAGCCAATATTTTCGAGGAGATAAATTTGGCCGGTTTCTTTGTCAAAGACAAAAATCTGATTAGTGATATCGCCGTTATCGCCAACAGTGCGAATGATAAAGACGGTTTCTTTAGCAAAGTTGACGTCGGTTGGAGCAACTTCGGCTCTTACGATTTCGCCATCTTGAACACCAACTACCTTTAGGTAAGTGCCTTTGACCTCTTCTGAGTTAAGAGCGGCCGCAACTTGAATGTAAGCCGAAAGCTTGTCGGCATCTTCTAGGGCGTCAGCTGGGGTTTCAACATAGTGTTGAGCCTGCTCGTCGACGCTTGCAAAGACATCAAAGCCACGGGCTTCGGCAGCGCCTTGGCCGTTTAAGCTCAATACAGAAGTCTTGATAACTGCCAGCGTGATAGCCGAGTTACAAGCCACACCTTCGCCGCCAAACAAATATTCGTTTAACGATGGAGTGTCTTTTAGAGTCTCGGCTGGCTCGCGGTGTAAGTCACCAGGAGTCTGCACGTTTAATGAAGCTTCGTAAGCACCATTAGTGAGGGCTTCGCCAGCACAGGCTTCAAAGTCGCCTTCTTGTGCCAAAGCTACGTCGGGTAGTGAACTAGCCGATCCGCTTTCGCCGCCAGTCATAATATTGGCTGCCACAACGCTACCGCTAGCAAACACAGCTAAACCAGCAAATGCTGCCAGGCCTTTTTTTACACGACCACTCGTTAAAATGGCCGTAGCCTGTTCTGGAGCGCCATAAACAGGTGCGCCAGCTGGCTCACCTACAAGGGGTGGACGAGCATGTTCAGCAGTTGGTGGAGCTGCTGGCATACCTTGGTCCCAATTAATCTCAGTCATACCTTATCTCCTCAGATAAATTTTACTATCACAATTTACCATAAAAGTTATCAGATGTCAATATCTTATGACATACTGGGCGTAAAGCACAAGCGCTATGCGCTACTTAACGAGGAGTTTGGACTTAGGGAAGCTAAAGCCAAAGGTGCTGCCCTTGTTCTCTTCGCTATGGAAGATAATGGCACCGCCTTGGGCAACCACCACTTTTTGAGCCATAAATAAGCCTAGACCGGTTCCGTCAGGGCGAGCCTTCTTGGCGTTACCGGCTCGATAGAACTTATTAAACAAGTGGTGCTGCTCGTTCTTGGGCACACCAATCCCGTTGTCGACTACAGTTAATTCAACGCTTTCTGGTTTGTCTTCTAGATTTACGTTGATCGTACCACCGCTTGGTGTGTAATAAATGGCATTGTCGGTAAAGTTCATGATCACCTGACGAATCTTGGTTTCATCAAGATTAAGTGATGGAAAGCCCTTCGGCTGCTTATATTCGAGCTTAAGACCCCGCCCCTTGGCGGTTTCCTTGAGCTGATCCATTTCGCTCTCGACAATCTCGGCCAGGTTGGTTGGCTTAGCCTCGATGACGAACTTACCAGTTTTTAGACGCGATACGTTAAGCAGGTCGGCAATTAAGTAGACCATGCGCTGCGAACTAATAAAGGCTTGGTCGAGCAGCTTCTGCTGCTGACTAGACACCTTGCCGGCATCACCATCCAGCACCATGCTAACGTAGCCCTTAACAGAGGTCAGCGGTGTGCGCAGCTGGTGCGAGGCCATGCTAATAAAGTCATCTTTAGTTTCGTCGAGCTGGCGCA
>CAZVKH010000004.1:0-83303 GCA_964627095.1 uncultured Candidatus Saccharibacteria bacterium
CTTAGTTAATAAAGTTATTAACTAAGTTAATGATATTACTTAATAATCCTGTCAAATATGTGGAGCACCCTAACCGCACTTGTGGAAACCCATTCGTATTTTGTTCAGTTTGAGGCAATCCTACACAAACTGATTAACAAAAGTTAATAATTGAACCCGAATCCCGGGCATAACAAATTGCTCGTGTTAAACTGCATTTAAACCCGCCGAGGCAACAAATATAAGGAGTCTCGGCGCAGTGGCAAACATTCATAAAATTCATTATCTAGGGCGCTATAATCCAGATTTTCCACAAAGTCTGCGTAACCTCGATCAAAAATGCCTAGAAATCTTCGTCAAAGGCGACCCCGAGATACTTAAGCAAGGCGGGCTAGCTGTGGTCGGCAGCCGCAACATCAGCAACTACGGCAAACAAGTAACTTACCAGCTGGTAACCGAAATTGCCTGGGCCAATATACCCATCATCAGTGGTCTGGCGCTGGGAGTCGACAGCCATGCCCATCAGGCCTGCGTCGAGGCCAAGGGCGTAACTATCGCCGTAATCCCCAGCGGCATCGAGCGCATTTATCCAGCTAGTCACCAGCAGTTAGCTGAAAGAATCATCAAAGAGGGCGGCGCCATCGTTAGTGAGCACCCCGGCACGATGCGCCCGCACAAATACCATTTCATCCAAAGGAACCGCATCATCGCCGCGCTGGCTCAGGCCGTACTCATACCAGAAGCCACCCAAAAAAGCGGCAGCCTGCACACCGCCCAGTTTGCGCTCGACGACGGCAAAGAAATTATGGCCGTCCCGGGCAGCATCTTTAGCCCTACTAGCAGCGGTACCAACCAGCTTATCGCCAGCGGCGCCCAGCTAATCACCGACGCCCAACAAGTCATTAAGCAATTCAATAAACAGGCCAGTTTACCACTGGCGCCGCCCAAGGGCGAAACAACCCAAGAACAGATAGTAATCGACATCATTCAAGCCGGTACTAGCCGGAATCAACAAATCTATGAAGCCACCATGAACAGGGCTCAGCTTAATATTGTGGAATTCAATCAGATCATCGGTAAGCTCGAGGGTGACGGCAAAATCAAGCACATCGGACCACAGCGCTGGGGGATATGCCAGTCATTTGCACCGCCGTAGTTACAAAATTCTTGCCAAAACAGCCGAATTACCGTAGGCTAACGCTTTGTCGGCTCAAATCAGGGTCGAGTCAGGCTCAAGACGGTCTTAAGCAGTAAAAGACAACAATTAAACATAAGGTATACTAGACATCACGCATATGGCTAAAAATTTAGTAATCGTCGAGAGTCCCGCTAAGGCCAAGACTATAGAAAAGTATCTTGGAAGCGACTATCAGGTCAAAAGTAGTTTTGGCCACATTCGTGATTTGCCTAAAAAGGGTCTTAATATAGACATTGCCAATAAGTTCGAGCCGACTTACGAAGTCAGCGCCGACAAAAAGAAGGTCGTGGCCGAGTT
Source organism: uncultured Candidatus Saccharibacteria bacterium (assembly GCA_964627095.1). GTDB lineage: Bacteria > Patescibacteriota > Saccharimonadia > Saccharimonadales > JAUPVS01 > JAUPVS01. Next base: position 1,475 of record CAZVKH010000004.1, read on the forward strand.
GCGCAAAGCCGCCAAAGGAGCCACCGTTTGGCTGGCATCCGATGAAGACCGCGAAGGGGAGGCGATTGCCTGGCACTTGGCTCACGCCCTCAAGCTCGATCCTAAAACTACCAAGCGCATCGTCTTCCACGAAATCACCAAGCCAGCTATTCTGGCCGCCATCGACAAGCCGCGCACCGTCGACCAGCAACTCGTCGATGCCCAACAAGCCCGCCGCATCCTCGACCGCCTGGTCGGTTACGAACTATCGCCTGTCCTCTGGAAAAAGGTTCGCACCGGCTTAAGCGCCGGCCGCGTCCAATCAGTTTCAGTTCGCCTAATTGTCGAACGCGAACGCGAAATCAAGGCCTTCGAAGCCGTCACGTCTTATAAGGTAACTGCCTTATTCGATGTGAAAGGCGCCGAACTCAAGGCCGAACTCACCCAAAAACTAAATACTAAACCCGAAGCCCAAAAGTTTTTAGAAGATGTTACACCGGCTGACTACACCGTTACCGACATTACCGCCAAGCCCAGCACACGTAGCCCAGGTGCACCGTTTACCACCAGTAGCCTGCAACAAGAAGCCGCCCGTAGGCTCGGCTACAGTGTTAAGCAAACCATGACACTGGCCCAACGCCTGTACGAAAACGGTCACATCACTTACATGCGTACCGATAGCACCAATCTGGCCGAACAGGCTATTCAGGCCGCTGGTGACTACATTACCAAGGAATATGGCGCCAAATACCACCAGCAACGCCGCTTTAAGACCAAGAATAGTAGCGCCCAGGAGGCTCACGAGGCCATTAGACCGACGAACTTCGCTAAAACCAGCCTCGGTGACGATGCCCAGCAAATTAAGCTGTACGAGCTTATATGGCGTCGAACGCTAGCCAGCCAAATGACACCGGCCCAGTTAGAGCGTAGCGAAATCACTATTCAGCCTAGCACTGTTAAGCCAGCCTTTGTCGCCAAGGGCGAAGTCCTACAGTTCGACGGCTACCTAAAGGTATACGGTGGCGGCAAGGATGACACCTTACTGCCAGAGGTCGACAAGGGTCAAAAACTACCGCTGCACGTCATGACGGCCGAGCAGAGCTTTAGCAAACCACCAGCCCGTTACTCCGAAGCCGCCCTAGTGAAGAAGTTAGAAGAACTAGGTATCGGCCGCCCGAGCACCTATGCGCCAACCATTAGTACCATCCAAACCCGCGGCTACATCGAAAAGACCGATTTAGAAGGTCGCGAACGCACCGTTGAGGCTTTGGTGCTAGAGAAGGGGAAGATCACCGCCTCCGAGCGCACCGAAGTTACTGGAGCCGACCGCAATAAGCTGGTACCAACACCCATCGCCGACATGACCACCGACTTCTTGGTGAAGCATTTTGCCCAGATCCTAGACTACGACTTTACTGCTAAAGCCGAGCAGGGCTTTGACGACATCGCCGACGGTAAAGAGTCGTGGCAGAAGATGCTAGACGACTTTTATAAGAAGTTTCACCCCTTGGTCGAAGCCTCCGCCAACGTCAGCCGCGAAGAAACCTCGCAAGCCCGCAAGCTCGGCACCGACCCCAAGAGCGGTAAACCCGTAATTGCCCGCTACGGTCGCTACGGCCCAATGCTGCAAATCGGCGAGGCCGAAGACGACGAAAAACCGCGTTTCGCTCCAATGCCAGCCAACGCCACCCTAGAAGATGTCACCTTCGAGCAGGCCATGGAGATGTTTAAGCTACCACGCACTGTTGGCACCACGCCCGACGGCCAAGAAATCAAAGCCAACATCGGCCGCTTTGGCCCCTATATTCAAGTCGGCAAACTGTTTGTATCAATTAAAGACCACGACCCGCTAACTATCTCCGAAAAAGACGCTCAAGCCGCCTACGCCGAAAAACTCCAGAAAGAGGCCGACAAATACATCCAGCGCTTCAAGGGTGGCATCGATGTCATCAACGGCCCTTATGGCCCCTATATTACTGATGGTAAGAAGAATGCCAAGATCCCCAAAGACCAAGAACCAGCCAAGCTCACCGAAGCCGAATGCAAGCAGTTACTAGCCGACGCTCCCGCCAAAGGCAAGGGCCGCCGCAACTTCAAACGCAAACCTGCCAAGAAGAAATAAGTTATCCCCAGCTTGCTATCTGGGGGAGTTATTATCTCGCAATATTCTACAACATTTTTTCTGCAGAACTGTCCATTTACTGCTACAATAAGTTCATAGCAACACTATGTTTGACTTTTAAAAACTTTCGTTTTATAATCATAGTAATGTCTTCGGTGGAACAGACAATCACTTACCCATAAAACTTGTAAGAAGAAGGAAGAGACCATGCCAGAACAAAACCCGACCGCCCTCGAGATTGAACAGATTATCAACGATATTCTGGCTACCATTGAGCGCGAACGTGAACGCGAAATTATCTCGCGTCGTTTTGGCCTGTTCGACCGCAAAGAAACCCTTGAACAAATTGGGGAACTCCTAGGCATTACCCGCGAACGGGTGCGCCAACTCGAAAAGTCGGTAATTACTCGCCTCAAGGCCACTGCCGAAAAAGACCTGCCGCACATCAATGATGTCCAAAGTCGCTTTGTCAGTGAACTCGAGCAAACCGGTGGCGTCAGCCGCGTTAGCGACCTTAGCGCCCGCCTCACCAAAGACAATAGCCGCACCGATCAGGCCCGCGTGTCATTTCTTACCCAATTGTGCCCCAGCCTGGCCGTTATCGACGAAAACGATCACTTCCACCACGCTGTTGGCCTAGCCAAACTGCACACCGAAAAGCAAATGAAAGACCAAGTCACCAAGATTATCGACGCCATTAAAAAGATCGCCGAACCAACCACTATCGACAAGGTAGCCACCGCCGTTAAAGACAGTGATCAAGCCCACGTGGCCGCTCTGGCCAGCACCAGCAAAAAACTAGCTACCCTCAACGGTCGCTGGGGTCTAATTAAGTGGCCAATGGTCAACCCCAAGAACATCCGCGACAAAATCTACGTCATCCTCTACGAAAAAGGGAAGCCCCTCCACTTTAACGACATCTCCGAAGCCATCAAGAAGTCCGAATTCAAGCGCAAAGATGTTACCACCCAAGCCATCCACAACGAGCTGATCAAAGACGGCCGTTTCGTTCTAATTGGTCGTGGCATCTACGCACTCAAGGAATGGGGCTACGAGAAGGGAACTGTGGCCGACATCATCACCGAAGTTCTTAAGAAGGCCGGTGAACCACTGCACCGTGACGAAATCGTCAAGCGTGTCCTTAAAAGCCGTCACGTCAAAGAAACCACCATCTTGCTGAACCTCCAGGGCAAACCCCAATTCAAGCGCGTCGCCAAAGCCACCTACGCCTTAGCCGACTAGGGTAGCTCAAATGGGAACCCCAAAACGCCCCGAACAAGCCCGCCCCGGCATGCTGCGTTCATCATCATATCGTGTCGAGCAGGGTGGTGTTGCCACGACATTATTTGCACCTGATTTATCTTTGTTCGATCTTTTTCACCCCGATATTGACACTACCTTTACCGGTCAGATGGAACAGGTAACAACTACCCCTGATGCCATACATCCTGACCTACAGACATCGCCCGACCTATATCTGTTTACAGCCTACTCTGCCGTACCGGTTGCTGATGCCGTGCGCGGGTTCCATGAAGCCGCCGGCTGGTCGACTCCAGACCTTGGCTACATACAAGCCGACAGTCGGCTGTCGAAATGGTTCAGTGACGGTAGGGCTAAATCCGTCAGTGCCGCCGAATCAGAGCGCCTAGCCGCGCTCACTGACGGCAAGGAACATGTCTGTGTCGTTGATCAACACGTTTCTAGCGGCATGACACTGGTTTACGCCGGCCACCTCCTTCAAAACGCTGGTGTCGAGGCAGCCTCGGCAATTCGGGGCTACGGCTGGTATCAAGATGCCCACTCTTGGGGTGTCGACCTCCAAGGCGTCACCTCGCATTGGCATGACTCAATGAACGAAATCGGCCACGACGCCTACCAGCAAACTAACCAAGGAGCCACCACCAATGCCTGAAGCCTATCCCGAGCCAATCACCGACATGGTCATCGATATCGATGACTTTATGTGGTCTACCCAAGACCACGCCCGTGACCATCTTGCACTGTTTTATGATTTAGACGAGTTACCCGAAAACCCCGATCATCCCGACAGGATTTACTGGTCGGCCGTCATAGAAGCGGTTGCCAGTTGCGCCAGTAAAGGCCCCAACGGAGAGGTTGACCTTTTATCTGCCGAGACAATCGAACAACTGCTTAGCACTGCCGAACACTCCGAAGTCGACACAACCGTCTTTCTGCAAACATTAGCAATGTATTGTAAGCGACGGGCACAGCAACGCAAAAGGGGACGACCCCTGCTTAGTCCAGAAGAGCAGCTAGAAAGGGCTTTGGATCACTTCGAACCCGAAAAGTGGTATCACTAAGCATCGTCTCTGCCGCCAAACCCCAAAATAACCGTTCACACAAAAACTGAACATTTTGCGAACACGCAATAGTACTAGGTAGTAGTGGAGTATTGAACAGACTCGCATAATTTAGCGCCATAGTGGGGGGTGCCAGGGAAATAATAAAAACAAATTTTTAAATTCGAAATAATAGTGGCAGAAATGGCGCAGAGTGTGGGTGTAGTAGAACCAATCCAGTCACATACTTCATGTCGCACAATGTATATTTTACGACTAATATATTGGGTTATAGAATGGTTGGCTATACCTCTTCTATAGGGGAGTTATTCGGTAATTACGCTGCTAACGTCAAGTCTTAGCGTGCACGCGCCTGTCACGACCTGACAGTTCCTTTATCTTGCTAACCTGACTGCTACTGTGCGCTTTATCACTCCCAAGTTATCCACACATAATTCGTACAACGATTTGACTTTTCCACAGCTCTATTTGCAAATATTTGCTTTTTCTTCTATTCCATATTTTTACTAGCTTTCCCCCGCTCTGCCGCAAAATACAGTAAATTTGACTTATTACCTTTTGTGCAGTGTGGTATAGTTTTTTTCACAAACGAGTCATGGAACGGTATGTGAACAAAAAGCGAACTAGAAGAGTGGTGGACTAGGGGGGCACAGCAGCTACAGATAATAAGCTCGGCCCGGTATCCTAACGTCAATGTACTGAGCCGGTGTGACCTTGGTTTCTTCTAACTTCTTCTTGGTTGCCAAAAAGGTGCCTACTGCTTCCCTAGCCTGCGAATTAACACTGAACTTTACATAATAGGGCTGGCCGGCAATCTTAACGTCGATCTGTTGGGCAACCTTGGGCAGAGTAATACTTTCGATGGCAATTTGTTTAGCTTTTAGCTGGGCAACCACCTCTGTTATAAACTGCACATCCTCGGCCGGCAAGACGGTCTTACCGGTGGCAACTTCTAGGCCACTTTGATCATTAACCACTGGCAAGGTGGCCCGTACAGTGGAGCTCAACTCCTTAGCTGGCATTATCACCGTACCACGCTTATCCAACACATAGGCCTGGCTGTTTGCCGTGAGGATAATCTGCGGCTGGGCAATACTGAGCGTTACAATTGGCCGGCGACTTACTAGTGGTAGCGTCAATGAAACTTGATCGACTTCGGGAAATTCGGCTCGAAAGGCTTTTTCGAAACTACCGGTGTTAACAGTGAACTTAGTCCGGTTAAGTAGCGATTGGCTAAGAATCTTCTGGGCACCAACTTCGTAGTCGACTTTGTCGCGCAGCACAATGGCTTGTGGGCTATTGGCCGAAACAACCACCTTGGGGTTGGTGGTCAGACCCAAACAATACAGCACACTCACCGTAACGGCGACTAGGGCGACTATCGAAGGAAAGTTACGAACCCAGGTCTTGTCCCAAAACGAACCACCCTTGGAGCTCTTTTTGGCCGGTTGTGGCCGTGAAGTATCAGTTGCCCGGATAGTCTGATTAGTGTTGTAAGAAAATACACGTTTCTTAGGCTGACCGGGGTTACGTTCTTGTCGTCCCGACATCGGCCTACTTCTCCCCTGCCCGCTTGCTAGCGACCGCGACTAGTAATTGCGCCAAGCTTAGTGCCGCCTCTGGCACGGCCAAGCGGTGCAACTTTTGCCCCAATTCGTGACGCTTTTTTTGGTCACTTAACAGATCGGTGATGGCTTCTTTTAAGGCGTGCCCATGGTTAGACACCAGCTGGTCTTGGTCCAAAATCAGAGCGGCACCTTCTTCCTTTAGATACTGAGCATTCTTGGTTTGATGACCACCGGTTAGTAAGGGATTAGGAACAATGATGCAGGCTTTGGCTTGAATGCCAAACTCGGCAATGGTGTTGGCACCAGCCCGCGTTACGATCACATCGGCGGCACCACTGTACTTATAAAGGTCGCCGTAAGGCATTAAACCGTGGACCTGCAGACGTTTGTTAGTGTAATCACCATAAACAGTTTCGTTGCCAACGCCAACCTGATGAATAATATGAAGTTTGGGCATGGCTTTGAACAGATCGGCGGCAAAATCAGCCAGGGCTAAGTTAATGCTTTGGGCACCATTACTGCCACCGGTGATCATCAACACCTGCGCGTCCGCCGGCAAATCCAGGTCACGACGGTATTGTTGTAGGAGCTTACCGGTTACTTTTTGGTAGTTATCGCTGACAATAACACCGGTGTAGCGCATTTTTTGGACTGGATATTTGTAGTATTGCGGCGGCATACCAGTAGCATGGTAGGTCGCCCAGCGACTCACCAAACGGTTTGCCATGCCCGGTATGGCATCGGAATCGTGCGTTACCAGCGGATACTTATGTCGGCAGGCCAAGCCAATCGGAACACCCACAAAACCACCCTTCAGCAAGATAACATCCGGTTTTAGACGTCTTAACAAGAACCAGCTCTCTATTACGCCCAAAAAGACATAAACCAGATCACGCAGGTTGCGTAGGTTGGTTTTAACATCCAATAAACGTTTCAACCACGATTCACCATGATAACGGCGGAATTTACCGGCGTACACCTTATACTGGCGGTCAAACACCACCTGACCCTTGGTCATGCTACTAAACCGACTGCCCCGTTCACCAACGTAGATAATCTCGGTGGTCGGGTCGAGCTCTTTAAGCTTGTGAGCGACGGCCAACAACGGGGTTATGTGACCCCCCGTTCCGCCGCCAGTGAGGAGCACTTTCATTGGCTCTTCCCTCCCTTGTTGTTTGACCAGTTTGCGAGCTAACCGCCGCCGTTCGATATACCGTATAACGTGAAATCTGGAAGACTAAACCAACTGCTCCCAATACAAATACCAAGCTGGTTCCACCGTAACTAATAAATGGCAGCGTAATACCCTTAAGTGGCAGCAGCCCAAGCATGGCACCGACGTTAATTAGCACCTGGGTGCTAAGCCAAGCTAAGATGCCTACCACCAGTAAGCGGCTGTAGTCGTCGGGCGCCCGCTCGGCGATGCGGAATAACCTCCTAAAGAAGGTTATGAACAACGCCACCAGCGCGGTGACACCAATAAAGCCAAACTTCTCGGCCAGAATCGCAAAGATTGAGTCGTTGGCAGCTTCGGGCAAGTAACCATAGGCTTGCACGCTGTTAGCCACACCTAGGCCAAACATACCGCCGGAGCCAACTGTTATCAGAGCTTGGCAAACCTGGTAGCCAGCATTCTGACAATCTTGCTCAGGGTGCATAAAGGTCATTAAGCGGTCGCGGCGATAACTACTGCCAGCGATCAACAGCAAGCCACCAATGGCCACAATTGCGCCCACCATCATAACGCGTTTCATCGGCATGCCGGCCACAAAGGCCATCGAGCCAATCATCGCCACCATAACCGCCGTCGAACCAAAGTCGCTCTGTACCTTACCGACCACTAAGCCAATCGCCACCATGGCTATAACCAAGGGTTGTAAGGTCTTCTTAACATCACCCAGGCTGCCCTCTTGGATTCTTTCTACCAAAAAACAGGCTAGCCAAATTAACAAAGCAAATTTAATTAGTTCAGCCGCCTGAAAAGACATGCCGCCAACTTGAATCCAGCGATAAGCGCCATTCACCCGCTCACCAAACAAGCGTACTGCTATGGCGGCCAGAGCAGCCGTAATTAACAGTGGTCGCTGCAGATGCCGCCAAAAGTTTACCGGTATATTGGCCATGGCCACAAAGGCCACAATACCTAGGGCAATGGCAATCATCTGTTTATTCACAAAATAATTGTCACCGACCTGTTTTTGAATGGCTAGCCCGGGGCTAATGGCATAGAGTACGATCAGGCCAATCACAATCAAGGCAGTGGCAATTAGCAAAAGCCAGTAATCTGGTCGATGGCGCCGCTGGCGGGGACCGTCTAGGTCGGTCGGCTGCTGGCGCGTTTTTACACTACCTATAGCCATTTTCCGACCACAAACAGGATTAAGCCCACCACGCCTGCTACTTGGCCGATAATCCAGAACCGCATGGTCACCTTGGCTTCGGGCCAACCACTGGCCTGAAAATGGAAGTGCACCGGAGAAATCTTAAAAATCTTTTTGCCATGTCGCAGCTTCTTAGAGGTCAGCTGCAGTATGACCGAGCCGGTCTCGGCCACAAACACAATACCAATAATCGGTAGTAAGATTACCGTATCTGTTAACATCGCCACTACGCCCAACGCCGTCCCTAACGAAAACGAGCCGATATCACCCATAAAGAAACGCGCCGGGAAAATATTAAACCAAGTGTAACTGAGTAATCCGCCCACTACCGCCATACAAAAACCGGCCACACCAAAGCGGCCCTGCAAAACGGCGATAATGGCGTAGGTTGCAAAGGCAATCGCACACAAGCCACCGGCCAGACCATCCAGACCATCGGTGATATTAACGGCGTTGGCAGTGGCCACCACCACCAAGACAAACAATGGGATAATCAACCAGCCCAGCTGTAGCGATCCGCCTGGTATGTGCATGCTAGAAACATCAAGCTTAAAGTGAAAGAACAATCCGCCCACCAAGGCAATTAAGGTAATCAGTAGCAATTTTAATTTAGAAGGTAGCCCAGCCACACCTAAGCCGCTACCACGGACATTAATAATATCGTCAATTAAACCCACAAAGCCAGCCCCTAAAAAGGCGGCTAGCGGTAGCCAGGTTTCACCCCGGCTCAGGTTAAACAGAACTGTCACAATACCAACGGCCACCACAAAAATAATGCCGGCCATGGTTGGAATTAGACGTTTGTGTTTTTCGCCATGTAGCTTGGTTAGCATCGGTGTGGGTGCGCCGGTGACAGTTTTGGTGCGCGGCTTCTTCCACCACTGCCCTCTATAGGCCAAGGTGGTGTACAACGGGGTTATCGCCATGCTAATAAAGAAGCTTAAAAAGCCCAGGGACAAAATGCGTACCAGCGTGTTGGTGTCGATGATGAGGTTGATGGTGGAGTTCATTTGGATTCCTTCTATTATACCTGTTTATTAGCTTTTTGGCGTCACGTTAAAGTTATTAATTAGCATGTTGGTCATGTCAACAAACATCGGTGCGGCCGCCTTAGAACCGGCATAACCGGGTATCTTGGGCTCGTTAACTCTGGTAACAATTATATACTGCGGTTTATCGCCGCCCACAAAACCGGTAAAGGTACCGTTAAACTTATCTTCGTAGTAGCCACCACCGGGCTTGGCTATCTGAGCCGTACCAGTTTTACCACCAATGCTATAACCGGCCGGCAAACGCGGCATGCCATAGCCAACATGATTCTTTTCAAAACTGTACTGCATAATTTCTTTAATTGTCTGGCTAACATCTGGCTTGACCACGCCAGCCTTTACCACCGTAGGCTTTTGCTGCACCAGCTGATTATCTTTATTCATGTAGCCATCGACCAAGTGTGGCTTGTAGTAGGTGCCGCCGTTAACCACACTGGCCAGAGCGCCAGCCATCTGTAGTGGCGTCGCCGTCATACCCTGCCCAAAGGCGGTGTTAGCATATTGCAAGTTTAAGCCGTAACCATCGTTTGGATCAGGTATTGTGCCGGCTGTTTCGTAACCCTGCTCAATACCGGTCTGCTTACCAAACTGGTAGCGATCAACCATGTAACCGTGCCAGGTCTGACGTGCCTTTTGGTTAACTTGGCCCCCACCCATCTGCATCAAAAGCCACGTCGCACCGGTGTTAAGCGACAGTTGGATAATGTCAGAAACCGACCGCGTGCCAGCCCCACCGTCTTCTTCGATATTAGTAATCTTATAGCCGTCGATGTCGTAAAAACTGGGGTCAAAATAGGTCGTCTCGCGCTTAACCACACCCTGATCCAGGGCGGCGGCAGCGGTTAGCGGCTTCATACTAGAGCCCACCTCCAGCGCCGAACTAACCGATGCATTAGTAAAGACGTTGGCATCTTCGACCTTAGAAAAATCGGCCGGGCTGTAAGTTGGGAAGCTAGCCATGGCTAAGATGGCGCCGGTATTAGGATCCATTATCATGGCATCACCCGACTTCGACTTAGCCCGCTCTAAACCAGCCTTGAGGTTGTCCTCGAGTTGTTTTTGCATGGCGATATCAATGCTCAGCACCACCCGCTTACCGGCTTGGGCTTCTTTAACAATATTATCTTTATTGGCCACCAATGGAATGCCTCGGGCGTCGGTTATGGCTCGCAATTCGCCCGCCTGGCCTTTCAGCTGGCTATCTAAGGCCTGTTCTAGCCCGTACTTGCCTTCTCCTTCGTCATTCACAAAACCAAGCAGCTGAGCGGCTAATTGGCCCTGCGGATAAGTCCGATAGGTCGTCTCGCGCGTGCCAACACCTTTGAGCTTGAGCTTCTCTACCTTGGCGCGCTGTTCTTTATTAAGTTTTTTAGCCAGAACTGAGTAACGGCTGTTTACCTTCATCTGTTTCTCGTAATAACTGGCGTCGCCACCGATGGCATCAGCAATCTGGTGAGCATCTTTCCAGGCATCTTTCACGTACTTGGGGTCAGCAAACAAAGTATAGAGTTTTTGGTTCAAGACAACCGGCACTACCGTATCGCCGTCGTGGGCGGCAATCACTCCCCGCTCGGCCGGGATTTGGTACTCCTTTAACTGGCTGTTCATAGCCAATTGGCGATAGTAGTCGTGTCGAATGACCTGTAAGTAAAAGGCTCTTAAGATAAAGACCGCCGCCACAAGCAAAAAAACGCTATACCATAAACGTAAGCGTTGCACGGCAGGATTGCTACCGGTGGAAGGCATGGGGCTGCGTGGATGCATAGGCTAAAGGGTCTAGTTTTGTACGGTAGCAGATGGAGCGACCGAAACCAAGTTCTTGGCAGCTTCGCTGGCCTGAACGCGGTCCAAGGCCTGCAAACGAGCGGCGGCCACTTCTAGGTCATCGTGCTCTTCTTTTAACTGTGACTGCTGATCCTGAAGGTTGTTGATCTTATAACCGTAGGCGTTGGTCTTGGTTACCTGGGTCAGGTACAACAAGCCCAAAACACAGGCCAAAACAATCAAAATAATGGTGTTGCTAACCGGACCAATCGTGCGGCCCTTCTGCTGAAAACTAGTGCTGTTTTGGTTGCGTTGACCAAACCGTTGTCGGTTAGTCGCCAAAGTACTGGAGTATGTCATGTTTTATCTTTTGTTTTAGTTTTTAGTATTTCGAAGTTTTATTTTGGAAGCCCGGGCGAACCCGGGACTTCCGCTACAAAGCGTTGTTAAAGAACTTTAACGCGGACTTTGTAGGCTCGGGAGCTACTTTTTACCTGGATTGGCATGTATTTCCCTTTCTTTTTTTTATTTTTTCGCTGCGGCTCGGAGTTTTGCACTCCGGGCGCGCGGATTAATAACAATTTCGGCGTCGCTGCCACTTACCGGCTTCTTGGTAAGCAACTCAATTCGAGCTTCGTAGCCTTCAGCGTATTCGGCCAGGGTGCGCTTAACGACGCGATCCTCTAGGCTATGAAAACTGATGACGGCCAATCGGCCTCCTGGCTTAAGCAGGTCTATCCACAGTGGTAACGCTTGTTCCAGTAAGTTCAGTTCGTCATTAACGACGATCCGAATAGCCTGAAAACTGCGCGTTGCCGGATGAACCTTACTGTGGCCCGGCCAGGCCTTGGCGACAACCTTGGCGAGCTCGGTGGTGGTGCGGAACGGTCGGTTCTGCACAATCAACCGGGCAATCTGACGCGATTTGGGTTCTTCCCCAAAGCGCCACAAGATGTCGGCCAGCTCAACTTCGCTATAGCTGTTGACGACGTCGGCAGCAGACAAGGCTTGGCTTTGATCCATGCGCATGTCTAAGGCTGCTTCGTTGACAAAGCTAAAGCCGCGACTAGTGATGTTAAGGTGCGGCGACGATACGCCCAGATCGGCCAGTACCATGTCGTACTGTTCGTCAGCGTCGGCTAGTTGTTGACTGGCCTGCAGAAAATCGCTGTGGATTACCTTGGCGCCCTGTTTAACCAGTGGCTCTAAGGCGGCGATTGCCTGGCTGTCGCGATCGACCAAGCACATCCCTGCTGGGTTGCCCGTTTTTTCTAACACGGCTTTAGCGTGCCCACCGTAACCGGCGGTCATGTCTACGTAGCTGTCACCGGCCTGGGGAGCCAGATATTGCAGCACCGCGTCTAACAAGACGGGTATATGTTCTTGGTTGTTTGGATCGTCTACCATTTTGTTTTTGTTTTGGTGTTTGTTGTTAACAAGGTCACCTAATTGGTAATCAGCTTTTTGTTTTTTGTTTGGAACGTTTTTGTTTTTTTAGCTGTTATTTGAAAGACGTGTGGTGTAGGTTGCCCTACGTACTTCTTCTAAATAACCGTTTTGAGAGAGACTTATGTGTGAGGTGGAGTTTTGGGAGGTGTTTTGATAAAGGTGCGAGGATTTATTTGAGTGAATCCCGGATCACTGCTGATTACCAATTAGCTAACCTCGAGACTTATGCTCGATGTCATTTGAATGCTATTTGTTAAAGAACTGAACAGCGGCCGCTTAGGCTGCTTTCAAACGCCAATACTTGCCGGCCCGCACTGCCACTACTTTCTGGGTAATCCCAGCGTAGTCCAGTAAATGCTGTTCAAGCGTGATGCGGCCCTGCTTTTGATCGAGCTCGTTATCACACTTTCCCATCCTGAACTGCACGTTCAGATCGGCGGTTCGCTCATCCAGGATATTACCTTGGAGTTGCGGTTCAACTTCTTCATCCCATACCTTTTTGGGGTACAGGTGCAGGTACTTCTGGAAACCTTGGGTAATGACTACTCCGGTTAAAAACTCGTGACGCAATTCGGCTGGAATAGTCAGCCTCCGCTTGTCATCAAGTTTCCTTTCGAAATAATCCACCGTGGTTCCTCTTTTACCTGAACGTTGAACATAAATTGTGTGTTTGTTTTGTGGAGCGATAACCAGCTTTTTGGTTACCCACTTTTACCCACTGACCTGAATATACTACCCACCCTTACCCACACGCAACCCCTTTCCTTCCTTTTTATAGATAAAGTACCTAAAGTTATCCACAGTTGTGTCATCAAACAAAAACACCACACTAGGTGTGGTGTCTATCGGACTTTTTTTGAACTTTATCGCTTTTCGGGCGGAACAGTCGTGGCTGGCGCCATAAGTGTGTCGCCGGCCATTAAGTCACCTTTAATCTGGTCGTCAAAGTTATGGGCACCAGCTCGGTAATCATGACCCTTTGGTGTATAGTCCATGGCAAGACTGTTAAAGGTGTCCCCAGGGTTAGCAGTGATTTCCACAAAAGCGTCTGGGTTCTCTCTGGCTTCTTCGGCTGTAGGAACTTCGGTTTGGCGAGCCTCGTTGATATCACCAACTCGGTTCGCTACAACGCCGGTAGCAGCAGCTACTGCACTGGCCATCAAGACTGCGTTCCAGACTTTGCGACCACGGCTAATGTCTTCACTGACGCGTGAGCTACGTGCGTTTGGGTTGTTGGCTGGGTTTTCGTGTGATGCGATCATAGCCAACATACTAGCATAAGCTTTGTTATTTGTCAATAATGTTGGCTGGGCTAACAGAGGCTAAGCTGGGACTAACGTAATTGCTTGATAAGTTCACCAAACCACTTGGCGCTGGGGCGCAAGCTACGCTTCATGCCATTTTTGCGGTCCACCGCTACTAGGCCAAATTTGGGCCACCAACCGGCTTCCCATTCAAAGTTGTCTAATAAACTCCAGTGGAAGTAGCCGCGCAGGTCAACACCTTCGCTCAGAGCCCGTTCCATGGCCACGACAGTTTCTTCGATCCACCAACGGCGGAATTGGTCGTGAGCGTCGGCCACACCGTTTTCGGTAATAAAGATGGGCTTTTTGTAGCGCGCCCAGGCCCTTAATAGTAACGGGTAGACTCCCTCGGGCTCCATGTACCAGCCCAGGTCATTCAGCGGTACCTTGGGGTTATTGGGCTTAAAGTGCTGGTAGTAGTCGGTAAAGTAGTAGTTAATGCCAATAAAGTCCTGCTGGTGGCGAGTGCGCCGCAAGAACCACCAGTTCCAGGCATAGCGCATCACCTTGGTAGTTGATTCGTCGATAATGTTATGCGGTCGCTTAGCCTGAATATTACCTAGTTGGGCGGCAATGCCAACCTGCAGGTGTGGGTGGGCCTTCTTGAGTAATTTATAAGACTGTTTGTGCGCCAGGTGCAGGTTCCTGTAACTGGTAAAGGCCTTCCAGAAGTTCTTTTCTTGTGGTGGCCGGGTGGCCGTTACGAAACCGAGGCTCATGTAGACATTGGGTTCGTTCAGGGTAACTATGTAACCCAGGTCAGCACCATATTCATCGGATATTTTTTGGACGAACCTTAAAAAGTACTTGAGGTTGGCGCGTTTGGCAAAGGCGCCTTTGTCCTGGAACCAAGTTGGCACCGTCCAGTGCCAGATATTTAAGAAAGGTTCGATCTTGCGACGGCGCAGTTCGGCCAAGTAGTCGCGGTAATGCGCCACGGCGGCTTCGTCCCACACCCCTTCTTCGGGTTCCAAGCGGGCCCATTCGATGCTAAAGCGGAAGGCATTCATGTTCATGCTCTCCAGTAGATCAAAATCTTCTTTGTAACGGCTGTAGTGATCGACACCCTTACCAGAGACATAGTTGTCGGGTTCGGTGGCCTGAGACTTGATGTCGTCCCAATTGGGCAGCCAGTTCAGACGCTTGGGGGCGGTGCCAGCCAGTTCCTTGGCGTGAGCCAGTTCCCACACCGTCCAGTCGTCGTGCAAGCCACCTTCGACCTGGTGTCCAGCCGTGCTGGCGCCCCAGTAAAAGGATTTTGGAAAGATCGGTTTAGGCATGGTTCTTACTTTACACCAGATGGCCGGAGCTTCATATAATAGTCACGCTCCTCTGGCGCCAAGCGTTCCAAGGCGTAGCGCAGCGCTGTTCGTGGCATGGTAGCACCGTACTGATCCAAGAAGTCACGCAGGGCGTCTTGGTTCTTTTTTCCAGCCTCGCGCAGCATCCAACCAACCGCCTTGTGCATCAGGTCGTGCTCGTCGCCCAACAGGATTTCGGCAAGCGCAAAGGTGTCGTCCAGCTGCCCGACCCGAATAAATTGCCAGGTGCTGACCATGGCAATACGCCTCTCCCATAAACTTTTGGAACGAGCCAGTTTGTACAGCGGGTCACGCGGCTTGTCCATCAGGTAGCCACCAACCACTTGGCGGCAGCTGACATCTACCAAGTCCCAGTTGTTGATGCGGTCGGTGCGGCGCAAATACAGGTTGTACAGATCTTGCTGTAGAACCGGATCCTTGGCGCGCCTGGCTTGCTCGGTCATGATAATAACGGCCGCCAGGCGGTGCTCGTGGATGGGGCTTTCCAGCACTGTTTCGATTTCTTTCAGGTTTAAACCCCTAAAGTCAGCCGCCACTTTGCGTGTTACGGGAACGGTGATGCCAATAAAGATGTCGCCTTCGCCGTACTGCCCCTTCCCCGTCTTAAAAAAGCGCTGGGCAAACTGGGCGGCGTGCGGATCGCCGCGCTTATCGAGTTCGATCATAAGCAGAGTGGCTGTCATGCAGCTATTGTACGCTATAATGCTTATGATGAAACTGGCGCGCATTCACCGCAAAACCGAACCAATCTGGCACGTTCAACTGGCCATAGGTGTGGCCATTGCCGTGCAACTCCTTCTTAACAAAAGTTTTGCGGTTGGCCCTCAGAACCTGTTAGCCGGCATTGAGCTATTGTTGCTGATTGCGATTAGTATTCCGGGGCGCAAACTTCATAAACACAAGCCTTTGGTAATCCGTCATCTTCTGGCAATTATACTATTGGGAATTATCACTGTTTCTAACATTTTGTCGCTGGTGTTGGTTAGCATCGACCTGATTAACGGGTCGTCGGCCGACGGCCACGACTTAATCTTTTCGGCGGTGGTAATATTTGCCACCAATATTGTTATTTTTGGCTTACTCTACTGGGAGCTCGACGAAGATACTGGTGACGAAGACCCCGACACCACCCGTGATTTCTTGTTTCATCAACTCGTCTTGCCTGCCAGCATCACCAAACAACCCTACTGGAACCCAACCTTCTTTGACTACTTGTATGTTTCCATTACCAACGCCACCGCTTTCAGCCCGTCCGACACCTTCCCGCTAACTCACCGGGCCAAGTTACTTATGGCAATCCAGTCCTTAACTTCGCTCACAACCGTGGTACTGGTGGCATCACGAGCCATTGCCATTCTGCGCTAGCTAGAGCTGTCGACTATCGTAAGCCCAGTGCAATAAGGCCTGCCGTTGCTTGGTATGACAAGTGGCATCACCGGGGTGGCAAGCTTTTTTAACTTGCCCAACATGGCGGCGCATCGCCTTCCAGCGTTTAATTTGGCGTTCGTCCTCTTGAGGCAGCCGGCGACCCATGGTGTAGCGACAATACCATTGGAACCAGCCCAAAGGATCTTCGTCGCTCAACCAGCCCTTCTCGGCCCAGACTTGATGTGACTGGCTGGCCATGACCCCAAAGTAGTTATAGTCCTTGGTCGGGCCTGCGGTACTCAGGCGGGCTTTGGCAAACCATTCTTTTGGGAATTCAGCCCGCTCTTCTTCGTTAAAATAGGCGCCGCCAAAGACGCCCAGCTCCAGCATCTGCTGGGGCGTGAGATCAGGTTTAAATTCATCGTAGATGGTCGGCATACTGTCAGTATGATAACATTTCAGCATGAATCGACGCGTCGCCGCTCGCGGCATTATTGTGCACAATGGCCGTTTGCTATGCGCCCAGCTTAAAGCCTACGACGACAAGCCTGCTCAGGATTTTTGGTCGACACCAGGTGGTGGCGTTAACCCCGGCGAAGCCCTCATCCCTGCCCTGGAACGTGAAATCATCGAAGAAACTGGCATTAAGCCAAAGGTTGGTCGGTTACTATACATCCAACAGTTCGTCTGGCATGCCAATGAGCAGATGGAATTCTTTTTCTACATAGAAAATGCCAGCGACTACCTAAATATCGACATCACCCAAACCAGCCATGGTGCAGCCGAAATTGACCGCATCGAGTTCGTTGACCCCAAAGCAGTTACCGTGCTCCCCAAATTCTTGAAAGATGAAGACATGAATACTGTTGCAGCGCAGACTCAACCCAAGATATTTAACTATCTGTAGGCGGGCAGTGTTGTTGCAGCCAGCTGGCGATGGCGGGCACATCAAGACGGTCTAGCTTGTCGTTTATTTAATGATGTTTAATCGTTCCAGAACGGAGTAAATTTGGACTTGTTCTTGTTGATCAAACGAACGGGACAGCCATTCCTCAAAATCATGTAAACAGCTATCCTCGGCTTCGTTGTCGCTTAATTGCTGGTCACTGCTGCCTACACCGCCCAGTGCATCTATCTCCTCTAGAACTTCACCACACTCGTCAACATACTGATATATCAGTTCCCTAATGGGTATGTAGTCCTCGTCGTCTATATAAAAGCGATGGACTTCGTTACAAACGTCTCCTTGTTCTGCCAATGTGATACCTTCGAAGTCAACTACACCGTCATCGGACTCTTCTTCGGCATCTTCGCCTTGCGAGAAGTCTGGAATCGGCCAGTAGGCATTATAGTCACGCGGTCGTTGGCGGGTAATTTCCACAGTATATTTTACATACTGCGTCGAAGCGTCGTCTAGATCATTAAACTTGGCCGCGCTAAAAAGTATTGTCAGCGACGATTCATCATCATAATGAAAGGTCTTCTCGCCAACGACACGTTTTAAACCCTCGGCTTCTTTAAAGTTTTGCTCCGCCACAACATCGGCGGCCGAAGCAAAAACATACTCGCACAAACGAATTGCCTCGGGGCTAGCCTGAGTTATTGCCTCGAAAGGGTCCTGGGGTGGTCTTGGGTCTGGAATATCCACGTCGTACTCCCTTATGTGCCTGCTTCTTGCTTTAGCCTGTCAAAGCCGCGGCATTTTTGCAAGCACAAGGGTTTTGTGGCTTAAAGTTTCACCTCGTCCAGGCTAGTAACCACGGCGACGTGGTCTCGCCAGCCGTCGTCGAGCAGATGGGAGTGCATATATTCGGGGCCGTCGCGGCAGACGATTACCGCCTTGGCGCCCAGGTTTAGGGCAAATTGGGCGTCAACGTGTTGATCGCCAATCACCAACAGCTTAGTTGCATCAACCTGCCAGCGTTCCAGCAGGTCACCCAATACAGCTGGGTCGGGCTTGCGAAAGCCGTTGCCTTCGTCGCCACAGATGATTTCGTCGATGTGATCCACTAAACCACTATTACTTACTATGCTCCGTGGACTGCCCAGGCCACGACCCTCGTGATCGCGGTTGGTCACAATTACCTGCGGAATACCTAAAGCAGCTGCCTGCGCCGATAAGCGGACGGCATCTTTAAGCAAATGCTGTTCGACCTCAATAAAATGATCACTCTGCTTTTCTAGAAAATGCTCGATGTATTCGTCGATGTCGGTGTCACCAAAGTTGTTGCCGTAGGCGGCGCGGATTGAGTCTCCAAGTAGTCCATGATAATTCTTTCGAGCCAGTTCTTCGCTGGGTTCTTCCAAACCAAAAGTCTTAGCAACATCACGGTTAACGTCCATGTAGATTTTAAAACTATCTAGAATCGTGCCATCCAAGTCCCAGGCGATGGCTTGCGGGGTGAATCCTTCTAATGGGTTGGGCATGTTTACTCCTTTACGCGGGCAACGAGCTCATCCACCTTGATTCGTTCCTGTTTGGTTGTATCGCGGTGGCGCACCGTCACCGAGTTATCTTCTAAAGAATCAAAATCTACCACCACACAGTACGGCGTACCAATTTCGTCCTGACGGCGATAGCGCTTACCAATGTTGCCATTGTCGTCCCACATCACGTTGCCATATTCTTTTTTGAGCATGGCGTAGACTTCGCGCGCCTTGGCAACCAGCTCGGGCTTATTCTTAAGTAGTGGCGAGACGGCCACACGGTATGGCGCCAGCGACGACTTAAGCTTCAGCACTACCCGGGTTTCGCCGTTAACTTCTTCTTCATGATAGGCATCAACCATGACCGCTAAGAACATTCGTCCCAGACCCATTGAGCTTTCGATGACATAAGGGATGAACTTTTTGCCGGAATCTTGATCGAAATACTGCAGATCTTTCCCACTTACCCGCTGATGATTGCCCAGGTCAAAGTCGGTGCGGTCATGCGTACCCATAAGTTCTTTGAAACCTTGCGGGAACTTAAAGTAGATGTCGTGGGCTGCAGCAGCATAGTGGGCGCGCTCGTCGGCACCATGCTCGTGCCATTTCACACTGGCTTCGGCGATGCCCATTCTTTTAGTAACAAAATCCCAGGCAAAGTCACGCCACTTTTCGTAACTGGCTTTTTCGTCAGCGGGGTCAATAAAGTATTGCATTTCCATCTGTTCCAGCTCACGTACTCGGAATATAAAGTCGCGTGGGCTAATCTCGTTGCGGAAGGCCTTACCGATTTGGGCAATACCAAAAGGAAGTTTGGCGCGCATAGTTTCGCGCACGTTTTCGTAGTTAATAAAGATCGAACCGGCCGTTTCGGGTCGCAAGTAAGCCACACTAGAATCGTCCTCAACAGGACCAACCCAGGTCTTCATCATCATATTGTAATAACGGGGCTCGGTCAGAGTTGCCTTACCGCACTTAGGACAGGTCTTGCCCTTTAGTAGATTAGTAAGTTCGGCTAGGTTAGTTGAATCGGTATCGGCCAAGTGATCAGCACGGTGGCGGGCGCCACAGTTCTTGCAGTCAACCAGCGGATCGGTAAAACCAGCAATGTGGCCGCTGGCCTCCCATAACTTTGGGTTCTGAATAATGGCACCATCGACCCCAAAAATGTTGTCATGCTCGCGAACCATCGCCTTCCACCACTCTTGTTTGATATTGTTGGCCAGTTCAACACCCAATGGACCGAAATCCCAAAAACCGGCCAATCCACCATATATTTCGCTAGCTTGAAACACAAAGCCTCGTCTCTTCGACAGACTAACGATGTCTTCCATTGTCACTTTTTTATCACTCATTGCGCCGTATTATAACAGATTAAGTGCGGCTACGGTTTTCTAAAACTTCTAGACAGACCCCAATAAAGGCATCGGCTTCGTCGGAGTTGGTTGGCGCAACTGGAATACGCCCAGCCGCCACCAGGCCAAATAGCCGGCTTTCATCTTCTGCTAAATCCGCCTGAAAGCCATCAAAGCCGTCAATTGCTGGGTGGACATCAATTGCCATACCGCTGGCTGCCGGGAATACAATCGTTGGTGATTGTACTGCCCTTCCTTGGGCATCTAGTATATGATCAACCCTCAACGTCGCTCCTGCAGCACAACGGGCCACAAAAAAACGGGCGGTGTACTCTTTTAAGAAATCTGGCCGGGGGTTAACTTCGTTGTCATGTTCAATACTCACGCAACCGCTCAGAAGCGGAAACCTCAGAAGAGTCGTTTCGTACTGCTCACTTCCGGGCGCCAGCACAGCCAGCGAAGCATCGATTCGATGCAGCGAACTTCGATTCAGAAACAACTCAACAGGTTCAATGCTATGCAAACTCATAATCGGCATATTGTACAACTTTTTTACTCTAAATGCTAGGATTGTTTAGACGCGGATGTACTGTTGGCGAATGCTTTGAACCAACTGGCGGCACGGCCCTACTACCTTTTCGGCGTCAGCCAAGACGCTCAGGCGAGCGGGGTCGCGCAAACCAAACACCAGACGCAACAGTTTAATATGGTCGGCGCCCAGTAAGCCTTGGTCGGCCGGCGCAAAGCACATGCTGTCAAAATCAAAACTGTAACGCTGGTCGGCCACCAACTTAACACCGGCGGCATCACTGGTTAAATTGGGCTGCAAGCCGGCGATCTGTAGCAGCTGGGCGTCAAACCACAACTCCAGCAAGCCTTCCGACAATCCCCCATCCAAGGTCTGCAAGGTTCTTTCTAGCAATTCAAAATACTCGTTCTCGGTGGCATCTTCGGTGGCCCGGTTGATACGCTTAAGTAGCTCGTAGCCCAGCATGGTACGACCAATGTCGTGCACGATGTTGCCGTAGTGTTTTTGCAGACGCGACGAAATTAAGGTGTGAATTTCGCTCTTGCCCGGCAAGTATGTAATCTGGCTGACACTAAATAGTTCAATGCCGCCGGCCAGTTTGCTCTTGATCTTACGCACCCCCTTGGCAATTAGGCGAACCTTGCCGTGATCGGGAGTCAGCATGGTAATAATGCGGTCGGCTTCGCCAAAATTGGTCCGAGCCAACACGATACCTTGGGTCACGATCTGGTTACGGCTGGGGTTCATACGCGAGCCGGAGACATCAGGCCGAGTGCTCGCTTAACCAGTTCGTCCAAGCTGGTTTCGGGCTTGTATAAGTAGTCATGAATGCCCAGCTGCGGCCAGTAGTCGCGGCCAATGCCAGGGTGGTCTTGAGGTACATTGGTATGCAGTAGCACTGGTATATCGTCGCAGTCCGGGTAGGATCTAATTTCGTACAAAAACTCCACGCCATTATGTTTGGGCAGGTGTAATTCTAGCACCACTAAAGCCGGTGCATGGTCGTCGATCACCGCCAAGGCCGCCTGGGCGTCGGTCCGCCAAAATACCTGATGGTCAGCCGCCGCAAAGGCCTGCGCGTAGCTGTCTGCCAGCCCTGCATCCGGTTCTAACAATAATATATTGGCCATACCCCTCTTACCCGCCTTACTTGCAGGTAGTATAGCAAAAACTTTTACTGGCTGAACTTATAATTGGGCAAAATATGAGTATCGAGGTCTTTTACAAAGTCGGGCGATTCTACCCAAATCTTAAGCGTTTTGTCACGAATCGGCAGCAGAATCATGGCGCCCTTCTTGTTCGGCACAATGTCGCCCTCTAAGCGCACTCCAGTTATAGTGGGAGCCTGGGGCGGGACATAAGCGGCGGCCGTGACCTTGCCCGATTTTACAAATGAATCAAATGACTTCAGAACCGTGGCGTAAGACTGATCAACCACCTGAATGCGTAAGGCGTAAGCCGGGTTGCCATCAACCGCTGGCACAAAACCCGGGTGGAAGAAAGCATCAAGCGGTGTCGAACCAGTCGTCTTTTCGCTAATATAAGCGCTCCAGGTTTTTGGATAACTGACAACTAAGCTACCGTAGGCACTCGGCCCTTCATACAGCTTGTAGGGTTGCTTTTCTTTTTCTAAAAACTCATTATCTTTTTTGCTAGATGTCTTTTCTTCGGCCACTACCACCGCGGCGGCGGCTTTTTGGTCACTGTTATTCTTGTAATCCTGGCGACTAATAAAGGCCCAGATACCAAAACTGCCGGCCGCTACAAAGAAGATCACAGCAATAATAAGAGGAATCAAAAGTGGGTCCATATGACCACGTTGATTGAGTTGTTTCATACCGCTCATGTTAAACGAGAATTAGTATTTATACAAGAATAAAGCGCCCTTTTGAGCGCTTGTTTGGCGCCCTGGCACCAAAAAGGTGTAGCTTAAAAGCCGAATTGGCTTACCCTGCGCCTGCTTTTTTTGGACAATTTTTTTATCCAACTTTTTCATATATTTATCAAGCAAGAAGACGAATATCCCGTCGCAGTCGGGCCAGTCCCGTCGCCAATAATTGCCCCACACAATTTTTACCTGACCCCTGTATTTTAAGGTCTGCAGCCAGGCGACCAGGGCTAAAATCGGGTTTAGCTCGTACCCCACCACCTTTAGTCCGCGCCGCGCCGCTGCCTTGGCCACTCGCCCATCGCCACAGCCCAGTTCGAGCATGGTCTGGCCTGGCTTCAACGCTAACATATCCAAGGCCTCTTCGGCCTGCTTCTTCATGGTTGGCAAATAGGGCGCCCCAAACAAAATCACAAAGGCAAAAATGAAGAAGATAACCGTGGCCGTCAGGACAACCGGATTCATGAGGCGGCTGGCGTCGTCCAGTCGGCCTTAATCTTCTGAACTTTGTTTTCGGCCGTCTTTAAATAGCCCTCAAGCTCAGCCAGTATCTTCTGCCCGTCGGCGTATAACTCCAGTGCCCGTTCGACATCAATGTCGTCGGACTGCATTTCGGTTAAAACTGCGTCTAGTTGGGCTTGCAGGGTTTTATAAGATTTTTTAGCCATAACTATTAGATAGTACCAGAAACCGTGGCGTCTGTGTCGCCATCCCTAAACTGGATGGTGATTTTGTCGGCTGGTTTTAATTGCTTGGCAGTTGTTACTGGCTTGCCTTCCCGACGCACCACGGCATAGCCGCGTCGTAAGACCTGCTGCGGACTCAGGGCTTGTAGTAGCTGGCGGCGAGACGCTAAATCTTGTTCGGCTTGCTCAAACAGCTGTAAAAGTCGTTTGCGCAGCCAGTCTTGGTTAGCCAACACCTGTTGGCGACCGTCCACCAGTGGCTGCTGCAACAAGTAGCCCAGCTGCTCGGCCTTGGCTTTTAGGTGGGTTCTTTCCTGCTTTTTGTCGGGCACCAACAACTGGGCAGCATTACTAGGTGTACTGGCGCGTTGATCGGCCGCTAGTTCGGCCAAACTCAAGTCAACTTCGTGACCGATTGCCACCAAGGTAGGAATCCGGCTAGCCGCTACCGCTCTGGTAACTTGTTCGGTGCTAAAAGCTGCCAAATCTTCGGCCGAACCACCGCCACGAGTGATGATCAGCACCTCGGGCGGTTGGGTATGGGCATTAAAGTACTCAATCGCTCGCACAATCTGCTCCACGGCCGGCTCGCCCTGTACCTGAACATCAGCCAGTTGCATGTCTACCCCGCCCCAGCGTTCGTTCATAATCTTTACAAAATCGGCATAGGCCGCTGACTCGCCCGAAGTAATTAGGCCAACGCGTTCCGGTAAGTACGGCAACGGCCGCTTACGGCTGTCGTCAAACAAACCCTCGGCCGTCAGCTTGGCCTGCAACAGCGCCGCCGCCTTCTTTAAAGAACCCTCGCCGACCGGCTGCAAATTCACAATCGTCACACTAAAACCAAACTGCGGATGCAAACGCGGGTTGCCGCGGACCTGCAACATCATGCCATCTTCTAGCGGCCCTGGCAGCTGGTATACCGTTCCAAAAAAGCGCACGCTGGCATATTCATCTTTTAGGTCAAAGTACACCCAACGGTTCTTACTAACCTTAAAGTTGGCCAACTCGCCTACTATCACCACATTCGGGTAGGCATTCTCCAGGGTCTGGTTCAACACCCCTACAAAATCGGACACACTTAAGATGACGTCGGTCATGCCGGTTTGGGCGGGCCCTCGTGTCGGAGCGCCTTATGGTAGAAGTAATAACCAGGGATTAACTGCAAGGTAATGTTGATTACGCGGTACATCACGGTTACCGGAATGCTGACCGAGGCCGGCACACCAGCCGCTGCCAAGGTACCGGTCATCAAAGCTTCGTAGATACCAACACCGCCTGGCAACACCGAAATCATGCCGGCAAAGTTAGCCACGGCGTAAGCCAAAATGACCGCCCCCGGGTTCACCCATTGCCCAAAGGCGATGTAAACCACGTAAATCGCCGCGATCTCGGTGGTGTTAGCCAGCAAGGCGCACAGCGCCGGGCCCAGCAATTGGCGCGGTTGCTGACGGATTATCACATAGTTTTCGTGCAAGTCCTTAAAAGTTGCTTGAACTCGTGCCACATTAATTGTTTCGGGATGCTTAGGCCGCACTACATGGATGACCCGGTTCACTACCCTAGTTATATAGGTAAAGAAACTGTTGATACGGCGTTCACTACCAATAATAAAGGCCGCGCCCAACGTGCCGATAAACAAAAAGGTGGCGATCGAACCGCCAATTAACAGCACAAAGTTATTAGCCTGGCCGCCAATTGCCAGCATAATCAAACCAACGATAATCAGTACTTCAAAACTAGTAAACAACAGGATGAACTTCATAGTCTGCACTAGCGTGGCCTTACCGGTCGACACCTCAAGCTGCTTCATGCGCACCCCAAAGTAAGAAAAACCGGACACACCACCGCTTGGGAAGACGTTGTTGACCATATTTAGCTCCAGCGCCACCTTGTACATCTCACGGTAACGGACCTTGGTACCCAATATACCGAACAAGTAGCGATACATTCGGGCGTAGGCATCATAGTTCCAAAGCTCAATTGGGATAATCAGCAGCAAGGCGTAGGCATTTACCCGGGTGGCGTTCTGAATGGTTTCCAGAATTTGGTCGCGCAAAACATAACATAACCCCAGCAAGGCCCCAACTGTTACCAGGTTGAGAATCAGTTTCCAGCGCTTCTTATTGTCAGCTTCGCTCATTTGCAATCATTATACCCCACAAAAACGCGCTATACTGTAGCTAAATGAATCAGTCAGTTGTAATTTTAGGCCGCCAGCCTGCCTTAGGCCTGGCCGAACTCGAAAGCCTCTACGGCGCTCCCGCCCTGCACCCAGTTAGCGCCCAGGTGGCTCTGCTTGACGTCGACCCGGCCACTGTTAACTTTGACCGCCTCGGTGGCACTGTTAAGCTTGCCAAGCTACTAACCCGCCTCAATAACACTTCTTGGCAATCAGTCGTACGCTACATCGCCAAAACCATTCCCGACCATCTGCAATATATTCCCGAAGGAAAAATCCGCCTTGGTTTTAACGTCTACGGCCTAGATGCCAGCGTCGCCGAAATCAACCGCAGCGCCCTAGAAGTTAAAAAAGCCATCAAAAAAGCCGGCCGCTCGGTGCGCGTCGTACCCAACACCACGCCCGACCTTAACAGCGCCCAAACCCTGCACAATCAGCTAACCGGCCCGACCGGGCTAGAATTCATTGTGGCCAAAGATGGCACCGGTGTTTTGCTGGCTCAAGTAACCCATGTGCAAGATATCAACGCCTACGCCGCTCGCGACCAGGCCCGCCCCAAACGTGACGCCCGGGTTGGCATGCTCCCACCCAAACTAGCCCAGATCATCGTTAACCTAGCCGCTACCGATACTGGCACCGTCTTAGATCCCTTCTGCGGTACCGGTGTAATTTTGCAAGAAGCCTTACTCGACGGCCATAATGCCTACGGCAGCGACTTAGAACCACGCATGATCGACTATTCACGCACCAACCTCGACTGGCTAGCCCAAAAATACACTCTGGCGGGCACAGTAGCTCTTGAAGTTGGCGATGCCACCGACCACCATTGGTCCGAACCGTTTGACGTAGTCGCTGGTGAGACCTACCTGGGGCGCCCTTTCTCGGCCGAACCGACGGGTGAAATCCTCGGTCAAGTGCGGCGTGACGTCGATACAATTCACCGTAAATTCCTTAAAAACCTGGCTCGCCAAACGCAGCCCGGCTTTCGAGCCTGCCTAGCGGTTCCAGCCTGGATTACCAAAAATGGCATTTTGCACCTCCCTACCCTTGATTCTCTCGAGGATTTAGGGTATACTCGGATGAGTTTTGTTCACGCAGGCAATACAGACCTAGTCTATTATCGCCCAGGCCAAGTGGTTGGCCGTGAACTCGTAGTACTAATAAGGAAGTAGAAGAAGTAGCCCAATGTCACACGTCAAAGCCGGTGGAGCAGCCAAAAACGTTCATGATAGCCCAGGTCAACGCCTTGGCGTTAAACTATTTGGTGGCGAAAAAGTAAAAGTTGGTCAAGTTATCGTTCGCCAGGTTGGTCTAACCAAGCGTGCCGGCGAAGGCACCAAACTAAGCCGCAACTTCACTATCCACGCCGACCGTGACGGCATCGTTACCTACCGCACCCGCAAGATCCGCCGTTTCACCGGCAAAACCGTCAAGCGCACCGAAGTCACCGTTCAATAACGGCCTACTTTATATAGCCCTTCTCTTTGGCAATTTCACGATACATGTTTGTCATGTAAACAAGTCCATGCATGGACTCACGGTAGCCAAGAAAGTCATCTATGCCTAGGACAGAATCACTCGTTAAACCTTTATAGTGCTCAACTCGCTCTTCGGTGCGTTGCCTGATACCATCTGGCCCACCATCTAATTGGATTTGCCGGTCCATTAGGCGTTTCTCTACGCCATCAAAGCCACCAACATGAGACTGAATCGCCCTCAGAACAGGGCTGCGCTGTGGCTTTACATAGTTAGCCGGCATTACGGCAAGTATGTCGACTACACTCTCCAAACCATAGGCGTTAGCAAGACTAGTCATAAGTTCTGCCTGCTTGCCGCCCTTCTCCTGTCCCTCCCCGATAAGACTTCGCAAATCTACGCCTGTAATTACTCCTAGGTCGTTAGCAAAGTTCTTGGCGTCACCATAGCCTTGCTTATTTCGGCCGCCATATTCTGCCCGTAACTCTTCTACCGTCAGTCCAAACTCGTTGTCGCCGTCTACCAATAAGCCACCTTGAGTGTGTGTATACTCGTGTTCAATAAGCGCTAGCTCTCGATCACGCTCGCCTTCGCCATAATTATCAGCTGCTACGTCTTCAGCATCAAGAAAACGTTCGGCCAGCGTAGACGTAATACACAGCTGCTGTACGCCATCAATAGAAGTAACCCAAGCTAAAGCTTCAATTTCATCACGACCGAGGGCGTTAAAAAACTTCTGCCTTCGTTCAATTAGCCCTTCTTCCCATTGTTTTTTGGCAGCTATGTCAATTTCCCAATTATCGTAGGCTGTCTTTTTTTCGGCTGGACTCATCTTTTCTAAAGCTTCATCTGTTGGAAACTTCGGTAGTTTAAAGTTATAGACATCACTGCCATTCTCGTTGATAGAAAGCACCCTTAACTTATATGGGTCTTCGTTTTCAGCCGTAATACCCAGACGCTCTTTAACATCGTCGAGCAGACCATCGTCTATAGCCTGAGTCATGCGTTCTGTGAATTGTATGTCAGTAAACTTGTCATAGGCTTCTGCCCTAGCCTTTTCTGACAGCTGTGACTGGTTATGCTCATCCTCCAGAGCTTGTCGAATGTCATCAAAGCCAGTTACATGTTTTCGAGCCAACACTAAGGTTGTATCAGCAATGTACTCGCGTTCCGCAAACTGCAAGCCACCTTCACGTTCCTTCTCCTTCACTGCGACCAATTTGGCGGCTATAGACAGGAAGACTAAGCTTCTTTCGGGTGCATCAAAAAAGCTGTCATCAATTCCAAAGTCCTCGATAAGCTCCTGCGCCGCTGATTCAACACTTTCACGATTTGCTTCTAGCTCAGGTATCGAACCGGCAAATTGATCCATTATCTCAGCAGCAGCTTGCACAGACCGATTCATCTCTGGGGTTTGCTGTTCTGTAAGCGGCTCTGTTGGTGGTTTTTGTGTTTGTAGTTCTGTCATGAAGAATAATGTATTAACAGATACAATACTAGCATAAGCTTGATGTTTTGTCAATGAAGTTATACGGGGGTGAAACAAAAAACGCCCCTCTGGGGAGCGTTCTTTGCAATGTAAAGCTATGTTTACTCTTGTGGAGCTAGCGGATCAACTGGTGCCTCGGGGGCAACAGGAGCTTCCGGAACCTGTGGTGCTTCTGGTGCCTCTGGCGGCATAGACGGCGCCGGTGGTACTGGATCAACTGGTGGTTGATCGGCTGGTGGCATATCTGGCACCACTGGAGCTGGAGGGTTTTGATCTGGTTGCATGTTTTTTCCTCTGTTTATTTTTGTATTAACAGTAAAAATTTACCATAAGCACAAAGGTATGTCAATTTACTGGAAGCTAGTTGCCGAGGTGGTGGCGGATGCGGTCGACGACGTCGGCGATGACAACCTGGGATTTAACAAGGTAGTCATCGGCGCCAAGTTGGGTGGCGCGGTCTTTGTCACTGTCCTGGCTCAGGGCGGTCAGCATAATGACCTTAACATTGGCGGTTTCGGGAGTGTTGCGCAAGATGTCGAGGACATCGAAGCCACTCACCTTTGGCATCATAACGTCGAGTAAAATAAGATCAGGCTTGTACTGTAAAGCAGTCGACAAGGCTTCTTCGCCGTTGGGAACGCGTTTAACATCAAAGCTCTCGGCCTGCAGGCGGGTAACGTATACGTTGGCCAGAGCGTCGTCGTCTTCTACTAGAAGGATTTTTTTAAGGGCTGGACCGGTATTGGCAGCTGGTGCGGCAATAGGTGCGGCAATAGGTGCGGCAGCTGGTGTCTGAACAGGTTCAGTCGTAGCTGGATTTTGTGGTTGTATAGGTGTTTGTGTATCTGTATCCATAGTGCTCATGCTACAAGTTTTTGGCTATTTCTGCAAGAGCGATTTGATGAAGCCGTCGAACATTGGGTGGGCTCGGTTAGGACGTGATTTGAACTCGGGGTGGAATTGGCTGGCCATCATAAAGGGATGGTCAACAGCTTCGATGATTTCGACTAGTTTATCGTCGGGCGAGGTACCAACAGCGCGAATGCCCCACTTTTGGTACTGGTCACGGTAGTCGTTATTGCATTCGTAACGGTGGCGGTGGCGTTCGACGATGTCTTTTTTGCCATAGAGTTTAGCGGCTTGACTGTCTTTGGCCAGCACACATGGGTAATCGCCCAAGCGCATGGTGCCACCAGTGTTTTCCTTACCTTCTTGGCCGGCCATAAAGTCGATGACTTTGGTTGGACTGTCCGGATCGAGCTCACGACTAGTGGCGTCTTTTAGACCGGCATTACGAGCGGCGGCGATTACCGCCATCTGCAAGCCTAGGCAAAGACCTAGGTAAGACTTCTTCTTAGCCAAACAGTACTGAGCAGCGGCAATCTTGCCTTCTAGTCCACGGGTACCAAAACCACCGGGCACAACAATGCCATCAACTGCGTTAAGTAGCTTGGCGCGCTGGTCGGGACTGGCCTTTTCGACAGACTCGGCTTCGATCCATTCGATATCTACGGCGACATCGTTGGCCCAAGCGGCCGAGCGTAAGGCTTCGAACACCGACATGTAGGTGTCTTGGTTGTCCATGTATTTGGCCACCACACCGACTTTAACGCGCTTACTGCGCTGTTTGGTAGCGCTGTCGACAACTGAGCGCCATTCCTTTAAATGCGGCTTAGCGACCTTTAGATCAAGCCGTTTAGCAATTACATCAGCAATACCGGTATCTTCTAGGGTTAATGGCACTTGGTAGATAGACGAAGCGTTGGGCAGCAAGGCAATTGCATCGGTAGCAACACCGCAGAATAAGCTTAGTTTTTCTTTGACGCTTTCGTTAGCCGGATTTTCGCTGCGTCCCACCAAAATATCCGGGGCGATACCCAGACCACGCAGGTCGCGCACCGAGTTCTGAGCCGGTTTAGTTTTGGTTTCTTGGCTGGCGCCTAAGTATGGCAAGTACACTACGTGAACATACAAACAGTTTTCGAGCCCAACCCGAATACCGAGTTCGCGAATCGCTTCGATAAAGCTAAGGCTTTCGTAGTCCCCTACCGTACCACCAATTTCGACCAAGTGAACATCAAAACCTTGGCCAGCCTTTTGAATGTAATCGGCAATCAGGCCGGTTAAATGTGGAATAATTTGAACGTCTTCGCCAGCATACAGGCCAGCCCGTTCGTCTTGGATGATTTGCTGCAAGACCCGACCCGACATCAAGCTACTAGACTGGGTTAGTTCTTGGTCGATGAAACGTTCGTAGTGACCCAGGTCAAGATCGGTTTCGGCGCCGTCTTTGGTGACGAAGCATTCGCCGTGTTCACGCGGGTTAAGCGTACCGGCATCAACGTTAAGATAGGGGTCACATTTTTGGAGGTTAACTTTGAGGCCACGGGCCTTTAAGAGATTGCCGATTGAAGCGGCGGTGATGCCCTTGCCGAGCCCCGAAAGGACTCCGCCGGTTACAAATATAAACTTAGTTGGTCGCTTTTTAACGCTTACCACCTCTTATATGCCCTCTTACAAATTATCCCTTTTATGCTACCGCATTCTTTAGCGAAAACCAAGTAATCCGAAGGTAATAATTACACTGTTTACTGAAGAGCTTGGAAAGCGGCGTCTTTTTGTGGGTCCTGTTGGCTCTTAATTTGCTCGGTGCTAATTTCGACGACTTTATCGGGTGTGATGCCGGCCTTGTCGATGTTCTTGCCATTGGGCGTAAACCAACGCGCAATCGTTACCTTAAGCACGCCACCATCATTAAGCTTGATCAGTTGCTGCACACTTCCCTTACCGTATGACTTTTGGCCAATCAGCGTCGCCGCACCTTGGTCTTTGAGCGCTCCAGCGGTAATTTCACTGGCGCTGGCACTGCCTTCGTCGATTAACACAACCGTTGGGATGCCTTGTAGCGGCGCGTCGCCACTGGCTTTAAAGGTACTGGTAATTACGCCGTCACGCCGTTCGGTTAGAACGGTTTTGCCACTTGGTAGCCACAGACTGGAAACATCTACTGCCGAGTCGAGTAAACCGCCAGGGTTACTACGTACATCCAACACTACGCCCTTAACGTTATTCTTTTTAAAGTCTTGAGCAGCTTTTTGGGCTAGAGCCGTAGTGTCTTCGCCGTAGCGGCTAATCTTTAGGTAACCGATGTTGTTGATGATCTTACTTTCGACACTAGGGATAGAAATATCTTGACGCGTAATGGTGACATCGGACACTTCGCCGTCGCGCACAATCTTAAGTTTTACAGTAGTATCTTTGGGCCCGCGAATTTTGTCGACCACCTCTGATACGCTCAAGCCATTAGTTGAAGTTCCATCGACTTCGGCGACGATGTCTTTAGGTTTCAGGCCGGCTTTTTCGGCCGGGAAACCAGCGATTGGCGCCAGCACGATAATGTTATCTTTGTCGTCTTTTGTTAATTCGGCCCCGATACCAGTAAATGAACCACTTAATTCATTATTGAAGTCTTGGTACTCCTTGGCCGTTAGATACTCGGTATAGGGGTTGCCGGCGGCCTTAACTAGGCCCCTCTTCATGCCATCATTGAGGGAGTTGGCGTCGAGTTCGCCGTCGAAGTTAGCTTTAAGCTGCTTATAAACTTCTTGAACAGCAGCAAAATCAAGGCTGGCCGGTAGGTTCTTTTGATTAGCGGTTTGGCCAGTAAAGGTAATTCGGCCACTGCCGACGTTCATGCCAAAAGCAAAAATGAATACCCCAACCAATACCAAACTAATACGTTTGATTCGCGTACGACCACGTTTTGATAAACGTCGTTTATTATGGTTAGAAGGATCGTGGTCAGGGTCGGTTCGGGTCACGCTTTTACACACTCCACACTGGTTTTAAGATTAATACGCTTCTGCTTGCCTGCCCTTTATTATGGCACATTAAGGTCTAGAAGTGTATGAAGACTAAGCCGCTAGCCGACACGTTGTAGGCCAACGAGAAACGACCGTCTAAGCTAGCATTGTATTGGCTGATGTTGATTGTACCATTTGGATTGACGCTTTCGACATACATGGCATGTCCGTAGGGCTGTGAATTCTTAATGGCCACATCACCAGCCCGTGGGCTACCGTCAACCGGTATGCCGGCGGCACGGGCGTTGTCGTCCCACTGATTGGCGTTACCAATACCACCCCAGTAAGGCATATAGCGACCACTCTCGTAAACCTTCCAGGCGGTGTAGCTAACGCATTCGCGGTTAAACATCCCCCAACGGTCAACTAGGCTGTCTTGAGCCGATGAGCACCACGGTGACGGATAGGTGTCGCCCCGACTAGTGTCACAAGCTGTACCCAGAACTAGATTAGAGCCACCAAACAAACGGGCGTTTTCGGCGGCTTGTTGGGCGCGCAGGGCGGCAATTTCTTTATTGTTAGACCGCGTTGCTTGATCGAACTGGTCTTTTTGCGATTGGGTATAGGCCAGCAAGCTGTTCTGCTCGTTGCGCTGCCCTGCCAAGGTAGCTTGCATGGTTTCTTGATCCTTTAAAAGCTTTTCGACTTCTTCCTTTTGGGCCGCCAATTGGTGACGCAATTCTGTTACACGATCTAAGGTTGCCTTAATTTTAGCTTGAACCGAATTGCGGTACTGCTGCTTGTCGACGAACTGACTCAAGTCCTTGCTTGATGCCAACATCTCTAAGGTGCTGATCTCGCCTTCTAGGTACATCTGCCGGATATTATCGCCCAGGACTTTCTTTTGCTTGGCTAGCTCGGCTTCGGCGGCAGTAATTTGATTCTGTAGGTCGGCTTGCTTGGCTTTATTGGCATCAATCGAAACCTGCAACCCATTAATTTGAGCTTGGAGCTTATCAACCGCGTCCTGGTAACTACTAGCCTGCACCTGTAACTGACCGGCCTGGGCCTGGTTTTGTTCGTTTTGGGCGCGCAAGGCGTTAATGGCGTCTTCGAAACGATCGGCCCGCACCAGCGGTGTGCCAATAGTGCTAAAGGCAAAGCCAGCAATAAGCAGCCCAACTGCTAATGATTTAGCAATTCGGCTGCGCTGCATTATTCGGCCTGTTTTGTGAACTTTTTGTTTCATATTTTTTTGATTTTTAAGATGTAACATATGTATCATAACATACCCCGCAATTCTTTTGAATCTACCCTACCAAGCTGTTGTAACCGTGCTGTTGGCCGATTGAGTGGCCTTATTTTGTCGTTTTAAATTTGAGATACCGCCGGGTCGCAAAGTAAGAAGAAGCGGCTCCAATAACTATACCGATACCAATCTGTGCGGTCAAGATAATCCAGTAATGGTTAACAAAGTAGTCGTTTGCAAAACCAATGTCGAGCAGGCCAAGACTGCTGGCTTCGAAGGTGGTCGAAGAAACACTAAACAGCGCATTACAGATGAGCACCGACACTATGGCAGCTATCAGTCCATAAAGCATCGTTTCAACAATAAATGGACCCCTAATAAACCAGGTGCTGGCACCCAGTAAACGCATAATATTGAGCTCATCACGACGGTTAAATATGGCCATACGAATGGTGTTAAAGATAATCAACATCGAAATTACCGTAAAAATTATAATCCCCACCAGGCCACCTTTCTGAATGAAGTTGGTGGCATTACTAATTTTGTCGATGGCTTCTTTGCGGTCACCCGAATATGAGGTTTCGTCGGATTGCAAAGCCTTGTTTTCCGGCTTTTCGAGGAAGAGCTTTAGTTCTTGTAGCTGGTTGGGGTCTTTGGGTTTAATCTTGAGACTGGCCGGCAAAGGGTTGTCGGTTTGCGAAATTGCCACCAGTAAATCAACATTATTTTGGTTGTCTTTTTTGTATTTCTCGAGAGCCTCTTGCTTAGAAATATAGACAACTGACTTTACAGTCGCTAAATCACTGGCCTGTTTAACTAGTCGGTCTTTTTGCTGAGTTGGCACATCATCCTTAAGATAAA
Source organism: uncultured Candidatus Saccharibacteria bacterium (assembly GCA_964627095.1). Lineage (GTDB taxonomy): Bacteria > Patescibacteriota > Saccharimonadia > Saccharimonadales > JAUPVS01 > JAUPVS01. Next base: position 36,047 of record CAZVKH010000004.1, read on the forward strand.
CCGAAACATCGATCTTATCGTTAATCTGGGCAATGGTGTTATTAAAGGTCGCTCGGGCGATGACGGAAAATAGTACGATCGTTAAGGTAATGACCATAACGGCGATTGCCGCAGCCGATAGCCAAGCATTGCGCACAAAGTTTACGGCGCCGGCCTTAAAAATGCGCTCCATCACAATCAGTTTGCGGCGAAAGCTTTTCATCCTTTATAGGCTCCCTGAGCACGATCGCTGGCAATCTTACCGTCGTTAATTGTGATAACCCGACGCTTTAGTTTGTTAACAATTTCTTGGTTATGCGTGGTTAATAGAACGGTGGTGCCGTACTCATTAATCTTTTGTAGAACCTTAACTACGTCCCAAGCGTGCTTAGGGTCAAGGTTGCCAGTTGGTTCATCGGCAATTAAGATCTTAGGCTGTCGAGCGATGGCGCGAGCGATGGCAACACGCTGACGTTCACCACCAGATAATTCTAGCGGCATGCGTTTTTCTTTACCCTTTAGGCCAACGATGTCGAGCACGCGTGGTACGGTGTAGCGAATTTCTTGCTTGCCGGTACCAACAATTTCTAACGCGAAGGCGACATTTTCGAAGACTGTTTTATTGGGCAACAACTTGAAGTCCTGAAAAACTGTTCCAATACGACGGCGCAGATATGGAATTTCCTTATCTTTAAGCTTGTCGTAATCGATGCCACCGACGATAATCTTGCCGCTAGTGGGCTTCTCTTCCCTAGTAAGTAACTTCAGCAAGGTAGACTTACCGGCACCGCTAGCACCAACTACAATCACAAACTCGCGCGGCTCAACGTGCAAACTTATGCGGTCTAGTGCCGGCGACATACCCTTACCGTAGACTTTGGTTACTCGATCCAATAAAATCATTAGCTTTATTATAGCAGGTCGGGCAGCGAATAAAATGAGCTGTTTGGATTGCGTTGGCAAGCCAAGCCTGAACAAAGTGAAGGCCGACCTGCTTCCACCGAGCGCAACGAGGTGATTGCAGGTAATTACAAGCCAATCAGTCAAAAGTCCAGTGAAAGTAGATTTCTTTGATGTCGTTTTCCACCGCCATCAGTCGTCCGTTGATTTCTTCTACCTTCTTCTTCACCATACTCATTTCAAAACCGAGATTGCGCACCAAGTGCTCTAGGCTACTCAAGCGCAGATCTTGCTGCTCCAGATGCTGGTCGATTACATCAAAACGTTTCTCCAGATTATAAACCCTAGCGCCAATGCTACTGACGGCGTCTAGAATCGTCTTGTTGGTAATTATCTCCTCGGTCATACAAACAGGATATAAGCCAAAGATTAAATAGTTCTTAAGGTTGGCAAATATTACAACTAATCGGTTGGGTTGCCGAGCTGCTTCTCGAGGTAGGCGTCGATGAATGGGTTTAGGTCACCGCTTAGCACGCCGTCGACATCACTGGTTTCGTGGCGGGTGCGTAGGTCTTTGGCTTGTTTGTAAGGATGCAGGACATAGCTGCGAATCTGGTTGCCCCACTCGGCCGACTGGTTTGGCCCTTTTATTTCGGCGAGTTTTTCTTTGTGCTGTTCAAGCTGCAACTGGGCAAGACGTGACCGAATAATTGTTAAGGCTGTTTCTTTGTTCTGTAGTTGGGAGCGTTCATTCTGGATGGCTACGGTTATGCCCGATGGTATATGGGTAATCCGAACCGCTGAGTCGGTGGTGTTAACTGATTGGCCGCCGTGGCCGCCAGCGCGGTAGACGTCAATTTTTAGATCTTTTTCGTCGAGTGCCAAGTTGGCATCGGCCTCAACCTTAGGTAGAACTTCGACTTTGGCAAAACTGGTTTGGCGCAAGTTGTCAGAGTTAAACGGACTAAGTCTAACTAAGCGATGAACACCGTGTTCGGACTGTAGCTTGCCATAGGCAAATGCGCCCGCAACATCGATGGTGACACTCTTGAGGCCGGCTTCTTCGCCGGGTGACTGTTCGATTGTTTCCACACTAAAGCCCTGCTGCTCAGCCCAACGAACATACATACGCAGCAACATCTGGGCCCAGTCTTGGGCATCGGTGCCACCGGCACCGGCGTGGATTGAAACAATAGCACCAAGCTGGTCGTATGGCCCACTAAATTGCAGTTGCTTTTTGAGCTGATTCATTTGGCTCTGAGCACTTGCGAGCTGTTTTTCTAAATCAATTTTGACACTCAAGTCATTGAGCTGGGCTAACTCCAAAGCTTCATCAACCTGTTGCTGCAGATTTTGCCAAGGCTCAATCCTAGACTGCAAGCTGGCTAATTGTTTCATTACCTGCTGAGCCTGGTTTTGGTCATCCCAAAAGCCAGCGGTCTGACTAATAGTCGTTAGTTCGGCTTGTTCGGCCTGCAATTTTTCGATTCGTAACAGGGCAATGGCTTCTTGAAGCCGCGCCTTTAGTTCGGTAAATTGCGAAATGAGTTCCTGCATTACTGCAGATTATAACCTACTCTTGAATAGTTGTGGTGGTGGTATCAGTGGTTTCGGTTGTAGTAGCGTCAGTTTCGGATGACGAGCCACCAATTACAACGACTGCCAAAAGCATTATGCCGATAATAAGTACGCCTACAATCAAAGCGATCATCAAACCTTTTTTGCCACCCTTGTTGGCTTGCATAGGATGGAGTGGCATACCGGCGTTATCACCAGGTGCCGGTACCGGGCTGGTTGGGTCGGTTGAAGCTAGCGGTGGTGTCATATTAGACGATGGTGCGGCTGGGCCCATTGAACCTTCGCCATAGGCATCGGCTGACGGGGCAGCAAAACTGTCAGTTGGAGCAGCTGATGGTGTGCTGGGCTGGGCGCCAAATGCAACCGTGTCATTAACTCCGGCCATGCTAGGATCGCTGGGAGCAGCTGGTGTTTCTGGTGTCATCGGGTTGTCAACTGGGGTGGTGTCAGTAAAGGGCGATGGCGTGGCTGGAGCCACAGGTGACTCAAAGGCTGGTGTTTCGCTAGGAGCCGGCGCGACACCACTGGTGACATTAATAGGCGTGCCACTATCAACCGGGTTTTCGGTTGGTGGTGGCGTTGTGTTTACGGTTGGATCATTAGTTGGTTCTTGTGGAGGCATTGTTTAAGTTCTCGCTTATTTACATTATTGGTATCATACCATAAGCGTGATTAGGGCCACAATCGCGAGGCCTGCTTATAGAGGTTATCGGCAAACTCTGGCCCGGCATTGCTTAAACAGCCTAGGCCCCAGATATTATCTTCGAACATAGTGTTAGCGACTTTAATGATGCGCTGTTTATTAATCGCCTTGATGCGCGTTGGTAGCTGGTAAAAGTCTTCGATAACTTCGTCAAAGAAGTAACGGTTGGCATAACCACTGGCCGTTCCGCCTACCGTCTGCGCACTGCGTTGGTAGCGTCCCACCGAATACTGCTTGGCGGCCTGGACATCTTCGTCAGCCAGATCACCACCAAACAAAGCCCCTAGCTCTTTAGTAATTATGTTGAAGAGCGGCTTGGCATTGGCGGGCGACACTTGGGCGCCGAACCACCAGTTACTACTGGACTCCAGAATTGAATGGCCAGAACTCATACTATAAACCAAACCTTTTTCACGAGCCGTTCCCCAAATACGTGAATACAGCGTTTCGGTCAACATAGTGTTAAGCAGCCCTAAAGCATCCCCTTCTGGGTCACTGATTTGACGTAACTTAAAAGTATCTAGGTAGAAGTAAATGTTATCGACAGATTTTTTAGGAACATACAACGGCTTATTGAGTCGGTGCGGCACCTCAACAGGCAAAGGCGTGCGACCATCCCCTTCTGGTAACTCAATGGAACCAATCACCGCCTTAATTGCTGCCTTGCGTTCTGGAGTAATGTTACCGGCAATAACGAAACGTAAATTACTACTGGTATGAGTCTGCTTGTAATGGCGGTTAATGTCATCGAGGGTGACATTCTTCATCAGGCGAACGCGCTCTTGGTCGGTTACAACCTTAAAGCCATATTCTTCGCGCAGCGCTAAGCTCAGGTGGCGAAAATGACTATTGGAGCGCGAAATTAGCTCTTCGCGAACATTACCAGATTCAGCCTGAAACTCTTCGGCTAAAAATAACGGCTTTGTAATTGAGGTGATCAGCAAACCTAGAATACGGTCCCATTCAAAATCGGCGCACTCGGCTTCGTAGGTTATTTCGTAAGTACCAGTTGAGGCATTAGAATAGGCACCATTTTTTTCGAACTCGGCCTGAAAAGCTCGTGCCTTAGGAATGAGCTGGTTGGCACCCAGCAGCATATGCTCCATAAGATGCGGTGTTTCCCAAATATTACGATCTACCAGATATTCGCCGGCCCGAAAGTTAAAGTCAAAGGTCATAACAGTAGCATCAGGAATATGAACCAGCAAACCACGCGCCCCGTTCTTAGTTTTTATCTCTGATACTGAATGCTTCATTAAATTGCCTCCAGCCTTCCCTGCCACTGCATACCAAAGAAATTGACTTTGTTTACGAATAGCGAAAGGTTATCCGCAGACCGCCTTTGGCGGGCGAGGACTCTAACCTTGAGATATTTGTATAACAAAGTTATTTCTTCCTCTTGGCTTTGTTCTTGCGCTTGCGCTCGGCCTTGCGAGCCTTTTTACGGGCATCGGTTGATACCACTTTCTTGGTACGACTGGCCGGTAAACTCCCCTGTGGAGCAACTTTAAAGTCGGTTTCGACAAACTCGTCTGACTCAATTACCTTGTCGGCGTTATCAATTGAGCGACGAGCTGCTCGGGTTAACTCAGTTTCGATTGGTTCGTCGTAGTCACTAGCAACAGGTTCGGCATGCAATAAGGTTCGGACGACGTCATGCCTTAGCGTGTCTTGCATGGTTTCAAACAAAATCTGACCTTGGCGGCGGTACTCGACCAGTGGGTCACGTTGACCAACACTAATCCAGCCAATTCCCTCGCGCAGGTGCTCCATGTTTTCGAGGTGCTGCATCCAAAGATTATCTAATACCTGCAAGTAAATGTCGCGCTCCACCTTGCGCATATTGTCCGTGCCAAAGGCGGCTGTGCGCGATTCATACAAACTAATCGCTTCTTGCACCAAAACCTTCTCGAAACCACTGGCTTCGGTGTCGAACAAACGATCTAGGGTTGGGTCGTCAAAGGCAAAAGCCTCAACAATTAAGGCTTCGTAGGTGTCGCTGGTAGCCAATGGTGAGGCCGCTAAAGCACGGGCTTCTTGTTCGATAAAAATACGGATGCGCTTTTCGATATCGGCGCGGTGCAAAATTTCTTTGCGCATAGTGTAAATCGCACGACGGTGACGGTTCATAACGTCGTCGTACTGCACAACGTTTTTACGCATATCAAAGTTGCGGCCTTCGACCTTCTTTTGCGCCGATTCTAGGCTGCGTGAAATAATCCGGTTCTCGATTGGCATGTCATCAGGTACATTCATGCGCTGCATAATCGAAGCGATTCGATCACCACCAAACACGCGCATCAAGTCATCATCGGTGCTAACAAAGAACTGGGTGATACCGGGATCGCCTTGGCGACCGGCCCGCCCACGCAGCTGGTTGTCGATGCGGCGCGACTCGTGTCGTTCCGAACCAAGAATGAACAAACCGCCTAGTTTCTTGACGTCTTCGTCGAGCATAATGTCGGTACCACGACCAGCAATGTTAGTAGCCAGCGTTACGGCTCCCTTTTGGCCAGCCTTGGCAACAATGGCGGCTTCGCGTTCGTTGTTCTTGGCGTTCAGGATTTCGTGCTTGATGCCCGATTTCTTTAAGAGCTGTGCCAAACGTTCGTTTTTTTCGATCGAGGCCGATCCAATTAGAACTGGCTGCCCTTTCTGCTGCAAGACGCGAACTTCTTTGATAATGGCGGCAAACTTGCCTTCTTCGGATTTATAAATGCGGTCTGGTCGGTCTTCACGAACAACCTTTTTGTTAGAAGGAATCTGCAGCACATTTAGTTCGTAAATCTGGTGGAACTCTTCGCTCTCGGTTTCGGCCGTACCGGTCATACCCGACAACTTTTCGTACAAGCGGAAGTAGTTCTGGAAAGAAATTGTCGCCAGCGTCATTGATTCTTCTTGAACATCAACACTTTCTTTGGCTTCGATGGCTTGGTGTAAACCTTCGTTATAACGTCGGCCCTTCAGCAAACGGCCGGTGAACTCATCGACAATCACAACCTCGCCATCGGTGGTTACGACGTAGTCTTTATCGCGCTTAAACAGCGCTTCGGCGCGCAAGGCTTGTTCGAGGTGGTAGATGGTACGGATATTATCAGTGGCATACAGGTTGTCGATGCCCAGGATCTTTTCGACCTGCTCAACACCTTCGTCGGTTAAGACAACGGCTTTGCGCTTTTCATCAATTTCGAAGTGATCATCCTTCTTGAGCTGACGGGCCACCTTACTAAACTGCAAGTAGGCGCTGGCGCTAGTGCTGGACGGTGCCGAAATAATCAATGGCGTACGGGCTTCGTCAATTAAGATTGAGTCGACCTCGTCGACGATGGCAAAGTGCAGTTCGCGCTGGCGCAACTGGTCGACTTCGCGCACCATGTTGTCGCGCAGGTAGTCAAAACCAAACTCGTTGTTTGTGCCATAAGTAACGTCGGCGGCGTAAGCTTCTTGGCGCGAACATGGTTTAAGCGGATGCATGCGCTTGTCGAAATGATTCTTGTTGGTGAAGTTAGCATCATAAATATATGATTCTTCGGCAATAATAACGGCGGCGGTAAGGCCCAAGAAGGCGTAAACTTCGCCCATCCAACCAGCGTGGAGCTGAGCCAGATAGTCGTTAACGGTAACCACGTGAACACCTTTTTCGGTCAATGCGTTCAAGTAAACCGGTAAGGTAGCTACCAAAGTTTTACCTTCACCAGTTTTCATTTCGGCTACACTTCCCTCGTGTAAAGCCATACCGCCAATCAATTGCACATCGAAGTGACGTTGGCCAATCGTACGATCAGCAACTTCGCGCACCAGTGCAAAAGCGTCGGGTAAAATTGCATCAAGGCTTTCTTTTTTAAGGCGCTTCTTGAGTTTAGTAGTCTGGTCTTTGAGCTGCGCGTCGGTCATTTTTTTATACTTTGGACCAAGGTTGTTGACAACCGCCACTCGTTTTTGCAAACGCTTTAGTGTTTTGGCCTGGGGGTCCCCGAGTACTTTCTTAAAAATCTTCTTCATGCGCGCAGTTTTTCCTCATTGTTATTAAGCAACCGTACCCACCCGGTGGAGCTATCTGTCTATTGTAGCTTAGTCCGAACTATAATTCACGCCGAAATCGACGAATCACGCGTTGGTGAAACTTGGCCGACTCTTGTGTGTCTTTATACTTCTTAATTTGGTTCTTGAGCTTGGCCTCGACGATGTCAACGGCCGCGTACATATTAATGGTCGTCTCTTTGACTAATAGGGTTTCTTTAGGTAGATGTAGGATCACCTCGCACTGGCACTGCTTCTTGTCCTTGGCCTTGCTCTCTTTAAGCTTAACCTCGGCATGGGCCGATACCTTGGCATGCTTAGACATATACTTATCTAGGTGGCCAATCTTGCGTTTGGTGTACTTTTCTAAATCTTCATCGACTTGGAAGTGAACGCCATTGATTTCGATTTTTTGAATCATGCCCTACCTCCTATGTATGGTTTTAATACTTTAGGAACCCGAATCGTGCCATCGTCTTTTTGGTAATTCTCCATGATGGCCTTGAGAATCCTACCCATTGCGAACGCCGTGGCGTCATTGGTGTGCACCAGCTCGACCGTACCACTGGTACGGCGGACTCGAGTTTGTAAACGGCGGGCTTGGTAGTCGGTCATATAATCGGCAGTATGCGTTTCGCGGTACTGCTGTTGCGCGGGCATCCAGGTATTGATATCGACACCCTGCGCGTTGGGCTTGCCAATATCGGCGGTACATTTTTGGATCAACTGATATGGTAATTCAAGTTGTTGGACTAGGTATTCCTGAATGGCCACTAGCAACTTATGTTCATCCAGCCCGGTTTCGGCGGTGCTAAAAACTTCCATCTCCATCTTGTCGAACTGATGCATGCGGAAGATGCCTTCGGTGTCCTTACCGTAGCTACCAGCTTCGCGTCGGAAGCTAGTGGCATAGCCCAGGTAACGAATTGGCAGATCTTTTTCGTCGAGAATTTCGTTCATGTACATCGTGCATAAGCTGTGTTCGGCGCTGGCATTCATCCACAGATCGTCTTGGGCCAGCTTATAGGTCACCTCTTCGGCATCAAGTCGAGCCGACGCTTCGTAGGGTTCGGTCTTGACCATGGCCGGCGGCAGAACTGGCGTGAATGGTTTACTACTTACTTTAAGATTATTTTCTTTCACCAAACGAGCGATCAGTTTCTCGTCGCCCAATGCGTCCATAACAAATTGCATAATGGCAAACTGCAAACGCACTACGTCGCCCTTTAAATAGGCAAAGCGCGCACCGGCCACTTTAGCAGCCCGCTCTTTGTCGATTGTGTCATGCAAGCTACCCAACTCGGCGTCACTCTTGGCTTTAAAGCTAAACTTGGCAGGTTCGCCCACCGTCTTAACGACGACGTTGTCGTCTTCGGTGGCGCCAACCGGCACTGTGTCCAACGAAACATTCGGTACCTTTTTATACAGCTCGTTGAACTTGGTTTCGACGGCTTCTAGCTCGGTTTCGATTTTAGCCAGTTTAGTTTTTAGAACCTTACCCTGTTCGATCTGCTCAGGGCTAGGCTTCTGTCCTTTGGTGCTAGCGGCCTGCTGATTACGCAACTGGCGCAGCAATTCGGCATCGCCCAATAGCTGACGTCTTTGAGCATCAACTTCGATCAGCTTAGGGATGTCGACTTTGACGTTTTTTTGTTTAGCCTTCTGGGCAACCACTTCTGGATTATCACGGATGTACTGAATATCTAACATACTTATATTATACAGCTATCTGGCTAGACCTTTAACATATCAAGCTGTTTGGCGAGGCTACTGGCTTGGTCGGCGACAACCAACATCTGATCGGTCGGTATATTCTGGCTAATTATAGCCACGTATAATTTTCTATCCTTAATTTCAACACAGGTATAAGGCATACTGCTGCAGACTGGCTCAAGTAGAGCGCGAACCTTGTCTAGTAGAGCCTGCGACGTACCAGCTGCTTAATAGACAGTATACTTGGCGGTAATATTTGGCGACGATACATTAACGACTGCGAGCTCCTTTGTGCTTCGTGGCATACCCATCTTTTTATCAAGAAAGAATAGATGGCTTGGCTGCTTGAAGCTGGCGAGATCATACGATAAGGTCACTGTATCAAGATAAATCTTGAAAGCCATGCGGTGCTCTACGATCTGCGCAATACCTGTTTGGTCGTTATGTAGTTCAAAATGCACAATTGATTTGTAGTCTTGCAGGAAAGGCGGACAAACAAATGCAGAGTTCGGCGTAGTTCTCCAGCTCTTGGCTTCAAAACTACTGCGTATACGTTCCATCCTACGCTTCCCGGCGCCCTGAATTAATATAGCCACGATCATAAGGGGCACAAATAGTAACATAAAAACAATCAGGAACTGTATCATCTATTTCTCCTTTCTTTTCGACTTTGTTTGGTTATGGATATATTTTAGCGTCAGTTCAGTCCGTTGGCGAGCGTACAAACAAAAATCGCATTCGCCGCCCATGGCAGCCGTGCCCACGGCGGGCATGTCACCGTCCAGGCATTGCTTCATTTTTACCAAGGTTGGTTCGACCCAGGCATCACTTCCCTTGTATGGAATTAGTTTGGTGCGGAATTCTAGGTGATCATTAAAACCGTCAACATCAATCCGGGCATTGGTGTACACAAAATAGCCGGTGTCACTAACCGGCAGACCATTCTGGCGCAACAGCCATTGGTAGACTTCGAGCTGGCGTTTGTAGCTAATCTGCCAGTCAGAGTCAATCGATACTTCTTTATCTTTAGAAGTGGCTTTGTAATCGACCACGATGGCGTTACCTTGGTCGTCTACCCACAAGTCGTCGATAGCACCAAAGACGTGCAAGTTTGTCGGCTGGTGAACGGCCACTACGCCAGTGAAGTTATGACGCCACTGATCCAAATTATCGTGCTGCATTGGCACGGCCTTAATTTGGTTGTCGGCCATAATTTTATGCGGCGTGCCAGCCTGACGGTGGCGGTCGAATTCTTTCTTATAGAGTTCGTCGATAGTCTTATTGATGTTGAAGGGTGGCCCATTGGGGCGCTTAATCTTAAGCCGGGCGTCCAACCAAAAACAGCGCGGGCACTGCATAAACAGCTCAATCTTGCTGCGGCTAACTTTAAAAACCTCGGCTTGGCCGGGCTGATACGGTTTGTTTCGTTCTTGCCAGTAATTCCCCATGAGGGTCTTATTGTAGCAGTTTGGCGACGGCGGCAACAGCGGCAGTTTCGGCGCGCAGCGTAAAGTCGCCCAACGGCAGCCGGCCAATTTCTTGAGTCACAAATAGTTGCTTCTCTTGATCACTCCAGCCACCTTCGGGCCCGATTAGCACACCAACCTCGCTATAATTTGGTTGTCGTTGCTTGGTTAGTTCGTGCTGTTCGCAGACAAACAACGGCACTTTGCCGGCAAATTCGTGCAAAGCGGTTTGCAACAACAGCGGCTGTCTAATAGATGGAATATCGCCACGGCCACATTGTTCAGCGGCTTCGATAACAATTTTTTGGGCGCGCTCCTCGTTAAAGCCAGTCTTTTCGGAGCGTTCGGCCAGCACCGGCACCAAGTGGCTGGCGCCCAGCTCGGTCGCCTTCTGCAACACCCAGTCGTTCTTATCTTTCTTAAGTAGCGACCAAAACAAGTAAACCTCTTTGCTTGGCAGCTTGGCCACAAAGTCAGTTAGTAGCTCCAACTTAGCATGATCCTGGGCTAGTTCGTTCAGGCTATAAAGCTTTTCATGACCTTGACCGTCGAACAGAACTACTTCTTGGCCAACCCGAAAGCGCAATACCTTGCGCCACTGATCAACTAAGCGCTGCTCGCGAACTTCAACATAGTGCCCCAGGTGCAACTCTGGACCAGTGTAAAAACGGTGCAACCTCACTTCTGACTACCCCCAAAGGCCTGCTTAGTCAGAATACTTACTAGTTCCTGTGGGGTATGTGCCAAGTAGTCTGGCTGGTATTTCTTTAGAATGGTTTCACCGTTGTAGCCCCAAGTCACTGACACCACCGGGATTTTGCTTTTGTGAGCAGCTTCGATATCGCGCACCTCGTCACCCACATAGATGGCATCGCTGGCCTTGGCCTTCTGGTCCTTTAAGACAACCTTAAAGACGCGCGACTTACTAAACAAACCGACGTTGCCGTAAACGCGGTCGACATATTGTTCAATTTTTTCACGCCCTAAAACCTTGCGTATATTCTCTTCGCTATTCGAGCTAACCACCGAAATCTGAAAACCTTGGTCGTGCAGAGTTTTTACGACAGCATCTATGTCGGGGAAGGCCTTGAGCTCACCCAAACGCGCCCCTAGTAACTTCTTGCCTTTTATCATTAAACGCAACAGCTGCCAGTATGGTACGCCACTATATTTAATGATCTCACGCGCCGGCATCTCGCGGAATTTAGCCAACTCCTGGTCGCTCAGATCCAAGCCTGGCACCATCTGCCCGGCAATACTAACCGCCACTGGCAAACTGTCTACCAGCGTGCCGTCAAAGTCGAAGATGACATGCTTCATGAGCCTGCCCTACGGTCGAAGCGTCCCAAAGAATACCTGCCAGGCTAAAGCCGACTTGGCCACCAAACTCAAAATCATATAAACTCGTTCGCCATACAAGTAATCGGCCCACTTGCCGACCTTCTTATACTGCAGATACATATTGACCGCAAAGCTCATAAAGAATAAGAACATGCTCAGGTAAATCCAGTAAACAAAGCTCGGGATCTGGCCGCTACCGTAGGCCGAAGCGCCGGCTACATAAATACCAAAGACGAACCATGGCACTATGCCGGCCAGACAACCAATGTTGTAGCTAATCCAGCTGGTTTTTTTGGTAGTCTGGTTGTGAATCTCCATAACCAAGCCCATCATATTCATAATAAAGTCGAGCACAAAGATCATCAGCAAGCTAGACAGATCATAAACACCACTCAACATGGCAATCGCCACCATCATGGTGCTGGCACTGATGCCATACTCGAACCAACGCGCTTTGTTGATACCCTTCTTTAGGTCGGCTTCGTAGGTTTTACGATAAACCGTCGCGATTACCAAGTGTGCAATGGCTGACATAAAGAAGAAAGCCGCCACCAAGTAAGCCAAGTTAACATCAAACAGGTGCCGACTGGCGGCCACCAAAACCGGATTACCACTTTGCGATGCCAGCGTATCCAGCGTTAGATAGTTGGTTGTTACGGGGAAAGTTGAACTTTGGCTAAGCAGCAATACAGCCACTCCTTGCACAAAATGCAGACCGGCCATCACCAAGTTCCAGCTATTCAAGCTAGCCAAACTAATCTTAGGTTTTTTGACCGCTTGCTTGGTTGTCTTGGTTGTTTTTGTAGTCTTTGCGTTCTTTGAGGTAGATTTTTTTGCCATGCCTCTACTTTAGCACAAAAACAGAGAAGGTTTAGCGCTTGTGTCGACGAACGGCGGCGACAGCCACGCCCATACCGGCGACAGCCGTAACACCAGCGACTTTAGCAGCTCGTATTACTTGACGGCGACGCTTTTCGTGAGAGTCGTTGGGTTTGACTTCTTCATCAACAGCTTTGTCAGCTGGGATTTGGGCAGCAGCTATCTCAGGAGCCACTTGTGGGGCGGCCGCAACTGACTCACCAAGCTCGGCTAATCGGCGTTCAACTGCCTGGTTGACGATGAAGTCGAAATCACCAAACCTAGCATCGATTATTCTCTGGACGCTGGCCAATTTTTCTTTTACTTCTTGGGCAAATTCTTCTTCTTTTAGGGCGAAGTAGGCGTCAATACCTTCTTTACTTAACACTTCGGGGGTGGCCCTAGCAGGAGCAGTTGCTTCAACTGGTTCAGCGGCTGGCTCATCGTCGCCTCTTAGAATTTTAGGAACCACCCTTGTAGGTGCCGTGCCAGGGATGCGGCGTTTACGGCGACGCAACACAGGCGTGTTGTCAGGGTAGACCATATCTTCTGGAAGTAATGCTGGTGGTAGTTTAACCTTTTTTCCACGTTTATCGCGGACCGTGTCTCGACGCCAGCCAAGTACGTTGTCACGCTCAGGTATAGCTATATATGAACCCGTCGATCGCTCTTCTGGGCTGTTCAAATATACCGGGTGAACGTCTTGGTATTCGGCCTTAAGATCGGGGTCAGCGGCTAAAGCATCGGCACCAAATAATTCCTTGAACCGTTCCTCTGTGAGAACCTTTTTATAGTGCATCGGCTTTGAAAAAAATACTTCGTCAGCTTTTTCACCTTTTAGAGTGTAGTACCTTGGCGCTTCAGTATCTGTTGCATGGCCGTCAGTTGGTTTGGCAAGATTGGGTGCTGGCGAAGTGGCCGGGCTAGCAGTTGGCCAGCTAATCTTCTTATATAGCGTGTTGGGAGGACTAGGAACGACGGGCATTGCCTGGGTCTCACCGTCATTAGCTCCTACCACGCGCTTCTTTACATCGCGGGTTGGCGCAGCCGGTTCTGCTGCGGGTGCTGAATCCTGAGCTCCCTGACCGAACCTGCCAACAAGACCAGTGCCTCGTACAAGACGAGGGGTTATTTCATCGCGTGGCACACCAGTTACTGCAGCTATTGCATCAATGTCTAAATATCCTGCCAGTTTCACCTGATCTGGAGTTGGCTGTGCCGCTACCGGAGGTGCTGCGGGCATCTGAATTTCGCCCCAATCTACAATAGGCAAAGCTGGACCAGCTTCGGGGCCAGGTGCGGGCACAGCTGAAGGAAAGCGTGGATTTGTCATAGGTGTTATACTAACATAAACGGGTTGTTTTTGCAACTTTATTTTTCTGTATGTTGGTCTACGGACTGGTATGGAATATGGCACATTCCCCTGCCGGTACGTTCGGCAAATTTCTGGTGATAGGCTTCGGCCGGGTAAAACTCACTTGCTGGTGAGATTTGGGTAACAATCGGTTCTGGCCAGTTATCTTGGGCTTCGGCTTTGGCGGCCTCGGCAGCCTTTTGCTGTGACTTGTCTTGGTAGAAAATAGCACTGCGATAGCTGTCGCCGACATCGGGACCTTGGCGATTGAGCTGGGTTGGGTCATGCAGTCTAAAGAAGTGTTGCAGTAGAATTTGGTAACTGACTTGTTTAGGGTCAAAAGTGACCTGGACGGCTTCGGCGTGGCCGGTGTTATGGGTGCAAACCTCTTCGTAAGTGGGGTCTTGGGTATGGCCACCGGTGTAGCCAACAATTGTTTTGGTGACGCCGGGAATTTGGTCAAAATAGTATTGCACTCCCCAAAAACAGCCGGCCGCGAAAATTGCTTGTTCCATGTTAGTCAGTATAGCCTAAAAAGAAACCAGCCCTAGTGTGTAGGGCTGGCGTTCTCGGCAAGAGACCGAATGGACTGAATTTTAGTATTATTGTTCGAGTGTTTTTTTGACGTCTAGTGACAGTGCGATCATCAACGGACCAACAACCAAGGCGTATAGACCAAATAGCCATACGAATGCGACACCGCTAGCGGCAGGTTGGAAGAGCATGATTACACCAACTAAGAATGATACCAAACCAGCTAGGATGGTAAGCATACGGCCAGTGGCACTGAGGCCATCTTCGGCGAAAGCCACAACGACTTCGAAGATACCGCGGGCGATGAAGGTCAAACCAACTACCAAAATGAAGGTGGCGAAGGTTACCTGTGGATGGCGTACCAAGTACAAACCAACGGCTGCTTCGATTACACCAAGCAGTACAGTTAGTGGCCAGCCACGATGTTGACCCATCGACATAAGACCTTGGAATACGTTAATAACACCGGCGAGCATTACAAAGGCGCTAACCAGGTATACAAGTGAAACAAGTGTTAGGCCAGGCCAAAACACGGCTGTTACACCAAACATTAATACGGCGATGCCGCGGATTGTTAAAGCCCACCAATTTACAGCGAGATTATCTGCTACTTTCTTTGCCATGAATGGTCCTCCTTATTTGGTCTCTATAAACCAATAATGCACCGCTTTAGGGGTAAATGCAAGCAGAAGCATGTTGTAATTATTTTGCCTATTCTTGAACTTGAACGTCTTGCCAAAAAGCTACGTAATTACTGAAGTCTTTTTTGACGGCATCGATGGCACTTGGCAATGGTTCTGGATAGCTCCAAGCATTGTCTTTGCTAGTCTTATCGCCTTCGACAACGTTGAAGTATTGGCAGACTCCCTTCCATGGACAGGTATAAGGCGTGTCACTTTTTTGTAAGAACTCGGTCTTGACGCTGGCTGGCGGAAAGTACCAGTTCCCTTCTATGTAGATTAAATCTTCTTTAGAGGCTTCGGCGATTGTTTGATTGTTCCAAATTGCTTTCATGCTTTTAGTATACGCTATTCGAGCGCGTGGATTTGCGGGTGGTCGAGTCCAAAGTAATGCGCCATCTCGTGCCACAGGGTGTGGCGGACGTTTTCTTGCAACTCCTCAGGAGTGTTACTTTTATAGGCTAAGGGGTGCTTGAACAAGGTAATCTTGTCGGGCATCAGCTTAACCATGCCACCACGGGCTGGCAGCGGGACGCCTTCGTATAAGCCAAGTAGGGTTTGGTCGTGACGCAGTTTGAGCTGGTAGTGTTGTTCCGGCGTCGGGTCATCGGCGTAGACAATGGCCACGTTGTCGAGTTTTTGGGTGTACTTTTTAGGTAAAGAATCGAGGGCGCGGCCAACAATTAAGTCAAACTCGTCGTCGGTAGGTATGGCGACGGACATGGCTTTAGGCTTCTAGTTTGAGACGTTTTATTAGCCAGTCGCGCGGCAGCATACTCAAGAACCAACCAGCGCGCGGTCCGGAGTCTTTGCCGATTAAGACTTGGTAGAGCGTAGTAAATAGCTCTTTGGGGGCAAGCTCGGTTTGGTCCTTGAATTCATAGATGGCTTGGTGGAACCATGCGCCGTCGGCGTCTTGAGGAGCATCGGCGACTTTTTGACCCAACTGCTGCAGGTAGGTTTTCTGGGCTTCGGATAACGAACTGGTTTGAAGTGTTTGTAGCGGCTCGAACTTAACGTCCTCGGGAGCCCACAGCTTAAGCCACTCACTAATAAAAGCTAGTTCCCTAATAATAATGTCGCGATCTTCGCCGACCACCTTACCGTATTCGGTGCGGGCTAGGATTTCGAGTGTCTTTTGGGCATCTTTCAAAGCTGCCTGGTAGCTGGCGACTAAGTGAGAAAATGGCACACGGCTGACCGTTTTTTCTTGGCTGCCCCGGTTGCATACGTACAGTAGTTGCTGGTCCGACTCGGACAGGTCGGGCTGGCTACTGAGAGCAGCGTACTCATCAACCAGTTTAATAGTGCCCTCGGTTTGGTCAAAGTAGAGGCGTTTGGCTGGCGCGTAGCGCAACATGAAGAAGCGCGTTACTTCGGCTGGTAACACCTTAATAATTTCGGTAGCCTGGATACCGGTGCCCCGGCTGGCACTCATCTTTTTATTGTCGCCGGCCAGGTTCACAAAATCGTATGGCACGGGGATCGGTGGATTGGCCTTATAAATTTGTTCCATCATGCCAACGCCGGTGTCAAATGAGCCACCCTTTGTAGCGTGATCACGGCCAAACGGCTCGGCGTTAACGCCAAGCAGCCACCAGCGACCCGGCCAGTCCAGTCGCCAATCCAACTTAACAGCGCCCTTATCGTAGGCAACGCTCTGAGTGTTACCTTCCTTATCTTCGTAACTAAGGGTCTTGGCTTTAGTATCAATCCCCAAGAAGCGACGGTTCTTGAGATAGCCGTCTTCCATAATTTGGATCGGCGACCAGTGCTCATCGAGTTGACGGCCGGCCACAGTTTCGAGGGTTTGTTTGGCTTGAGCCATATGTTCAAGACAGCGCTCGATAGCCGGTACAAAAAAGCCTTGGCGATATTTTTGGTGACTATAAATAACTTCCATCTCGATACCAAGCGCCTTGGCACTGGCGATAAAGTCATCCAGAAAATAGTCGGCATAGGAACGATCGGTGCCGTCGGGTGCCGGAATGTCACAGAGTGGTTTGCCCAAATACTTTTCGTATTCGGCCGGTATGTTACCTGGTATCTTACGTAAGCCATCGAGGTCGTCGGCAAAGTGCACATGCCGAGCCTGGCGGCCACGGCGGCGTAGCTCCAACAGAATAGCGTCACTGGTAATAATCTCGCGCAGGTGCCCAACATGATAGGTACCCGACGGCGAAGCCCCAGATGACACCAGAATTTCACCATCTGGGTGTTTGGTAATCAACTCATCAACAAGCGTCTGAAGCCACTGCATAGATATATTGTACCTCTTGTTGCCTAGCCGATGGCGGCGACTTTGTAGGTTGCGGATTCGGCTGGGGTTTGGATTTCGACTTCGTCACCGACTTTTTTACCGAGCAAGGCTTGGCCAATTGGTGATTCGTCGGAGATCTTACCGTTAAGCGGGTCGGCTTCGACAGTGCCGACAACCTGGAATTCTTTGCTTTTGCCGTTGGCTTTAAGAGTAACGTGCGAGCCAAGCTGGACCTTGCTATCGCCCTTAGGTTTTTTGATGACTTCGACATTTTGCAGAATGTGCTCGATTTCGCCAATGCGGGTTTCGGCGCGTTCTTGTTCTTGGCGAGCTGAGCTATATTCGGCGTTTTCGGCCAGATCACCAAATTCACGAGCCGCTTTAATTCGTTCAGCGACGGGGCCGCGTTGGGCGACCAGTTCTTTATGTTCGGCTTTGAGTTCGGCAATGCCTTCGGCAGTCAGGTGGAATGATTTCTTCATGGAGTTTTATCCTCTCTTTTCTTTACGGGCACACGTCTGTAGGCGCCTCATTATAACAAACTATTTAGCCCTTCCGAGGCTTTTTACAACTTCTTCTACCCCTACCATCGTCACGTCACTAGAGGTGCGCTCCTTGAGCTCCACCTGGCCATTCTGCAACGACTTGGCGCTTACTACCAAACGGTATGGAATACCTAACAAATCGGCATCGGCAAACTTTTCGCCGGCCCGGACATCACGATCATCGTAAAGTGTCTCGATACCGGCATCCTGGAGGTCTTGGTAGAGCTTGTCGGCGGCCTTAACGACGGTTTCGTCTTCGCCCAGGCGAGCCAGGTAAACAGTAGCTGGTGCGATGTTGGCTGGCCACACAATCCCCTTTTCGTCAGACAACACCTCAACTACAGTACCCATCAGTCTGGTAAGGCCAATCCCGTAGGAACCCATAAATACAAAGTGTTCGGCACCTTTTTCGTCGGTATAAGAAAGATTAAACGGTTCAGAAAACTTAGTACCCAACGAGAAGATGTTGCCGACTTCGATGGCCTTTTTTTCGACCAATTCATCCTTAGATAGACCAAGATCTTTTAAGGTCTTGTCGTTAAAGACTTCTTTGTTGACGGCGATACCCTTGGCTTCATCAATATAGATAATGTCTTCGCCAGCCTCCGATACGGTCTGAAATTCGTGTGAGTAAGTCGAGAACGTGCCACCCGAGGCGAATGTAACGTAGGTGCTATCACCAATACCTAAGCGCTTGTATACATTGGTGTAAGCATCGGTAGCCTTCTTGTAAAAATCATCGTGCTCGGCTTTGTCTTTAGAAAAAGAATAAAGCGCCTTCCAGTAAAACTCACGACCGCGCATAATGCCCGACTTGCTACGAACTTCGTTCCTAAAAATGGTCTTAAAATCGTAGGCGTAGACTGGGAGGTCTTTGTATGAAGAAATAAAGTCCTTCATTAGGTTTGAGTAGGCCTCTTCGTTAGTGAACGACAAGCCAACTTCGGTACCATTCTTTAACTTGGTCTTAAACCAGTTATCAACGACCTTGTCGTCCCAACGGTCGGTTTTTTCCCAGACATCTTTTGTTTGCAAAGCCGATGTTTTCATTTCTACACCACCAATGTCATTCATCTCTTCGCGAATAATCGCCTGGATCTTCTCGAGCACAACCATGCCGAGCGGCAATAAACTATACACGCCAGCCATTTCTTTATGGATGTAGCCGGCCTTAATAAGAAGCTGGGCGTTGCGGGCGACCTCGTCGGCTGGTGCCTGCTTGCGGGTTTTGGTAAATAGTTGTGTGACGCGCATGTGATTCCTTTTATTAAAAATCCCCTCGTTTGGAGCGAGGGGTGTTGTTTGCTTATTTTACAATATAACTAAACATCAGCCCCTAAGCGTCGCGGCATCTTGGACTTGAGAGTAGTAATGCTTGTGTATTGTCGTTTCACACCCTCATGCTACTGCATTATCTGACAAAAATAAAGAGCGCCGCAAAGGCAAGACCATTTTTGAGCATGTGTAAGCCAATTGGCGCCCACAGGCGTCCTGTTTTTTGACGCAAGAAGATAAGTACTAATGACAAAATAAAAGTGTCGATGGCAGCCGACCATAACAGCGGCGCGCCACTGCCAAACTGCAAGTGGGCCATCGCAAAAATAAGACTAGTGATAGTTGCGGCCGCAAATAGTGGCAACTTGGACTTAAGTCCCAAGAACAAGAAGCCGCGCGTCACTATTTCTTCGGTCACCGGCGGCAAAATTACCAGGCTAGCAAACACCAATATTAGAGCAGCGCCCCGAGCCGACTCAAAACCAATCTGCTGTTGCTGATCAAGATCAATCTGTGGGAACCATTGCTTCATGACTAAGCTTGAGATTATGACGATCGGAAAATACATACCAAAACCGATTAGGGCGTAAGCCGCATCAACCCACTGCGGCTTAGTTAGTCCTAGGGTTTTAAAACTGGCGCGATGGGTTTTAAGGAATATGGCCAGTAGGCCAAGTGTGGTGGCTTCGACAATTAATACATAAAAGAACTGCACGTTGGTTTGGTCGACCCACTGTTCGATTTGGTCGGCCGTCCAACCCTTGCCGTTGGCGATACCCAAGATAATTAAACTGCCTAGGAACTGCGACAAAAAGTACATTATTACCGTAAAGGCCACCGCCATCAGTGGTCCCCACGTAATTGGTCGGCCGTCCGGCAGGTCAATTACGTGGTCGAGTTGCTGGTCGGCCTTGGGGGTTTTAACTTGCGGCATTAAAAGTTCCGCCTTACATCAACAATTGTTATCAGCACAAACAATACCATTAGGGCTATAAACCCAATGCTGTTAATCATGTCTTCGCGCTCGGGAGTTAAGGGCTTTTTAATAAGTTTGTAGAATAATAGAGTGAAGAGCCTACCGCCATCGAGGGCCGGGATTGGTAGTATGTTCATGATGGCCAAAGTTAATGAGATAACGGCAATTATCAGCAGGATGAACTGATAACCTAGCAAGCTACCGTCTTTGATAAGCACGAAGATGCCAACCGGACCGGATACTTGGGCACTAGCCTGACCGGCATTACCCTGCACCAAGTTACTGACGGCACTACCTAACCCTTTTAGAGTAGCTTCGGTTAGCTGGACAATCAGGCCGGCCGCCACCACTGGCGCCGACCAAGTTGAGCGCTGTAAAACATACTCGGTTGGGCTAACGCCTAGGTAGCCCTTGGGCTCGTCAGTATTTTGGCTGGCGTCGACTTCTTGTTGCGAACGCAACACGACAGTTTTTTGACTAGTCTGACCATTCCTAACTATTTCTACTTGGGCCGATTGGCCAGCAAACTGCTTGGTAGCAGTTGGCAGTTGATCTTGGCTAGTTATGGCTACGGCCGACTTGCCCGGAGCACTAATTGCCACTAGCTGGTCACGCTGTTCCAAACCAGCTTTAGCGGCCGGCGAATCAGGTTGAACATAACCGACTAGCACTTGCTGCTTAACAACTTTGGTATCGCTGTCGATTGTAAATTGATTATCGATTAGCTTAGGCATACCCACTATGGCTAAGAAAGTAAAAATCACAAACGCCGTGGCCAGGTTCATGCCGACACCGGCTACCATAACTTTGACCTTGGCACTCAAGCTGGCGGCACCAAAACTGCCTTTGGCAGTATCGGCATCGTGTTCACCTTTTAGTTTCACAAAACCACCCAGCGGCAGCCAGTTTAGGCTATAAATTGTACCCTTCTTTTTTGCTAAGACTGCCGCCCGCGGCGGAAAGCCGACGCCAAACTCTTCAACCTCAATATCGTTACGCCGAGCGGCAATAAAGTGGCCAAACTCGTGCACCACCACCAAGCCAACAAATAATAGCAAACCAAGTATTAGTAAGAATAATGACATTACTGACCGTACCTCCGTTGTCGCTGTTGATATTCAGTTAGGGCTTGATCAAGGTCGGCCTCGCTAAAATCGGGCCACAGGGTACTCGTAAAATACAGTTCGCTATAAGCCGCCCGCCACAGCATAAAGTTACTAAGGCGCTGCTCCC
The DNA here is from genome assembly GCA_964627095.1 of uncultured Candidatus Saccharibacteria bacterium. Lineage (GTDB taxonomy): Bacteria > Patescibacteriota > Saccharimonadia > Saccharimonadales > JAUPVS01 > JAUPVS01. The sequence goes on from CAZVKH010000004.1 coordinate 57,462, forward strand.
CGGATGTGCGAATAATAAGATCAACCGCTGGCAGATCTGGTTCGTATAAGTTTGCCTGTAGACTTTGGATGGTTACGGGCTGTCTAGCCGCTACAGCCCGGTTGGCAGCATCGACAATTTCTTGCTGGCCGCCATAGTTAAAACAAATTGCCAGCGTTCCTTTGGTGTTGTCCTTGGTGGCTTGAACGGCGCGATCAATGGTTTGCAATATTTTGGCATCTAAGCCGTCGCGACTACCCAACATAACTAGTCGAATGCCAGCCTCATGAAAAGTCGTCAGATGTTTCTCGACACCCTTAACTACCAATCTCATCAGGTATGACACTTCTTCTTGGGTGCGCTGCCAATTCTCGGTCGAAAAAATATAGGCCGATACTACTTTGATACCACGGTCAAAACTAGCTAGGGCAACGTTTTTAAAGGCCTCTAGGCCCTGTCTGTGACCTTCTAGCGCCGGCTTGGCATGCTGTTTAGCCCAGCGCCGGTTGCCGTCCAGAATATAGCCAATATGGTTTGGAACCGTTGCGGCCTCCGTCATATACCCTTCCCCTTAAACAGTCATGATTTCTTGTTCTTTGGCCTTGGCGGTGGCTTCGGCCTGGTTCTTAGCCTGGGTCATAGCTTCTTCGACTTGCTGCCCAAGGCGCTTAGCCTCATCTTCGCTAATGTCTTTGTCTTTCTTGGCTTCGGCCAACGTATCCAACGCTTCGTGCCGGGTACCGCGCATGGCGATCATGCAGTCTTCGAGCTTGGCTCCAACCTGCTTGGTTATATCACGGCGACGTTCTTCGTTTAATGGCGGAATTGGAATGCGCACCACACGGCCATCATCACTAGGGTTCAAGCCCATGCTTTGATTATCACGAATAGCCGCCGAAATGGCTTCGATGTTACTGGGGTCAAACGGGGTAATCTGCAGCAACTGAGCCTCGGGCGCACTAACACTAGCCACCTGGTTAAGCGGCATCGGCGTACCGTAAGCCGTCACCATCAAACCATCAAGCATGCCGGCATGGGCGCGACCAGTCCGCAGTTTTTTTAACTCTTCTTCGTAGTGAGTAATAGTATTAGCGAACTTGGTTTTGGCTTGGTCAACGACTTGTGTTGGGCTCAATGTTATCTCCCGTTAATTAGGTAGTCTTATTGTAGTACAAACAGCCGCCGAAAGTATAGGGCTCGCTACTCGGGTACGACCGAAATTCCCTGTCTGGAAATGTCGGTTACCCACACATTCGGGTAAGCCGTCGACGGATCTAGCGCTATCAACATGTGTTCGGGTGCCACACCAAAGGTACTTTGCTCAATCGAATCTTCATCAATACCACACTGTCTCATACTTTTACTAAGAATTTGCGAGCCAATACAAACTTCGGTACCGGGTCGGACTGGTCGTAACTCGTAACTATCAAACTGCTCAATCTGGGGCTTCCATGGCTCAACATCGCTACCCACCAGGGCTGTTTTGTTATCGAACTCTTGCATAAAGACGCTTAGGTGTAGCCGACCTAGCGTGCGGCTGGTCCGCAATCGAGCACTAGCATCAACACAAACTTCAGTCTGGCCTAGTCTAAAGGTTCGACCGTATTCCTGTCGGCCGGTAACATTATCGATTCTCGACACCAGACCTACTCTGTGTCGATGCTGTTGTGGCAAGACAAGATTTCCCATATTTCTTTACTTGGTTAGGCGACTTCGCCCAAAGCGATGCGGCTAAAGCGGCGCACCACAACATTTTCGCCCAGCTTGGCGGCGTTTTCTTTAACGTATTCACCAACTGTTAGATCAGGATTCTTAACGAATGGCTGGTCGAGCAAACAACGCTCGGCAAAGTACTTGGCCAACATGCCGTCGACAATTTTGTCGAGCATATTTTCGGGCTTGCCTTCGGCCTTGGCCTTATCAGCAAATTCGGCGGCAACCTTAGCGCGTTCGTCAGCTGGAACATCTTCGACCGAAACATACAATGGAGATGAGGCCGCAATATGCATGGCGACATCTTTAACAAAGTTCACAAACACGTCGTTGCGGGCCACAAAGTCGGTTTCGCAGTTTACTTCTACCAACACACCAATGCGATTGTCATGATTATAAGTACCGACGATGCCGGCGCGAGCTTCGCGTTCACCACGCTTTTCGGCCTTGGTTAGACCCTTCTTGCGCATGGCGGCGAGAGCTTTGTCAAAGTCGCCGTTGGCTTCTTCTAAAGCCTTCTTAGCATCGGTTAGGCCAACGCCAGTTAGGTCTTTAAGTCGTTTTACTTCTTCGATTTTTACTGCCATTACTTGGTCTCCGTTTCGTCTTTATCCTTGTCGTCGACTGGCTTAGCCTTAGCTTTGCCGGCCTTGATAGCGGCTACTACGTAGTCGGTAATCAGCTGGATGGTTTTGAGGGCATCGTCGTTGGCTGGGATTGGATAATCGATTAGGCTGGGGTCAGTGTTAGTATCGACCACGGCCACGATTGGGATACCAAGTTTGCGAGCTTCGCGAACGGCGTTAACTTCTTCATTAATATCAATGATGAAGATGGCGCCGGGCTTGGCGTTGAGGTCTTTGATACCACTGTAGTTGTGGTTCATGTCATCGATTTCTTCTTGGAAACGTTGGACTTCGAGCTTGTTGTACTTAGCTTCGAGCTGACCAGATTCCATTTTGGCTTCGAGGTCTTTGAGGTGCTTGATGCGGCCACCAATGGTTGCCTTGTTAGTGAGCATACCGCCAACCCAACGTTCGGTGACGTAAGGCATGTTAGTTTCAACGGCAGCGGCCTTAAGAATGTCCTTAGCCTGACGCTTAGTACCAGCAAAGATGATCTGCTTACCGTCTTGAGCAACGCGTTGCAAGAAACCTAGGGCGGTATCGAGTTCTTCGACCGTCTTGGTTAGGTCAATGATGTGGCTGCCGTTACGCTTGCTGTGAATGTATGGCGCCATTTTAGGGTGCCACCGACTGCTTTTGTGACCAAAATGGGCACCAGCTTCTAATAGTTTTTTAATGTCTACATCTGTAGCCATGATTTACTCCTGCTTTCTTGATCCTTGACCTTCGTTTGGGTGCCGCTGTTCGCCTTGGAGAGACTTACTTTGGAGGATCTAATCCCAAACTGCTTTAATTTATTACTCAGTTATTGTAACAGATGTGAAGCAGTTTGCCAACTCCCCCGTTTCACCTCTTGACCAAAAGCTAACAGATGTGTATAATTGCCACCTGACTATGAAAAAAGATTTACACCCTACCAATTACCGCCCGGTCGTCTTTGAGGACCTTAATAACGGTACCCGCTATTTGACCCGTTCAACCGTTGATGCCGAAGAAAACGTCACCATTGATGGCGTCGAATACCCCTTGGTAAAGGTACACATTAGCAGCAGCTCACACCCCTTCTTTACTGGCGAAGAGCGCATTGTTGACATCGAAGGCCGCGTTGACAAGTTTAAGGCCCGCCGCGAAGCTGCTCAAAAAGCTTTGGACGCTCGCAAAAAAGCCGCCGGTAAGGTTCGCGTTCGTAAGTCTGACGACGAAGACGAAGCTGTTGACGAAGTCGCCACCAAGAAACCCGAACCTGCTACCGCTGACAAATAACTAAGTTAACCCATAAAGCCGCCTTTTCACTTGAACTAGGCGGTTTTTGTATATACTAAAGGATAACTATGGAAGAAAAAGAAGCCAGTCTCCGCCAAGAACACCAGGAACTGCAAGCCAAGCTGCAGGACCCGGCAATTTTTAGCGCGCCCGAATACCCCAAGCTGGCCCGTCGCCAGAGTCAGCTCGATAACCTGCTTGAACTGTTCGACCGCCGAGCGGTCGCCCTAAAGGCCCAGGCATCTTCTAAAGAAATGGCAGCTGGTTCCGACGCCGAACTGGCTGACATGGCACGGGCCGAGCTAGACGAGCTCGAAGCCACCTTGACTGAAATTAACAGCGCGCTAGACGAAGCCCTCACCCCTAAAGATCCTAACGACGAACGCGATTGTATCATCGAAATTCGCGGTGCTGCCGGTGGCGACGAATCCAGCCTATTTGCCGGTGAACTGTACCGCATGTACGCCCGTTTGGCCGAACGCCGTGGCTATAAAATTGAGCTGCTAAACGAAAGCCCCAACGAAGTCGGTGGTTTTAAAGAAGTTGTCTTCGCCGTACGCGGGCTCGAAGCCTATCGCACTTTTAAATTCGAAGCCGGTGTCCACCGCGTCCAACGTGTTCCCGCCACCGAAAGCCAAGGCCGCATCCACACTTCTACCGTAACCGTGGCAGTGTTGCCCGAGGCCGAAGAATCGGATATCGAAATCAACCCTAGCGATCTACGTATTGATGTCTACCGCTCCGGGGGTCACGGTGGCCAGTCGGTTAACACCACCGACTCGGCGGTGCGCATTACCCACCTACCCTCTGGCTTAGTAGTTTCTAACCAAGACGAAAAGTCGCAGATTAAGAACAAGGCCAAGGCCATGAGCGTCCTGCGCTCCCGCCTGTTACAACTTAAGATCGACGAAGAGCAGAAAGAGCTATCTGACGCCCGTAAAAAACTAATCGGCTCCGGTGACCGTTCCGAAAAGATTCGCACCTATAACTTCCCACAGGACCGCATTACCGACCATCGCATCAACTACAGCCGCAGCAACATACCGGTGGCGCTGAACGGTGAAATCGACGACCTGGTCGAGCACCTGCAGGCCTACGAGCGTGAACTGATCAGTCATGACAGTTAACGACTGGCTGCAGCAAACCACCCAGCAACTAGATCAAGCCGGTATTGGCACCGCCCGCTTAGACGCATTGGTGCTACTAGGTGACCTACTGAATAAGAATAGTGCTCAACTGCTTGCCGAACCTAGCACCCAACTGACCCCTGAACAACTAAAGGAGTTGGCCGGTCGAGTTATCCGCCGCGCCCAACATGAGCCGCTGGCCTACATCCGTCAGAAATGCGAGTTCTATGGCCGTGAATTTGTGATATCGGCGGCTGTTTTGGTACCCCGACCGGAGTCCGAGACTATGATTGAACTACTCTTAAAACTACCCGTTCAACACCAAAAAGCCGTCGTTGATGTTGGCACCGGTTCAGGAGCATTGGCCATCACTGCCGCTTGTGAACTGCATGAAATACAGGTAATTGCCACCGATATTGATCCCAACTGTCTAAAAGTAGCCCGCCAAAATTGCCAGAAGCACCAAGCCACGGTTGACCTGAAACAAACTAATCTGTTAGAAGGTGTGAAACTCCCCAAGGAAGCCACTATACTGGCTAACCTCCCTTATGTGCCCGCTGACCACACCATTAACCGGGCGGCCTTGCACGAGCCGCCCCGAGCCATATTCGGTGGTGCTGACGGCTTAGATCTTTACCGCGAGCTATTCGAACAGCTAAAAGGCCATTCTGGCTACGTACTAACCGAGACACTGCCTTTCCAGCATACAGACCTAACAGAGATTGCCAGGCAACACGGCTACAAGCTACAAACTAGCAACGACTTCATCCAAGTATTCTTGGCTTAGCTTTGCGGCGCGGCGGCCAAAGTAACACTTATATCCTGTGTTTTACCGTCGCGGATAACTGTTAATGTTACCTTTTCATCGACCGACAGACGTCCTAGCACCGTCGACAGGCTGTTATTTTCGTCGATTGGCTTGCCATTAACCTTAGTGATGATGTCACCTGGTTTAATGCCGGCACTAGCAGCCGGGCTACCGGCCACCACAGAGTCGGCACTGTCGAGCACAAAGGCTCCGCGTTTAGTGGGTAGGTTCTTGGTAGCGGCATAGTCATCAGTAATCGATATGTAACGCACACCTAGGTACGGACGCTCCAGCTTACCCTTGGCCAAGACGCTTTTAATCATACTGGTAACATCATTAATTGGAATCGAGAAGCCGATATTCTGAGCATCGCCCGCCACCGCTGTGTTAATGCCAATCACTTCGCCGTTAATATTAACCAATGGGCCACCAGAGTTGCCTTGGTTGATAGCAGCATCGGTCTGGAACAGATCTTGCAACTGTTCGGTGACGCCACTGCCCGAGCTATCACCGGCTTCGACATCACGACCATAGCCCGAGATAATTCCCGATGTCACGGTGTTCTGGAACTGCCCCAGGGCATTACCAATCGCTACAACCTTATCGCCGACCTGCATCTTAGATGAGTCGCCCAGCTTGGCCGGAGTAAGTGTCTTACCTTGTTTGTCATTAACTTTTAAGAAAGCAATGTCCAGCGAGTCACTATCGTTGGTGCGACCGATGACCGAAACATTGGTTAACTTGGTGCCGTCCGACAGTACCACGTTAACCTTGGTAGTCCCAGCTGGTACAACGTGACGGTTGGTAACAATTACACCGTCGGCACTAACAATAAAGCCGGTGCCAGCGCTTTCGGCTTCGCCGGCAGAACGGCCAAAATAATTATCCTCGGCGGTAGCGGCGGCTGAGCTGGTAACATTAACCGATACAACGCTCGGCCCCACATCTTTAGCAATTTGGCTAATCAAGTTACTTTCCGAAGAAATGACTTGCTTTTGCGTAGACGTACTTAAGGTTCCACCATTGCGGTTTTGTATCCAACTACCGGTGTAGCCGGCCGCTAAACTGGCCATCAAAAATACACCCGCGCCCAATAATCCAAGACCCCGCCGCGACGGGCGCCAAGAGCGTTTTGGCTTAACTGTTTCTTCGTTCACTACGCACCCCTCTTTACCCTAGTTTGTTCTAAACAGTTTTATCACCCCAGTCTGAGAAAACAATGAGGATAACTACAATCGCCATCATAATAAACAGAATTTGCCGCTGGAAAAAGGTCGATAACCGATCGGTTTCGTGTAAGTAGTATAAGGTTGCCAAGCCAAAGCCGATTACCGATATCAGTAACGTGGGTTGCGCGATTGGGCCATAAAACAGTAGCCAGTGGCTCAATATCCAAACTAAAGCGGCGCCGAAGTAACCCCACAGGTAAGAAAAGAATCGAGTTTGTGGCTCATCAAAACTGGCCAAAAAGTGGCGCGCTGCTAGGTAGCAGATTGCCCAGCTGGCAACGATCAAGCCCAGAGCGTTCATATCACCATAACGTAAGAATAAGGCGGTCATGCCAACAAACTGACCAATTAGTGCCTGGGCCGATACCGATATAACCTGCGAGCCGGGCTTAATAAATAACAACCAGATTGCATAGACGGCCGCCCAGATCAGTTGAAACAGTTGTGAGTCGGCCTGCACCATAAAGACCAGCAAGGAAACACCGACGATGATGTCAATGGCATTAGCCCTTATATTAGCTGGCCAGTGGCGCGGCTTGACCGCCCACATTCGCCATTTGCTAAGCAGAATGAGCAATAACGCCAATTGGGCAAAATGAATCCGCACCAAAATATACACCAGAATTGGCAAAAGTAACGTTAATAATAAGTGGAGCGCATGTGCCACGCCATTTTTGGGACGAATTTTCTTAAACCGTTTAGTTGGCAACTTGGCCATAAGTTCTATTTACTCCGTTTGCTGCCCTAATATTATCACAAAATCAGCCGTACCGGGGGTAAGACCGGTTGGCAGCTTTGTGGTAGCATTAACACCCAAGCGCTTCTGCAAATAGTGCATGGTGTACTTATTTTTACCATCACGCAAATCAATGAGTTGAGTTTTGGTGTAGTCCTTAGTTGGTGCGTCGGCAACTTCGCCAACGTTATAACCATACGATTTCAGTAGATTGGCTTTGGTGGTAGCCAAGCCGGCTGTCGTGGTGCCGTTAAACACCAGGATGTTAGCATTCTCATCTTTAATATAGCTGTCCTTGAGGGTATTGCGAATGTAGTTTTGAATGGCGGCGTAGTCACCAATACCAGCCTTAGGCACAACCACGGATTGGCCGGCCACCATATCAGTTGTAATAAAGTCGTTGGGCGGATCGGCTAGACCAACCGAGACAACCTTGTTCGAAGGAATTTGCTTGGCTATGTTATACAACTTCATGACTTCACCGCTTCCAAAGTTAGTCTCGACGTGATCACCAAAGGCATCCAATAATTGTGACACCTTCACTGGATTACCAAAGGTACCTAGGCTCAGTACCTTGTCTTTTAAGGCTACCAGCATTTCGCGTTGGCGTTCGGCACGATCAAAATCACCCCTGGCACTACCATGGCGCGAACGCACGTACAGCAACGCTTTTTTGCCATTAAAGTTCTGCTGCCCCACGGCGGCAATTAGCGGATTCCAGTTGTTTTCCCAGGCTACCGAAGGGTCATACAGCTGGTTTTTAACATTAATATCAACGCCTCCCACGGTATCAATAGACTTACGAAACGCCTCAAAGTCGACCATCACGTGGTAGTGAATCGGTATTCCCAAGGTGTCTTCGACGGTTTTTTCGATAGCAGCTTGGCCGGCCTTTTCAGCCTCTTGGTCTTGATTAGGAATTTTCTTACCGTCTTGAACGCGGTACTTTGCATTGGCGTAAACAGCATTAATTTTAGTATAGCTACCACCGGCCGGTTTGACCCACATGTCACGGGGGATACTTACTAAACCAGCTTCTTTACTAACCGGGTCAATACTGGCCACTAATAAAGTGTCTGTTAAGTCTGGACCATCGTGACCGGTTCCACCACGCCCCAGAAGTAGAATATTGATTCGGCCGTCGCCTTCTACCTTAAGCTGCGATGGGTCAACATTGTCTTGCAAGGCCACCGCCGAGCCACCGCCCTGCAACACCTTACGTGACTTCATATAGGCTTTGGCGCCAACAAAGCCACCGCCCACAAGAACTAGCATCATTAGAGCTAGGCTGGTTCGTTTAGCAAATGTTCGCCACTTGTGCTGGCTACGATGAGCTTTGCGGTCGGCTTTACTACGCCGATGCAGACCACGCTTCTTCTTCTGAACTGGTGGTTCTTCGCTTAATTGTTGATCGACGGCCTTTTTAAAGGTTGTGGCCGATGGCAATGTCGGCTGAGCACTAGCCTTAAACCCTTCACTTTGCTTAAAGTTACCTAGCTGAGGGCGGCGTTCTGCATTCTGACGACGGGTGACCTTAGGAGCTGGTTTACGGTGAAAATCACCGACTCCACCAGATGGTCGTGGTGACCGCAGCATGCCATCTATGGCAAAACCGCGTTTGGAACGTTTGGGTCGTCTAAAATTATCCATAGCAAGTGGTCTTAAGTATAGCGATTATAGTGTCGCACGTAAACCTATTCATAAGCTTAATAATAGGAGTGGTCGGTCGAATAGGATATAGTAAATGGTGCAAATGGAACACACTAACCCCCACCACCACCCCGCACCAGTCCAACGTGACAATAAAGAAGGACTAAAGAGCATCTTAGCGACCTTGGGGTTATTGATTCTTGCCCCCCTCTTAGCCATTTTTCTGACCAGCTTTATCTTTCAATCATACGAAGTTGATGGCCCAAGCATGGAAACAACATTATACAATCAAGATCGTTTAGTCGTCGTAAAATTACAACGTACCTGGGCCCGGCTAACCGGCCATGATTACCTACCGAACCGCGGTGACGTTATCATATTTAACCAGCCCAGCAGTTCGCTAGAAGGAAATTCTAAACGACAGTTAATTAAACGCGTAATCGCCTTACCGGGCGAACGCGTCGTCATAACCAATGGCTATGTAACGGTTTATAACAAAGAAAACCCCAACGGCTTTTCACCCGATAAGACCCTGCCTTATGGCCAGGTTATTGGCCAGACCGAAGGTGAAGTCGATATGACAATTCCCGATAATGAAGTCTTTGTCCTGGGCGACAACCGTGGTAATTCGCTTGATTCACGTTATTTTGGCACGTTGCCCGCTAACGACATTGTCGGCAAGCTGGGCTTACGGGTTTACCCGTTTAATCAGACGAAAGTTTTTTAACTAATTCGTCGAGTTCTTTGTTGGACGTAAAGGCGATTTCGAGCTTACCGCCCTTGGCCGTACGCCTGATCGAAACCGGTGCGCCAATCCGTTGGCTCAATTTTTTGGTAGCCGGTGTAGTGGTAGCCAATTGTTGCTTGGCCGACTCACTTTGGGCACCTTTACGGGTGGCCACCACAAATTGCTCGGCCTGGCGAACTGTCCATTTGTTGGCAATAATCAGATTTAATAGCTCGGTCTGCTTGTCTGGCTTATCTTTAAGCGCCAAGACGGCGCGAGCATGACCTTCGGTGATGATACCATCGCGTAAGGCAGCCTGAGCGTCTTCGGGCAAATTAAGCAACCTAACAATGTTACCAACCGTTGGCACGGCCTTGCCCAGCCGTTTAGCAACAGTGTCCAGGCTTAGATTGAACTGGTTAATTAGGCGATAAATAGACAGTGCCTGATCAAGCGGCGACAAATCTTCGCGCTGAACATTTTCTACCAAGGCTAGTTCTAGTTCCTCAAGTTCTTCCATGCTACGCACAATTGCTGGCACATGAGTCATCCCCGCCAACTGGGCGGCACGCCAGCGCCTTTCGCCCGCCACAATATAGTAGGTCGTACCATCGACTCTTACTATTAAGGGCTGTAGAATACCATGTTGCTTGATTGACGCAGCCAGTTCTTTAAGCTGCGTCTGATTAAACTCACTGCGCGGCTGTTGTTTGCCCGGCTTGATGTCACTAATGAGTAATTTTTGTATTCGGTCTTGCTCGTCGGTTAACAGAGAGTTATCGAAATTTTCTGGGATAAGCGTGCTAAATCCCCTGCCCAATCCGCTGGTTTTTTTAGTTGCCACGTTCCACTACCTCCTTGGCTAATTGCTTGTAGGCGCGGGCGCCCTTTGACCATTTATCGTGTTGCATAATTGACTGACCATAACTAGGCGCTTCGGCCAGCCGCACATTGCGTGGTATGACCGTCTTGAATAATTTATCAGCAAAGTGCTTCTGGAGTTCTTTTAATACCTGGTCGGACAAGCTGGTTCGGCTATCATACATCGTCACCACCACGCCCATGATCTCTAGTTGTGGGTTTAAGCCGCCTTTAACCTGCTGGAAAACCTGCAACAACTGACCCAGACCTTCTAACGCGTAATACTCGGCCTGAACCGGAATAATAATGCAGTCGGCCGCCGTTAGAGCATTAATAGTTAGTAAGCTTAAGGCTGGCGGGCAATCAATTAACACATAGTCGTAGGCAGCCTTATCTAAGGCGGTTTTGAGAGCTTGTTCGCGGTTGGGCTTGTTCACCAACTCAACTTCGACGGCCGCCAAGTTGGCGTTAGTAGGCACAATAAAGATACCACTGTCGTGGGCTGGTTTTATGACATCAGCCAATTGGGCTTGCCCCAGTAATAGCTCATAAGTACCACTGTCGACGGCGGTTTTGTCGAGGCCGAGACCACTAGTGGCATTACCTTGTGGATCAAGATCAACCAATAGAACCGATTTAGCCATTTTTTGTAAATATGCCGCCAAATTAATAGCAGTGGTAGTTTTACCAACCCCGCCCTTTTGATTGAGAATTGCAATTGTTTGCGACATAGCTATATGTGTTTTCCCTCTACGTGTCTAAGCATTAGCTTACCATCTTATCTGGTTAGCAGCAACGCTAGGCGCGGTTTTTGCCAGTATTGTGCGACATTAAAAAAGACCTCTCTGGAGGTCTTAGTGTAACTATTAAATAATTCTTAATTAAGCGATTTTGGTAATTTTAAGTATGGTGTGATGCTGGCGATGACCATGCACTTTGTGAACACGCTTCTTTGGCTTGTAACGGATGGCGGTTACCTTATCGCCAGCGACATCTTCGTTAACAACTTCGGCCGTGACCTTAGCGCCAGCGACGGTTGGAGCACCAACGGTTGTCTTGTCGCCATCGATAACCAGAAGTGCATCAAAGCTAACCGACTTTTTGTCGGCATGTAACAGTTCAACCTCGAGGGTTTCACCTTCGGTTACGATATATTGTTTGCCACCAGTGGCGATAATTGCTTTTTTCATAAGATACCAAGAAAGTCTAACAGATAAGGAGCTCTGGGTCAACACCTTAGCAAGTAGTTCGCCCTGCGGCTTCGGCCTAACGGCCTGCAGATGCAGCACTCACTACTCCCTAAGGTGTTACCAAGCACTGCGTCTGTTATCCGTTTTAGATTTAGATGTTCGGATTTAAGATTTTTGTAAGCTGATCGTCAGCGTTGCACCTTCGACTTTGGTATCGGAGGTGTGCTTGAGTTCTTTGTCGGCTAGTTTAGTGGTGAGGGTTTCCGCCATAATCTCTTGGGCGTGTTTATTAATGGCCTCGGAGAGGTCTTTATCAGAGGTGGCTAGGCGTAAATCGATGCGATCGTCGACCTGTAAGTCGGCCTGTTTGCGAGCGTTTTGAACCTGACGAATAACTTCGCGCATCAGGCCTTCTTGTTTAAGAGCTGGTGTAAGCTTGGTGTCAATCGCCACTGCCTTGCCCCATTTCACTTCCTTGGCATTCAATTCTTCGAGGACGATTTCTTTATAAAGTTCAGGGAACTCGGGTGTCGTGATTGAGGCAATTGGTTGGCGAACCTTGAGCTGGGCTTTGGCGCGTAATGACAAACCTTCAGTTATGTATTCGCGCACGGCATCCATTTCTTGCTCGACTTCGGTGTTCACTAACCTGGTCTGGTAAGTTGGAAAGTCTTCCAAATGAACTGATTCCTTCCCTGTTAGTGTCTGGAAAATGTCGTCGGCCATGAAGGGTGTAAAAGGCGCCATCAGTTTGCTGAGTTCGGTTAAAACGAAGTACAGCGTGTGATAGGCCTGGTCTTTGTCTGTGTCGTTTTCGCTCTTCCAGAAACGCTTGCGGCTGCGACGGATGTACCAGTTACTCAGACCATCCAAGAATTCCATAATTGGTCGGGTGGCGCGCATTAAGTCGTAACCATTCATATTTTCCGACACATCCTTAATAAGAGTTTGCAGCTTACTAAGAATCCACTTATCGAGTGGGTGTTCGGGGTTTAAGGTGTCTTGATCGGGCTGCCAGCCATCGACCGAGGCATACATTAAGAAAAAGTCGAGGACGTTGTACATCATGGTTAACTTGCGTTCCATGGTAACGACGTCTTTGTCGGCTAGGTTCATGTCTTCGCCCACCACCACTGGAGAAGTCAGTAAAGAGTAGCGGAAGGCGTCGGCACTAACCTTGTCCATCAATTCCAGTGGATCGGTGTAATTCTTGAGTTTTTTGCTCATTTTGCGACCATCGGCCGCGTTAATAAAACCGGTGCAGATTAGGTTCTTAAAAGGAGAGGTGCCGAACAAACCAACGTTTACGGCAGTTAGCGAGTAGAACCAACCGCGGGTTTGGTCGATGGCTTCGACAATAAAGTCGGCTGGGTAGCTAGCTTCGAACTTTTGCTTATTTTGGAATGGATAATGGAACTGCGCGAATGGCATCGAGCCACTTTCGAACCAGCAATCCAAAACTTTGCCAATGTGCTTAAGCATGACGCCATCAACTTCGAACTCAACATTCATGACTTTAGGCAGATGGTAGTCGTCGAGTTTTTTGCCTGTCAATTCTTCAAATTCTTGGTAAGAACCGATGACCTTAACGATTTTGGTGCCGTCGGGTCGCATGCCTTCCCAGACCGGGATCGGCGTCGCCCAGTAGCGATCACGTGACAAGTTCCAATCGGGCGCGGAGTCGATAATGTTGGCAAAGCGACCGTCTTTAAGGGTTTTTGGCACCCAATTTGTTTGGGCGCTGGCTTGCAACATTTCCTGTTTTTGGCCTTGGATATCCATAAACCAACTGGGGTGAGCGCGGTACATCAGCTTACCGCCACAACGATGACAATGTGGGTATTCGTGCTTGATGTACTCTACCTTAAGCGCTGCGTCTTCGGCCACTAGTGTCTTGGCGATCTCTTTGTTAACATCCCAAATGTTTTGTTCCTGCCAACGACCTTCGGTATAGTTACCGTTTTCGTCGACAATCGAAACAACCGGTATATTATGCTGCTTGCAGAGTTCATAGTCTTCTTCACCATAAGCCGGTGCTTCGTGGACGATGCCGGTGCCGTCTTCGGCAGTGACAAAATCGGCCGCCAAAATAACGTGAGCCTCGGGACCACGGTTTTCGAATAGCGGGTGATACTTGCGTCCAACTAGCTCACTACCCTTTACGGTTTTGATAACTTTGTAGTCCAAAGGCTGATGTTTTTCGTCGGTAAAGACTTTTTTGGCGGCCTGTTTGGCGACATAGACCTTTTTGCCATCGTATTCCACCAAGTCGTAAGTAAGTTTAGGATTGACGGCTATAGCCACATTGGCTGGTAAGGTCCACGGCGTGGTTGTCCAGGCTAAGACTGATTCATCACTATCTTCGAGCTTAAAGTAGACGTAAACACTGGGGTCAGTATCCATTTGATAGCTGTTTTCCATGGCGACTTCGGACTTACTAATTGGCGTGGCGTCTTTGGTGCAATAGATAAGAATCTTCTCGCCATCGTAGATTTTTCCCTTTTCGTACAAGGTCTTAAAGGCCCACCAGACTGATTCCATATATTCGGGATCCATGGTTTTATAAGCACCCTTAAATTCGACCCAACGACCAACTCGTTCAATGGTGTCTTCCCACTCGGTGCCGGTTTTAACCATAGCCGTACGGCAAGCGTTAACATAGTCTTCGATCGAAATCTTGGTGCCGATTTCTTTCTTATTATTGATGCCCAGTTGCTTTTCGACAAAAACTTCGGCTGGCAAGCCGTGACAATCCCAACCCCAGCGCCGTTCAACCCGCTTACCTTGCATGGTTTGATAACGGGCTACGGCATCTTTAACAGAAGAGATCAGCAGATGCCCGTGATGGGGCGTTCCGGTTAGAAACGGCGGCCCATCATAAAAGACAAAAGCGTCCTTGGCCGGGCGGTTGCTGATCGACTTTTCGAAAGTATTATCTTCAGCCCAACTGGCCAGGACTCGTTTTTCGATGTCGGAGTGTTTTTGCTTGTCGCGGGGTTTGAACTTCATATTGCTCCTTATATATAGAAAAAATCATTTCTTAGCGGACATCAGAATCCACGGTGAGGCGGATGGTTCCATCTGATTTCCAAAAGAAATGATTCTTTTAGCACTTAATTATTGCTATAACGGGCAGCGTGCCGTCGGAGTCTACTAGGCTTTATGGGCTTTTCTTTCCGCACCCTTCCCGCTTTACGGGATTGCAGTTGATGGCTGCTCAAAGGGATTTACCAAATTGTCACTCTGTTATTATAGCTTAACTGGCTTCAGGTCACAAGGTAGGCGGCCAATTCGTCCATTAGTGGTAAGCTCTCGCCCTGCCACTCCTTATGCAGCTGGCCATCACCATCTACCACCATAAGCGCCGGATAGCGCACAATATCATACAAAGAGGCAGTGGCGGCACCATCACGGGTTTCTAAACTAAGTAGCTCGATTTCTTTACTATTGCGCCGCGAAAAATCGTGGGCATAATCTTCTAGGATCCGCGCCTGCTCGGAATGTGGATGGTATAAAATCACAGCCTTCATCCCTCTTATGGTAACACTTTAAATGGCTCAGGCAAAAGCTAACTTTTAATGAACTGTTAATAGTTTTTGCCTATGTCTAGGTGCTTGAGTATGCTGAGTTTATGGCCGACTCACAACAACCAATTATCGATCTTTTAGAAGCAATCCTCATACGCCTAGAGGCATTGACTCCTGTGCCGGGTGATGTTCGCCAAGTCCAAACCGCTCTAACCGATGCCAAAGATGACATACGCATTATGCGCGCAGTTGTGACTGACCACAGCTATGAGCTCAAGGCGTACGGCGAACGACTGCGCGATCTCGAAATCAGCTACTAACTATTCCATAATCTGGTACGTAAATGTGTAGGTCGTACTGTCAGTTAAAGCGTTGAATGTTTTGAGGTCAAAAGTTGTCGTTGCACTATCAAAGTAGTATTGCGGGAAGATACCGCCGCCCGGCACCGCTTTTGGTGTAATTATCACTTTCGGCGCTGATCCATAGGCGTTGGCGAATGTTACCGTACCCAGCGTACCGGCGGCAGCACCAGTACCAGTGTTAATTGTGATGACACCAGAAGTATCATTACCACTAACACTAGCCGATGCACCGGTACCAGCCCCACCCGTATTAACAGCTACCGTCGTAGTGCCACTGGTGTTGCCACTAATTATATGACCATTTACGGTCAGTGTGTTGTTAAAGGTAGCTGCACCCGTCACCACCAAAGTACCAGTTACCGTGGCATTTACTACTGTTAGATTACCAGCCGAACTTATGCTGGCCAAAATGGCGCCAGTACTGTCTTGCCATTCTTGCAAGTTAGCCGACTGACCAGAAGCCCCCTGAACAACGACACCTTTGTTGGTGGCCGAGCCGGTGGCTATGGCCGCTTGCGCCAAGGAGTCGGCCGTCGCCAAACTATTAATGTTTAGACGGTTGGCTGGGTTCAAGTTATTTATACCAACTAAGCCTGCAGCTGTTACTTGTAGACCATTGTAGTGAATTCGGTAGGCTTGGCTAGTTACAGTTTGTGATGGTGTTACGGTAAGATGAGTAGCATCGGTAAAGCCAGTAATTGTTGCCTTGGCACCGTTGGCAAAGATAATCTGGCTGCCAACCATGCTGGCTGTCCAGGTTGTACCGACACCAGTAACAGTATTAGTCGATTGACTTGCCGTACCGGTGTTGTACTGAACACCACTAACACTTAGGGTGTTCTCGGGCGCAGTAGTACCGATACCGATTTTGACAGCGTCGGTACCTGTTCCGCCCAAGATTAGGCTGGCACTTTGTTGCACCTGGGCGTTGTAGCCCAGAGCCGTGGCATTTACCAGGGCAGTCCCGCTAATAAACCCGTCGGTGTCTATGCTTCCAGCCGAATAGCCTAGAGCCGTATTATATGAACCGCTTATATTTGCCGCAAGAGTACCATGACCTAAGGCCGTATTGCCGGAACCACTAGTATTGAATAGTAAGCTAGAAGCACCGTACGCCGTATTATTAGAACCAGTTGTATTATTACTCAGTGCCGAGCTAAAGATACCCCCACCCATGGCCGTGTTTAATGAACCGGTGGTGTTTTGCACTAAGGCGTAGCTACCTACAGCCACGTTGGTATTACCAATGGTGTTGTTAGACAAAGCATTACTTCCGACCGCTAGGTTAGAGCCACCCGAGGTATTATTTTGTAGGGCAGCATTTCCGATACCAAGGTTAATACCTCCGGTAGAAATATTCTTACCACTGTTTACTCCTAAGAAAAGGTTGAATAATGAACCTGTGTTATTACGAACCTCTAAGCCAATCGTACCATCACTGGCTTTAGTGTTGAAAAGACTGTTAGAACTCGTCACAGCTTTAATTGACACCGCCGATATAGTTCCGTTAAATGTGTCGTCTGGGGCGAATAAAAATGCTGCCGTACTGCCAGCCGTTAATATAACCGACATCGTACCGTTGGTGGCCATTGCGCCGCCACTAACACCGCCGATACCTGGCATCACTTTAGCCGTGCCTGTTGCCCCCGAAACCGTAAACGAAATCAGGTATTGCGTACCAGCTACCACCGCAATATTTGTCGACGTCGCAGCACAGTTGGTGGTACCGCCGCCAGATGTGTGAGTTGTGCTAGACGCTCCATTAGTCCAGCCACTACCACAGTTCCAGTAAGTTGCGTTGTTAAAGGCCTGGCTGGTGATAAGCTCAGATCCAAATACAGCCGTTGAACTAGCTCCCTGAACAGTGGTTAGACTATTGGTCGTGTCGACAGTTAAGACGGATGTACCAGCGGCATTCTGTATCTGGAAACCAGTCGTCGAATTAGCCGAGTTCTTAAATAAGGCCGCACCATTGGTACCCGATAGACTAGCCACAGTAGTCAAGTTATTGGCCGCTGAGCCGCTCGATCCTGGCGCCGCTACTTGGAGATTTATTGTACCGCCAACACCACTACCAGTACCACGTCCACCAGCCAAGGTAAGTGCTCGTCCAGCCACATCAGTTCCAGAAACACTACCTCCCTGCACTGTTCCACTTGATGTAACCTCTAGGAACTTAGTACCACCCGACGATTGCCATTCTTGGAGGTTGGCAGTTTGACCAGAAGCTCCCTGTACTGTTAACGCCGTATTGGTTGTCGTCACATTCGATACGGTTGTGCGGCCCCTTAAGCCAATTGGTATGTCGGTGCCGGTTCTACCTATGGCAATTTGTCCAGTGTTGGTCGTGCCAAGACTTAGGGCTGCATCTGGTTGAATTGAAATGCTACCACCGGTGGCGGTTATAATTGCGATACCCCCTGAGCTGGCCGAACCAATATAGCCATAGTTGGTTGCATCGGAGTAGTAGCGGCTTTCACCGGTACTTGATACCGTCAACAAGTTCTGTCCGGTCGAAGACTGCCACTGCTGTAAGTCGGCTGTCTGCCCAGCCGTCCCCTGGATTACTAGTCCCTTGTTGGATGTGCCACCGGTCGCTACTAAAACAGCAGCCGTACTGTCTGCCGTGGTAGGAGTATTAACGGCCAATAAGTTACCTGGGTTAGTGTTATTAATACCAACGTTACCAGTACTAGAAACCCGTAAACGAGTAGTGTTGTTGGTAATAAGGTCTAGTGCGAAAGCGTCATTAGTACCAACTTCGGCAACTTCACCCAAAGTGTTACCGTGCTGAATGAAAGCCGTGCCAGAACCACTCAAGAATCCACAACTACTGGAGGTCTGTAAACAAACCGTTCCCGACTCATTGGGCATATTAATGGTTCGGTTGGCTGATGGCGGTATAAAGTAGAGCGTACTCGAGAATGCTCCGCTGTATACCGATATGCCGCTAATTGTACTTCCCACCAGCGTAAAGACACGACTTGAAGAACCCAGATTCAAATTACCAGCTGGGTTAATGCTCAAACTACCGGTGTTCGTAAGCTGCGGGGTCGTTACGCTACTAGAAAATGTTGGATTAGATATGGTGGCTATTTGACCGGCTGAGCTTAGAGTAATGTTACCTGTGGCGCTAACCGCCAGTGTGCCGCTAGCATTTGGGATGGTAATAGCTTGATTACCAGTTAGCGTTGCCGAACTCAATGTACTACTAAAGCCACTGACCGTACCGTCAAGTAGACGAATTTGTCCTAGATTAGATGTGCTCCCAAGTGTCAAACCAGTTGAACCCTGAACCGTTAAATTCTGAAAAGTCGGGCTACTTGAAGTGGCAATATCTTGAATTGTATTAATTGTACCGCTCGAAGCACTAAAGTTAGTGCTATTAAACTGGGCGATACCTTTTTGGCTGGTCGAAGCATTATCGATAGTTACTGTTGCCCCAGAACCAGATGAGTTGGCCAAAGTTAGCACTCCAGTTAGGCCGTCCAGCGACACGACACCACTACTAGTCGTCAGACAAGTGCTACAAGTCAGGGCGCCAGTTGTGGCATTAAGCGATAGCGGGCCGCTAGCACTAACTGCAATGGTACCACTGGCGTTTGGTATAGTTATGGTTCTGTTTGCTGATAAAGTTGTTGGCTGCAAGGTAGCACTAAAGGCGCTAGAACCATCTTGCCAGTTAACAACACCAAGTACGGCGCCAGTTCCAACCGTAAGACCAGAGCTACCTTGTATAACTTCGGAACCTGCGATTGTAATGGTTGATCCGCTCTCGCTAATAATTGAATCATCAATCGCCGTTGAAGCCGTAAATTTAGCCAAACGGCCGGGTGTACCACCACTAGTAGTTATGCCACTACCGGCACTTCCACAGTTACCAGAGGTCGTACAGACATCGTAAGTACCGGGTGCGATAGTATTATCATTTCTGAACTGATAGGTGATGTTACCGGTGGGAGCCGTGCCACCGCTGCCAACCACAAAACCAATACTCGTCAGGTAACCACCACCGGTGGCCGTCACGACCGAGCTGCTATTTCCTTGCAAGGTGAATTGCTGGCTGGTCGCTCCGACCGTTAAACTACTAGACGGTGTAATCGTATTAGCGGTCAAGGTATTGCTGATTGTCAGATTCTTGATAGTACTATTGCCGCTACCATTGATGACAAAGGCATCGGTGCCGCCAGTTTGTAGCTGAAGCAGATTACCGCTTCCGCCTGTCTTATTTACTGATATAGAGTCAGTATTAGCGCTAGCTGTTTGAGCGGCGCCTGGTTCAAGCAACACCGCCTGGCCACCACCGGCGGCACAACTAATGGCAGTTGTACAAATAACTTGTCCAACACCGCCTGTGGTTGGGAATATAAATGTGTTCGCGCCACTATTATTACTAAAGGTAATGTTGTCGGCACCAGCATTGATAGAAATGTTGTTGCCGGCGCCGGTATTCTGCAAATTGTTGACATAGACTATTCCGGCCGCACCCAGAGTCAGGTTGCCGGTAAGTGTTAAGCCCGTAAACTGCGGGCTGGCAGCGGTTGATATTCCCTGAATGGTATTAATCGTTCCGCTTGAGGCACTAAAGTTGGTGCTATTAAACTGAGCGATACCTTTTTGGCTGGTCGAAGCGTCATCGATGGTTAGAACTGAACCCGAACCGGTGGCGTTGGCTACAGTTAATACGCCAGTTAAGCCGTCCAACGAAGCCACACCACTACCACTACTGGCAAAACCACAAGACACCGAGTTCTGCAGACAGACCGTACCACTGGCATCGGGCAATACAATCGTTCTATTTGCTGTTGGCGCCGTAAAACCTAAGCTCGATACGTTGCCACTGCTATTCGCTTGGAAGGTTGAATTACCATTACCCTGCAGCGTCAGTATTTGGTTAGTGCTTCCAACTGTAACTGATCCAGAAGCGGTAATCGCCAAAGACCCGGCGCTCTGCAAAGTTGGACTACTTAGGCCGTTGGCCGTCAGGTTAGCATTAAC
Source organism: uncultured Candidatus Saccharibacteria bacterium (assembly GCA_964627095.1). Classification (GTDB taxonomy): domain Bacteria; phylum Patescibacteriota; class Saccharimonadia; order Saccharimonadales; family JAUPVS01; genus JAUPVS01. The sequence continues at coordinate 78,258 of CAZVKH010000004.1, forward strand.
TGTGACCGTACTACCATCATCGGTAATACTAGAGTCGGCAATCGTTTGCGAACCGGTAAACTTGGCCAAGGTGTTTGGTGTGCCGTCGCTTGATGTACTAACGGCGGTGGGGCTAACACCAGGACAGGCCTGGAATGATGGTGCCGTACCAGTGTTGGTTAGCAAACATAAACCGTTGCCGACCGAAGCTGCCACCGTAATTGGGCCGCTACCATTGCCAATTAGTACCCCATCTTGCGTTAGCGAACTAACACCAGTACCGCCAGATGAAACGCTCAACGGACCACTTAGTGTTAAACCAGCAAAGGTTGGACTGCTGGTAGTAGCGATATCCTGAGGCGTACTGACGGTAATTAATCCGTTAGCGGCCGTTACCGACGCTTGGTTGGCTGTTCCCTGAATGCCGATCGCACCATTAAACCCATTCAGGGTTAAAACACCACTGTTAGCAATTTGCGTACCGCTAATTGCAATCCCCGTTCCAGGGCTAAAAGCTGTGGCCAGTTGCTGCGCATTCAGGTAATTACAGTTATTGGAATCCAAGCAAATTGTTCCTGAGGCATTCGGTAGAGTGTAGGTTTGGTTGGCCGTAAGGTCGGCTAGCCTTAACTGCACATAGTTGTCGCCATTACTAACACGCACCTCACCCTGAACCGAGATATCACCGTTCACAAACAGGGTGGCGACACCGACGCGCAAACTTTCTGGCCCAGTTCCAACGGTGGTGTTATTTAGCTTGACGGCCTGATCCTTAATTTGCGCAATCTCTTCTTCTTGGCTGACAATTGGCTTGGTACTTTTTTGGTAAGCCACCGTGGCACCAACTAACACAAAAATGAATAGCAACAGAATGGCCGATGCTACGCCAACTTTTCGAAGTAACTTAGCCTGCAAAGGGTTGGGCAGATTACGTGGTGACTGTGGTTCCGGTGGTTCGGGTGTGGATGGGGTCGACGGTGTTGGGGTTGGCAAGACGGCTGGTACGGGCACACCGCCAGCATTTTCTAAACTGGTCCCTTGTACCGCCCCAAGCGGTGACACATTAACAGTGGTCGTGCCCTCAAGCGTATCTTGAGGAGTCAAGACATCTTCATTTGGCGATAGATTTTGTGGGGCTGATTCTTCCATGACCTATACCCACAACACCAAGTAAACTGCGCCTAAGCCGACTATCAGTACTAGTACGACTAAACCGCTTATTTGAATCAAACCTCTCATGATCGTCTTCTTGGCCAGAGGGTTCCGGCCGAGCGAAATCATCGAGCTGCTAATTGCCCCATAAATCACGCCACCTTCCACAATTACCAACAGAGTTAAAATAAACAGCGCAATTACCACTTGGGCCGAACTAACTTCACGCTTAACAATGGTTTCGCCGATTCGCTCCAACAGTGGTTTTTCGGCTGGCTTGTTGTTAGACGAGAACTTTACATCCATGTTGAGCTGTAGCAGCGCCACCTTAACTTCTTGCGGTTTGTCATTAGCCCCAGTAATCGTCACGGTTTGAGTGTTACTAGTTGGAAAATCTTCCAAAGCGGCTCCAAGAACACCGCGACTACCCTCTGGTGCTTTCATCAAAATACCTTTAAGGGGTGAAGGTGTTAACAAATCGCCCTTTTTGACGGCACCATTTAGGTCGGTTACATAAACCTGGGCTGTACCGGTTGTGGCAACAAACAGCTGACTACTGTTACCGCTAAGCGTCACGGTGTCCCCCTGCGGATCAACTACCACCCCAAGACTCTTGCTGGCCTGGGCCACACTGGTCTTTTCGACCACGATCACGCCATCCTGACCACTCTCACCACTGGCAACAGCCACCGCCATGCCCTTGCTAATCGAGCTATCATCACTACGGTAGCCTTGTGTTACAGCACTAACTACAGATGTTAGCAGCAGCAAGCTGGCCACCAAAGCCAATCCAAAACACCATAAACGCCCGCGCGCGTGGGGTGCAACTGGGGTACGATTGTAAGTTTGAGTTATATTTGTGTGCACTGTTTTGGCTTTTGTTTAGATTTTTATTTGTTGTAAATCCTTTTAATTATCCTCTTTTTACCCCTGATACACAAGCGTTTTGAAGAGGATAGAACAGCTACATGAGCAGACACCAAAAACACAAGCATAATGAAAAATAACGATGTTTTATTTACATTTAGCACAATTCTTCTTGGGTTAACCCGTTAACATGCAAATGTATTTATCATGAATATACGTAGTAAAATTTGCAACTAACGATTTGTTTGCTAAAAGTTTTCCACAGGAACAAGCGTTTGTAGCCATGAAAAAGCTCCTCTTTCGAGGAGCCTTCTCGCTTTATTGAGCTAGTTACTGTCTAGCTACAGCCGGTGGTCGAACCACAGGAGCTGCAGACGTAACAGCTACCAGCGCGTTGCGTCTGATTGCCGCAGTTGAAACACATCGGAGCAGCATCGTCGAGCACATCTGTTTTGGATGAGCTGCGAACCTGTTCCTTAATGGTCTCGACTTCGTCGATACGGACCTCTTTGATGGTCAGAATCGGCTCTTCTTGGGTGCGCTGAGCGGCTTCTTCCGAAGTCCGCGTCTGCGTAACTTCTTCGAGCAGGCTCACCTGTTCGTCGGGCATATCATCGATTGAGGCCAGACCAAGCTCTAGGCGATCGTCGAACGACAGATAGCTCAAGCCCAGACGGCGCGCAATGTAGTCGATGATTGACGAAGCCGTACGGATGTCCGGGTCATCGGTGATACCAGCTGGCGCGAACGACGTGCTCATCATCGAGCGAACGTAGTCCTTGAGCGGGACGCCGAACTGCAGACCGTGACTCACGCTGATGGCAAAGGCGTCCAGAATACCACGTAAGGTGGAACCCTGTTTACTAACGTTTACAAAGATTTCGCCCGGGGTACCATCATCGAACTCACCAACCGTCATGTAACCCTTGCTATCGGCTACCTTGAATGAGAAGGTTTTAGCGGTGCGAACCTTAGGCATCTCGCGACGCACGGCACCCTTAACGATGATCTTGTCGTTCAGCGTTTCAACAACTTCGGTAACGGTGGTAGAAGTTGCCACAGTAGTGGTTTTTTCTTCGCTACCAGCCTTCTTGGCCATCGATAATGGTTGAGCTACCTTACAGTTGTCGCGGTAGATGGCAACAGCCTTGAGGCCCATCTTCCAAGCTTCGATGTGCAAGTCTTCGACATCTTCGACAGTAGCATCTTCGGGCATGTTAACGGTTTTACTAATGGCACCGGACAAGAATGGCTGAACGGCGGCCATCATCTTAACATGACCCATGTAGTGGATGGAGTTATCACCCATAGAGCAAGCAAAGACGTTTTCGTGCTCTTTCTTGAGGTAAGGGGCGCCAAGTATTGTTTTTTCAACATCAATGTAGGCGATAATATCGTCGACTTCGCTCTTAGAATAGCCCAAGGCCTTAAGAGCGCGTGGAACAGTTTGGTTAACAATGTGCATTGTTCCCCCGCCGACCAGTTTCTTCACCTTAACCAAGCCCAGGTCTGGCTCGATACCGGTGGTGTCGCAGTCCATCATCAGACCGATGGTGCCAGTTGGCGCCAAGACACTGGCTTGCGAGTTACGAACACCGTACAGACTACCCAGTTCAACCGCTTCATCCCAAGCACTGGCCGAGGCGCTAAGCAATTCTTCGCTAACCGAGCCAGCGTCGATGTTACTAACCTCTTCACGGTGCATCTTAAGAACACGCAGCATAGCTTCGCGGTCTTTGCGGAAGCCGGCAAATGGACCAACCCGACGGGCAATCCGAGCACTAGTGGCATAGGCATGGCCGGTTAATAGAGCCGTTATGGCGGCCGCTTGAGCGCGGCCTTCGTCTGAGTCGTAAGGCAAGCCTTGGGCCATTAATAGAGCCCCTAGGTTGGCGTAGCCGATACCTAGTTCGCGGTAAGCACGGGCCGTCTTGCCAATACTAGCGGTTGGGTATTCGGAGTAGCCGACCAAAATCTCTTGGGCAGTAAAGATCACTTCGACGGTGTGTTTAAAGGCTTCGATATCAAAGCTAAAGTCGTCACGCAGGTAACGGAGCAAGTTAATCGATGCCAGGTTACAAGCCGAGTTATCGAGGTGCATGTATTCGCTACATGGGTTAGAAGCATTGATGCGACCGGCGTTAGGCGCCGTGTGCCAGCGGTTAATAGTGGTGTCGAACTGCAAACCAGGATCGGCACACTCCCAAGCAGCTTGGTTAATCTGACGCCATAGTTCACGGGCTTTAAGAGTCTTAACAACCTTACCAGTCTTAACAGCCTTTAATTCGTAGTCATCGTCATCTAGTACAGCCTGCATAAACTCATCGGTGACGCGCACCGAGTTGTTAGCGTTCTGATATTGGACAGAAAAGATATCACGGCCATCAAGGCTCATGTCATAACCAGCTTCTTGCAAAACGTGCGCCTTGCGCTCTTCGCGAGCTTTGCACCAGATGAATTCTTCGACATCGGGATGATCGACGTTCAAGATTACCATCTTGGCAGCTCGACGCGTCTTACCACCACTCTTAATAGCACCGGCTGAAGCGTCGGCACCACGCATAAAGCTTAGGGGGCCGGAGGCTGTTCCGGCGCTCTCGCCGAGCTTTTCGACTGATGAGCGGACTGGGCTAAGGTTAACGCCCGAACCAGAACCACCCTTAAAGATCATGCCTTCTTCGGTGTACCAGTTCAAAATTGCTGGCATGGTGTCTTCAATACCTAGGATGAAGCAGGCGCTGGCCTGCTGTGATCGGTGCGGCGCGCCAATGTTAAACCAAACTGGTGAGTTAAAGGCGGCCCGTTGCGTTGCTAAGATGTACTTTAGTTCCTCACGGAAGTCTTCGGCTTCGTTGTCGGACTCAAAGTAACCTTCTTGCAAGCCCTGGCGGGTAACTGTATCGGCCACGCGGTCGATAAGCTTACGCAAAGAATCTTCACGGTCAGCCGTACCCGGTGTACCAGTAAAGTATTTTTGAGCCACAATATTAATCGAGTTCTGTGACCAGCCTTCGGGAAACTCTACCCCGAGTTGCTCGAACACTGGTT
>CAZVKH010000005.1:0-15966 GCA_964627095.1 uncultured Candidatus Saccharibacteria bacterium
GGTTTCGGGCGTTGGTCAGGCTCTGAATGGTTATGCCGCCAAAGTTAACCAGAGATTTATCGCCCGGCAAGGGCGTGTAGCCTTGTAATAAGAGCTTTTCGTAGTCCGCCTGGCGCTGGCCAATTTTTCGCCTGGTACTTTGCCAGTGAATCACCCATAGCACTAATAGCGGTACAAAAAAGATCCAGAAGGAATTAGTAGTAGATGGCGCAGTGTATTTGTCCGGCGCAAAAAAACGTAATGCCCACGTCACCACCGAATCGCCAACAAGAGCAATGCCCAAGCTTGCTAACACAGCGAAAAAGCCTGGTCGATATACCGTTAATGTACCCGGTCTGCTCATTGCCTTATTGTAGCAGTAAGCGAAACAATCATTCAGCCTATTTGACAAATACTACTTTCGCATCTATTATACTGCTTATGCACTTCCAAAATTGCATCCCTAGCACCAACTACTATACGGTCCCATACTATCCGGCGGCCGTTTTAGACATGCAATAAATAACCAACTAACTAGTAACTTATACCGCCGAACTGGCGGTTTTTTAATTTTAGGAGAACCAAACAATGACACAAGAAATAAGTCCCCAAGTACACATACGCCAATCTTTCGAGCCGGTCAGCCCCAGTGACTGGCTGATCGAACACGACATACACTTTAGGCCGCTACACGAAGACGAGAGATACGCCTTCTGGTTGCAGTGCGAAGTAGTGCTTGAACGTCAGGCTGAACTAGCTTTAAGCGAAGAGATGCCGGATCTACCCAATCCAAGTCCGGTATTTATACCCAACAATGTTCTTGTCAAACCGTTAAGTGATGCCCAAGTGACCGCAATTGATGACCAGGAGTCGCATCGTTTTGCCGACTACGCGGCCAGCATCCAGACGGCCATAGCCCAGGTGCCAATTTTAGAGTCTGGAGAGCGCCTGGTGCACCTGCCAAGCATCTTCAACCACGAGGGTCAGGCGACCTTCAACCAAGAAACCTTTCCCAATAATAGCGGTAAGTGGTCAGGCAAGCCTCAGGAGTTCTGGGTTAGGGAAAGTCTGGCAACTCGGTTAACCATGGCAAGTCGTTTGCTTGACGCCGCCGGTGCAAAACTGCACTTTATCGAAGCGTTTCGACCAGCCGAAGTCCAGGCTGCAATGTTCACCCGGCGCATCACACGTACCGCTCAAGAACACCCCGACTGGACTGACCAACAAATTTTAACCGAAGCCAAAAGCAAAACTGCGTCGACACCTCGTTTAGCCTCCCATATGGGCGGGGCCGCGGTTGACTTATGGCCGCGCGACAAACACACCAATCAGTTACTAGACTTTGGACATATCTACCCAAGCGGTGGCGCGCTGGTGGCTCCCGGCTCACCATTTCTTACTACCCAGCAGTGGCTTAACCGCCAACTCCTCCAGCTGGCGACAGGTCTGGCCGGCTTAACCATGTACGTCGGGGAAGACTGGCACGTCAGCTTTGACGACAATCTGGCGTCCCTAGACGAAAATGATGTCGTGACACCCAGCTACTCAGCAAATTTTGGACCAATTCGTGACTTCGACAGAAAAACAGGTGAGATAAAAGATGTTTTTGAATCGGGGGATATAGACAGGCTGTTTGCTATACTGCCAACATGAGCAACAACGTAAATTTGGACGAACTGAAAGCTTTTCTGATACGCGCCAATGTGCCGCACGCCACTGGCACAGCCCAGACAAAAGTCGAGGACGACAGCTCCCGCACCATCGAATTCGCCGAGGGCGACTATCGCATGCACGATAACTTCTTTGGGGGCGAACCCTACGGCGGCCGCTTGGTTATCTTCTACAAAGATAAGCCAGTTTTTATAGAAGTCTACTACGGCCAAACCACTAAACCGGCCGACGAGGTTTATGACTTTTTGCGCGAAGCCTTACAACACCCCGGCCCAGACAACCCTTACCGCGGGCCGGCCGAATACACCAAAGGCGACTTAACCTACAAGAGTATCGTCAACGGTGACATGGCTAATCACACTGTTAAAGAGTCGATTTACGAGAACGATCAAGAGATTTACTGGGCGGTAATCATTGGTGGCTTGGTTGACCAAAACGCCCAAGGGGCGATGTAGGACCTCACGCCGCAAGCACTTTCCTAAATAGACCTGTTATTGTATGATAGCTTTATGGGTTTAGGAAACTTTTTGTCCAGAATTGATGCCGCTATAACCCCGCGCGAAGTTCGGGTCGGCAAAGCTCTGGACGAAGTCGTTGGCTTGTCTGCTGAATTTACCGTCGACCAAGTCCGCGACGCCTACCAAGAAGTTTACGAAAAGCCGGTTGCCGACGGTTGGCTCTACCGAACACTCGACTTAATGGAAGCCCAAAGGATGATTGTTCCAGACTTTGGCACCACACCCATAACTTACAGTGCAACTGACGTCTTAAGTGACGTAATTGAGCCCTAATTATGACCAAGAAGAATCTTAGACTGGCAAAGAATGCCTGCTGGCTGGTTGCCGCTCTTAGTATGTTCTTTTTGGTTCTTGGCAATACGCAAAACAACCTGCTAAGCCTAACGGCTTTTGTTTTTATTATTTCCGGCATTGCCCTGAACGCCCTAGAAGACCGCAAGTAAATTAGCATGAAGTTCATCGCCTTGCTGCGCGGTATCAATGTTGGCGGTAACAATAAAGTCGCCATGGCCGATCTTAAAAGCTGCTTCGAAAAAGCCGGGTTCAAAAACGTCGTTACCTACATTAACTCGGGTAATGTCATCTTTGAATCTACCCAGGCAGACACCGCCAAACTTGTGCAAATTTGCGAAGCAGCCATAGAAGAGCAGTTCGGTTTTAAAATTCTGTGCGCCGTCATTACTGCCCACGACCTGCAAAACGCCGTGCAGAACGCACCCCAGTGGTGGAACAATGGCGATGCCAAACACAACGCTTTATTTGTGATTGCTCCTGCCACCGCCGCCGAGATCATGGCCGAGGTCGGCGCCGCTAAACCCGACTATGAAAAGGTGGCTGCTTATGAGACTATCATTTTCTGGTCGGCACCACTGGCCACCTTTGGCCGCACCCGCTACAGCAAAATCGTCGGCACGAAGGCTTATAAATCGATAACGATTCGCAATGCTAACACCACACTGAAGTTAGTTGAGCTTTCCAGATAAACTAGTGTTGCTATAATTAGCATATGAAGGTTAATCCACAGATCGACAACTACAAAAGTGGCCTACCGGCCTGGCAGCAAGAAGTTTGCAAGACCATTAGAGAATGGATCCGCCAGGCCGATCCGGAGATTGAAGAGACCATCAAGTTCACCAATCGTCCTTACTTTGTTTGCCATGGTAACGTTGCGGCGCTGCTTGCCACCAAAGATCACGTTAACGTATTCATTTATGATCCGGTCGCTCCCGACCCAACCGGGCTGATCAACCAGGGCCACGCCAACCGCACGGCTCGTTCTATACAGATATACCAAGGTGCGCTACCGGCTAAAGCCGCTTTTATTGAATTGATTCAAGCGGTGGTGGCCAATAACAAGGCCGGCGGTTGGCGCAAGCTAAGCTAACTGGTTGTTGGTTGGCGCCCGCTTACTTATAACTTTTCCCGATGCATACAACCCACCCAACAGCAGGGGCGGCGTTTGCCTTCTAACAGCTCTGTAACGGTTCGCTTAATGTGGTCTTGGCGGGTTTCTGGCTTCTTGCAGGTAATACTCCAGCAAATCCATTCGTTGCGGGCTAGGGGAGTTAAGTCCTGCCAGCGCTCCAAAGCCGACTCGTCGGCCAGCAGAGCCTTGCTCAAGTCGGATGGCACAGTGTGCACTACGCCGGTGGCAATATCTTTAGACATACTTTTACAGCCGTACCAGTTCGCCGCGGCGTTTACGAATGTTTTTGTAGTCCCACTGGATGGTTTGAGCTTTTTCGAGCCAGCGCTTAAGACTGTCGTTGTCGATCTGGTCGACACTAGTGTAGCGGGCTTCGGCGGCTTTAAAGCTACCTTCGGCATTTAGGCCCGGTTCATCAAAAGATTGGCCGCTCCAAAATAGTAATCTTACGCAGTTTTTAAGCACATCATAGCCGACAATTGGGTTGTCGTTAATAAACCACACCGGCGCACCGTGCCAGATCTTGCTGTCGATTTGGGGCAGGGCAGCCTGAATTTGCTCGGCCAGCTGCCGGCAGATGGCTTGATTTTGGTCGGTCTGTAGGTCGTTGTAGGCAGTAATGTCTTTGTTCATACTAGTCGGCTTTCTTGCCGGCGATGTTAACCATCCAAAAAATACCAAATTTGTCGGTCGTCATGCCAAAGGTGTCACCCCAGGGAGCTTGCGTCAGTGGCTCGGCAATCTTGCCACCGTCGGCCAACTTTTCGAAGTAACCAGTTAGCTCATCTTGGTTATCACCACTGAGTGAAATACTAATGTTGGTGCCAACTTTGTAGTTTTGACCACTAACGTCGGTTACGTCCGATGCCATTAGCGTGATGCCGTTGTCAGCCACCAACATGGCGTGCATTAGCTTGTCTTCGTCACCGGGTTTACTGGGCACACCACCTTCTTTAAAAGTGGTGGTTTCTAGCTTGCCACCAAACACAGCCTTATAAAACTCCATGGCCTGGCGGGCATTGCTATCAAAACTTAGGTACGGGTTTAACTTTGACTGCATGGTTTCTCCTTATACTAGTTGGTATCTACTACTAGTATAACGAACGTTGCACATAAAGTATTTTTGTTGCATTATAATCATCGTAATGTCTGCTCAAATGGAATCTATACCTGACCGAACCAACGAACTTTCGTTCGATAAAGTCGATGATAATGCCGTTAACACCTTGTTAGCAGTGGGCGTGGTGGTTATGAAGAATGTTGTGTCGGCGGAAGGGCTCAGCGGTATTGCCACCGCCTACAAGCAGTCGCGCCGGTTAGCCCTGCCGCGGCGTCTTACAGCCCGTGCCATCGCCGTAGCGGGAGCCGGCGATAGCGCCCTATACAACACTATTAAAGCAAAGCCGGTTGAGTCGCGCCTACCTGGCTTCCCACTGCATATGCGTTCAGCCCGACAAGCTCTTACAGAGGTAAATCAGCTCCATGGGCAACTATTTGAGCATCCGGCCATTCAACAACGCTACCCCGGTGCGGTCGATCTTAATCAAGCGGCTTTTCCGATTAACGTTGGTAGTGAGGCCTTTCCACTACACCAAGATACCCAAGGTGTCAGCGGGCTGGGCTACGCCGTTCAACCGACTCGTACACGCTGGCAAATTCACGAAGTGATGGACCGCAAGCCCGGACCGATCAGTTTTACCTTCGACACCGAGCCTGGCGACACCACGGTACTACTGGAACGACAAGGACCCGAACCCAAGCAGATGCAAGCCGAGCAAGGCTACTACGACATGGCGCCCGACGGCAGCTTGCCCCACAGCGGCATCAACCTTGAAGCCAGAAATCGCTATGGCATCGGCTTATTCCACCTGGATTACATCGAAGAAGTACTGTAATTACTGAACATTATCGATAATTATGTGCTAATATACACCCAACTTAAGAAGGGGAAGAGACGATGGACGGGAAACCAACTGGTGAAGGACTTAGCGGTGAGGAAGCGGAAGCAATGCGTGATTTTATGGCCTCAATAAGGGCCGTGGCTGATGCAGGTGTTGCAACTGGCGAGACCGAAACGCCAGCCGTACTGTTATCAGACGACGCCCTAGATATTGCTCGCGAAAACTACCGCGGCACCGAAGCCTAGCATAGCCAGTACTTGCTTTTTTAGCTGTTTTATAGTACAATATATGTATTATGCCTGAGTTTGTTGATATTGCCATTGCCCGTTCAATGGATGAAATACCGGAACTGGCCCAAGAAATGTTCGACCAATCTCGGCCGACTTTTCAGGTGTCCGAAGACGTTTTACAGGCCGTTGGTGCTCGACCAGTAGTAGAGTGCCTCGAGGCCGCCGTTCAAGCTAACCTGGATCCAAGTTTTGCATTTAACTATGCAGCGTTTTCTAGCCCAGACGATCGTAACTTTGGGCCTCACTACCATGCTGCATTTAAACGCGGTGGCATCAGCCTACATCGCAACCTACAAGGCGAAGGGGTAGTTAAGGCAGCTTTTCGTGGCAGCTACCAAGACCCCAGAATCAGTGAGCTCGACAGCGACGGCGACGAATACATCGTTAAAACTCCTCTAGAGGAGCTGAGGGGTATTGACGGACCGGTTCATATTGGCAGCCTTGCCACCAACCGCCTTACCGTGATTGCCGAAGACACCTTGTTGCAGCCAACTCGCCGCCACTTTTACAGTCGACGTTCAGCGCCCCAGCAAGTACTCCAAGCCACCGTTCACGACTTTATCCGTCCCGAAGAAGACCCCTACAGCTTCGCCTTGCTATATCGCAGCTATAGCTCGAATCTCACCTTAGATACCGAAACGGCTGTTAACGCCTTCTGCGCGTAGGTAATAACCATGTCTGAGCGCATCGACCAAGACCCTTTTAAAGCTCCTCTGGAACATGTTTCGGTGGGGAGCGTGTCGGAGTTTCAACAATTCCCAGATGATGATCGCTACATTGTCCGTGTCACGCCGCACATCTATCCGTCAGAATATGCAAAATTTGACGAAACTCTTAAGCAGATCGAGAGAAACAGTGACATAAAAGTACCGCCCCACTTTACTGTTTATGGAAATAGCCACAACCCTAGCCTAGAAGTTGTTGACCGTTCTATTGTGGATGATGAAGGCTTCTACCCGGCACTATTTATTGTTACCAAAAGAGTGTATGGTCAAGACTTCTTGGATGCTTCCGGTCGACCAGACCAGACCATTCACCCAGAACGGGCCGAAAAGATGCTGACCGGTATTACTGACAGCGTAATTCACGCTTACGAAGAACGCCTGCCATACAGTTACGAAATAAGACCAGGACAGATTAGATATGGCTGCACCGATGAAGACACCAAAGCATACATACAAATGATCGACCTGGACTATGCCAACATATCCTCACTGCCATTCGGCGAAGTAGTTGAAATTCTTGATCACAACATTAAGTTCTTGCAAGACTACCCCCTACATCAGAACTTAAGAGCCGTGGCTAAAAGCATCCTAGCCTTTTTTCAGAGCTCCGATGCAAAGCAGTATCGTCAGCAGAGCATAGACCACAAAGATGTCGTCGACAACATGGTCGACACGCTACTCGACTACCTCGACGCCCTCGACCACGATTTGTGACCAATATCACAATCTAATCTGTTGGGCCAGGTCTATACTTAAAGTGTAATAGCTAAGCGGGGGACAACACTATGGTAAAACGAAATGACTGGGGTGGTAGCCGCGGTGGCGGCGATGCCGTCTATTGCTTAGGTTTAATCGGCGCGATTGTCTACTATTTTCAGGTTGCTACCAGCTTCTGGCTGGTTGTGCTGGGCTTCTTTAAAGCGCTGGTCTGGCCAGCCTTTTTAGTACACGCTCTGCTCAAGTGGCTCCAGATGTAGACTATTCGATTGCTGCCTGTGCTCTTGGCTGGTAATCAGTAACTAAACCAAGCAGTCTTTGGGCCACACTCAAGGCATGCACTTTGTCGGCCAGTCGGTCGTAACCTCCAAATGGAAGAACATATCGACTATCTACATCCTGTCCGTTTTCAGACGAACAGGTATAGGTAATACTAAAGGTTCTGGTGTGATCTATATGGTGTTGTGGTGCCAGTAGCAGCTTACCCTCCTTGACGTAGAAATATGGGACAGAGGTGATGATTTCATCATCTTGGTCATCACCATCAAGGTCGGGTACGTAATCTTCAATAACTCGCACATACTCCATCGAACTAGTTCCTACCATATAAGCGACATCATCCTTGCCGTCGACTGTTACGTCGGTTGTAAGATACGCCGGGCGACCATCAACCAAATATCCTTCTGCACTTAGTAACCTAATCTGGAACGCTGTCTTTTGATTTGGCGTATCCGGTAATACGGTGTTGGCATGCCATAAACAGACGTCAGTCCAGGCACCTTCCGGCCAATCTGCCTCCTCGAGCTCAAAATACGCCCAGCCCGGAGTGTCCGACAATCCTAGGGAACCCATCTTTTCAAGATACAGATCCCTGAATTCACCGACTTCTTCTAAGTACCGAATTAGTTGCTCTTCGGTTTCGCCAAAGCCAAATTCGCGGGTAAACTCTGCATCAGCCATGGAGCCTATTTAACTACCAAAAGCAGGATATAGCAAATTCCTTAGGCATTGCTTTTTATAGTATTTTGTGCTATTATATGCTTTATGTCTTTACCTGTTTTTGAAGCCGGAAGTACTCCATTAGAGCAGCAAGATCCTGTTCTTGCTCTTGTTCTGAGTGGTCAAAAACCAGGGGCCTTTACCGACCCAATTTATCTTGGCGACGAGCTACACCCTGGCTACGACCAACTTGGGCTCGTAACCTACGATTCAAGCTGGCAGCTAGCTGTTAGTCAACTAAAGTTAGCCGGTACGGTAATTGAACAGTCGGGCGTTATAGAAGAACTGGCCCCATTAGTTCCGGAAATAACTAAAGTCGCCGAAGCAGTCAGCCCTTTGGTGGTAGCCAGGGCATTAGCCTCGCTATCTGATGCGCCACGCCTAACAGGTAATAATGGCTTTGAACTGCCCGAGGTGGCCGCCCTTGAGGGGGCTTTACTGGGATATGACAACTGTGACATCGACTACTACCTACGTACCAGATACCTGGATGAGCCAGAAGACCCCATTACCACCAGTTTATTTATAGCCATTAGCAACAAAGTAAACCCATGGCCAGACTCACATATACTTTGCCCCGATTGCTCGGTTCCACAAATTGAGTACCTACTTAACCTGCCCAGTCAGGAGAATTGGGAGATCGGATGGGCAAAGATGGCTCGCGAAGATTACCAACAGTACGGTGATAGCTCGGGCTTGAGAAAGCTATATGGCGAAGACTGGCGCGAACATATATAGCTATTGACATAAGCGTTTCATTATGTTAATATTAGGGCAACCTAGGGAGGTCCTAGGGTGGAACTAAGGAGATTATTATGAAGTTACGAAATATTTTTAGCGCTGCCGTACTTGTTGTAAGTACTGTTGCCGTTATCGGTGCTGGTCAAGTAAACAAAGTAAGTGCTGCCGAATGTAATGTTGGCTCACTTGCCGGTGATCACACTCAGAAGAACATTACTGTTAATGGTACCCAGGCAACCGTTAAGTTCGCCGTTAAGGGCGATCAGGGTTGTACCCAAAACGTTACTTTTGCTTCTTGGGAAGCCCCAAGCAAGACTGGTTTACCTCTAAGTGGCCAAAAGTTGTATGACTTTAAGACTGGTTCATTTGGTGTTGGTATCCACAGCCTAACTGTTAACTTGCCAGTTTGTGCTAGCAACCCGAACATCGTTCGTTACTACCAAGCTGACTTGCTACGTGGTAGCAGCCCGACGACCGCTCAAGGTACAGCTGACTACGCTAAGGAACCAGGTCGTTTGATCGACTGGAAAGTTGGCGGAGAAGTTTGTCCTACACCTGTTACTCCAGTAACACCAGTAACTCCTGCCTCTACTACTCCTGCTAAGACCTTACCTGCAACTGGTCCAGAAGGCGTCATCGCCGTATCAGCTGCTATCGCCATCGCTGCCGCTGCTGCACACAACGTGTTCATGCGACGCCGCGCTCTTGGCAACCTATAACAAACATTAATTAAATAAACCAGACACCCCGTGCAAGCGGGGTGTTTTTATTGTGTGATATAGTAGGTGTCATGTCCGAAATCTGCATTACGCCGCTTTACCCAGAACTAGCCGAAGAACACCGGCGGCTGCAACGTCAAATGATACTAACCGATCCGACGCTTAATAGCACATTGGCGAATGAGCTGGCTAGTCGCCTGGACGGCATTAAACCAGCAAGGCTTATAGCCGACGCCCATCATTACATTGCCAAAGTTGACGACCAGATAACTGGTGGCATTACTCTGCGTCCCGGCGCCGAAAACGCCCTAATTAGTGGTTTATTTGTAGAAGAACCTTACCGCCGGCGCGGTATTGCTAGCGCTCTTATGGAACACGCTCTAGAAGTCGCCGTACAAGCAGATCAAAACCAGGCCACTCTATGGGTAGCCGACCACAACGAAGTAGCCTATAGATGGTATCTACGGCTAGGCTTTACTTCTACCGAACCACCCAACCTACGATTGTCATCACTTGGTCAAGATGGTTTTGATGAGTTTTTAGTCAAAAATCTCGGGGTTTCAGGTGGCTGAACTTCAACCAATCCGCGGCATTATTGTAGAAGACTGCCAAGAAAAGTTTGACGCCCTAAACAGGGATTTTCAAGAAGCCGGCGGACAACTTTTAGCCCACACCGCCAGCTATGATGCCGCCATTGAGCTAATCAACAGAGGCTTGCTAACACCACAACAGGTTGATGTCGCTTTTTTGGATGCCGACCTGGGTTTTCGCCGTTCCGAAGGTCGTCGCCTTCATCTTCAGTTATGTCGGCTTGGACTTATTGCAATAAACCAAAAAGAGCCTAATCCTCTAAGTATTGTTACTGTCGGTGCTAGTTCTGTGCCATATATGGCTCAAGAGATTGGGACACCAGCCCTAACAGATGGTGAACGCCTAACAATAGACTGGGATTACGTGCCATTAGTAGCCACAAACCTAGAAGAAATCTTGCACGAAGTCCGCCAGCTCAAGCCACAACTAAGCTAGTCAGCTATTTCTCAAGTTGGCCAGTTATTGTAGTTATGTTGCCTGGCATCCCCCGCCAGCAACAGGTTCATTAACTAACCAGAAAGGAGTGCAATTATTGCCAATACATTAAAGAAAGCCCTCATGGTGAGCGGCGTGATCGGTGCGGTTGGCTTAGGAAGTTTAGCCAGCGCTAGCGCCGTATCGGCCGCTACCAGTACTAACAACGACACCATCGTTGATAAATTAGCCTCTAGATTCAATTTAAACAAGGATGAGGTTAAGCAAGTTTTTGAAGATGAGCATAAGGCTCACATGGCCGAACGGCAAGCTAAGCTAGCCGATAAGCTCCAAGCTCTAGTGGACAACAAAACCATTACGGCCGAGCAAAAAACGGCTATCGAAGCCAAGCTCACCGAGCTTCACACTAAGCATCAAGCTAATCGTGATGCCATGAAAGATCTAACCCCCGAAGAGCACAAAGCCAAAATGGAACAAGAGCGCAGCGCCCTTGAAGCCTGGGCTAAAGAGCAGGGCCTAGACCTAGCCAAGCTAAAAGGGATATTTATGGGTGAACGTGGCCCCGGCCGCGAACACGGCAAACATTAGAAAGGAGGAACGCATACAAATCAGCCACCGGCCAGCCAGGTCGGTGGTTTTTTTGTTCGCCTAGGCTAGGCCTTGGGCAGGGAAATCGTTATTGTCGTGCCCTTACCAACTGTGCTGACAGCCGTAATTGAACCACCGTGCAACTGCACAATGTTCTGGGCAATTGCTAGACCTAGCCCATAACCGTTGGTCTTACCTTTGGTGCGCGACGAATCAGCGCGGTAGAAACGTTCAAAGATATGCGGCAATTCTTCTTGACTAATTCCTGGGCCTTTATCGGTTACAGTAATTATCACGTCACCACGACCAGCCTTAGCTACCACGGTAACTTCGGACTTTTTGGGACTATACTTTACTGCATTCTCGACGACTGTTACCAGAGCCTCGGTCAGGCCGGTGGCATCACCCACGACTTGCAGATTTTCGGGCACGGTTTGGCTAACCAGAATGTGCTTCTTTTCGGCCAGCGGCAGAATTCGGTCAACTGTAGCCTGCACCAAGGCACTCACCAAAACCGGTTCTTTCGGTAAATCGGCCGCCTCTAACTGAGCCAACCGCAGCAATCCTTCGGACAGAGCCGTTAGCTTGTCTAATTCTTCTAAGTTGCTTTGCAGCTGTTGTTTAGCGTCGTCCAGTTTCAGCTTAGGGTCGCTTAAGGTGACTTCAATCTCGGTACGCATGGCCGTGATCGGCGTGCGCAGTTCATGGCTGGCATCGGCTGTAAAACGACTTTGCGCTTGATGGGCTTCTTCTATCGGTTTAAGAGTCCGCCGCGCTAGGTAATAACTTAAGAAACCAGCCCCGACCAAAATTAGTAGATTGATAAAAATCAGCTGGGCAACCACATGCCCACGGATATCGTTATAAATATCTTCGCGCTGCTGAATGTAAGACTGTTGCCGGAACGGGCCGGAACCAAAGACGCGTTGCACTACCTCGGTCTGGCGATCAAAACCGCGGTCGACCTCGTGCATCGACAGGTTATATAAAGCCACACTAAAAAAGATACTGATGGCCATAATAATACCTAGGTACAGGCCAGTCAGGCGCAGCGAGGTCTGGTGAAACACTAGGGTTGCTCTCCAAAGACATAACCAAAGCCGCGCCGGGTATGAATCAGGTCAGTTGAGTCGAAAGGCTTGTCGATTTTGTTACGCAGGTAGCCAATGTACACCTCAACTGTGTTGGGCAGGATGTCGGCATCATAGTTCCAGACATTCTGAATCAGTTGGTCGCGGGTGATAACGCGACCGGGGTTACGCATTAGGTACTCTAGTAAAGAAAACTCCAAAGAGGTTAGCGTAATTGGGCTGCCCGAGCGCGTTACCACGAAGTTCTCGGGATCTAAGGTTACGTCGCCGTGCACCAACACAGTTCCCAATGCCTGCTGCGGACGGCGCAACAAAGCCCGCACCCGGGCGATTAGTTCGACAAAGGCAAACGGCTTAACTAAGTAGTCATCGGCGCCGGCGTTAAGTCCTTCGGCGCGGTTTAATACGTGGTCTTTAGCCGTTAACAGCAGTACCGGTGTGTGGTTGTCGGCCTGTCGCAGGGCTTTAAGTATGCCCATGCCATCGACGGCGCCTGGCAACATTCTATCCAAAATAATCAGGTCATAAGGTTCATTCAGCGCCAGTTCTAAACCTTTGTCACCGTCGTGAGCCATATCAACAGCGTACGACTGGCGCTCTAAGCCACGCTTAACAGCGGCAGCAATTTTGTGATCATCTTCGACAATAAGTATTCGCATATCCTACCAATAGTATACAGCCTGCCTGAGAAACCTCTGATACATATTGACTCTTCGCCCCAGAGGTTGTATAAATAAATCAAATGACCACTCTAGAGGAGCCCCCGTCCGGGACAGAACTTCCTGAACAACTGTTAAACCACCAAAGCTATCTGGCGCTTGAGACCTGTCAAACTGGGCGTATCTACCATGATGACAATAGCGATAACGATCGGTTCGGCTATTTTACAAACAGTGAGCATGGCGTACCGGTATTCACCACCTTAGGCCTGCGTGGTGCCCAAGCCGTGACCCATCAAGAATTCCATGCCGACATGTCCGGGTCATTTAAACCAGTGCGCGCGCTTGAAGCTGATCTAGATGGGCTGGATGAAGCCAGCATCTTGGTACTAGTAGCCGTCTGCAATCTGCAAACTGCTCGCCAACGCCTGCTAGCTCTAGAAGCCACTGGCAGCTCCTGGCATACCCCAGATGAGGCTCTGGTTTACGAAGAAGCCGCCATGCGCGTGAATTATTTTGAGCGACTATTGAGTGGGCTAACCGAAGCCGATTAGTTTATACTGTAGGGCAGATGATTTGGTACCAGCAAACCCCCCAAGCAATACTTAAGGAACTCGAGACAAGCGACGCTGGCCTAACTAGCAGTGACGCTCAAGCCCGCCTGAAAACCTACGGCCCCAATGAACTGTCTTTAAAGAAAGAACCTTTGTGGAAGGTTATTGTCGAGCCGTTCCGCGGTGTCTTTGTGGCCGTATTGGTGGCAGCGGCTTTTGTGAGCCTAATCAGCCACGAACCGCTCGAAGCCGTTATTATTAGCGTTATTATCTTGGTTGGGGCCGTCATTTTTTATGTGCAGCAGTACGCCACCAACCGAGTGCTGCGCAGCCTCAAAAAAACCAGTGTCCAACAAGTCGCCGTCCAGCGCGACGGCAGCCTACAAACAATTTCGGCGCTCGACCTGGTACCGGGCGACATTTTACTGCTGGCCGAGGGCGAACGCGTGCCAGCCGACGCCCGCATTGTACAAGCCGAAGGGCTCCAAGTTGACGAATCGGCCCTAACCGGCGAATCGGTGCCAGTTCATAAACACAATTCGGTACTTACCAAGAAGAAGCAGATGTACGAACAAGACAATATGGTCTTTCAGGGTACCTACGTTGTTAGTGGTGGTGGCCAGGCTGTTGTGGTCGAAACCGGTAGCAAAACGGCCTTTGGTAAAATTGCCCAGTTAGCCGGTGGCGACAAAACAGTTAGCCCGGTTCAGGTTAAAATTGACCACTTGATTTCCTTGATGGTTAAAGCAATTGGCGTGTTGGCGCTGGTGGTATTTGCATTGTCACTGGCGCGCGGCATTCCAACTTCGGAAGCGCTACGCTTTGTATTATCGCTTAGTGTATCGGCTGTGCCAGAAGGCTTGCCGGTGGCTTTAACGGTAATTATCGTGTTGGGGATGCGCCGCATGGCCAAGCACAAGGCGCTGGTTCATTCTTTTAAAGCCATCGAAGATATTGGCTTGGTTACCACCATTGCCACCGATAAAACCGGTACCCTAACTAAAAATAAACTAACGGTAGTCGACAGCTGGTCCTTGGATAAAGAGCAGGTGACCACGATTGCCGGTATGACCCTAGATGTTACCCAGCGCGTCACCGACCCGCTCGACCAAGCCATTATCGACAGTCTAAAGACTGATTCGCACACCACCGTTAATCAAGTCTATCCCTTCGACAACGCCCTGCGCATGAGTGGCGCTTACAGCCAGTCACGCCAGACCATCTTCTTTAAAGGTGCGCCCGAGCATATTCTGTCGCATTCCACCTTAAGCGACGCCAAGCGTAGCCAGGCCGAGTCGGCTTTGCACAGTTTTGCCTCTAAAGGCTACCGCGTGATTGCCGTCGCCAAACATAAATTTACTGGTAAGCCACCCAAGAATTTAACTGGCCTGAAGGATCAAAAGCTCGACTTTATTGGCTTTTTGGCGCTAGCCGATGAGCTGCGCGAAGAGTCGAGTGCCGCCATCAAAGCCGCCCAAGCAGCCGGTATTAGCGTCCGAATGATTACCGGCGACCACTACGAAACGGCCTACAATATTGGTAAGAAGCTAGGCCTAGCTACTAGCCCAGACCAAGTCATTCAGGGTACCGAATTGCCCAAAGAAGTTCACGCTCTAGCCCAGACCATTAAGGCCAAGACGGTGTTTGCACGCATTCTGCCCGAAGATAAGTTCCGTGTATTACAAGCCCTTAAGGAGACCGAGATTACTGCCATGACAGGCGATGGGGTTAACGACGTACCAGCCCTAACCAACGCCCATGTTGGTATTGCTATGGGGTCGGGTAGCGACATCGCCCGCGACGCCGGCGGCATTGTCTTGTTGGATGACAACTTTGCCACCATTGTTAACGCCATAGCCGAAGGCCGCAAAATCTTTGCCAACATTCGGCGCATGCTGTTCTACCTATTAGCAACGTCGATGGGCGAAATGCTAACCATGATTGGGGCCTTGCTATTAGGCTTTCCGCTACCAATCACGGCCATTCAGGTGCTTTGGATCAACCTAGTTACCGACACCGCTTTAGTTCTGCCGTTAGGCTTAGAGCAGGCCGAGGACGGCACCATGCAAAAGCCACCGCGCCGACCCAACGAACCATTACTTAACCGCATTCTGCTTAGCCGTCTAGCCCTAGTGGCCTTGACCATGGCTATCGTTACCCTCAGCATTGTGGGCATTCTAAAAGGTCAGGGACAGTCAACCGAATACATTCAGACCGTAGCCTTTATGGCCCTAGTTGTCGCCCAGTGGACCAACGCCTTTAACGCCCGCAGCGAGTACGGATCGCTGCTTAGTGGCTGGCGTCGCCTGAACATTGGCATGCTAGTTGGCTTACTAGTCGGTTTTAGCTTGCAGATGCTAGT
>CAZVKH010000005.1:16066-75332 GCA_964627095.1 uncultured Candidatus Saccharibacteria bacterium
CTCTGAATCTGGCTACGCAAACCCGACACGTTCTTGGAATTATCAGAAATTAACTTCATCTGCGTATAGCTGGTGACACCAACATCGGTAAAGATGAAGCTTGGTACATAGACCTCGCTGCCGGCGCCCGACTTAATGACTCCTACTACCGTGAACTCATCTTTAACTTCAGCCTTTTTAGCCTTGGGGTCTTTCATTGGTATTACCAGGGTAATCTTCTTATTAATGATCTCGCTGTTCGACTTATAGCCAACTGCCTTAACGGCCGCTTCG
This sequence comes from uncultured Candidatus Saccharibacteria bacterium, assembly GCA_964627095.1. Classification (GTDB taxonomy): domain Bacteria; phylum Patescibacteriota; class Saccharimonadia; order Saccharimonadales; family JAUPVS01; genus JAUPVS01. Next base: position 16,340 of record CAZVKH010000005.1, read on the forward strand.
TTTAACATAACTGAGCGGTTGTCTTCTTTTTTAAGACTGCGGCCACCGCCCAATGAAAAGTCGGTTAGTTCTAAGTAGCCCTGATCAACCCCGTAAACAATGGTGTCAACCGAGCTACCACGCTGGTTCATGCTACCTGGGAAAGAATACTGTAGACCGTATTTTTCGACATGCGGTAGGTTCTTAATTTTATCGACTTGCTCGTTGTTAAGCTGGACGACTTTGGAGTTGGCTGAGCTTATATCGATTGACTTGACCGAACTATTACCAACAATTTCTTTAGTCACCAAGTTCTGAATGCCCAAACCGAATGACAGTAAGAAGAAGATAGCACCGATACCAATAATAACTCCAAAGATGGTCAGGAAGGTGCGGAGCTTTTTGCTAACCAGGTTGCGCCAGGCTATATATATAACCATTCTTAAGGGAATAGCGGTAAAGCGTTTTTTTACGCCATGGTTATTGGTCTTTTCGGACGGCATCCATCATCTCCTTGGTTTGTTTGTGTTCCAAATGTTTCGAGCGCGACAGACTATTCAGACGGGCTTTCATGTTGTCTAACAACTCTTCGGCTGTTTTGGTAATTGAACCGTCGCGCATCTCTTGGATCTGGCCATCTTCAATATGAATCAAATGGTCGGCCAGGGGCAGGTATTCCATGTTGTGGGTCACCAAAATAATCGTGCGCTTAAACTGGGTCTGACATTCGCGCAGCAAATTCATAATCATGTCACCGTTCTTACTATCCAAGCTACCGGTTGGTTCGTCGGCAATAATAAACAGCGGGTCATTAACCAGCGCTCGCGCCGTAGCAATACGTTGCTGCTCACCACCAGACAGCAGTGATGGATACTTCTTGGCATACTGGCCCATATTGACACGATCCAAAGCTGTCATGGCAATCTTGGCAGCCTGCGACTTGTTGTAGCCCAAAAAGTACAGGGGCATCGACACGTTTTCGATCACACTCAGGCTTTTCACCCAGTAGTTAGTCTGGTAAACGATGCCAATGCGGTTAGCCCTAAAGTGAGCTAGTTCGTCGGGCTTAAGCGAATAGACATCCTTACCTTCGAACAGAACCTGACCCTTAGTGGGACGCTGCAAACCTGTTAAAACGTTAAGCAGTGTCGACTTACCACTACCAGATGGACCATAAATGATATTGAAGCTGTTTTCGGTCAGTTCAAAGCTAACCTTTTGCAATGGCTTAATAACTTCGTCGCCGACTTTAAATTCCTGTTCAATGTTAGTGGCCTTAACCAGAATATTAGCCATAGTTAGAAACCAAACACTTTCTTGAGGGTATTAAGGATAATCGTCAGCACGCTGTCCGACGCTCGGCCGACGATAGCCGACTGAATCTCGCCCGTGCCAGAGTTACCGGAGCGGTCTTTGGACACCGGCTGCATGCTGTAAACGCGTGAGGTCGGTAGGTCGGACACAATCACAACGTGCTCGGTACTTAAGGCCGAATCTTCGGCCGTCTTACTGTTAAACACGGTGACGCCGGCACCATCGGCAAAGGCGACTTGGCTGGTTGATGGCTCATCGGTCTTCCACGATACCACTACCTGACCACGGGCTTCGGCGCCAACGCCGCGAATGGCTGGTTCGATACTAATGTTACTAATCTTCGGTGGTCGGGTATCCAAGGCGGTGCGGAAGGTTTGACGATCTGACACCGCCAAGTTGCCATCGGCGTCACGTGACTGGGCAATCAAAGTGTATTCACTATCATCTTCTAGAGCCTTAATGACAATTTCGTGGCTAGTGACCTGCTCCGATAACTGCGCGTCGGTAGTACCACCGCCGACTTTTCCGTAGGTCACCAAGGTAGAAGATGGCACGTTGGTATCCCAGGTTACTTTTTGAGTGCTGGTTGGTTCGCCGCTAACTGGCTGGAAGCGCAGATTGTTAATACGTGGGCGGGGCGGGGTAGTGAATGATGCCACCGTTCCTTCGTACGAGTTACCCTCGCTGTCGGATGACACTAACTTATAGAAGTACTTACTGCCGTCATCCAAACCTTCGAGCGACACATTATAGACCGACTCACTCAGCGAGGTATTAACGGCCTTTAATCCACCGTAACCTTCGTTCTTACCATAGTAAACCGCTACCTTGGTCGCATCTTTAGAAGTAAACTGAATCGTGGCGTCGGTCAGGCCAACCCGAACCGCCGAAACCTCCTTAAGACTTGGTGCTGGCGAGGTTGTAAAGGTATATTCTTGGCTGGTACCGGTGTTACCGTCTTCATCAGTCCATTTGGCCACCAGGTAGTAGGTAGTGCCAGCGCTTAGGTTGTCTAATTCTATGGCGTGGGCGCTGACTTGGGTGGAGTTACCAACTTCGGAAGAAGCATATTGACCACTAGCCGTACCAATAGCCACCTTAGAGTCGCTGGCGCGGTCGGTGCTCCAACTAATCTTGGCTTTCTTGGTAGTTACATTGCTAACGGTTGGTTCGGCCACAATCGCGGCTGGAGTAGTAAACTTACCGGTCGGAATCTGATCGACATCGGAGCTTACCGAGCCACAGTTATTGGTGCTATCACAGGCTTTAACGTGGTAGTAATAGCGTTGAGCCGACAAACCAGCATCGATGTAGGTGGTGCTGGTGCTACTACCAACAAAGCTAAAGGTTACGTTATTGGTGGAGCGGTAGACCTTGTAGCTGGCAATACCGGCACCAGTGTAGGACGGTACATCCCAGGTTAGCGCCAGCCGCCAGTTGCTGGTCGACTTAATTGAAACGTCAACGATATCAACATTCAATGGCATACCCGGCGAAGGCGTGTTGGTCGTAAAGTCAGCCTGGGTATAGTTAGAGTAGTTAATATTGCCAGACTCATCCTTGGCCACCAAGTACATGGTGTTAAGGCCAGGTTGCGTGCCGTAAGCACCCGTACCTAAGCTAAGGGCGCCAGCATTAGTATAAGTACAGGTGCTGTCACTCGGCAGCGTGTTAAAGGTGTAACAGTAAGTTAAGTTGTTGGCGTCGCCAATAAAGGTGGTTGGTGCAAACCAACTAAACGAGAAGGCGTTAACCGTATTGGTAGAAGGGCTGGGCGCCAAACCTTGCGGCGCACTTGGTGCACCCGAGGTGTTAACCTTTAGAGCCGCCGTGACATAGCTAGTGGTCACGTTACCGGCTTGGTCCCAAGTGCGGAAGGAGACCGTGTTAACACCTTCGGCGATATTAGCGTAGTCGGGTGAGTTGGACGTGGTATAGCTACCGTCGTCGGCCAACAAGTCGCTCGAATCTCCCGTACCACTATGGCTGTCACCATACCAAGTAGTGTTACCAATCTTATACTGCAGGCCAGCAATGCCCGAGTTATCGTCGTCGGCCGCCGCCACGCCACTGGTCGGCCAAGTCAGAGTGGCATTCTTGGTATTTATAAAGCCTGACGGAGCCGTGATGTAGCCGGGGTTAGACGGTGCCGTATTATCAAAGCGGAAGTAGAACTGCACCCCAGTGTCGGCCACGTTACCGGCATTATCGATGGCCTTAACGGTTAGGTAGTAGGCCGAATTGCTAGTAGTCAGGGCTGTACCGATATAGCCGGCTGTAGCGGTGTCTATGCTTGTGCTCGAAACTATGAACTGACAGTTATTACCAGTGCTGACAGGGCTAGTGCCTAATAATCCCTTGGTAGTTACCGGGTCGGCCGTATTGTCGGTTCCTAAGTATAAGCAGTAGCCCTTAATGCCCGAGTCGGCGTCGGTGCCGGCTGTCCAGCTAAAGTATGGCGACGCACCATTTGTCCAAGCATTCTGGGCTAGCGACGATCCGCCGGCCGCCTTGAGCGCCGTAATATTGCTAGCATTGGCATTCGGGTCGACACTATCCGAAGTTGAAGCCAGCGCCACGCCGTCCAATGTAACTTGTTGAGTGCCATCACCGGTCATAACAGCTTGCCAAGTAATTCCTCCAAAACCAACCGGAAACTCATCGATATTAGCGTCAATCGTGGCAATGGCATTGGACATTGATGTGTCGGTCGACTCCACCCAGGCACTACCATTCCAATGTTTCCAACTAGTTCCGCCGTCGTTAGACAGCCTATAGGCAATCGTGCCGCCATTGGCTGTTTCGTTACTGGTCATATTGTCAAAACTCTTAACGCCAGCTGTACGCACGGCCGAAGCCAAGGTAACGGTTTGGGCCGATGCACTATACGGCTTGGTGGTTAGGGTAGAGCGGTAATTATTGCTAACGCGAACTTCGTCGAGACGGGCATCGATATAACCGGCATCGCGCGAGGCGCCACCACTACCGTAACCACTACCCATATATAGTTGTGCCGTACTGTCTGGCATACTCAAGGTCTTGGTCGCCGAACCAGTTACCGCACCGTCAACTACAATCTCCATAGTCGTACCGTTATAGCGACCGGCTACGTGGTGCCAGTTAGTATCTTGAGTCGTCGCCGAAGCTTGGGCAAAACCGTTGTCACCATAGGACCAAACCATCGCATCGGTGTTAGCCGTATCACCCATACCGGCATAAAGTTTACCCTGGAATACTGTCATCGTTCCGACGTTTTCGATAATGTTGTTGGTCCAACCAACACCGTCACCACCAATTGCCGTCCAGGTAGTGCCGTTATACTTATAGATCTCGCCGTCACCAGCTGTTAAACCAAGCGAGGCATACAGGTCGCCATTGTAGACCACCATACTACGAACGCGCTCGTAGCCAACGCTTTCTAGCCAGCCTAAGTTATCGGTAGGTGGGTCAGAACTGTCGCCACCAATCTTTGTCCAAGATGGCGTAGCATCACAGGTCGTACACGACCAGACTTCGGCATCACTGTTACCAATACCAGCCCCGGTTAAGCCAAGTCCTGCCACCAACTTATCGTTGTAGACGGCAAGGGAAGTGACTTCTTCGTAAGAGGTGTTCCAGCTAGAGAATAATCCACTACCACCAACCTGCGTCCAAGTAGTGCCACTGCCGCTATAGCGGTAAACCCGACCTTGGTTAGTAGAGAAGCCAATACCGGCGTACAGCGTTCCTTTATAAGTCACCATCGAACCGACCCTAAAGTGAGCCGTGCCCCAGTTGCCAGAAGCGGTACCACCAATTTGCGTCCAAGCCGGGGTGCCGTCACAGTTAGTACATTCGTAGACACGACCGTCGCCGGCCGCACTATTTCCAATACCGGCATATAACTTACCGTTAGCCACCGCCAGTGAATCGACTGTTTCAAAGCTAGTATTCCAACTCGAGCCAGTGCCGTCGCCACCCACCTTGGTCCAACTCGAACCATCGTAGCGCCAGACTTCGGCATCAGTGGTACTGGAGCCAATGCCGACATAGAGTTTATTCTTATAGTTAACCATCGACAGTACCGATTCAAAGGTGTCGGCCGCCCAACTACTATTTATTCCTTGGCCACCGATCATAGTCCAAGCACTGGTTGCCGGGTCGTACTCCCAAACCGTGGCGTTACCGGCCGTAGTATTACCAGTACCGGCATATAACTTACCGCCGACAGTCGTGGTTGACTCAACACTCTGAAAACCAGTCTGACCCCAACTCTTATTGCGATACTGTCCACCAATGCGAGCGCCGCCCCAAGCTGGGCTAGTATCACAACTAGTGCAACGCCAAACGTGGGCTAGGGTGGTATTAGATAGTCCAGCATAAACTGTCGTACCGTCCACTAACAAAGACTGCACCTGAGTGTGGGTGGCATTCCAACTACTGTTGGTAGCGTCACCACCGACTTTAGTCCAGCTTGGGCTGGTCGAGCAACTGGTACAGCGCCAAACTTCATCTTCATTAGCAGTATTACCCAAGCCAACATAAACAGTTGTGCCGTTAGCCACGATATCCCACACCTGGTCATGCGTTGTACCCCAGTAGGTTACGGTACTTTCGGCAATCTTGGTCCAACCGGCCGTTGCTGTGCAAGACGAACTTATGTCACAGCGCCAAACCTGGGCATCAGTAGCACTGTTACCCGTACCAACATATAAGAAGTTACCGCTGGCCGCCAAGCCAGTGACATACTCGAAGGCCGAAGCCCAGCTTTGGCCGCCACTACCAGAACCATCACCACCGCGCTTAGTCCAAACCGGTGTGCCACTGGCGCAGTTGGTAGTACACTGCCAAACCTCACCGTCGCCAGCCGTAAGCCCTAGTCCAACCACCGGGTTACCGCCAATTAAGGTCATGCTCGAAACTGTTTCGTAAGTTGTATTTGCCCAGCTGCTGTTGACACCATCACCGCCAATACGGGCACCACCCCAGTCCGGGCTAGTATCGCAACTGGTGCAACGCCAGACTTCGGCTTCGCCGGCGGCATTCGTGCCCAAACCGGCCCACACCGTGCTGCCATTAACAGCCAAAGAGGCGACCGCCTCGTAACCACCAGCGGCCGACCAGCTACTATTGGTACTATCGCCACCAATCTTGGTCCAGCTAGTGCCGTTAAAACGCCAAACCTCGGAGTCAGCCCCCGAGTTATTGCCTAGTCCAGCGTAAAGGTAAGTCGTCCCATCGGTGGCAAGTGCTGTAACCGATTCAAAGGCATTGGCCGTTACCTGATTGGTCCAGCTACTATTAATGCCGTCGCCAGCCACTTGCTCCCAAGTACCACCGCTAGTGTCGTAGCGCCAAATCTCAGCATCGTTGCTGCTACCGCCTAAGGCCGCATAGACATATGAACCTAGCTTGACCTGTTTGGTAACGTTTTGCTTGCCGTTAGTATCCCAGCTGCGCTTGATCTTAGCACCGTTGGCATTAAGCAGATCGCCACCAGCTTGTTGCGCCCAGTTCATACCACCAGAATTTTCGAGCTCGTAGGTGACCTTACCAGTTTCGTTATCGTAATATAGCTGGTACTTACCCTTGTCGACAACGCCCTGTTTGTAAGGATGGCTACCCGGGCTAAAGGCGTTATTAAACTTAACCCAGCCTTCAACAGTATGACTACCGGTTAACGACAGCGAGGCCGAGTCATCGGCGCTGGCATTCTGGCTGGAACCGTTCAAAGCTAGGCCGTTATTTAAGTTACCGGTTACAAAACTCGGCGTACCGCTGGTGCTACCGTTGTTACTATTACTACTAGAATCGGTCGCAGTTGTACCGCTGCTCGAGTCTAAGTGGTATAAAGCAGCCGTATTGCCGTCGTTATCATAATTCTGAGCTTTTAGGCGGGCACTGCTGCCGCTGGTTTCGACACCGCTACTTAAGTTATAGGGGGCGGCGCTAGAGAAGTTCCAGGTGTCATTAAGGTCGGACAGGGCATAAGCCTTTTGGTAAACTCTAAACACTAAAAAGCCGACAAACAAGATATAGATGGCGATCAGGGCGTAGTGTACCTGCGGATGTTTCTCGTAGCTATGCCATCGGTCGTACCAGGCAACTTTTCGTCTTAGGTGCTCATGCGGACGCACCGCCACGTGATGATGAACCACCTTACTGCCGCGGCGGACGCCCACCGCTGTTACGACAGCGATTTTCTTAGAATGCCGGGCCGTGGCAGCAGCACCACGTTTAGCCACTGGTTTAACTGTTTTGTGTGTTTTTTTAAGGGCTTTTACAGATGAGTCCTTGGCTACGCGTAACCCAGAACCGGCTTTTTTGGTTGCTTTTTTGACAAAAAGCAAGCTAGCAGTTTGCTTGTTTTTCCCCATATAGTGTTACCGCTTTTAATATAGCATAAAGACTATGAGTTTGAATACATTTTTTACACAGTTGCAAAGGGATTTATTTTTGCTTATTTTTCAATTACGTTGTCAAATTAACTTTACTCATGGCGGTGCGGCGCGTTATACTGATTTTTAAAGGGGGATCTATGACAGAAAAAGTAAATAAATCAGATAATTCAGTACCAATACCAACCTATTTAACGATTGGGAAGGTAATCTCGTATGCTCTATATGCCTGGGTAATCTTTGGCATAATTGTACTTGGTTTACGCGTCTTCTTGTTGGCGTTTTCGGCCAACAGCACCACACCGTTTGTGGAATTCATCTACAATACATCGGCCAGTTTCTTGCAACCGTTCCGCGGTATTTTTCCACCTAAGCCAATTGGCACAACCGGCTATCTAGACGTTGCCGCCTTATTCGCCATGATTATCTACAGCCTGCTAGCCTGGGGCTTCTCGGCCTTAATCGAATATATCAAGTACAAGATCAGCAAATTTAAGCTAGACAACGAGCCAGCCAAGCCCGTCGTATCAGTCAGGAGCCGTAATGCCAACTAATCTTGCCACCACTATTTTAGGTCTTAGCGCCGCCAGTTTTATGCTAGTTCTAGGTATTGTCATCTGGATTTTCATTGCTTTGTGGCCAGCCCGGGTGGCTTACCGCAAAGGACACAGCTTTTTACTGTTCTTTATATTCAGCCTATTTTTCTTTCCAGCGGCTGTAATTACAGCTTACGTTGTTAAAGATCGTTCGCATCCCGTAGAAGCCTAGCAACTTGATGACGGTAGCTATTGCTTATGGTTGGTCGGAAGGCCCTTGGCATGGTAAAAAATTACGCCGTGCCTTGCAGCAGGCCGGCTACACAGCCACCAAGAGCCTTGCCAAAGCCGATGTAATCATTGCTCACTCCGGTGGCTGTTTTATGGTTCCCGATAACACCACCGCTCAAGTCATAATGCTAGTAGGCGTGCCGTACTGGCCCAGCCGCCATCCGCTCAAAAGTCTTCTCCATAAGGTATCTAAAGAGAAGAAGGACTGGCGCTGGATTAAGAAGACATCGTTTAATACCTTCTACCAGTTGGCTCACAGTTGGCGCTGGGTGCAGATGTACAAGGCCTGGAAACGCCTCAAACTACCCCTGAGCAGTAGCGCTAGCGTGGTGGCTATTCGCAATAATCATGATGTGTTTTCGCACCCCGAAGCCTTAAACGATTTGGCCAACCAACATGGTTGGAAACTGATTGGCTTTGACGGTACCCACGACGACATCTGGCTAAATCCTCAGCCCTATGTCGACTTTCTGCTAAACTTACAAGTATGAAGAAACCAGCTGCCAGCAACGCCCAGCTCATTAGCGGTTCGGCCCACCCCCAACTAGCCCAAGCCGTCGCCAAGGCCCTAAAGCTACCACTAACCCCCATTAAACTGGGGGCTTTTGCTAATGGGGAAATTAGCTGCAAGTTAAGTCAGTCGGTACGCGGCGATGATGTTTTTGTATTGCAGTCGCACTGCGGCGACATTAATAAGGCACTGATGGAACAGCTTATTATCATCGACACGCTTAAACGAGCCTCAGCCCGATCGATTACGGCGGTCTGTCCGTTCTTGGCCTATGCCCGTCAAGATCGCAAGGCTAGTGGCCGTGAGCCAATTACCGCTCGTTTGGTAGTGGACATGCTACGTACCGCTGGAGCCGACCGAATTATGAGCATCGATCTGCACTCCGGCCAGATTCAAGGCTTCTTTGACGGGCCATTCGACCACCTGATTGCTCGCGGCATCCTAACCAACCACATCACCAGTAAGCTGGATGACGGCAACTTGGTAATCGTGTCGCCCGACGCCGGTCGCGTTAAGTCGGCCGAGCGTTACGCCAGTAGTTTGGGTTGCGACATCGCCATCATTCACAAGCATCGTTCGCACGAAAAGGCCAACAACGTCGAGGCCAAGCACCTGATTGGCAAGGTAGAAGGCAAGACCTGCTTGATTATCGACGACATGATCGATACTGCCGGCACCATCTGCGCCGCCGCCGACATGCTGGCCGAAAATGGCGCCAAAAAGATCTACGGCCTGGCCACGCACGGTGTTTTGTCTGACCCAGCCGTATCCAGAATCGACGCTTCGTCCTTCGACAAGGTAATTGTCACCGACTCATTGCCAACGCCAAAGTCTAAAAAGATTCAAACTATTACCGTGGCCGGGCTGCTAGCCAGCGCTATCGAAGCGGTTTACTGTGGCCAGTCGGTGTCGGCCTTATTTGACGGCCAAAACCAATTCTAGAGTCTGCTATACTAGGCAGTAATGTCAGCTAATGTCATCAGCATCGATCAGTTTTTCGATAAAGATCTACTGGCTAGCCTGTACAAACGTGCCCGGGCGTTTTCCGAGCTCCCCTTAGCCGATTACCCCAAACCGTTGCAACACTTAACCCTGGCAACGGTTTTTTTTGAGCCCAGCACCCGTACCCGATTGTCGTTTGAAACAGCTATTCAAAATCTGGGCGGCCAGCTTATTACCGTCGAAAACGCTGGTGAATTTTCTTCGGCCAAAAAGGGCGAAAGCCTCGAAGATACCATTCTGACCATCAACGCCTACGCCGATGGCATCATTATGCGTCACCCCCAAGTCGGCGCCGCCAAGTGTGCCGCCAAAGTATCGCGCGTTCCAATTATTAACGCCGGTGATGGTGGCGGTGAACACCCCACCCAGGCATTACTAGACCTCTACAGTATCCAGCAATGCCAAGGGAAGATCGACGGCCTAAGTGTCGGCCTGGTTGGCGACCTACTTAATGGCCGCACCATTCATTCACTAGTTCAGCTACTGGCCCAGTACCACGTCACCATCTACCTAATTGCGCCCGACAGTCTGCAACTACCGCCCAAGTACCTCAAACTGCTTAAATCCAACGGCGCCACCATTCATCAGATTGCCAACTGGGACAATGCCCTGGGCAAGGTTGATGTGCTATACATGACGCGCATCCAAAAAGAACGCTTTAAATTTGTCGAAGATTACCTGGCCATCAAAGACAGTTTCATCCTAACCCCCAAACAGGTCGCCAAAATGAAAAAAGACGCGATTATTTTGCACCCACTGCCACGCGTTAACGAAATTGACCCAGCCGTCGACCAAGACCCACGCGCCAAATACTTTGAACAGGTCAAGAACGGGCTTTACGTGCGCATGGCGCTGTTAGAGCACCTGTTTAAACACTAACTACTGTTTCAAAAAGGCAATCATCTCGTCATACTGGGCGCTAGTGATTTTCTTTTCTTCGGCCAGAATCTTAAAGACTTCTGTGATAGTCATGGCGACATCAACACTATAGCCAGCATCTTCGACCAACTTCTTACCACCCATCTCGCGGTCTAGCAACAAGTAAAAACCGACTACATCAAGCTTACAGGCCTTAAACTGTTCAATCGACTCAATTTTTGAATCGCCCCGGGTCACTAAGTCGTCGATAATCGCTACTTTGTCGCCCGGCTTCCAATCGCCCTCGATCGACTTACCCTTACCATGCTCCTTAATTTTGGCTCGGGGCTGGATAAGCGGGCGTCGGGTTTCGTAACCAACTGCCGTAGCAATCGGCGTACCGGCTTCAGGAATACCGGCCAAGAAAACATCTTGCGGTAAATCTTGTAGCATCTCGGCGTATATAGCAGTAATACTATGGAGCGCTTCCGGATAAGTCTGGACAACCCGCATGTCACAATAAAAAGGCGAAATCACACCACTTTTTAGCTTAAAGCTACCGAACTGCAAAATACCGAATTTATGCATGCTCAGGGCAACGTCTCGTTTAGTCTGTTCAGTTACTTGGCTCATGGTTTACTCCTATGTTTATTAATTTCGTCGTAGGTGGCTTGGGCGCGCCCACGGGCGGCTTGGGCAAAATCCTTACCAGAAGAAGCATAGATAATATCGCGCGACGAGTTAATGACCAGCTCGTTCTGGTTCGGCCCCAGCCCGGCCGCCATAATGGCAGCAATGTCGCCACCTTGAGCACCAACGCCCGGCACCAAGAAAAATATCTCCGGTCCAACAGCTTGGCGAATGGCCTGCATTTCTTTAGGGTAGGTAGCGCCAACCACCAATAGGCAGTTCTGGTTCTTGTTCCAGTCTTTAGCGACGCGCTCGGCCACATGCATGTAAACCGGCTGTCCGTCGGCCTGCAGGTCTTGAAACTCGGCGGCACCAGGGTTAGATGTTCGACATAGCACGATCACGCCCTTGTCAGCGCGGTCGAGCAAGGGCTGCAAAGCTTCGCCACCTAAGTAAGGATGAACAGTCACGGCGTCCATGCCCAAGTAGTCAAAGGTCGCCTTTGCATAACCATCGTTAGTGTTGCCAATGTCGGCCCGCTTGGCATCCAAAATAACCGGAAGGTCTGGGTAATTCTTATTAATATATTCGGTGGTTAGTTTGAGCTGTTCCAGGCCACTGGTACCAAGTGCTTCGTAAAAGGCGCTGTTTAGTTTAAAGGCACAGGCCAGGTCGGCCGTAGCGTCGATAATTGCCTTATTAAAATCTAGTAGTGGCTGGTCACTAGCCTGGAACTGCGCCGGCAGCTTAATAACATCCGGATCCAAGCCAACACACAAGAGCGAGTTGTTTTGCTGCATGGCTTTTTGGAGTTTCTTTGTAAAATTCATGCTATTTCATTTACTATACATGTAGCTAGTAAAGGAGCCAAATATGGTAAAAGCAGCTGTGATGTACGACCCAACAAAAACGTTCCAAGACAACTTTGACAACGGGCCGTTCCCGCTGCTCGATAACCAAAAACCATATACTAACAGTGGTGAGCCGCAGTTTACCTTTTTGGGCAAACCGGTCTATTCACCATTTGGCATCCCGGCCGGTCCACTCTTAAACAGTAAACATACTACTTATGCCTTTAATCAGGGGTTTGACGTTGTCTGCTACAAAACCCAGCGCAGTGTTTCGTTTGACTGCAACCAGTTCCCGAATGTTCTATACCTTGATATCGATGGTGATCTGACGCTAGAAAAAGCCGCTCAGCCCCAAGTTGGTAAAACCGATACCGACCAACCGATAGAGAAACTTTCGATCACTAACTCATTTGGAAACCCGTCACGCGGGCCTGAGTTTTGGGTAGATGATTTAAAGAAAGCTGTGGCCGCCCAAGGAAAGGGTCAACTTCTTATTATGAGCGTTGTCGGCACTATTAAAGAAGGTGCTAGCCAAGAAGATTACTACGATGACTTTGCCAAGGCTGCCGAACAAGCTGCTAGTACGGGCGTCCAAGCCATAGAATTGAACTTATCGTGCCCTAATGTGGCTACCGAAGGCGTGCTGTGCTATACCCATGACGCTGTCGTTAGCATCTGCCAAAAAGCCAAAGCCAAAGTCGGCGACATACCGCTAATTGCCAAGTTCGGCTACTTTTCGGCCGAGCAACAGGAACTATTAGAGCAAATTATCACCGATATCGCCCCCTATGTTTCGGCGATTTCTTCTATCAATACCATCTCGGCACCAGTAGTAGACGAAAAGGGTGAGCAAGCACTGCCTGGTCCAAACCGCCTTAACAGTGGCGTCTGCGGCGCTGGCATTAAGTGGGCCGGAATTGATATGGTGAAACGACTCGATGCCTTGCGCAAAAAGAAGAATCTTAGCTACGAAATCATTGGCGTCGGTGGCGTCATGACAGCTCAAGACTTTGCCGACTACCGCGCTGCTGGAGCCGACGCCGTTCAATCAGCCACTGCTGCCATGTGGAAGCCCGAACTGGCGGCCGAAGTTAAAGCCAGTTTACAGAGCTGACAGTCTTGTAGCCGAGTAGCACTATTGACAACAGTGGCTAGTTCTTACTATATTATGGTTAAGCTTCAAAAATAAAAAGGAATCAAGATGGCAAAAAATACTAAAACTTCCAATGCGTCAAAAAAGAAAGTGGTGACCAAAACGGTATCACGCTCCCAAAACCCTTGGCTCTTGGGACTTGCGGCATTGGTCATCGCTGCGGTTCTTACAGTTATTGGTATGGCTGCGTACAATAAGTATAAAGAAAATGACCTCAAGGCTAAAGCCGGTAGCTACGGAACTATTTATAGTAAAGATGGCTTCACGATGAAAGCCTGCCGCACTTATAATACAGCCGCAAGGCAGTATATCGTTACAGTAATCGGTTCAAAACCGGCTGACTGGGGGCCTGGTATGGCTTCATTAAGTGCTGACTCGATTGCCAAGACGACCGATGAAAAGCTATACAGTCGATCAAATGCCAGCTTCTCCTGGTATGGCGGCGTTGTTACAGCCATAAAAGTGGTCGTGCCTATCAACGGCAGTTACCGAGCAGGAATAGCCAAGGACGCCTTTGATCGGTCACACTTGAGCCCTTGGGTAAACATAAACTTCACGCCTGGTTGCTAGCTTTTTACGAAACAATCCGACCAGAACCTGGCTCAACCAAAACTTTGCCATCCTCGAACACCTTGGTGCCGTGTAGGTAAACAGTTTTAACGCGACCAACCACTTGGCGGCCGGCGAATGGGCTCCAGCCACACTTGGTAAGAAGTTCTTCGTTCTTTATTGTTCGTTCGGCCATATCAACTTCCACCTTGGTGGTGTCATCGGTTGCTAAACCAAAAATCCTGGCCGGGTTGCTGTGGAGTTTTTCTACCAGCTGTTTTTGTGTCAGTTTGCCCTCGGCTTGGGCGGTCAGCATTAAGGGCAGGGTAGTTTCTAGGCCGGGCACGCCAAAAGGTGGTTCGGCACTGTCTTTTTCTTCTTTAGTATGCGGAGCGTGATCGGATTCAATTACGTCAACGGCGTCTAAGTGATCCCACAAGAACTTCTGATCCTTGGCTGATTTTAAGAACGGCTTCATGTGGCCGTAGGCACCCAGGCGGTCGGCATCTTTGTCGGTTAAAAACAGATGGTGCGGCGTCACGCCACAACTAATTGGCAGACCTTTTTCTTTAGCCTGCATCACAAATTCTAGTTCGGCTTGGCTGGAAACGTGGCAAATGTGAGTTCGCTTTGGCTCGGCCGCCAAGGTCTTTAAAACAATTTCCGAAACATCGTCTTCGGCATGCAGCAAGATCGTTTTGCTACCTGGCCAAGCCCGATAAATTTCGATCAGTTTATTGGCGTCGATTTTAAAGTTACCGGTGGTGACATTCATGTAAATCTTGAGGCCACTGACTTTGTCGATAACCTTGGTAAATTCGTCAAAATTATCGCCCAAGGTACCAAAGTTAAAACCAATATCGGCCACGGTTTGCTTTTTTGCGCTAGCGATCTTTGCTTCTAAACGCTCCAGTGTGGTGATCGGCTCAGCATTGTTGGGCATGTCCAGCACCGTAGTATAGCCACCGGCTAGTGCAGCTGAGGTGCCGCTGTAAAAATCCTCTTTGTGAGTTTGTCCAGGATCGCGCAGGTGTACGTGCGGGTCGATCAAGCCCGGTAAGGTAAGTATGCTCATACAGCCATAATAGCATGGCTCAATTTTGCTCATGGTTTGAGTTCTGACACTACAGTCTTACACTAGTAGTATGAGTATGGAAGAACCGACGATGCACGTCAGCCTGGATTTACCAGCAAACATGGGTCAGCCAGCCATCAACGCCTTGCGAGCAATACTGTATGGTATGAACATCGACGACTTTATATTAAGCATTGATGAAGAAGCTCGAACCTATAATCCAGATCTAGTGACCCTTGTTCCTGACTCTCAGACAGGTATTAACCAGGCCGTAGTCACAGCTCGCAACTTGCTAGAGTTTGAACAGTCACATCGCGGTAACTGGCCCCATCACCGCACCACAAAACTGTGGCGCATGCTCGACAGCCACAAAGAACAGGAACCATTTAGGCATTATGTTGTGACCGGCGAAGACGGCCTACTATTTGGTTTAAACCCAGCAGTTGTTGCGGTGTTTGCCGATAATATTAGTCACCAGGCAGGCTGGGTCAGTCGAGCAATCGGACCGTCGACTCTAGTTTTTCTGCGAGACTTTGCAGCCGAACTCTACCAGGACCCGACACGCACCTAGCATTTAGCCCCAGTTATTGCTATAACTATAAGCAGTAATAAAGTGTGATGGGACAATGAAAAGAGAGCTATACTAATGGCCGAACAACGACTACCGCTGGTTAATGGTGATGATGGCCAATGGGGCGATATCATCAACCAGTTTATTGCCACTCAGCACTACAACAACACCGGTGTCGACGATCCCGAAAACGGCATGCACATGAAGGTGACCATAAGGGCGGGAACGGCCACGGGCGGCACGGCACCACTTAAATTCAACTCTGGCACACTACTTAGCACACCCGAAGCCGGGGCCGTTGAGTTTTTAACTGATCGCCTCTACCTTACCCAGACTACCAGCACCACCCGCAAGGTGATTGCCGCCTTCGACGACAGCAGCGGTGCCACCGGCGATGTCTACTACCGCGATGCCAGTGGTTATTTTGTGCGTTTGGGTATTGGCAGCGACAATCAGGTGCTCAGTATCGCCTCGGGTATACCCAGCTGGCGTCAGGCTATTTTTGCCGTTTCGACCCAAAGCGGCACCAGCTACAACATTTCCGCCAGCAACACCGTAGTTATCGCCGATGCCACCAGCAACAATGTCAGTATCGTTTTACCGGTGGCTTCAACAGTTACCGGCTACCGCTATTACATTAAACGCAAAGACGGTACTGGCAACAGCGTTACCATCGACCGTTCTGGCAGTGACACCATCGACGGCGCCACCAGCCAGACCCTGCAACAACAATATACCTCGGCCACAGTCGTGTCCGACGGCTCTAACTGGTATATTATTTAGACATGACATATACGCCAGGCCTTAATGGGGGAAGAATCAACGCGACCATCAGCGGCAACACGGCCGGAGCTGGTGCTTTAGTTTCGACCGGTACCATGACCCTGGCCGGCGGTAATAACATCACGCTTAGCCAGGCCGGCAACGCTATTACAATTTCTGGGGCAGCCGGTGGTGGCGCTGGCTTTACGGCCGGCATGTCAACCCTAGGTAACACCAGCAACGAAACCGGCATGGCCACCAACCGCCTAGTTTTGGCCGGTGGTAACAATGTAACGCTCGAGCAATTCACTAGCAGCAACGGCAATACCATTGGCATCCACGCCGCCTCACAGACTGTTCAGACACAAAATATCCTAAATGGTTTCAGCGCCAGTGGTATATCCACGTCAGGAACCCTAGAATCAATTACTTCTGGCGGATTGTTCCTATATGGCAGTTTTGTCACTCAATCTCAAAATTCCGTTTCTTTAGGAATGGCCTCGCCCTACGCCCTGTCGGCCGGAATGAGTGGCGGCAATACAGCCGGTGGTGGTAACCTTATAGTCAATAAAGCCCTCTACTTCGCTGGCGGCAATAACATAACCTTATCGAACTCCAACACTCTTGATGCCGGCTTTGGTGTCAGCCAAACAATCACAATCTCGGCTGCCAACCAGACCAACCAAACTGTTGGAATTTACGCTGCCAGCAACACTACCCAAAGCACCTCGGCAACAGTTGACGCCCGCTCTATGACTTTTGCCGGTGCCGGCGTGGCTTCGGTGGGTGCCAGCAACGGTAGCGTCGTTATATCGGTGCCATCAGGTGGCGGTGGTGGTGGCGACCTAGACTTTTACCAAAACATGGACCGTGGTACCTCGGCCGCCCTAGGAACTGGCCTTAACACCCTGATGCTACAGCGCCTCAACCAAGAGAATAATGCACTTGGTCACAATGTTACCGCTAACACATTCTTAATGAACATGTCTGGTAACATGACTGCCACCTCATTGAGCTCCAGTCATAGTTATACTTTAAGTATTGGGGTCTACATAGACCAGGTAACTCGCTTGTCCCTGGTTAACTCGGCTACTACAACCTGGGGCTTTGCGGCCGCAACCAGCAACACCGCCAACTACCATGGACCCCGCTGGGTTTCTTTTGTATCAAGCCAGTGGTCGTCGGCACCAGCCTTTGCCAGCGGCAATGACTACGTATTTGGCGTGATAGCCAGCCGGGCAAACTATGGCGCACCACTTTCATATATTGGCCAGAACTATATGGTTTCGGCCCAAAGAAGTGGTACACTAGGCACCACAGTTGCTACTAACACTTCATTAGCTCAAGGAAACTACTGGAACGCCATGTTCTCTGCCACCCAATCATCACTACCAAGCACAATTGCATCAAATGCTGTTAACCGTAACAACGCCACAGCCATCTTTATGCCACATGTCATTCTTAATAACCGCTACTCGGGAACCTTCTAGCATGAAGCCACAGATCGTCATCCCGGACTATACCGGGCAACATAACAGCCGCAGCCACACCAACGCCCGGCTAACCAAGGGTAAGACCTACCAAGATCTGTCAACGATAATTATTTGCCCCACCCGTGGCCAAATTCCGGCCAAGGTAGTTCAAAGCTGGATGAACATGATGCGGCCAATGAACCAAAAGGTGATTGGACCAATTTTTGCGATTGGCCTAGAAGTTGGTCATGCCTATAACAATATGCTCATGCAGATCATTAATAACCCAGGGTTGTCCGACTGGAAGTATATTCTTACTATAGAAGAGGACAACATGCCGCCACCGGATGGCCTGCTACGGCTCTACGAAAACATGGACGAATACGATGTAATTGGCGGCCTGTACTGGACCAAGGGCGAAGAAGGCCAGCCCATGATTTATGGCGACCCCAATGTCATGCCCAAGAATTTTATTCCGCAACTGCCGCAACCGGATACCATCCAACAAGCCAACGGCTTGGGAATGGGCTTTAACCTATGGAAGATGGAGATCTTTAAAGACAAGCGCCTCGATATCGGCGATTGGTTTAAAACCGAACAGAGCTACTTGCCAGGGCAGGGCGCCAAGGCCTACACTCAAGACCTCTACTTTTTTGAAAAAGCCGGGGCGCTGGGTTATAAGTTTGCTTGCGATACCAGGGTTAAGGTGGGACACTACGACATAAATACGGATATAGTTTGGTAAGGAGAAGTCATGCCCAGGAAAAATCTAAATTCTAAAACATCAAAACCCAAGAAGGTATTGAAGCTATCGTTGGCCTGTGGCGACAATAAGCCCAAAGGTTTTATGGGAGTGGACATTGCCAAAACCAAGTCGGCCGACTATGTCCAGGACCTATTAAAATTTCCTTGGAAACAGTTCAAGACTGGTTCGGTCGACGAAATCGAATGCTCTCACTTCGTCGAACATATTCCACACGGCGATGGCTACAACGATCCATTCTTTCAGTTTTTTGACGAAATCCATCGCATTCTTAAGCCGGCCACGTTTGACCCCAATAATCCTAATGTGCCGTTAACCGGTTTTGCGACCATTACCTGCCCGTACTACTCGAGCATGCGCGCCTGGCAAGACCCCACCCACCAGCGAGCCATCTCCGAAGCCAGCTTTTTGTATCTTAATAAACAGTGGCGTGTCGACAACCGACTAGACCACTACCCGGTAACTTGCGACTTTGACTTTAGCTACGGATACGTACTAAACCCCGAGTGGCAAAGCCGCAGCGAAGATGCCCGTAACTTTGCCGTCCAGCACTACATTAACTCCGTAAACGATATCCAAGTTATTCTTACCAAGCGAGGCTAACCAGTGCGCCTAGCTCTTCGCTTCGGTCTTGTCGGCGTCTTTGTTTTGGCGTTGGCGGGCACGGCGGTAGCAGCCACACCACAACGGCCACCGGGCGTACAAGTTAAGCCTTTGCGCGCCTATCCAAACCAAGCACCCGGCCAAACCACCAACGGCAGTTTTACTGTTACGAACAATACTGATCAGCCGCAAGAAGTCAGCTTTGCGGCCGAACGCTTCAAAACCATCGACGAAGACTATAATTACGCCTTTGACAAAGATGTTATTACCGACTGGGTCGACTTTAAAGAACCGAACATGGAACTCAAACCCAAGCAAAGTAAGGTCCAAAATTATACTATTGCCGTACCGGCCGATGCCACACCTGGCGGTCGCTACATTGCCTTACTAACAAGCGTCACACCAAAGTCCGACCAGCAAAGCGTCACCCAGATCAACCGTGTTGCCTCGTTAGTATATTTAGAGGTTACCGGCAAGATAACCCGTACCGTTCAACTATTAAGCACTGATGTCCCCAGTCTTGTCGAGAAACCCCAGACCGAGGCCATCATACGATTGGCCAACACCGGTAATAGCCACTATCGGGCTCGCGTCGGCCTATCGGTTGGGCGCTGGCCATCAACCAATAATATAACCAAGTCGCAACCAGAAACTGTTTTGCTACCAGGAACCGTTCGTAAAGTTTCCGAAACCATAAATTTACCTAAAATTCCAGGCGTTTACAAAATTACTGTAGATTTTTCTCCGCCGCAAGGGGGCAAGACCAGTCTAACCCGCACCGTCGTGTACACACCGGTGTGGTTTATTGGCCTGTTTGTCGCTGTGCTGGGCGGGCTGGTTATATCTCTGTTTCGGTGGCGTTCGCGCAGTTCACGCAAAAAGAAGCAACAGTAGCTACCTATTCGGTTTGCGGTACGGCGGTGTATACAACCGTACTGGTATAGTTACCGGCCGGCTTGGAATTATCTACTTTAACACCGTAGGTTACGGTTGTTGTATCACCTGAGCTAAACGGACCAACCCCATTCTTAATAAGTACGTCGCTAGCGGTAATGCCAACGTAGTTTGCGCCAGCATCGGTGTTGTAGCCCCAGGTATTAGTAGCCAGGGAAGCGGGCAGACCATTAGCACTGGCCGGTATAGTAAAGGCGCCGTTGGCCATATCGGTGCTAGACAGCGATCTAATGTAGAGCTTATAGCCGACGACATCCGTTGAGGTAACTGTGACGGCATTATTGGCCGTACCTAGTGTACCGCTGTCGGTTGGGGTAACCTGAATTAAAACGTTACCACCGGTGCTGATCGACAAACTAGTGGCCGCGCCGTAGGGAACATTGGCGCCAAACTTACCGGTGCCAAAGGGCTGGGCGCCGACCACAACTGGTAAGGCAACGGTTATCCACAGACTAACCGCCACAATCAGCAATCTTAGTCCACGTAATCGGTTTGCATTCATACGTCGTATGTTACACTATGCTTATGGATAAATCACGGGGAGTGAGTATTGTGTTGAAGCGTTTTTCATATAAATTCAGTGCTTTTATGTTCACTCTGGCTACCGTTCTTTTTGCCTTTAGCGGCACCGCCTCGGCCGCCCAAATGACATCGCGTAAAGTAACCATTGGTTCATCGGTAGCATCAGCCACCACAACCTATTCGTTTAACTTCACCTTGCCATCGGCCACCGTTGTGCAGTCGTTTGGTGCTCAAATCTGTACCACCGCATCTGGTGCCTGTTCAACACCATCGGGCTTTTCACAATCCTCGTCTACGCTAACTGCTCAACCAACCAACCTTGGTGATGCTTCGGGCTGGACGGTGAGTACTGCGACTTCGGGAGAATTGCGACTCAGTAAATCCGGCAACGTGGCCGCTCCTGGCGGTGCCGTAACCGTTGGCTTTAGTAACGTCGTTAACCCGAGTGCAACTAACAGTACATTCTTTGCCCGCATGACAACCTACTCGGCCGCTAACTGGACTGGCGCCATCGACACCGGTACCGTCGCCGCCTCGACAGCTGGTCAAATTACTGTTACCGCCAGTGTCGACGAAACGTTAACGTTTACACTATCGGCTGCCACCGTAGCTCTTGGCACATTAACCACCGCCACAACCGGCAGCGGCACCTCCACCATGACCGCCTCAACCAACGGTACAACTGGCTATGCCATTACCGTAAACGGAGCCACTCTAACGTCGGGTGGTAACACTATAGCCGCGCTTGCTTCGCAAACAGCCTCGACCCAAAACTCTAGCCAGTTCGGCATCAACTTAAAAGCCAACACCACACCCAGCGTCGGCTCTGATGTAACTGGTACCGGCTCAGGTGCCGCCACCGCCAACTACGACACAGCCGATCAGTTCCGCTTCGTAACCGGTGATACCGTCGCCTCGGCCAGTGCCGCCACTAACTCGAACACCTTTACGGTCAGCTATATAGCCAACATTAGTGGCTCACAGCAAGCTGGTTCATACTCAACCACGCTAACCTACATTGCCACGGCAACATTCTAGATACACTTTTTAGTTCCAGATATTAACACCAAATGATATAATTTCAACAAGATGGGAAATCAGGGAATTTCGCGCGTCACCGAACGCCTGGTCATCGCTATAATCAGCGTCACCCTTATTCTGACCGCTTTTATCATTCCGCTGCTTTCACCAAAATTGGCTCACGCCGATGACTCGCAAGGCCTCCAGGTTTCGCCGGTAATCGTTGATCTGAACAGCGAAAAGGGTGGTAGCTATAACCTAAAGCTAACCATCACCAACGTCACCGCCAACGTGCTCGATATCACCTCTAGCACCAACGACTTTACCGCCTCAGACGAAACCGGCAACCCCAAAATCCTGACCGGTTCCGAAGATAACGACAATTCATATTCTTTGAAGTCCTGGGTTAGTGGCATCCCCGAACTCACACTGCAACCCAAGCAAAGCCGGACCCTAACTTTTGCCGTTAATGTTCCGAGCAATGCCGAAGCTGGCGGACATTACGGGGTTATTCAGTTTATTGGCACACCACCGCCAAACCAGAGTCAGACCGTCTCGCTTAACGCCAGCGTTGGCGTCTTACTACTGGCGCGCGTGGCCGGGACTATCACCGAAAAAGTTGTCGTCAAGGATATGTTCGGCGAACAAAATGGCAAGCGTCTAGGAGTAACGGCCAGCGGACCGGTTAATATCGTTACTCGCGTTAGCAACACTGGTAATGTTCACGTCAAGCCAATCGGCACCCTAACCGTTAAGAACATGTTCGGTCAGACTGCTAGCAGCTACCAATTTGGTGGCACCAATAAGAATGTTCTGCCTGGTACGACCCGCCGTTACGAACAAAGCTTTGATAAACGCTGGATGTTCGGTCGTTACACTGCCAAAGTAGAGGCTGCCTACGGCACCACAGGCGGCGTTCTGACGGGCGAAACTAGCTTTTGGGTTATACCATTCAGGTTCATCTTCTTGCTGCTTGTCAGCATCGTCGGGCTAGTTCTATTGATCCGCTTCTTACTTAAGCGCTACAATCAACGAATCATCCGCAAGTCCCAGCATAACCACAAAAAACGTTAGGCATTGATGATGCGGGCAGGGAGGGCACGTTTTGGTTCGAGCCGGCTGGTTTGGTCTTTTATTCTTGTTGTGGCCTTACTAGCCACTGCGCTCAATCTGTCGTCCGCCAACCAAACCCAAGCCGTCAGCATCAACGGCAATCAGCCGATAACAGCCCTGGTTCTACCAATGCAACCAACCATACCGGCCATTATCGACTCGCCCAGCACCAACTCCACTGTCCAACAAACACCTCAAGTAGTAAGCGGTACTTGCCAGGCCACTCTTTTAGTTCGCATTACCAATAACGGACAGCTGGCTGGCTCAGCTACTTGCCAAGCCGATGGGACCTTTACGATCAACATCGTCTTATCAATTGGCGTGAATGTTCTGACGGCCCTTAACTACGATTCGTATGATCAGCCTGGCCCAGCCTCCGACCCAGTAACAATTACCGTAATCGAACCGGTGCCAAGCAGCAATAACCAGCAGTCCACAGCCATGATAAGACAAGCCGTCGGAACGGATTCGCCGCAACTCATAACCAGTCTTCCTAATAAAGAACCGATTTTTCACGGTACTGCCCTAGGGCCGCTCGCCAAGCTACTTGGTATCGACCAAGCTGTGACGCGACAATTCAACCAAACCTTCGCCATAATACTGTCGTTATTTACCGTGTCATTAGCCGTACTAATTTTCATCATCCTGTTCAGCAGGCGCCTACTGCAATTGCTAGCCGCCTTGTTCGCAAAGCTTTAACAACTGCCAGGTTGATGTAAATTTTATAGTATTCAAGCGCTTATGCTTGGTGCTACAATACTGTCAAGCCATGTGTGGGCTGGCCAATTTTTTGGACTTCCTCCATACAGACTTCATTTCAGGCAACCACACCGTTTCGGTCACTGCGCGCCTCATATCTAACATTCAGCTTCTTGCGTTCAAAAGTACATCATAGCGGTGATCTACTCTTGCAAGCAGCTCAACTCCAAAATCCGTTTACCTCAGTAATAACATCTGATAGGAGTTTAGATATGGAATCAATCAATAGTATCGTCAACGTTAGTGCCTTCTACTTTCACCGCAGCCCGCACAGTTTAAAGTCATTCCCACGCCAAATCGAATTCGGCAATACCCGCTGCACTTTTAAAGATGGTTTTCAGTACCTAGTAAAGAACGGGGAGAGAATAGTGCGCCTATTCGACATGACCGATGGTCAGACAACCTACCGCCTACGCAACGAGAACGACAGCTGGGTATTAGTTGGAACCAGACCGGCTTAGCTAGATTTGGGCTGTGTGGTGAACAATTTTACAAAGATGATAAAGCCAACCAAGATTACCGGGAAGATCACACCCAGCCCAATCAACGCCGCTTTGTCGTAAGCCTGCGCCCCGTAGGCTGTGTCCAATAGTCCTGGGTAGAGTAAATAGGGACGATTGGCCAGAGCCCACACCACCGGCGCCGCGATTGCCACCACCGACAAGCCCCACCACAAACGCTGTTCTTTATGAGTCAGTAAAAGTACTGCTGTAAATAGCAGTAGAAGATCCAACAAAACTGTCCAGGCCACAAACGGTGCTCCCATAAGATGATTAGTCGAGCTGGTCAGAACCGTCTGCAAGCCCAAAGTCCCCAGACCAGCAAAGGCCACTGTTAAACCGGTAGAAGTCAGTCGCAGGCGATTTGATATGGCTTGCTGACGAGAAAGGCTATATTGCATAAAGCTAACGGCCAGCGCCAATATTCCGGCTAGAGCCGTGGCGGCAAACACCCAGCCAGTTGTTGTCTGCCAGAACTGGGCACCTGTCAGCAGACGAATACCAGCCGCCGCAAAGCACATCGGCACTAGCAGGCTGACCAAAACAAACAGGGCATTACCGACATTCCAACCAAGTTGGTTGCGGTGGTAGTACAAGTAAAGCACCAAACAACCCCGCGCCACGATACCAACCATCGCCAAGGTTAAAACTGTAAAGACGGCTTCGCTGGTGGCTTGTAGACCGTTATTAAAGAAGACCACAAAACCGGTAAAGCCAAACACTAAAAAGACGTTAGTAATTTCCCATAGTGGTGTGAACATATTGCGATTGGTGCCAGTATCAAGCCCACGGCGGCCAGTGATACGCAACAAGCCAATCCCTAGCTCTAAGCTACTCATCCAGCCATAAACACCGAACAGCAACGCTACCAAGAACAGAGCGATTTCAGGCATCGACATCACGTACCGCCTGGTGGTTCATAGTTTTACGCAGGATAACAACCGCCAACACTAGCAGGGTTAAGAAGAATACCGGGAAGATAAAGCCAAACTTGATAACCGCCTGGTTGGTAGTCAAGGCGTCCGCCACCTTCAAATAGCCATGCACGATGTAGGGCTGTCGGCCCAATTCGGTCAGGAGCCAGCCGAACATGGTGGCAAAGACCGCTAAAACACCACATGACATCAGGGCGATAAGCATCGGTTTGCTATAGGCTGCCCGGCGCTTTTTAAAGACCAGTAGCCCTAGGAACAGACTAGGGATCAATACTATTAGGATGCCGCAGAGCACCATGCCGTCAAAGAAATAGTGCACTACTAAACTCGGCCGCTCATCCTCCGGGAACTCGTTCAGGCCTTTGACTTCGGCGCCAAAGTTATTGGCAGCCAGGAAGCTTAGTAGGCTAGGTATCTTAATTCCGTATTTAATCTCGCCATCTTTAACGATTCCGCCAATTGTTAACGGAGCATTTCTTTGGGTTTCCATCAAACCTTCAGCCGCCGCCAATTTATAAGGCTCGTGTTTGGCCAAGTATTTACCAGACTGGTCACCAACTATGGCCGTCAGAATTCCAAATACCAGGCCAACGATCGCCAAAGCCACAATTACTTTCTTAAACCAAGGCCGGTCAGCCTGGTGCTTTTTCTTTAGGTAGAGCCAGATGTAGATTGATAAGAACACAAAGGCGCAGGCCGTAATATAACCCAGTATCGAATGCACCACTGTCGTATAGGTAGCGGGGTTAAACATCGCTTGGAAGGTATTACTCTCGATCGGGTTACCATCTTGGCCGAGTAAAAAGCCTCGTGGCTGATTCATGAAAGCATTAACTGTGGTGATAAACACGGCTGAGCCCATCGAGCCGATCACCATCGGGATACTGCACAGCCAGTGATAGATCGGTTTAAAGCGATCCCACGACAGCATGTAGATACTCAAGAAGACGGCTTCTATCATAAAGAAGGTGCCCTCGAGGGCAAAGGCCAGACCAACCGGCTTGTTAATAAACTCCAAGAAGCGCGGCCAGAACAAGTTGAATTGTAAGCTGATCACAGTTCCCGACACGGCACCGACTACAAATAAAATTACCAGCGCCTTCGACCAAGTTCGGGCCAGTGCTCGAGCCTTGGGTCGGTGACGGACAATACCATATAGTTCGGTAGCCGAAATTAACAGCGGTAGAGCCACGCCAAAGATAATGAATAGGAGGTGAAAGGCCAGGCTATCACCCATTAATGCTCGTCCGGCTGAAACTCTTTCCATGGAATATTTTAAACTCTTATGGTTGTAGTATAACTGGACTTAAGCACTTTGCCTAGAAATGCTCGCGGATGTGCGAAAAACTGTAGTCCCAAGTGGCATCGGTCTTCTTGTGCGGATTGAACAAGTTGCTCGGATCAAAGATCGTTTTGGTATCCTTGAACAGTTCTAAAATTTTGGGCCCGTACATTTGTTTGAGCCAGGGGCCGCGCACTAAGCCGTCGTTATGCTCGCCGCTTAAAGAGCCGTGATACTTCAGGACCAGTTCGTTGACTTCGCGCATGGCCGGTGCCAGCTTGCGCCTTTCTTTAGGATCTTCTAACTTCATCAGGGGAATAACATGGAAGTTGCCATCGCCCATGTGCCCAGCCACGGTGGCCAGCAAGCCATACTTGTTAATAATCGTGCGCAGCTTAGGTAAAAACTCTGGTAGGTAAGGGGGCGGCACCACTAGGTCATCAATAAAGGGGGCGGTGTGCTTGTCTTTGACCTTTTTGCGCAACAGGTTGAAACTTTCGCGGCGCATCACGCGGAACTTCCAGGCCTTCTCGACAGTATTATCTTCTTCGATCGCTTCTAGTTTGAAGGGCTTGAGGTCGGCGTGCATAGCTTTAATTTTTTGATCAACTTCTTCCTGCGAGGTACCAGTGAACTCAATCAGCATAATCAGTTTGGGGATACCTTTCAAAAGAATCAGCGCATCGGGAATGAGTTGCAGGGCGAGTTTTATAAGCTTGCCCCAGCCTAGGGTTTTCCTAAAGTAGAAGAAGAATTTAATCGATAACTTGAGTGTGTAGTTGTCGAATGATTCAAAAGTGGCTGGATGGCGCGCCATAACAACGTTGATGATTTCGCCGAGTTGGTTCATGTCCTTCATAAAGCAGACCAGGACGCCACTGTAGGCCGGATTGGGTACCAGACGAAACTTGATGTCGGTCACAAAACCTAAGGTACCTTGGGCGCCCACGATCAGCTTGGTTAAGTCAAAAACGCCAGTCTCGCGATCCCAAACATCCCACAAGTTGTAGCCTGTCGAGTTCTTGCTGACCTTGGGCTTGGCTGCCTTAATGGCATCGTAATGCTTTTCGATAAGATTAAAGGTTTGTTTGTACAAACGGCCTTCAAAGTTTTTTTGAGCCATCTTGGCAACCAGTTCACGCCGGTTCAGCGGCTTAACGGTGTACTCATTGCCGTCGGCAAAAACCACCTTAAGTTCGGTTACAAAATCTTCGGTTTTACCAAACTCCAAGGATTTTTCGCCGCCTGAATTGTTATTAACCATACCGCCAACCGTACATAATTCGCGACTGGCCGGGAAACTCGGCAACAGGGCACCATGCTTAAGGGTTTGGGGTTCAAAATCACGATAGAAAACACCCGGCTGAACCTGGGCAGTCGTAGCCGTTACCTTATGAACTTTGCGAAAGTGCTTATTAAAATCAACAATGATTGAATCATTAATGGCACCACCCGACATGTCGGTGCCGGCGCTACGGGCTGTTAATGACAGACCGGTCTGCGTTTTTTTGGCGGCCGCTACCATTTGCACCAGCTTTTGCACGTCCTGGCTGTCCTTGGGCATAACCACCGCCTGAGGTGTTAGCTCGAACATCGAGGCGTCATGGCTATAAAAATCGCGCGTCTCTTGGCTGGTATCGGTTTCGCCACTAAAGCCAGCTTGCTTCAGTTTCAGAATGAGCTCGTCCATATACTCTTAAGCTTATCATATCGCGGTAGCTAAGTGGTTACGCTTAGTCCGGTTATTCGCTATACTGGAAGGAATGAAAAAACAGAATGTGCTAATTGTGGGTGGTGGCTTTGGTGGTGTTAAAGCGGCCCTGAGCCTGAGCCAGGACGAGCGCTTTAAAGTTACGTTAATTTCTGACCAAGATGACTTTCGTTACTACCCAGCGCTGTACCATACTGCCACCGGGGGCGCCAGCCAGGTATCATCGATACCGTTAAGCGAGCTATTGGCTGGGCACAGGGTTACCTATCATCGGGCAAGAGCCATGCACCTCAAACGCGAGACCAAGCAATTAGTAACCAAAGGTGCCGGCACGCTAAGTTACGATAGTCTTATTTTATCGCTCGGCATGACTACCAACTACTTTGGCATCAAAGGCTTGGAAGAATATTCATTTGGCATCAAGTCGCTTGATGAGGCCGAAGAACTCAAACAGCACATCCACAACCAACTCCGTCATGATGGCACTGTCGATCAGCATTACCTGATTGTGGGCGGTGGCCCAACCGGTGTTGAACTGGCTGGCGTACTACCGGGTTATATCAAGCAGGCTATGCACCGCCACGGGCTACCGAGGCGAGCCGTTCAGGTTGAACTGATTGAGGCTATGCCGCGCATCATGCCGCGCATGACTAAAGACGTCTCACGGGCCACCGCCAAGCAGCTTCGCAAGTTGGGCGTTATTATTCGTACCAATCAAAAGGTTGAAGCCGAAACAGCCGATGCCCTGATAATCAATGGCCGCCCCGTTACCAGTCATACAGTAGTTTGGACGGCCGGGGTGGCCTGTAACCGCTTCTTCCAAGATAACAACTTCGTCATGACCGAACATCACAAGGTCGAGGTCAACCAGTATCTTCAGGCCGAACCCGACATTTATGTACTGGGCGACAATGCTGACACCAAATATAGTGGTGTTGCCCAAACCGCCCTCCATGATGCCGTTACCGTTACGCATAACTTACAACGCCTGGCCAGCGGCAAGTCGCCCAAGCCATATCGTCGTCGCCAACCAATCTATGTCACCCCGACGGGCCCGGGTTGGGCGTCAGTGGTTTACGGTAAGTTCCGAGTTTACGGCCGGGTAGGTTGGTGGCTGCGCGAAGCGGCCGACTTCGTGGCCTATCATGACTATCAGCCCTGGTGGCCAGCCGTCCAGCGCTGGCGAGCCCTGCGTGACACTCAGGAATCTTGTCCGCTTTGCGGCCAATAACCGTTACAATGTAGTAGTGAACAAAACCGCCGTTAAACCCTTCAGCCAAGATCTGGAAGACTGGCTACACAGCCGTCACCCCAAAACTATCGCCGGACTGGTCCAGGCAGCCGGCGAAAAAAGCTTTGCCTTAATCTTTGTGGTGCTGATGTGTATTCCAGCCCTACCGTTGCCAACCGGTGGTGTTACTCATATCTTCGAAGCCATCGTGCTCCTGTTAGCACTAGAACTAGTTATTGGTCGCCGTACTATCTGGCTGCCACAAAAATGGCTACACAAACCGTTAGGCAAGACCATCCAAAAACGCACCTTGCCATATCTGATCAAAAAAGTCCGCTGGCTCGAAAAATACTCACGGCCGCGCTTTGGCCACATTATGACTAACCGAGAGTTCTTGCGACTGACAGGACTGCTAGTTATGGCCGGCACCCTGGGCGCCTTTTTCGCACCACCATTTTCTGGTCTCGATACCTTGCCGGCCTTGGGTGTGGTTAGCCTGTCGTTGGGCGTAATTCTTGAAGACACCCTGGTTTACGTGGCTGGCATTATTATTGGGGCATTTGGTATATTTTTAGAAATTGGTCTGGGCGCCATAATTGTCGAAGCGGCCCAGAAACTATTCTAGCTATTCGTGCCTGAGTGATTCGATTGGATCCTTGCGGGCGGCCTGAATGGCTGGCGCGACCCCAAAGACAACTCCCAGTAGCCAAGCTGCCAGCGGCGTAATCACCACCACTTGCCAGCTAACGACAGGGAATAGGTTTGTGCTCACCCGAATCAGAAAGATGCAGGCTAGGGCGATCATAATACCAATCAATCCACCCATGCCAGCCAGGGTAGCTGATTCGACTAAGAACTGATTAAGAATCTGGCGGTTGCTGGCGCCAATGGCTTTGCGAACACCAATTTCGCGCGTCCGTTCGGTCACCGATACCAGCATGATATTGGCGATTCCAATTCCACCTACTAGTAGCGAAAGAGCCGCTAAACCAATAATCAGCTGCGTCACCAAATCAACACTACCGGCACTACTAGCCAAGTCCTGTTGCCGGGTAAGCACCACAAAGTCCTGCTGGCCAGAATGAGCAGTCTTGAGGTTGTTGGTTAGATTTCGGCTGGCCTGAGCCGGCGTAGTATCGCTGTTGACGCGGGCAAAGACTTGAGCAATTGGCAAGGTTCCATTGTTCAGACTGGCGGCTATCGGGACGGGTATAAAAACGGCTCGGTTTAGATCCACGCCGAGTGACAACGGGTTACCTTCAAAGCCTTCAAACACTCCCCGCACAATAAAGTCTTGACCGCGGATTGTTAGCGTCCGGCCAATTGGGGCGTTCTCTTGGAACAAGTCTTCGGCCACGCGCTGACCAATCACCACCACATTACTATTAAGTTCCTGTTCATTAAAGAAGATGCCGAACTCAATTTTGTGATGCAACATAGCCGGCAGACCATCGGTGGTCGCGATAACACTACTAGCTTCCAGTCGCTTGCCATCAACGGTAGCAAAACCACTACCCACGCCCAAGGGAACAGCCGTCTGAATGCCTTCGGTCTGACGGGCAACATCCCAATCGGCCTGGTTGAGCGGGCTGGCTCCCAAGCCAGAAAAAGCACCGCCGGCCGATAAATAATTGGTCGCCGTACCAGTGCCAGCCGGTCTGATTGTCACAACATTATTGCCCAACTTATTGAGCTGATCGCTTAACTGCTGCTTGACACCGGCACCAACACTGATCGTCACCGTGACAGCAACCACACCTACCATAATGCCGAACATCGTCAGTAAACTACGCCCGCGCGAACGTCGCAACGAACTAAGCGCCATCCTAAAGTTGCCGCTACTCATGATTTCTTGCTCCGTTTGGTAGACCGTTTACGACGCTTGGTCTTAGGGGCTGGTTTGTCCTTAGTAGGAACGGCCTTCATTAGAGCCGTCACCCCAGCTAAGTCATCTTCTTCACTAGTCTTGTTGGGCACACTATAAATCAGGCGCCGGGCGCGGGCCGGCACTTTACCAACTTCTTTAACCTCATCGTGGACAATGGCACCGTCCTGCATGTAGACCACGCGATTGGCATAGCGAGTCAGTTCGGGGTTATGTGTCACCATCAAAATAGTATGGCCGGTACTATGAACTTCGCTTAGTAACTCCATCACCAAGCGGCTAGCAGCACTATCAAGGTTACCAGTTGGCTCGTCGGCAATTACAATGTCGGGGTTGGCAATTAGAGCGCGAGCAATTGCCACTTGCTGAGTCTGACCACCACTAAGTTGGTGTGGTTGATAATACTCCCGATCCTGTAGACCCACCCGCTCCAGTAGAACACTGGCCTGCTTAAGTCGGCGACTAACCGAAACATTTCGATAGGCTAGCGGCAGGGCGACATTCTCGATGGCCGACAGGCGGGGAATTAAGTTAAAGGACTGAAAGATGAAACCAATTTTGTCGCGCCTAACCTTGGAACGCTGGTTGGGTCGGAGCCGCGCCACCGAACGGCCGTTCAAGGTGTATTGACCATGAGTGGGCCGATCTAATAACCCGATCAAGTTCATTAAAGTAGATTTACCCGAGCCACTAGGACCCATCACCGCCACGAACTCACCGCGCTCTACGCTTAAATTAACTTCGTCGAGGGCCACGGTAGTGGCATCGCCGAAGCCGTACAGTTTACTGACGTCTTTTAGCTCAATAATAGGCATGTAACCCTTAGTTTACGCTGTTTTTTGCAGTTTCATCAAGTATAATGGCTAAAGTTCGCTCCCGGTAGTGAATTTTCCTGGAGAGGTGGCCGAGCTGGTTTAAGGCGCACGCCTGGAAAGTGTGTTGGGCCGCAAGGTCCTCGCAGGTTCGAATCCTGTCCTCTCCGCCAACAAGAAAATGTATCGCCACGGTGATACATTTTTTTGTTTCACAGGGAAGGGCGGGAGCCGCGCCGGCGGCGATATCCTGTCTTCTGCTATTCTGTAACTAATGGACTACAAACTTGCTTTAGTGATTGTTGCCATCATAACAATAGTTTTGCCGCTTCTGACAGGCAAATACCTCTACCGAGGCGCACTTAAAAAAATATCCTACGGCCTTGCGGTTGCAGCGATTTTTTGTGGCTTTATATTTGTTAGTGAAAGCCTCACGACTGTAGCTACATTCAAAAAAACCTGCCAGAGCCTATCTGGCTATACCTACGCCGGTAATTTTGTAGATTATAAAACTCTGACCTGCTGGGGGCCTGGCGAAAATGATACTGTCTATCTATATGAAACTGAGGGCGTGGTATCAAAAATAATCACAATTCCGGCCTATCTAATCTTCCTGACCTGCCTGTTCAACCCATTATTAGCCTTAGCAGTAATTACCAAGCGACGTCTAGCCAATCGCAAACGAGCCAAATAGCAGCAGCACGGCGGCCGTCATAATCAAAAAGGCCAGCTTAACAAATAAGTTTGATACCCAGCCGTTGCGGTAGGGGCCCATGACCTTGCGATTGTTGCCAACTTTTATAATCATAAAAAGTAGGGGTACGGCGGCGATGCCGTTAAACACAGCTGTGAACACCAAGGCTTTAATGGGGTCAATGCCAAGAAAGTTAATAGCCAGACCGGCCAGGGTAGCCAAGATGATCACGGCATAAAAACCAACGGCGCGCTTAACCTTTTGGTGCAAGCCTTCTTTCCAGCCAATCGCTTCGCTAATCGCGTAAGACGATGACCCCGCCAGAACCGGCACCGCTAACAAGCCGATGCCAATAATTCCAATCGAAAATATCGCCTTGGCAACCAGGCCAGCGTTAGGGAAGCCCTGGACCAGCGGTTCCAGGGCCCGAGCCGCATCAGCCGCCGTGTCAATCTGGGTGATACCGTTGTTATATAAGGTTGAGGCGCAGGCGATAACTATAAACCAGGCGGTGACGCTAGCCAGGGTCATACCGACAAAGTTATCAAGCCTCATGTTGTGCAAGAACTTCTTGGTGGCCTTGGGCACTTCGCCAATCTTGGACATATTCTTCTGTGCTACTTCTTGCTCAACAACCTCCGATGTATCCCAAAAAAACAGATAGGGCGATATAGTTGTCCCGAGCATACCAACAAACAAGAACATGGTATCAGCATTAATTTGCGGTGTTAGCGTAAAGGTATTGCGAAATACCGCCGGCCAATCCTGACCCACCAGAAAGGCGGTAATCGGGTAGGCAAATAAAGATAGCGCCAGCCACTTGAGCATCCTGGCATAAGACTTGTAGCTAACAAATACCACCAGAAATACAATCAAGGCGGCGTAGAAAACAGCCAGCAGGGCATATGGCAAATCTATAAATAACTGGGTCGTGGCCGCCATGGCGCCCAAGTCAGCCCCAATATTGATGGTATTGGCGAATACTACCAAGCCGACCGACATATACAGAAGAGGCCGACCGTAATGCTGCTTAATAACTGCTGCCAAGCCTTTGCCGCTAATGGCTCCAATCCGGGCACAACTTTCTTGTACTGCTAAAAGTAGGGGATACATAATTGGAAAGGCCCACAGCAAGCCGTAACCAAATTGAGCACCAGCTTGCGAGTAGGTGGCAATACCTGAAGGATCATCGTCGGCGGCGCCGGTCACCAAGCCTGGCCCCAACACCCGCAAGAAGCGGTTAAAACGACGGTGAACCACGATCGCCTTAACCACAGCATAGGCGTGTCGTTCGGACTTATTAAGCCGTCGACGCAATTGTTTTTCGGTTTTTATAAATCGATTATTACGCATATGTTTATATGCATAATACAACTAATTGCGTCCTGAGCTACAGTCTAACTAATTGTAGTACCGATGTCTTGGCCTTCGACGACCTTTAGAAGCTTACCGGCTTCCATGGCATCAAACACGATAATCGGCATTTTATACTCCATCGCCAGACCCATAGCAGCTTTGTCCATAACAGCGATATCGGCATTTTCAACAGCAGACTGAAAGGAAACCTTGTCGTGTTTAATCGCATCTTTGTGCTTAGCTGGATCCTTATCGTAAACACCGTCAACTTTGGTGGCCTTGAGAACGGCCTGGCAGTCCAGCTCGAGCGCCAAAGACACGGCAGCCGTATCAGTAGTTAGATAGGGCCGACCGATGCCCCCAGCCGCAATCACAACCCGACCACTTTCCAGGTGTTTTTGAGCTAATCGGTGTACGAAAGGCTCTGCCACCTGTTCAGCAAAGATATTACTTAAACAACGTGTTTCGATGCCATTCGACTCAAAAATATCAGTTAGACCAAGGGCATTAATTAAGGTTGCCAGCATTCCCATATGATCGCCGGTCACTCGCTTGATCCCATGGCCAGCAATCTGGGCACCGCGCACAAAGTTACCGCCGCCGACCATGATAACCACTTGGCCACCAGCATCAGTCACTTTCTTTACTTCTTCGGCCAACCAAGCGCACAGCGCTGGGTCAATACCACTATCAAATTTTCCGGCCAGCTGCTCACCAGACAGCTTTAGTAGTACTCGTTGGTATTTCAGGCTCATTGCCGCTAACTGTAGCATAAATACTACCTGCTCGCCAACATTATTAAATACCTATTAACTTCTTTGGAACCCCCAAAACAGACTGCTACAATGCCAGTATGAAAGAAGACGCCATCCTAACAATACTTACGAAAATCCAAGCTGACATAGCCACACTGAAGGAGGACGTTGCCGGACTTAAAACCGATGTGGCAGAGTTGAAGGTAGACGTCTCGGAACTAAAGTCGGATGTGGCTCAGCTTAAGGCAGACGTCTCAGAACTAAAGACGGACGTTGCGGAACTAAAGACTGATGTTGCTCAGCTGAAAACGGACGTTGCGGAACTAAAGACTGATGTGGTGGAGCTGAAGACCGATACCACACTCCTAAAAGATGACTTGACGGTTGTCAGCTCGCAGACAGCGCGGATGCCAGAAATCGAAGCCGCTATAGTAGAACTTAGAAACGAGGTTGGTCTTATAAGGACAGTTCTTCAGACTAACAACCTGGAGATTCGCCGCCATGATCAGTTTATTGGAAGGCTCCGCAAAGCTGTTATTGCCCGCTAAGCCGCTCCGACCAACTGCTATACTATCTTTATGACCACAATCTTCTCATGGAACGTCAACGGTATCCGCGCCGTACTTAAAAAGGACACCTTCCATCCGTTCATCAAAAAATATCAGCCCGATATCGTTTGCTTGCAAGAAACCAAAGCCCACCAAGATCAAGTGGAGCTAGAGCTACCCGGCTATCACCAATTCTGGAACTCGGCCGAAAAAAAAGGCTATAGCAGTACGGCAATTTTTTCCAAAACCGAACCAATTCAGGTCATCAACGGTTTGCCCGAAGACATCATGAAAAAGTATCAAATGGAAGACAACTATGGCGACCCCAACAAAGAAGGCAGGATGATTGCCGCCGAATTCAACGACTTCTACGTTGTTACCGTCTACACTCCCAACGCCAAAGACGACCTTAGTCGCTTGCCGTTACGAGAAAAACACTGGGATCCAGCCTTTTTGGAATACTGTAAACAGCTCGAACAATTAAAACCGGTGGTTTTTTGCGGCGACCTCAATGTTGCCCACACTGAAGACGATCTGGCTAACCCCAAACCGAATCGCGGCAAAAAAGGTTTTACCGATCAAGAACGGCAGGGCTTTCAGAACTTCTTAGATGCCGGCTTCATAGACACGCTCCGGTTGTTCAAAAAAGGTAACGGTTTTTATACTTGGTGGAGCCATTGGGCCAACGCCCGTCAGCGCAACGTCGGCTGGCGTATCGATTATGTTCTGGTGTCGACTAGTCTTAAAAACAAGGTCGAGAAGGCCGAAATCCACCCCGATGTTATGGGGTCAGATCATTGCCCGGTAAGCATTACACTGGCAACCAAGGCTTGACAAGACCACTTATGCTTACTACCATACAGTTAAACAATAAAAAGGCACAACATGGCAACAAAAAAATCTACAAAAAAGTCAGCTAACAAAAATTCGACACGACTAAGCGGACGCTTCTCTTCTTTATCCGGGACCAAAAAATTTATTCTGCTAATTGTATTAGCCCTACTATTGAGCCTCTTGGCAGCACCTTTATACTCCAAGTGGAAAACAGACGACATGACCGCCAAGGCTATGACCCTCAATGTACCGGCTGCTAGTGGCGACCAGAACATTCGGTTCGGGCTGTGTTTCTTTGGTAGCGGACCAAACGAGTTGGCTGTCAGAGCCTACTACGTCAAACCGGGCAACTACTCTAAGGGGATTACCACGCTCAAGTATTATGATGCGGGCAATAGCGGTAACCCCGGTAAGCTACTCAGCTCACAGGCATCATCGACAGTGTGGTGGGGTAACGAAGTGAAGGGTATGCAGACTGGTTACTCGCTTAAAGCAAATTACTGGATCCAGGTCGGTTACACTGGGGTAAACGGTGACGGTAATGCCGTTAGCGCACGAAGTGCAACCATATTCTTTGGCTATCTCCCTCCTTGCTTATAGCATCCTACTGCTACACTTAATAGATGAAGAAGTTCGCGGCCTTTGATATTGACGGCACTCTAATTAGATGGCAGCTTTATCATGCCGTGGTTGACCGACTGGCCAAGCAGGGTAAACTTGGCGTGACCGCCGAGACCGACCTACACGCCGCCCGTATGAAATGGAAGCGTCGTGAACACCCCGACGGTTTTCGCGCATACGAAATCGCCCTTATCGAAGTATTCGAAGCGTCGTTCGATCAACTTAAAGCCAGCGACTTTGACATCGCCACTCAGGAAGTCTTTGACGAATACAAACACCAGACTTACGTCTACACCCGTGATTTAATTAAACTTCTAAAAGGGAAGGGCTATACCTTGCTGGCTATATCCGGGTCGCAGACCGAACTGGTTAAGCACATCGCCGACGCCTACGGCTTTGATGACTACATTGGTAGCGTCTATCAAAGAGACGGCGACCACTTTAGTGGCCAAAAAACCGTCGCTAGCCACAATAAAAAGGAAGTTTTGGAGCATCTGGTTGAAAAACATCAGCTGAGTTTTACCGACAGCTGGGCAGTCGGCGATAGCGCCAGTGACGCCAGCATGCTAGCTATGGTGACTAACCCAGTGGCCTTTAACCCCGATCAAACTCTTTATAAAGAAGCCAAGCAACAGGGCTGGAAAATAGTACTGGAACGCAAAAACGTCATTTATGAACTCGAGGAGCACCATGGAAACTACTTATTGGCGTAAGCAACAAGATCAAGCCTTATTCCCAGACATAGCCTGGAGTAAACCCGAAAATAAACAGCATGCTGGCAAGTTGCTCATCATTGGCGGCAACCTGCATGGCTTTGCGGCACCGGCCGCAGCCTACCAAGAAGCCCACAAGGCTGGCGTGGGTGTCGCCAAAGTACTTTTACCCGATGCTCTGCAAAAAACCGTCGGGCGGATTCTGGAGAACGGCGAATACGCACCTAGCACGCCCAGTGGTAGCTTCAATCAAAAGGCCTTAGCCAGCTGGCTCGACTGGTCGCAGTGGGCCGATGCCATTTTACTGGCCGGTGACC
This sequence comes from uncultured Candidatus Saccharibacteria bacterium, assembly GCA_964627095.1. Lineage (GTDB taxonomy): Bacteria > Patescibacteriota > Saccharimonadia > Saccharimonadales > JAUPVS01 > JAUPVS01. The sequence continues at coordinate 54,199 of CAZVKH010000005.1, forward strand.
TTGGGCGAAACAGCGAAACTGCCATTACCATTGAGCATTTTGTGGCTAAAACCAATCTGCCGTTAACAATCACCAAAGATGCCGTCGACTACTTTTATGCCAACCCCCGCGCCATCACGCAAAGGCCAAAAACTACTTTAGTACTGAGCCTGGCTCAACTTCAAAAACTCAACAAACAAATGGGCTCGACCGAACCGCTGTTATTTAGCTTTGGGATCGTTCAGTTAGCCAACTGGCTTCACAGCTTTACCTCAGATAATCCCTGTACAGTTGTGGTATACCATCAGCAATCAATTTTGGTAGCCCACCACGGCCAAATAACTTCAACCGAGGTTGGAGAACAAACCATTTGGCGTTTAAAAACCGCCTCTTGTGGAGCGGTTTGGTGGTTGCATAATCCAACTAAGCCGTTAGAGGCTTTGACAGCCGGTATATTCGAACAATTCAAAACTGATGGTGCCGCAGGTCGGACTTGAACCGACACGGAGTTGCCCCCACGGGATTTTGAGTCCCGCGTGTCTACCAATTCCACCACTGCGGCACAGGGTTAGGGGTAGAGAACAGGGGTTATTGTACTACAAACAGATGGAGTACAAAAGGGGTGAATCTGTTATACTTTAATCTGTTAAATCTAGCATAAGCATTCAATATATGGCCAGCCACAACAATATAGCGCCAACCAAGGCTTCAAATAATGACTCCAGCGAACTGGCGGCCGAAGTTATTCGGCAAAAAATCCAATCACTTTATGTCGAAGAGACTAAGGAAGCCCACGAACCTAGTGCCGCCGCCGAAAAGGCTGAGGTCGCCCATATCCAACATGGCTCGAAACACCAACGCTACATGCAACAACTCAGTAATTCCGGTAAATCTTTAGAAGAAATCCAGACCGCCTGGCACCAGTACTACACCGGCTTACCAGATGACGAGAAACATCAAGTCTGGCAAGAATTCTATAGTGAGCAGGCCAAGTCTAAGCAAGCTCAAGCCCCGGAACCAGTCAAGCCAGCCGCTCATCATAAAAAGGCCGGTCAAAAAACCGTTACCCAGCTTAAAAAACAACTCCTAGGCAAAGCTACAGCGCGTAGTACCAGCAACCTTAAGACAAAGCATCACATCCAATCGATCCTGTTCGGTCTAGGTATTGGTTCGGTGGCTGTTCTCATCATGCTGTTTGGCTTCTTTAATGAACGTGTCATCGCGCCGTTTGTCACACCCAGCAAGACCGTTACTAGCACGCCGATTATTAGCAACGGTACCCAGGTTGTCAGTAGCAACCCGGAAGTGATTATTCCCAAGATTAATGTTCAGATACCAGTTGTCTATGATCAGACCAGTATCAGCGAAGACGATATCCAGAAGTCGCTGGAGAGCGGCGTGGTTCACTACGCCACCACCTCTTCGCCAGGCGAGCAGGGGAATACCGTAATCTTTGGGCACTCCAGTAACAACATCCTCAATAAAGGTAAGTATAAGTTCGCCTTTGTTCTGCTCAATCGTTTAGAAGTGGGCGATACCTTTAGCCTTACAAAGGGCGGCAAACAGTACACCTACCGCGTCTACGAAAAGAAGGTGGTTAAGCCCAATGACGTCAGCGTGCTCGGCCCGGCCAGCAAACCATCCACAGCCACCCTAATAACTTGTGACCCACCAGGGACTTCGATCAATCGACTAGTCGTTTTTGGTGAGCAAATCTCGCCCGATCCAACCGTAAACACCGCTAGTACGGCTGTTAAAAGCGACGAAACACCGACCACCGTACCGAGTAACGCACCCAGCCTCTGGGAACGTTTAACAAGTATCTTTGGCTAGTTATTCTGACCAACGACTAGGTTTGTGCGTTGCAAGGCAAATGAGCCTGCCGGTGCGTTAGTGGCAGTACGCGGCGCAATTGTGTACAGCAAGCGGTATTGGCGATCGAACATCGGCACCAAGCCGGGCTGATTGGCCAGCAACGTCTGTAGGTTAGCGCCGTCGTAGTCGACAACAACCATCTTGCCAGAACTGTTTAGTATTAAGCGGTGACCATCCATCCAACTGGCTTTAGGTGAAGCCGCATCGAGTGGAAGTTTTAAGTCATACTTAAAGCTACGCTGGTGCTCAAAATCATAAACCGCGAACTGCGATCCACTTTGCAAGGCCAGGAACTGAGTATTGGCCGAAAATTCTAGCCAGTTCGGACTAGGGACACGCAGGATGGTTTCGAGCTCTGGGTTTGGCTTGGTCTGCTTAATCGAATCCTGGGGGTCTTTATAGACGTAAACTCGCTCATCACTAGCGCCACCGGCCGCCATATACCAGTGACCACCATACTGAGCAAGGTTCAACAAGTAAGTTGGACTGGCTGTGACTTCGCGTAGCAGGTAAGAACCCGATCTATCGCGCAGCATAATTCGCGTTTTGCCGGCCGTAGCGCCGTCGGCAGTAGCATACAAGATCATATCGCTGCCGTGCGACTTAAAGTCCTGGACACCAGCCAAAACCGGCTTGACCGTTTTATCGCCATTATTAGCAAGATCGAGTTTAAGTGTCGGCTGGCTGTACAAGTACAACTGGTCAAACGACTTATCACGCATGGCGACTTCGGTTGGAGAAACATTAAATGTCTTATTGACGTTAAATGAACTGTTAGGCGTTTCCCGATCAACCATAATAAATTCGCGGCCACCCTGGAAGTCGTGCTGCAGCATAAAGTGTCGGTTGTCGGTCGACCACTCCACAACCTTAATATTGTGCTGGGGCGAAACAGTTAGGAGACTGTCTGGCACCTTAACAGTAGTGGCCGCGCGCTGGCTGTCATTGGCATCAAACTCATCAAAGGTTGCTACCTGGCCAATCTGTTGAACCAGCATCCAGCGCCGATCCGGACTCTGCGTAGACAGAACCGGTGCCGCCGTGTAGGTCTTCTGCTCAACTGGTTTTAAGTCGGTTGGGAATAGAAAAGGATACGTGACGCGCTCGATCGTACCACCAGCCAAGCTGATAGTCCGCTTCCAGGTTCGATAACCATTGTTCTTTAGTTCCATCTTATAAACGTCGGATGGTAGCACCAAGCGAGCATCGGCGCGGGCTTTGTATTGCTTACCGTTCAGATAAACATCAGCCGGTTCGGGTTGGGCGGCCACAAATAATAAGCCGTTCTGAATAATTGCACCAGTTTTACGATCCAAATCGTAACCATATGACTGAAAGACCAAAATCAGCGTAACCAAAGCAATCGCTACTCCGATAAGGATATATCCGAGGATCAATCTTTTTTTGTGGGCACGTTTTTTGTTTGGGTCTAAAAAGTCCATAGCGCTTTTACCAGTTATACCACGTCTGGCGGCTCAGGTCACGACCGAATCGCTAAAGTCGCTAAACCGCTTGCGGCAATCTCTTACAAGCGGTAAGATACTAACTATAAGGGTAACAACGTGGGACAGACCAAAACAACCATCGAATTAAATGGAAAACTGTATGACGCCACTACTGGCAAGGTGGTGTCTTCGGCCGACGCCAGGACCGTCAAACCAGTTGCTAAACCCCAAGCCGTCGATGGCTTTATTCGCCAAACCGGCCATCACCCCAAGCCAAATCCAACTAAGCCAACCGCTCGCCAACCGGCTGTGCGCCACCCCAACCCAGCCCAGCACAAGCCGCAACGTTCAAACACCTTGATGCGCCACGTCGTTCAAAAACCAACCTCTAGCAATCCCGTAAAAGCCAGCTCTCCAAAACCAACCCCGGCGACTTCGGTTAGTAGTCCCAGTAACCGCGACACCCGAGCCGCCAATGTTACCAAGAGCACGTCCATTAGTCGGTTCGGTCACAGCCAGACAACCCGCCTAACTACCAAAGTAGCCCCACTAGCTGTCAAACCACATCCCGAGCAACATCATTCCAGCCAAGCCGCTAAACCGGCCAGTGCGGCGACAAAAACCTTCGATAATGCCTTACGTTCAGCCTCTAGCCATACCAAAGGTAAGCTCAAGAAAAGCCGCGTTCATCACCGCGCCGCTAAAAAACTGGGCATCAGTAGTAACTTGGTGATTGCTAGCACGCTAACTATGTCGTTCGTCCTACTGGCCGGCTTTGTCGCCTACCAAAATGTACCCAACCTATCGATGCGGATTGCCGCCAATCGAGCTGGTTTTTCGGCCTCATTACCACAGTACACTCCGAGTGGCTTTGGCGTGGCCGGCCCAATTAAAGCAGCGCCTGGCGCCATTACCGTCAGTTTCCGCTCGCACTCCGACGACCGTAGTTTCGAAGTCACCCAAAAGCCCTCTAACTGGACCAGCGATTCTTTGCTAAGCAGCTTTGTGGCTACCAACAAACAGTCCTATCAGACTTATCAAGAGAAAGGCAAAACCATCTATATCTATAACGGCTCTAATGCCACTTGGGTTAACGGTGGCGTTTGGTATCAGGTCAATGGCAGTAACGCCAACCTCAACAGCGAGCAATTAGTGCGCATCGCCGATAGCCTCTAACAGCGACCCATAATCTGTTACAATAGGGCAGATATGTCAAAAACCACCCCCCGCACTCGTTTTGCCCCTAGTCCGACGGGCTATTTGCATGTTGGTGGTATTAGGACCGCCTTGTTTGCCTGGCTGGTGGCCCGCCAAGGTGGGGGACAGTTCATATTAAGACTAGAAGATACCGACCAAGCCCGCGAAGTCGAAGGGGCTGGCCAACACATTGTCGACAGTCTACTAGCCCTGGGAATCGATTTTGACGAAGGACCAATTCGCCAAAGTGCCAACCTGGCCATCTACAAAGATTACGCCCAAAAATTGATCGACAGTGGCCGTGCTTATGCCGATCCGTACACCGCCCAAGAGGTTCAAGCCTTCCGTGAAGACGCCCAAAAGGCCAAAAAACCCTTCCTCTACAGGAACCATCGACCAGCCAATCCACCGGCGTGGGATGGTAGCACACCGCTCCGCTTTAAAGCTGAACCGAAACCGCGTAGCTGGCACGATGCCGTTATGGGCGACCTGCAGGCCGGCCCCGAAACCCAAGACGACTTTATCTTAATTAAGTCCGACGGCTACCCAACCTATAACTTCGCCCACATCGTTGACGATGCCGAAATGAAAATTACCCATGTTATCCGCGGTCAGGAGTTTATAGCCAGCACACCTAACTATATGGCCCTGTACGAGGCACTGGAGCTGCCACAGCCCGTTTTAGCCACCATGCCGCACATCTTAGGGCCGGACGGCAATAAGAAGCTCAGCAAGCGCGATGGCGCGAAGGACGTGCTCGACTACATCCGGGACGGCTATCTGCCCGAAGCTCTGGTAAGTTTTATCGCCACCTTGGGCTGGAATGATGGCACCGAGCAAGAAGTCTTTACTGTTAAAGAATTAATTCAGAAATTTGACCTGTCACGAGTGGGACGATCCGGCGCCCGTTTTGACGATCAACGCTTGTTATGGGTGAACGGCAGCTTCATCCGCGATATGCCACTAGACGAACTCTATCAAAAAGTGACTGCTTTCTGGCCGGCCGAGGCTAAAGTTCATGACGACAACTACAAAAAGGCCGTCCTTGGCCTGACCCAAGAAAGGCTGAAATACTTTGCCGAGCTGCCAGCGCTAACCAGCTTCTTCTTTACTGATTTACCAGTCAATCTGGAGCTGATCGACGGCAACAAGCAACTTAAAAAGCTCGACCGCAGCCAGCAGGTTGAACTGCTCGAACAAGCCCAAACCAGCCTTGAAGCCAGCGATTTCAGCGTTAACGATCTACAGGCAAGGCTCAATCAACTACTAGAGGATACTGGCCAAAAACCAGGCATTCTATTTAGTCTAATACGCATCGCCACAACTTGGGCGCCAGCCAGCCCCGGCCTAGCTGACACAATGCATGTACTCGGTAAAGACGCATCTTTAGCGCGTCTTAAAAATAGCCTCAGCGCCTTGCGCTAACAGGTAGGGACGAAGCCCATAAATACGGTGGCTGTATTGCTGTTATCGTAGTTGATTTTGACCCAGCCCTTGGCGGCAACCGGCAACTCGATGGCTGTAATCGCACCCCAGTACCAGGCATTGCTATAGGCGGTATCATAAACGGGGCCTGGTTTACCATCTGTGCCTTCGGAATAAACGGTCAATTTGGCGTAGTTATTACCTGGGTTGGCGTTGCGAGCAACTATGCCGCGCACTCGGGTGCGACCGCTTTTATCGACATTCTTACAAACTGCAAAGCTGACGTCTTCGTTCGGGCCCATGCGAGCCACCCTAAAAGCGGCTGCCTTACTCTGCAGATCACGTTGCTTGAGCTTGGCGTAGCCAGCCGTGCCAGCCACCGCCACAACTAATAGTAAACTAGCACCCAAGAAGATTTTCTGCCAAACCTTTAAGCCGGGCTGCATCATGTTGCCCGACTTAGTTGATTTTAGCGGCTTCTTTTTGGCTGGCACTAACGCGTGCCCTCACAGTTAATGATTTTAGCCAAGCTAGGTGTGTTTCGTTCCCAGGCTGTTCGAGCCTTAATATAATCGTCGGCGTTAGCGTAAGCCTGTGGAGTTGGTGGAGCATAATATAGACGGAAGGGGCTGCGGGCTTCTCCAACGGTACTACCCAATACGGCCACCCGGCCTTTGTCACTACCAACCGTCATCGATATTTTTGAACCATCGGCCACATCAACCATTGAGGCAGTGGTGACAGTATCGGCCCACCAGGTGTTAGCAAAGCCAGCTTTGCGACCCACCGACCACCAAGTGTGCCCGTACCCAGCCTTACCAGAGTCTGACTTGGTGTACGATTCAATCCACAAACTTGGTTGGCCATTCTTTGAACTAGAAGTATTGGTCTCGTACTTTAGGTCGGCCGGCTTACTGGCGACCACGGTGACCTTGGCTTTTTTAGAGGCCGCATCGTTGGCCAGCTCTTGAGGGGTGCCTTGATATTGCTTACAGGCCGTGAACTTCACTTGGTCACCATCACCGTTGATAGTGCTGTAAGGCGTCACCTTTGTCCAACGTGTGGCCTTGGCCTTAAGATCATTTTCTTTCCATTTAGAGTAACCAATCGTGCCCAAGAATACTAGGGCCAACACTAGCAGCAGACCAACTAGGATCTGTAGAAGGCGAGGTTTAGACGATGTTACATTGCGTGATACTGTCTTGGAAGCTGGTTTTTGGGTAGATTTTTTTGGAGCGGCCATTTTTATCCTTTTTGTGTTTGTACTGTTAGGCTCATGGTAATAACATTTGCCGCTTATGTCAATAAAGAGGCTGGTCGGGTACGGTGGCAACTGTTACAATATTGCTTATGATTAATGACATGCATGGGTCTAAAGGCCCTTTTAACAAACAACCAAAAACCAACGAACCAGAGGCCGAGGACGACGATTTTATGGTGGTGCCAGAAGATGGCAGCCCCGACACACTGCCGATTGACCCAATCGAAAAACCACCCAAAACTAAATCTAAGCGGCGCTTTCACGTCTGGCCGGCTAGGTGGTCAACTAAGAAGAAACGAATCTGTACGGCCATTCTTGTTATAGTCCTGTTGCTAGCCGCCGGGGCTGGCTATTATTTCTACCAGCAGTCCCATAAGACCAGCAAAGCCGTGGTCGTCGTAGGGAGTAAAACCGAACCAGCCAAGCCAACCACCGAAGCATCACGCCTTACCGGCGTACAAGTCGACCCAGCTTCTAACCAGCGCGTGGTAACGGGTGTCATGATAGAAAACAGCCCCGATGCCCGGCCGCAATCCGGTCTAGTCGATGCTGGCTTTGTGTTTGAGGCCGTCGCCGAAGGCGGTATCACCAGATTCTTAGCTTTGTACCAAGAAGGCCAGCCAAGCTCAATCGGTCCGATTCGCAGCGCTCGGCCATACTATCTAGACTGGGTTCTGCCGTTTAATGCCACCTACGCCCACGTTGGCGGTAGCCCCGAGGCTTTAGCGCAAATTAAATCGTTAGGCGTACGCGACCTTGATCAATTTGCCAATGGCGGCGCCTACGAACGAATCTCAACGCGTTACGCACCTCATAACGTTTACAGCAGCGCCGCCCGCTTGTATGACTTAGCGCAAAAGAAGGGCTACACCAGTAGTACTTTTACTAGCTTGCCGCGCAAAACCGAAGCGGCATCAGCCACACCCAATGCCAAAACCATCGACTTGTCGATATCCGGACCTTTGTATAACCCACACTACGACTATGATGCCGCTACCAACTCCTACAAGCGTAGCGAGGGTGGCAAGCCACACATCGAACAAATCACCGGCAACCAACTTTCTCCTAAGGTGGTTATCGCCCTGGTTATGCCCAGCGCCATCGCATCGGACGGCACCCATAACAGCTACACCACTACCGGCAGTAACACGGCCTTTGTGTTTCAGGACGGCGTGGTTACGCAAGGTACCTGGAAGAAAGATTCGCGCACTGCCCAGTTCGTCTTTACCGACGCTGCCGGCCAGCCACTTAAGCTAAACCCTGGTCAGACCTGGGTTAGCATGGTCAACGCCAGTAGTTCAGTCGTCTACAAACCTTAAGCCACGAGCATGGATCACTTCCACCGACTTAAGCGCCAGGTTCAGCATTATATATTCTTGCTTGGAACTTTAGCAGTAGTCTTTTTGGTGGGCGGCGCCTGGATAATCCGGCGCATCTTTCCCGACAACAACGACATTTTGGTGAGCGGCGGATTGCTATTGTTTGGCTGGCTGGTTGTCTGGCTACTTTCGGTTATCCTAACAAACTATGCTCTGCAACCGCTCGAAACCATCTGGCGGGCAATTTTGCATGTGACACCCGGCCACACCAGCACGGCTCCACCTAACCTAGAAAAGAGTAAGATTGGCCAAGAGTTGGTCACTACTTTAGCGCTGCAGGTTTATCAGTTAGCCAGCAGTAACGCCAGTCTCCAGCAAACCACCAAGCCAGTTAACGCTAGTGCCGACTTAGAAAGCGACATTTTTCAGAACTTTCCACTGCCAATTCTGGCAATATCCAAAAACCAGACTATTAGCATCGCCAACGAGTCAGCCTTAGCCTATCTTGGTCTCAAGAAAGAAGATGTTTTTCAGAAGAATCTTTATTCGGTGCTCGATTTATCATTTTCTGATGAACGCACTCTGGATAACTGGCTACAACACTGCCGCCAAAATAAGGCGACCGACCAACATTTTTGGCAACGCGTTCGGCTCAAGCTAGCTGACCAAGCAACTGTTAAACAATTCGATTTAGCAGCCGCCTACAGTAAAGAGAATCCTAACGGCATAGAAGTAATCATTAGTCTGTTCGATCAAACCAGCCGTTACCAGATCGACGATGAAGCGCTCGACTTTATCGCCTTAGCCGTGCACGAACTGCGCACGCCGCTAACTGCCTTGCGCGGCTATATCGAGGTCTTCGAAGATGAACTCAGTCCGCAGCTTAGTCCCGAACTGCTCGGCTTCATGCATAGCATGCAGACCTCGGCTCAACAGCTCACTGCTTTTGTTAGTAATATCTTAAATGTCGCCCGCATCCAGGAAGGGCAACTAGCTTTGCAACTAACCGAAGAGAATTGGGAGGCGGTAGTTAAAAATGCCGTCGATAATATGAGCTTAGCAGCCAAGCTTAAAGGCATCACCATAACCGCAACCGTCGACCCTAAGGTACCAAGCGTAGCCGTCGACAAAATTAGTATCACCGAAGTTCTTAACAACTTGCTCGACAATGCCATTAAGTACAGCGGCACCAGCAAAACAATTCAAGTTAGCGCCAGCATGACCAACGATGGTCTGGTCGAGACCGTCGTGAGTGACACCGGTGTAGGTATTCCGTCTAGTGTCATGCCCAACTTGTTCGAAAAGTTTCATCGCAACCACCGTAACCAGGCCCGCATCGGTGGTACCGGCCTGGGCTTGTACCTATGCGCCTCACTTGTTAAAGCCCATAGTGGTAATATTTGGCTCAAGTCCAAGGAGGGCGAGGGCACCAGCGTTGGCTTTACCGTTCAACCCTATAGCCTGCTTGCAGGAAAGCTAAAAGATAGTGATAATAAGGGCATCACCCGTAACGCCCACGGCTGGATTAAAAACCACTCATTATATAGAAGGTAGGGAACTAATATGGATCAACCAACTACAACCACGCCAACTACTGCCAAGAAAGTTCTTTGCATCGAAGATGAGCACTTTATTGGTGAGCTCTATGCCCGCGCCCTCGACAAGGGCGGCTACCAAGTTAAGGTGGTGGTCGACGGAGCTGAAGGGCTTAAAGAAGCTCAGTCCGACCAATACGATATTATTTTGCTCGACTTAATGGTGCCTAATATAACTGGCATGGAAATCCTTAAGCAGCTGCGTGGCCCCAACCAGCCAGCCCTTAAAGCCAAGATTATTATCACCACTAACCTAGAGCAAAAAGAAGAAACCCGCGCCGCCATCGAGCAGCAAGCCGATGGCTACCTTATTAAGGCCGAGGTCACACCCAAGCAGCTAGTTGGCATCCTCGACACGCTCAACTAGTCTACAATAGAGACATGAGCGACAAAGATGACGTAGGTGTTTCCATTCATGCCGGCTTTCCCAACCCGGCGGCCGACCGCAACCTGGCCGAGGTTGACCTGCATCGGCTGCTGGTTAAGCAACCGGTCAGCACTTTCTTCATGCAAATCGCTGGCAACGACTGGGAAGATCGGTCAATTTTTGACGGTGACATCGTGGTGATTGATCGCTCTCTAACAGCCCGTCCGGCCGACCTGGTTATTGCCACCAAAGATGCTGATTTTTTAATAACACCGCTGGGTAAACTCCCGGCAGATAGTGTTTTTTGGGGAACCGTAACCGCGGTGGTACACCGCTACCGTAAATAGTATGAAGCAGCCCATTTTTGCCCTAATCGACTGTAATAACTTTTTTGTCAGTTGCGAACGCCTGTTCCGACCCGAATTAGCCACCCGACCAGTTGTAGTGCTGTCCAGTAACGACGGTTGCGCCGTGTCCCGCTCCAACGAAGCCAAGGCCCTGGGAATTCCCATGGGAGCACCGGCTTTTAAATACCGCCAGCTCTTTAAGGCCAATGGTGTAGTATCGTTTTCGGCCAATTTTGAATTGTATGGTGATCTGTCGAAAAGACTGGTGCAAATATTAACGGCCATTACGCCGCGCCTCGAAGTCTACTCGGTGGACGAGTCTTTTCTGGACCTCAGCCTAATGGCTATCGATGACCACGAACAATGGGCCAAAAACTTGCGGGCCCAGGTACTACGCGACATCGGCATTCCTGTTTCTATCGGCATCGGCGGCAGCAAAACGCTGGCTAAAATCGGGGCTGATATTGGCAAGAAGGATCCAAGTAGCGCTGGCGTTCGTGACCTTTATCACATGTCTTCGGCCGAGCGACAGGCCGCCCTAGAAACTATTCCAATCAGGAACGTCTGGGGTGTCGGTCGCCGGTTAGCGCCCCAACTTCAAGCCGATGGCGTCGCCAGCGCCGCTGATCTGGCACAATCACGTTCGGCCCGGGCTCGGCAGCTTATGGGTGTCCACGGCGCCCAAATGGTCTTGGAACTTAACGGTACTAGCTGCATTCCTTTAGAACGCCAGCACAAACCACAAAAGATGATTTCGCGCGGACGCACCTTTGGCGAAGACACCAACCAAGCCCACGTCGTCGAAGCCGCCCTGGCCAGCTTTGCTGCCCAAAGTGCCTACCGCCTACGCCAAAGCCAGCAACTAACGCGGCGGGCCAGTATTTTTTTGAATAGCGACCGTCACAAAGCCGGCTACCACCAGTGGGGTAGCGAAATCGTCTTTGGCGCGCCAACGGCCGACACCGGCCAGCTGATTGGCGCTGTCATAAACGCCTTCGGCAAAATTTATGACAAGAGCGCTGCCTACCACCGCGCCAGCGTCACACTACACGATTTAGTGCCCGATAACGTCTTTCAGGTCGACTTACTGGGCGAAGCTAACCCAGCCCAGCACGTCCTTAAGGTTGCTCGCAGCCGCGCCGTCGACACCCTTAACAAACGCTTCGGCAAGCGCACCGTCCGTTATGCCGCCGAAGATCTGGCTTCGGCCTGGGAACCGCGTCGCAAACTAAAAAGCCCGCGCTACACCACCAGCTGGGATGAATTGCCTAAGGTTAAACCGCTTTAACCGCGAGGGAATTTGCGCTGAAAGAACTTGCGCATATGAAAGCCGATAATTTCAAGGTTGGCATAAACGATGGCTTCGGGACTATCGAATTTAAGGGTTGGTTCAACCTTGGCCGGGAGTTTACTCAGTAAGTGGTGGTTTTTGTCGGTTTTAGTGGCCTCACTCAAGCCATTAGTAAAGTTATAGCCGGTACTGGTAGTAAACTTTGAGTGAACGGGGTAACGCCATAAATTTAGATGGCCGTCATAAAGCAGTTTGGTTCCGGTTTCATCAAGGGGAGCACATAACACCAAGGATGAGTCATTTAGCAAGGCAATACGTCCAGTGTTGCGTCCATCGGCTTCCGAAACTACCCAGCCCTCGCCAACAGCACTGGCTTCGGTTTCTTTAGCACCTATACGAGGCGGCTTTGACACACGGCGAAACCAATTATGTTTTTCGTGCATGGCAGCCCTAGCCGTCAGCTCGGTTGCTACTTCAACAACTTCAACTTCTTCGGCAATGTGCCCCGCCAGCAAGCGACTCGTTAGGTAGTCGGCAGCTGCGCCAATTTCGGCAGCTTTATCAAGCACAACATCAACTGCCGCACGATGGGCGTCGGCATGAAATTGACCAATTTCTTGTGACGGTGTCTGGGGGACTGGCTGATTAAGAAAATAACTCATAATATTCCTTTCCTAGGCAGGAAGGCCGCCTTCGGGGATTACTTGCGGAACCTCATCCAAAGGTTCGGTTGACTCATTACCATAGAAACTAAATTCCGGTAGGCAATCCAGTCGAAAGTAGGTACTACCGTCGCTGGCCAATCGGGCCGTAAAGACAGCGTCGTAACCAGCTTCGTGACTGTCAATCAGCTCAACGTAGTCGTCGTTGTACAGATCAACCGTCACCGACTTGTCAGGATTATTCGACGTTGATATCCGGTATGCAAATTCGCCCAATCCCTGAACGGTGGCACCGCTCGACATAAAAGGATAGCCCTTAGCGTCAGACTGATCACTAAAACCAATCGTTGTCGTGTAGTCCTCTTTATCGGTTGGGTCGGTGTCGATGCTGCTAGCCCAGCCCTCCGGATCATCAAAACAGCTGCCGGTCGAAAAGTTTTCGCGCGGAGCATCGGTGTAACCAAAATTCGGGTCGGCAGGAAGGTAATCAGACTCCGGATTTTTATCAAAAGCCGTCGGCTTCTGCTCACCAGAAGAACAGCCAAGGGTCATTAGACCGGCCAGACTGGCTGCTGTAACTGAGGTGGTTAATCGATTCATAACTACGTTATTATAGTAGATTTTGGAGTGAAAGTCAATATGTCGGTTATGCTTGCTTTCCTCCTGTCGGTGTTTAGAATAATAACCATGCTTAATATTACCGCTACCGACGAACTGACCGGACGTTTTGCCTACTCGCACCTTGATGCTGCCTTGGACCAATCCAACGAAGAAGCTCGATTATCCGATGTTGTCTATGGTGGTTGGGTGCCAGGCCATTCAGACAAATATGCATTTGCCGAGCACGTTACCCAAACACTGCAAGAAAGTCCATTATGGGATCAACTGACAGAAGATGAACACCGCCTAATCTACGGCTACGCGCACCATGCAACAACGGGGCAGGCGATCTGGAAGGTAGAAGGCCAGCCCGGCGAGGATAATCTCTTTGGTCTACCCAGAGTACACCGAACCATCGCTTTCACCGACAGCCATCTAAACATTGTCAGCGGCGTTGCCATGGTAGATCTCGTTAAGGAGGGTGTCGTTGAACCAGATGATTACGAAGACTACGGATTCGCTTCTAGGTTAGGTTTTCTGGCAGCCGTTGGCGGCTATATCGCTAGCAGCAAGGTCTATGACTTTAGTGGTGAGGAGCCGACCATGCTATCAGCCGACAGCAACCCGTATGTCAAGTCTATGAAGTCTATCACCGGCGACTTGCACGGGGACCTCATTATGCGCCATACCCTGGTCTTCCCAGAAGGCGCCACCGATCCAATGGGGCAACGCCAGCTATTTGCACCAATCGAGAACGGCAACAGCTTACACGCCTACCACTCAACCGAACCATCCTTGGTTATCGGCCTATTCTACTGGGCGGATCAACTCGGCCTTAGCAAGTCTGAGCAAGAAAATTTGTGGAGCCAAGGTTTGGATCGTCTTAAAACTGGCGATGTTGAGCGGCCAAGGTTTGCTACCACTGCCGAGCAAGTTGGCGGCACCGACAGTTTATGGGCAACTATTTCAGCCGGCCAATACCGCAATCGCCCGACCGACGGTTCGGCTGATCAGACCCATCACTTTGGCTACAAACAAGTTGCTTTCGACATGTGGCTGACTGGTGGTAATCACTCTGGCATAGAACTATTCGTCACACCGTCCGGGCAGCTGGCAGCCCTGCCGGGTGGTCAAAATAATCACGCCGAGGAAGACGAGCTAGCTTTTAAACAGCGCATTGATCAGGGTATTTTCTTTGAACCAGCCGACCTAGCGGGGCTGATCAACATCACGCTCGAACAGGCCATGTGCGCCAAGGGCCGGACACCAGTCAATAACATTATCGACATGCTCAACGCCCGTTTCGACGACTCCGATGCCCTCATGACACTAAGTAGATATGCGGCGGCCCACGATATTCTGACGAGTAAACGCCAACAAGGGCGCTAGAGCCCTGCGGGGTAAGCGCACGACTGCGGCCATGCTCGAAGCAAGCTTCTGCGCGTGGCCTGGCCGACCGAACCCTACGGCTTCGGCTCTCGAGGAGAGCAACCAGAGAATAAAAAACCACCCGTTGGGTGGCGTTTCATTCTCTGGTGACCCCTGCGGGATTCGAACCCGCGATCTTCAGGATGAGAACCTGATGTCCTAAACCGCTAGACGAAGGGGCCGTGATGATTAACTGGTTAATACTAGCACAACAGGGGTCAAACGGCAACCATTGGCACCAGTGGCAGTGATTGCAGGGAACAGATGGGCGTGACATAATGGTTATGGTAACCATGAATATAAGTATGTCACTCGGATTAGCCGCCGCCGTTGGTCTATTAATTTTAGCCGGGGTGGGTTTTTTGCTGTGGCAACGCTTTGGCAACAAGTTAAAGAGTGGCGACAACCAGCTGAATGCCTTGCTTCAGCAGGAACAACTTAAATCTAGCCTAATTATCAACAGTATCGACGATGGGGTGGTGGTGATTGACCAAAATCATGCCATCCGCTTATTCAACCCGGCCGCCCTCAAGATTGCCGGCTGGAAGGATAACGAAGTTCTGAACCTCGACTACAAGAGCGTATTAAAGGTAGTCGACGAAAAGGGCCAAGAATATTCTTCTAGTAAAGATCCCTTCAAGCAGGTTTTTGAAAAGGGCATCGCTGTTCACGACAACAATGCCGCCCTGATAAACCGCGACAAAAAACAGATTGCCATCAGTATTAGTGCCTCGCCTTTGCTCGACAAGGACGGCAAGGTTAGTGCCGTTATTGGCATCTTCCGCGACGTTAGCCAGGAGCGTGGCCAAGAAAAGCGCAGCGCCGACTTTGTTAGCACCGCTAGCCACGAAATGCGCACGCCAGTGGCCGCTATCGAAGGCTATCTTGCGCTGGCGCTCAACGACCGCGTCAGCAAGATCGATAGCAAAGCCCGCGAGTACCTCGAAAAAGCCCACGAATCGACGCAGCATTTGGGCCGACTGTTTCAAGACTTACTCACCAGCACCAAAGCCGAAGACGGTCGACTGAGCAGTCACCCAACAGTTATAGAAATGAGCACCTTTACCGAGAAGGTGGTCGAAGACCTGCGCTTTACGGCCGAGAAGAAGGGGCTGCACATGGAATACGTCATGGGCACGGCCGACGGCCAGAATGTCAATGCCGCCACCGACCAGGCCGGCAGCACCAAAGTTATCAAGCCATTCTACTATGTTCAGGCCGATCCCGAACGTTTGCGCGAAGTTATTACCAACATCTTCGACAACGCCGTCAAGTACACCGAAAGCGGCTCGGTTACTTTGGGCTTAACTGGTAATACCGAAGTGGTGCAGATTTCGGTACGCGACACTGGGCCAGGCATACCAGCCGAAGACATCCCGCATCTTTTCCAAAAGTTCTATCGCGTCGACAGCACTTCGACGCGTACGATTGGCGGCACCGGTCTGGGTTTGTTTATCTGCCGCAAAATCGTTGAGCTATACGACGGTCGTATTTGGGTAGAAAGCGAACTCGGCAAGGGCAGCACCTTCTATGTAAACCTACCCCGGTTAACTAACGAAAAAGCCAAACAACTCCAGGCCACGCAGGCCAGCAGCAGTAACAGTGTACCGACGCTATCCAGCGCAGGCGCGCCATGATACAATATGCGTAAAGCCATAAGCACCATAAATAGGGGACTGTAAAATGCCAAAAGTAATGCTTGTCGAAGATGATAATAACCTCCGGGAGATCTACGATGCCCGTTTAGTTGCCGAAGGTTACGAGATTGTCTCGGCCCACGATGGCGAAGAAGCCCTAGCCTTAGCCGTCAAAGAAAAACCCGACTTAATTATTTCCGACATTATGATGCCCAAAATAAGTGGCTTTGACATGCTCGACATCCTGCGCAGCACCCCCGAAACCAAGAATGCCAAGGTTATTATGATGACTGCTCTTAGCCAAGCCGAAGACCGCGAACGGGCCGGCAAGCTCGGCGCCGATCGCTACCTAGTTAAGTCACAAGTCACCCTAGAAGATGTCATCAAGGTTGCCCACGAGGTCTTAAACGACACTGGTCAACCGGCCCCAACACCAGCCTCAGCTGCCGACGAACCAATTGTCATCAGTGGCAGCCCGGCAGTTAGTAGCTCCGACACTACCGCCAAAGCCAGCGTTCCACCAACCCAGGCCGACCTACCGGTTGTTAGCGCCCCACCAGCCGCCGACGAGCCGGCAACTACTGCACCGGCCCCTTCGGACGACCCTGCGCCAATTGTTACTGACGAACCGGCCAAAGAAGAAGCCCAGCCTAAGGCCGAAGAAACCACTGGTGTCGAACAGCAGATTCAAGACTTTATTGCCAACAACCCAACTCTAACCGCCACACCGTCTACACCAGCGCCAGACAGCTCTGCAACCAGCATACCGGTAACTGTGGCTTCGAGCACACCACCTGTCGAAACACCCAAGCCCGACGCCACCCCAATTCCTGGCGAGATGCCGCCACCACCAACACCACCGGCCGGACAAGACGCCCTGTCTAACCCAACAGCCGCCGTTAATGTTAGTAGCGCCGCCGATGCACCGTCTCATAAAAAACTCGTTTTACAACCTACCGAAGAGGCCACGGCGCCAGCCGTTGATCTTGACGCCTTGCTTGCCAAAGAAGAAGCCAAGGCCAGCGAGCCCGCTGCCGTACCTACCAGTGGCGTCGTCACGCCAGCTTCTACCGAAGACGACAAGCCAACAACTGTCAGTCCCAACGATATAGCCCTATAATGCCTACATGCGCATAAATAAATTCATCGCTTCGGCCACCGGCCTCAGTCGGCGCGTTGCCGATATGGCTATTGAGCAGGGTAACGTCACTATTAACGGCGAGCGCGCCACCCTGGGCAGTAATGTCCACGACCAAGACGAGGTCCGCATGCGCGGTAAACTCCTAACGGCGGCAGCCGTCAGCCAATCAATACTTCTTCATAAGCCAGTCGGCTATGTCTGTAGTCGGGACGGGCAGGGCAGCCAAACTATCTACGAACTTTTGCCCAAAGAACTACACAAACTTAAGCCAGTTGGCCGCCTAGACAAGGATTCATCGGGGATCATCCTGCTCACTAACGACGGCGACTTAGCGCATCGTTTAGCTCACCCAGCCTTTCATAAAGAAAAACGCTACCGCGTCACTCTCAATAAATCGTTACAAGCGGCCGATCAGAAGCACATCCAAGCCGGCGTCAAGTTAATCGACGGTCCTAGCCAGCTCGAGTTAAGCTCTGGTCACACCCCCGAACAGTGGTTGGTTACCATGCACGAAGGCCGCAACCGCCAGATTAGGCGTACCTTTCAGGCACTCGGTTATGATGTCGTCGAACTGGAACGCATCCAATTTGGCGACTACCAACTAGGTGACCTGCCGTCGGGTGTCTATAAAACTATTTCATTGTAATGATTTTGTTCTCTTGTCAATATGTCTTACCTCTGTTATAATACCGTCAATGGCTAAAAAAGTTCCTATCATCGCAATCGTCGGGCGCACTAACGTTGGTAAATCCAGCTTGTTTAACGCCATCCTGCAGCGCCGCGAGGCAATTGTGGCTAACCAACCCGGTACCACGCGCGACAGCATCATGGCTAAGGCCAGCTATGGTGAACGCGACTTCTGGCTGGTCGACACGGCCGGCATTAAAGACCCCGAAGACGACTTTGAATTTACCATTCAGGAACAAATTCTACAGGCCGCCGACAGTGCCGATGTCATCTGGGTCGTTATCGAAGCCAACGTCGCCATCACCGAAGAAGACCGCAAGGTAGCCAAACTCGCCCTTAAAACCAAGAAGCCGGTCTTTTTAGTTGTCAACAAGGCCGACAAGGCTCACCGCGCCAAAGCCACCGACTTCCAACGCCTGGGCGTTAAAACCATCATTATGACCAGCGCCACTCAGCAGAGCGGTATCGAAGAACTGCTCGAAAAACTTAGTCAAGTTATCCCCGAAGCCAACATTGATGAGGCCGACAACCGTCTGCGCATCGCCCTGTTGGGTCGTCCTAATGTTGGCAAATCTCAACTGTTTAACACCTTGAGCAAGAAGCAGCAGGCCATCGTGGCCGACCGCGCCGGTACTACCCGTGACATCAACCGCAGTATTGTTCGCTTTAAAACCCGCGAGATCGAAATTCTCGACACCGCCGGTATTCGCCGCAGCGGCAAAATCGGGCAGGGCGTGGAACGCTTTAGTGTGATCCGCTCGTTAAGCGCCATCGAACAGGCCGACATCTGTTTCGTACTAATGGACGTTAACGAAGTCGGTACACAGCTAGACCAAAAAATCACCGGCATGGTTAAAGAAGCTGGCAAGGGATTAGTTTTAGTTATTAGCAAATGGGATAGTCTAGACGAAAAAACACCCTTCAGCCGCGATGAAATGGCGGCCCGCATGCGTCAGGAATTTGCTTTTGTGGCCTGGGCACCACTGGTTTTCACCAGTAGCATCACCGGTCAGAACGTCGCTAAGCTGTTTGACCTAGCCCTCGAAATCGATGAACGTCGTAATCAAAAGATTAAAACCACCGAGCTCAACCGCTGGTTGCAACACGTCATCCACGAACACCCACCAGCCGGCCTTAAGAACCGCAACCCCAAGCTCAACTACATCGTCCAAGAAGACGACAACCCCAACCCTAGCTTTAAAGTCTTTGGCGCCCACACCAAGTTTCTGCACTGGAGCTACAAGCGCTTCATGGACCGCATGCTCCGCGAAAAGTGGGATTACGACGGCACACCCGTAAAATTCTGGTTTATCGAAAAACACTAAAGGGTATACTAGTCCCATGGGATTATTCGTCCGCAACCAAAACAACAAGTCCGAGCAACCACTGTACCGGCTTAGTAACGCCGGCCAAACTAAGACACTGCTACTGGTTGGTCTAGGCAACCCCGGCAAAGACTACGACGGCACGCGTCACAACATTGGCTTTGACTGTCTAGACCACTTTGCCGGCCACAATGAATTCCCGGGCTGGACCACCAAAAAGGATCTTAAGTGCCTCGTTACCATGCACACCCTGGGTGACTGCCGGGTTATCTTATGCAAACCAACCACCTTCATGAACAACAGTGGCGAAGCCGTTCAGGCCGTCCAGAACTTCTATAAACTAGCCGATTCGGCCACCATTGTTGTTCATGACGAACTCGATATACCATTCGGTCAAATTAGATTGCGTACTGGTGGCGGCAGCGCCGGCCACAACGGCATTAAGTCGATCTCGGCCCTAACCGGCGACAACACCGGCCGCATTCGTATTGGTATCGCCAACGATTTTAGCGGCCAAGCCGACAGCGCCGACTTTGTATTGGGCAAGTTCACCAGCGACGAACAAAAACACCTCCCAGCCTTACGCCAAGAGGTGAATAGTATTATTGTCGAGCACGTCTACGGCGACAGCCAGCTGCCAGTTGAAACGCGTAGCTTCTTAATTTAGAGGCTCTGTTCAACTTCAAAAGTCAACAAGGTACCAGCCATGCCAATCAAAATATCACGCACTTCTTCGGCGCGAGCAATGTCTCGGCTTATATTCGGGTTTTGGTCAAGCGCATCAAGCGCATATCGACCCCACAAGTCGTCAAGTCTCTCACCGGCGCTGGCCAGCCAATCAGGAATATTTTCTTGCACATCGGCAGGCGTTAATGGTTCTGGCAAGTCTTTGCCTACCAGGACACGCTTTTCATCTTCATTCAAATAAACAACACCGTTATTTATATCCATGGCTGGTATTATATCATATTTGTTGGCAAATTAAAAGGCCTCCAGAGGGGGTGGGCACCGCTGGAGACCTATTTTACCCTTCAACCCACCCCAGTGAAGCGTCAGCGTCCAAAACTCCTTAAAGACGTGCGCCTCTGCTCTCCGCAAAGAGGGCAGAATACTTGAATACTCACTTTGAATTGGGGACTCCATTAAATGCACAGGGCATTTAGGGCGGAGACATCAGTTAAAGGGATTAGTCTGTTCTAGAGCGTTCTAGCTTTTAAGGGCCAGGTGCTGACGTAAGTGGAGGGTAACAACTTATGACCGCCGCTCTAAAACAATCTAACAAATGTTAGAAATGGGGGTAAAAGGTGCAAAACGTATTTATTACGCTTACGGATTGCTATTTTAGCAACTTTCTGTCGATTGTCAATACCTTTTTGCTTATTACGCAACTTACGGTTCTTGCACCTCTGTTAATTATTTCTATAGAATTGCGCCCGCAGTCGCTTGATTGTTGGGGCAGGGTTGAACAAAACTATTACTTGCCTGACCACGTATATGCACAAAATACGAATGGGTATTTACATACAACTAAAAGGTCCTCCGCAAAAATAGGC
>CAZVKH010000006.1:0-50144 GCA_964627095.1 uncultured Candidatus Saccharibacteria bacterium
GTTCAATGGATAGAATAACTCCGTCCTAAGGAGCAGATAGCGGTTCGAATCCGTTCGGGGATACCAAGACAACGATCACTACAGAGAATGTTTTGTTATAATTGGCTCATGAAACGCGTAATCCTGATACATGGTAACGGTGGTGGTACTGGCCAAGACAATTGGTTCCCTTGGCTCAAAGCCGAATTAGAGAAGCTCGGCATCGCTTGTGAATCACCCGATTTTCCCGACCCTGTCGGCGCCAAAGCCGACAAATGGCTACCATTCCTAAAAGACACCCTAAAGGCCGACGAAAACACTATATTGGTAGGTCATTCGTCCGGAGCAGTTGCGGCCATGCGCTATGCTGAAGCCAACAGCATATACGGCTCTGTTCTGGTTGGCGCCTATTACACCGACCTAGGCTACGATGACGAAAAAGCCAGCGGCTACTTTGATAAGCCCTGGGATTGGGACAATATTAAGAAGCATCAAAAGTGGGTGATGATATTTGCCTCTAAAGATGACCCCTACATAGTCATCAAAGAGCCTCGCCTCATAAGCGATAAACTAGATGCTGAATATCACGAATTCGATAATGAAGGTCACTTTGGTGAAAGCAACGACAAGCTAGAGTTCCCCGAGCTCCTTGAAGCTCTAAAGAACAAGCTAAAATAAGGCTTCAGGCAGAAGGCCTTATTTTTTGCGATTTCGCGCTTGAGTGTAAACTTCGTGGACGGTTTCGTAGTCGAACAGTTCGGTTTCGGCAAACCAGTGCGAAATTTCTTCGACGGCTTCTTCGGGGTCGCCCGAGGCGTGGATAATGTTAGGGACGCCGATCTTTTCTTTGTTAGAGTGGCCAAAGCCCATGTGAGCGTAGTCGCCACGGATGGTACCAGGAGCGGCTTTTTGTGGTTCGGTGTCGCCGACCATCTTGCGCACTAGGCCAACGCAGTCAATTCCCTCAAGAACAACGGCGATAACCGGGCCTTCTTCCATGAATTCTAGAGTCATGTCAAAGGCTTCTTGGCCGCGGCGGCTGATCATCTTGCCGATTTTTTCGTAGTGGTTATAAAATTCGTCGTAAGTTGGTTTAAGCATTTTGATGCCGACAATTTTAAGGCCGGCTCGTTCGAAGCGGCTGAGCACTTCGCCCACGACGGCGCGCTTGACGGCGTCGGGTTTGAGTATAATTAGAGTTCTTTCCATTGGCACAATTGTAACAGGTGTGACGGGGCTTTTCTACCCCAATGTCGTACAATATAGTTATGCTATTCGCTAAAGCTAAAACTGATTTTTTGGAATACCTGGAAATTGAACAAAACCGTTCCCAAAAAACTATTGCCAACTATGATCATTATTTAACGCGCCTGAGCGACTTTGCCGGTGATATTAAGGTGTCTGACATCGACGGCGAGTTAATCCGTAAGTGGCGCCTGTGGCTCAACCGGCTCGGCACCAATACCAGTGATGAACTCCAAAAGACGACCCAGAACTACCACTTGATCGCCCTGCGTAGCTTTCTAAAATACTGCGGCAAACGCGACATCGCCGCCCTGCCCCCCGATAAGATTGAGCTGGCTAAAACGGTGCGCAAGCAAGTTACTTTTCTGAACCCCGACGAATTGGGTCGTTTGTTTAGCCAACCCGATGTTAGTGGGCTGGCTGGTCTGCGCGACCGGGCGATTTTAGAACTGTTATTTAGTAGTGGCTTGCGTGTGTCTGAGTTAGTGGGGCTGGACCGCGATCACATCAACCTCAAGCGGCGTGAGTTTATGGTACGTGGTAAAGGCCAAAAGGACCGCCCGATCTTTATTAGCCCCGATGCCGCCGAATGGGTGCAAAAGTACCTAACTGAGCGCCAAGACACGGCTCAGCCCCTGTTTGTGCGTTACAGCGGCAGCAAACAGGCCGATACCAGCGGTAACTTTAGCCGCCTAACCGCCCGCAGTGTCCAGCGCATGGTGGCGCGCTATGCCCTACTGGCTGGCATTACCAAACATGTTTCGCCCCATACCTTACGACATTCGTTTGCGACTGACTTACTAATGAACGGCGCCGACCTGCGCTCGGTCCAGGCCATGCTGGGCCACAGCAACATCGCCACTACGCAAATATATACTCATGTCACCGACCCACACTTAAAGGCCGTACATGAAAAGTTTCATCACCACAAACCTAAAGACTAGTCTAACGAACAGGCGTCGACAGCTGGGTCGCTACTGCTAACCCCGTTTGGTAAGTCGACGATTGTATCGCCTGGGCCACCAGCCGTGGTTGGGTAGCTGACTAGGCGCTTACAGATGGAATCCATGCTTTCGATGGCAAACTCGGGACGATCGTAGTTGGCCGTGAACGGTACCCGTACCTGAATGCGTCGCAAGACGTTATTGGCCTTGCCGGTAACGTCTACCAAGGCCTGGGCGTTGGCTAGCTGGACATCTTGGTCGGAGCCAGCTTCACGAGCCGTTATGGTGACTTTAGACGAGCGATAAATGCCACGCAGGCGCAGGTAGAACTTACTAGTACCACCTTGGGCGCCTAAGTTGGTAATACGAGCACTACAATAACGTGGCGTCTTACCAGTGTTGCAGTTGCCATCCACCCAAACTCCTTGGGCGGCATCGGTGCTCGAGTTGCTGCCAATAAACGGCTGACTATTCACATCGTCTTTATCGCCTACTTTAGGATACAGAAACACTGTTTGCGTCTTGTTCAGCAGATCGTCTTTAGTCATAGGGCTAAACACTGGGATGATGGTGGCGCGAACAATGCCGGTGTTGGCGGCCAGGTTATTGCCACCACCTACGCCCGTACCAGCCTGTGGCAGCCAGTGGCTGTTGTTGTTGGCAAAAGTGGTATTACCACCATCGTCCTGCCAGCTAACCGTGATCGATACAAGATTATTGCCGCTTTTATTTTGAATCGGGATAACTTTTGAAGTGTCGTTGACAGTATATTCAAGCGAGCGTGGCGCACTCTGGAACAGCGCGCAAGTGTATTCAATTTCGTTGTTGCCGGTTGAGCCTCCCAAATTAGATACATAGCCGGCCGAACTAAGAGCATTTTTACCATCTTGACAGCTGTTAGCGTCGTTAGGCAGAACACCAGTGTTCTTGAATCGATCTAGCATATACTTGACCGTGTCATTCACGCCCGATTCGGCAGCGTAAAAGGCTTGGGTGCTAAGTTGGCGGTTCTGGTTTTGTTCTTGGTTCTGGCGGGCCAAAAAAGCAAAACCGAGGGCAACTAAACTGACAAATATCATAATTACCAAAGCAACGATGATCGATACAAAACCGTCTTGTCGTGAATTTGTTGTTTTCATACTAACTACCCGCCGTATCTATCCTTTTAAAGACTACCGTGGTGAGCTGCGATCCGGCGCACCACTGGTTACCTATAATTGTCGCACAGTTTGTGGGAACTTCCTCTTGAGGATTTGGTTCGAGCAGATCGTTGTCGCCACTTAGCACCGCTACCGAAATGGTGCAACGCCGTGTGTCGTCACAACTCAACGAAAAGTCGCTGAGTCGCATGCCTTGGGTCAGTAGCTCAACCCCTTCTTCACCACGGGCATCTTCGGTGTCCCTACTAGGGTTTTCTAGACTCAGATTGGCAGCCACGCAGTTTGTCGGATTATCAATTTTGTCGCGCCATAGGGCGTGACGGAGCCGATTACTAGTTGGCTGATAGGTTCCAACCGGCACGACACTGTTAACCTGGGCGTTCACTACGTAGCTATAGCGGGTGTCGCCAATACAGTAGGCCTCAAAGTTCATCTTAGTGCCAGAAACCGGACCGTTGGTGACGTTATAGGTTTTACTGGACGACTGGCCGAGCGCCGAAGCACTAAACTGTAGCTGCTGCGCGATCGAGTCGGTCACCGATCGGGTGGTTTCTTGGGTTCGGGTGGTTACCACACCCTTGTAGTACAATTTGGCAATCTGCAGTATGGCCGTCGTGGCACCCATAAAGATAACGGCAAAAACAATTGTGGCAATCATCAGTTCTAGAATCGTAAAACCGTTGCTATTAAGCTTCTTCATTACTGGTACACCTTATAAGCTAGAAGAACTTGCTCACGTTGGCCGCGGGCACTCGTCCAGCGGGCCGTAGCCACGAAGTTATTGCTGCCGATCGACTTTTTTATTCCCACGTAGTAGCAGTAACTCGAACAGTCGCCAGCCGATTGGCCTTGCGGATCACGCTGGCATTCTACCGGATAGTTACTGGTCGGGTCGGTCAGATAATCATTACTTGGGCTGCCCCCAGTTATTGGAGTTGGCGTAACGCCGTTCAAACAAAAGCCAGTGCTGTCATTAAGGATATTTGAGTCAGTCGCGGCCGCGGCCGATTTAAGGCTTTCTATTTGCCCTTCGGCTAGCTTCAGTGCAAAGGCGCGTTCTTGGGTCAACTGTGTGGCTTGCAAGCTCCGAATAGAGATCCCATAGGCGCTGGCTAAAACGGTTGAAATAACAATAATCACAATCAACACCTCGACAATGGTGTCACCGGCTTGGCGGCGGCCTAACATCTGCCGTCCTCGAGGGTTACGGTTGAGCGCGTCGCCCCGTTGGCGGCAAAAATGGCGATGGCAGCGTTACGGTCATTGCCGCTGTCGCGCAAACAGATCAAGATCCCCTTGTTGGGGTTAGGGCCAACTAATGGCGTTTCGTCCTTAACGGCATCGGCCATTTGGGTTATGTCAGTTGGCGCCACTGGGGCGGACTTTTTTACAGCCCAAAAACTGACATTCTGTGATCCCGACGTCAGGTTGCCTTCGGCCGTATATGAACCACCAAAGGTTTGAAACAGGCCTAAACCAGAAATTGGCGTCAGCGAGTCATCATCTTCTACTAAAAATACCCCTGTTACATGGGTTCCATAACCAAGATTAAAGCGGTTGGTGATGTTGGGACTGCTGACCACCCGGGGCTTGGCACCATTGGCGCCCAGCAAACTGGTTACACTAATGTTACGCGACGGGTCGGACTGGCGACGACCAACTACTGTATATACTTCGACGTCTTCGCAATTGCTCTGATCTAGCGGTGCCGTGCAATTACCGCCGGCCACCGAAAAGTTCATAACCTTGCCCACAAAAATGCAGTTTTCGCGCGTTCCCTGGGGGTCAACTCCCGAGCTTATAATTGGACTAATACTGGGTGCGCCACCACTAATGCTGCAATTAAAGGCCGGCGAGGTTGGATAAGTACCGGTGGTAACCTCGTTAGCAGCAGTAGTTATTTTGGTCGCCAGGGCCTGTACCGACTGATTAAACTGGGTGCGCTGAATGCGCCCACTAAATAAACCGACGGCACTTAGTAATAGTACCGACGAAATAACCAAAAAAATCATGGTTTCAATAATAGTATAACCAGCGTTCCGAACAGGGGCGGGTCTCATGTGTTTAGTATAGCACAAGCGTTTTACTGTTTTACAGGAGTAAGAACTGCCGTGTATACCAGCCTGCCAAATCGGCACCAAACAGAAACACAACAACGGTGGCGGCCATCAAAAACGGACCAAAGGCGATTCGTTTACGCAGACTCGACTTGTGCTGCAACACATCTGGCAACGAGGCGACTATGCCTAGCACCGAAGCGACAAATAACACCAGAATTGCATATATTGGCCCGGTCACCAATAGCCCAATTACCACACCTAGTTTGACGTCACCACCACCAATCCACTTGCCGCCCGATACCTGAAAGATGCCATAGAATAAGCCCGCCAGGCAAGCTACCCCAACGAGGGCGTAGACCAAATGCATCGGTTGGCGCGTAGCCACGGTAATCACAACAGCGTTCACAGCTGCCACCGCCATGAGCGGATAGACAATTCGGTCTGGCAAGATTTGCCAGCGGGCGTCGTAAACTGTTAAAGCCATAAAGCCCACCATTATAACAAGCCATACGGCAAACTGAAAAACGCCAAGCGCCGTCCAACCATGTGGCCAAAAAATATACGAAAACACAAACAATACGGCTGTTAGCACTTCTACCAACGGATACTGCCAGCTAATTGAGTGGTGGCAATAACGGCACTTCCCTCTTAGGCTCAGCCAGCTCAGAACTGGCAGTAAGTCCCAAAAGCCAAGTTGATGACGGCAGTCCGGACACATCGATCGACCCTGAGTGATTGACAGCTCTTTAGCGGCTCGTTTGGCTTTTTTACCCGTCAGCTTATCTTGCTCATGCAAACGCCATACCAGGGCGTTCACAAAGCTCCCTAAGCACAACCCTAACAAGACAAGCACAAGTATAATCATCTTCCCTATAGTAGCGGAATACAGGCCAAAAAGAAAAGTGACCCGTACAAATGGGCCACTTTATTTGGAGCGTTCTAGGTTTTACTAAAGACCGCTAGCGATACATGCGTTGGTTGCAGTACCACCACTTGCCTCTACCTGGTAGAGTAAGGCAGTTTGACGGTTGCTTGAGCCTGCCTGGACAGCGTTACCGTTACATGTAGCATTGGTAAAGAGAGTAGCGTTTGAGGGACCCACCGTTGAGGTTGGGGTTACGGCAGTACCGGCAGTTGTAGTTGTTGCCACCGTTTGAACCCTAAAGCCATCTCCCGCAATCAGACTATTGGTGTTAACCAAGGCAAGGATCTTTGTTGCATCAGATGCACCTGAAGCGGCTGCATTAGTTGCACACGAACCAGTTCCAGGGCAGCCCGACACGCCGGCGCCAGGTACATTGCCACCATTGTTGCTACTATATTCTGATGCAGCGCTAAGAATATCGGCTGCGATGTTCTTCTTCTGAGTATTACGTGAGTTACGTTGTAGTGCCGGTACCGCCAGGAAGACGATCAGCAGGATAACTGCTGCGATGACCAACACAATCATGACTTCGATGATGGTGAAGCCTTCTTGTTGTTTCTTTAGTTTTGTAAACATGCCCATGTTCCCCCTTTAAGGTGTAATTTTATGCTTATGCTTACGAATATACCGCTACCACCGATAAAAAGCAATAGCTTTTTCCACTATTGGACGTTAATCTTGCCCACCAGGCCATAGATTGGCAACAGCACAGCTGCCACCACAATTAGCGCTACCACTCCCATTAAAATCATCAGAACTGGTTCGATGGTGGTAGAAATGGTACGAATTTGGTTGTCGACTTCTTTTTCGTAGTAGTCGGCGGCCTTGCCCAGCATCTGCTCCATCGAGCCCGACTCCTCACCAATGTGCAACATGTCGCCCACTAGCGGCAAGAAGTTAGGATCACCTTTAATTGAAGCTGACAGCGCCTTACCGCCCTTGACCTGATCGGCGGCTTTCATGATTGATTCGTTAACGTGAACGTTGTTAATTGCCTTACCGGTAATTTCGAGCATCTGGATGAGCGGAACACCGCTGGCGATAAGGGTTGATCCGATCCGCGAAAAGCGCGCCATGTAGAGCTTCATAAATAACTGGCCGAGTGGCGGTGTCGACATCTTGGCACGATCAATAACGCGCTTGCCGCCCAGTGTTCGTGCCCACCGTGACGTAAAGAAGACGCCCACACCAACAATAACTACTTCGAGCCACCAGTACTTGGTCGTAAAGTTAGCTAGACCAACCAAGGCCTTAGTAATAAACGGCAGCTCGGCCCCGGGGATACTTTCGTAGACTACCTGCACCGATGGCACGACTTTAACCACCATAAAGATGATCACGCCAACCATCACTAACAGCACAATAATCGGGTAGACCATGGCGCCGCGCACCTTGCTAATAATGTCAGCGTCTTTTTCGCTTTGGTCGGCCAGGCGCGCTAAAGAAGCATCGAGTGTGCCGGATACTTCACCGGCAGCTACTAGGTTTACAAAAATAGCATTAAAGACGTCGGGGAATTTACCTAGGGCGACCGAAAAAGCCGTGCCCGATTCGACATCGGTGATTACCTGATTCAAGATAACTTGAAAGTTCTTGTTTTGGGTCTGGCCAACCACGTTGCGCAAGCTTTGCACCAAGGGCAAGCCGGCGTTAATTA
Source organism: uncultured Candidatus Saccharibacteria bacterium (assembly GCA_964627095.1). Taxonomy (GTDB): domain Bacteria; phylum Patescibacteriota; class Saccharimonadia; order Saccharimonadales; family JAUPVS01; genus JAUPVS01. The sequence continues at coordinate 7,971 of CAZVKH010000006.1, forward strand.
GGGTTGATAATTGACGCGCAAACAGCACCTTGTCTTTGGTCTTGATGCGATGTGTGTACTTAGATACGAAGTTGCCACTGACGCCTGCCTTGGGCTTGAGTTCAATTGGCGACAGACCCTGTTTTTGCAGCAAGTTAGCAGCGGCTTGTTCGTTATCGGCTTCAACCGTCGATTTAACCTTTTCGCCACTGGCTGGGTCGCGGGCCACATATTCGTAAGTGAGCATGCTGGTTTAGCCTCTCATCATCCTGTCGAGTTCATCAACATCAACGGCGTAGTTACGGGCTTCGTCGTAAGTAATAGTTCCCTTTTGAACATGTGATACCAAGGTTTTGTCCATCGACTGCATACCAAATTCGGCACCAGTTTGGATAACGGCTTCGAGTTGGTGGCTCTTACCTTCGCGGATAATGTTGCGCACGGCCGGCGTGGCAATTAAGATTTCGGCGGCAGCGATACGACCACCACCAATGGCTGGGATGAGACGCTGTGAGGCAATTGCCATCAAAATGTTAGCTAGCTGGGCGCGAATTTGCGGTTGTTGGTGCGGCGGGAAAACGTCGATCATACGGTCGATCGACTGACTGGCCGAGTTGGTGTGCAAGGTAGCAAAGACCAAGTGACCAGTTTCGGCGATGGTAATGGCTGCGGCGATGGTTTCGAGGTCACGCATTTCGCCAATTAGGACTACGTCGGGGTCTTCGCGCAAGCTACTGCGTAGCGCGGCCGAGAATGAATAAGTATCGTAGTGGACCTCTCTTTGGACTACCACCGATTTCTTGGACTTGTGCGTAAATTCGATTGGGTCTTCGATGGTGACAATGTGCTGGGCACGTTCGCGGTTAATTTTGTCGACCAAAGCCGCCAAGGTGGTTGACTTACCAGAGCCAGTTGGGCCGGTTACCAGCACCAAACCACGCGGGTATTCGGCAAACTTGTTAACAATTTGCGGCAATTGGAGTTGTTCGATCGAAAGGATTTCGTTAGGAATCAAGCGCAGGGCGGCAGCCAAGTTACCGCGTTCGTGGAAGGCGTTAACACGGAAGCGACCAAGGTCGCCGTAGGCAAAGCTAAAGTCGAACTCTTTGTCTTTTAATAAGATCTGTTTTTGGTCTTCGTCCAGGATAGAAAAGATCAGCGTTTCAACGCTTTCTTCGGTTAAAACTTCGGTGGCCGGCACAGCCAAAAGCTTGCCGTCGACACGCAGAATTGGTGCCAAGCCAACTTGCAAGTGCAAGTCCGAGGCTTTCCGTTTAATTACCTCATCTAACAGTGGTTCGATTCGTACTTGTGAATTGTTGTCGGTCATCCTTGTCCCATCCCCTTTTATCCCCGATTACGCATTATCTTCACCAGCCACTCGGTCGACTTCTGCTAAAGAGGTAAAGCCGTCTAAGGCTTTTAAATATCCGTCTTCGCGCATGGTAATCATACCTTGGGCTCGAGCTGCTTTTTGGATCTCGCTACTGGTTGAACGCTTGATAACCAGATCTTGAATTGCATCTGATACATCAAACACTTCGTACAGTCCCATTCGACCCTTAAAGCCGCCACGTGCGTCGGGGCTATCTTTGCCCTTGTACAAAGTATAAGCGCTTTGGCCTCTTAGAGGCAAGCTCTTATATCCAAGATCTTCGGAAACCTTGGCTTTATCGGCCTCGGTGGCCGGTAATAGGTTGCCCAAAGTCGCTTCGATGGCAGCATGTTCCGGGCCGCTCGATTTGTATTCTTCCTTGTCATCATTAAGGCGGCGCACTAGTCTTTGGCCAATCACGCAACGGACCGTCGAGGCAATTAGGAAAGGCTCAATCCCCATGTCGAGCAGACGTGGCAAAATGCCAGCCGCACTGTTGGTGTGCAAGGTCGAAAACACCAAGTGACCGGTTAAGGCAGCCTGCACAGCCAACTGAGCGGTTTCTTTATCACGAATCTCCCCTACCATCACGACGTCGGGGTCCTGACGTAAGATCGAGCGCAGCCCAGTAGCAAAGCTTAAGCCAACGTCGGCATTGACCTGAATCTGGTTAACGCCACTCATTTTGTATTCAACTGGGTCTTCTAAAGTAACGATGTTAACTTCGTCGTTCTTGATTTCTTGAATCAGGGCGTACATTGAGGTCGACTTACCGGAGCCAGTTGGTCCAGAGGTAAGTACCATGCCATTAGGGAATTTAAGGGCATCGCGAATGGTGCGCAGGGCGCGGCCCCGATAACCCATGTCTTCTAGCAACAAGCTGGTGCCAGTTTTGTCGAGCAAACGGATTACCACTTGCTCACCCCAAACCACCGGCGAGATAGCAATACGCAAGTCGATCTCGCGGGCGCCCACCTTAACTGTAAACTGGCCGTCCTGTGGAATACGGTGCTCGTCGATCTTGAGGCTGGATAAAATCTTTATGCGTGACACTAGCGGTGCTTCGGTCGCCTTAGGCAAACGCATTATTTCGCGCAGGACGCCATCGATTCGGGCGCGAATTTTTAGCTCTTTTTCGAGTGGTTCAATGTGCACATCGCTGGCCCGGCTATTGGCGGCGTATTCCAAAATGGCCGTTAGCGCCTTGCTAACCGGTGAATCCTGCACAATCGCTTCGATACCCTCGTTGGTACGCTTCTTTTTATCGTCGTCCTTGGTGATGGCTTCGTTCTCTACCTGCTCACCTAAGGCCCCGACAATGTCTTGATTAAGGTTAGACTTGTATTGACCCAAAACCCGGCGTATTCCCTCTTCACTGGCCGCATAGACCTTGAGCGGGTGGCCAATTTTATTAGACAAAAAGTCGACAGCCTGGACATTGTCAGCATCGAGCATCGCTACCACCAGACGGTGCTGCATCTTACCCAGTGGTACGGCCATGTAACGTTCGGCGACTTCTTGCGGTAAGAGTGTTAAAATCTCCGGATCAATAATCGCCCGGCTCAAGTTAACGTACGGTACGTTGGTAACTGTCGCGATGGTTTTGGTGAGCTGCTCGTTAGTTAGGTGTTCTTCGCTCACTAAATAAGAAAAGAAGGGCTGACTCTTACTCTGCGCCTCGTCCTTTAACTTCTTAATTTCGTTGGCCTTTAACAAACCGGTTTTAACCAGATGTTCCTCGACCTGCGTCTGGATGTCAGCCGATAAGACGCTCATTGTTCGCCCTCCTGCTTACTGTCCGTTTTGCGTACTGAATGGCTGAGTATTCTGAGTGTCACCAATAGTGATGTTCTTGGTTGGGTCGATGGCGTTAGCATTAAAGTAACGACTGTCTGGCTGCGGGAACTCCGAAGAGATTGCCTGAACGACTTCTACCTTGGTTTGACGTTCTTTAGGTATGGTAAACAGGTATTTTGATAGCAGGAAAGAAAACGTTCCGCTAATCACCACTACGGCGACAACTAAGATGATATCTTTTTGTTTCATTGCACCACCTTCGTTTCTATATTCAAGCTTTTTTGCGGCTGGTAGTAAGTTTCGGCCGTAATAACAACATCTAACTCACCGTTACTACCACTGAGGTTTACGGTTTGGACTTTAATTGGACGAATTGAGCGCTCGAGCAAGCTAAGTAGATTCTTGGCGCCAGTCAAGTTGGTCTGCACGCTCATCTGGAAAGGCATCGCCAGAGGTGTTGGATTGATACTCTCTTTGTTTTCTTTCTGGATAACTTCGTCGTCGGTACCGGTTATGGAGTTAATCTTGTAGCCGTTATCTAGAGCAATCTTTTCGAGGCTACTAGCCAGCGCCGGAAAGTCATACTGACTGGGTAAGGCATCGAGCACGATTTTGGCATTGTCACCATCACGGTCGCCGGTACCGGCTGGGTTGCCGCCAATAACGTTAGACGAAGTGCTGACAAAGGCCTTGTACGATGTTGCCAATGAGTTGGTCGCCTTAATGTTGGCTTCGAGCTGGTCGACAGCCTTTTCCTTGGCGTTAATAACCTTGGCTTGGTAGGCGCGCTTATTGAGCAAGGCACGACCGGCAATAACCGTAAAGGTCAGCGCAAAAGCCGCGATGGCCGTAGCGATCACCATAGTGGTGTTGGCCTTGGATATTTGAACTCGTTTAAGTGATGTGTTTGCCATAATTATCCTTAATTTGCCCCTGCTGGTTGCTGGAATAAGTCGCCCGGTTTAGCCGTTTCGGAACGGGTCGAGATAATCTTTGGAACGACCAGGTTAACTTGTTTGGTGCCGTCGAATATAACGGGATCAAAGGTTGCCTTAATTTCGTAGCTGACCTTCTTCTCTTCGTTGGTACTAAAACCGGTCAAAACAACTTCTGGGAAGGCCTTTTTGGTTTCGTCCGAGCCTTCGACAGTGTAGGTTGTGAACTTGAGAGTGTCGACATACTTATTAACGGTCGATAGCGCATCGGCATTACCAGTTATGGTTAGGCTGTTGGCCGAAAAGTCTAACTTGATGTCAGAAATAGTGGCGGCCGACGGCGTCAGTTGAGCCAAGTAGTCTAGCAAACGTGAGGTAGCCGGCTTTTGTTCGTGCAAACTGGTCAAACTGCCCAGCTGGTTCTGAACGGTCAGAATTTTGTCGAGGTCTGGTACGGCTTTAAGAGTAGCCGTATTCTTTTTGATGTCTTTATTAAGATCGTTAATATGCTTGGTCTGCAATACGTTTACCACTGTGAACAGCCCCAAAAATAGCAGGACAGAAACGGCTGTAACCGCGGCCGACACCAAAAGCACCATGTGCTTACTGCGGCGCGCCTTGATAAACTCGAGCTTTACATCTGGTAGAAGGTTAAACTGGATCATTCTTGTCGCTCCGCCAAACCTACGGCCACACCAAAGCTATTCGAGATGGTCATTAATTCACTCTGGCGATCGGCTGGGAAATTGGTGTTGCGCCAGGCGTTGCCAATTTCGACACTAATACCGAACTTGTTAGCAATATAGGATGGGAACTCTGGTAAGGTCGAGGCACCCCCGGTTACAATGATGCGTTCCAGTTTATTTTCTGGGTAACGCGTCTGGAAGAACTTGATCGACTTTTCGATTTCGGTAACTAGTAGCTCAACGGTGTTGATAATGGCCTTAAAGACCTGCCCTTCCAACTTGTCTTTGCTTAAACCAAATTTGTAAACAAACTGTTCGGCCTGTTTTTGTTCGATGTTTAAGTTCTGCATAGCCGCTCTTATAACCGCTTCGGTACCAGTTGGGATGGAACGGGTTAGCCGGGGCGCATCGTTCATGGTCACCACTAAGTCGGTCGTCTTAAAGCCAACGTCAACAACCATTTGCGGTGTGGCAGTATTAGGCGCTACCATGGCGCGAGCTAAGGCCAAGTTATCGGGCTCAAAGGCAATCACATTCAAGCCAATCGATTCCAGCATGTCTAAGCGCTTCTCGACAAAATTATTACTAACACTGGTTAGAAGCACCTCTACCTTGGTTTTGTCTTTAGGTGAATCGCCAATAATTGCCCAGTCGATTTTTGACTCGGCTAGTGGTGTTGGAATTAACGAATCGGCCTGAAAACGAATTGTTTTGGCCAGCTCACTGGGCGACAAACGATCGATGTCGACCACTGTTGTGAAGACCTTTTGCGAAGGAATACCAACGGCTACGTTGTGGGTTGTTACCTTGGCCTGGTTAAGCAAATCTTTAAGAACTTGGACCATTTTTTGCTGATCGGCATTGGAATCGCTAACGGCAATATTGCTGTCGAGTGGCGTGTGAGCGTACTTAATAAGCTGTCGGGCCGGACCACTACCCCTTAATTGCACCAAACGGATAGCCGTGGTACCAAGGTCCAGTCCAAAAAAATCTGATACGCCAGTTATAAGACTCATATTAACTTCGATTATAGCATAAGCGTAATGCTCGGGTGCAAGGCTTTTTCAATACTGTCTACAAAGTTGGCGGTAAACTAGTGATTGCGTCGTAGGCACAGTTGCTATTTGTGCAGCCGCCACCGACCTGTAAAGAGGCTGGTGGACGCCCCAGGTACAGCTCGGCGCCACCTACAAACACCTCGGCCGCGTTGGTGGCATTAGCGGCTTCGTTGGGTTGGCTGGACTGTAGAGTCTGGAAGGTTCGAAGGAATTTAACTTGCTCGGCAATAAAGGCGCCTCCAATGGTTAGCTTGCTGCCACAGCGCGCATACAAGTCGGACGCATTAAAGGTATTACCGTTGGCTTCGGTACAGGTATAGATCTTTCCCCCGCCACTACTTGTTGGCTGGGCCACATAAATGCCATCAACCCGGTTTACGTTGCTACTTATTTTTATATTACCGCTGGCAATAATCCACAGCGACGGAATCTCGGCTTCGTTAACCCAGCCATTATTAAACTGAATGTTACTACTAATTGTTACGTCACCTTTTACAAAAATTGCTTTATGCCCACTGTAGTTTGGCAATGATGTCAGGGTGACATTTCCGTTATAGAAGTAAGAACCATCACCTAAGCTGCTTACGCTGTAAGTGCCATCGCCTCCGTTTTGTTGGGCTGGCTTCTTGCTGTAGTAATCTGGCACACAGCGATACAAGCCGCCGTTACCGCCGTAATCAGGCACCTTGCTGCCGTCTAGAATGGCTTGTGCCCGGGGCGAATTAGCCCCCGGCTGGGTTCCGATGCGGTTATTAGGGTCATAGTTGCCAAAGGCAAGATCGGTCACTGGCGTAGTTTGAGTGGTACCAGCCGTATTGTGGCGCGGGCTATGCTGGCCGGCTGTAAAGAAGTTATAGTTTTTGCCCAGCGCAAAGCTGGCAAACTGGGTTGACGAACCAGCCCACTGCTCCGGTTGGTCGACCGAGCCGTTCCAGGGGTTAATGCTGCGACTATAGGTTATGATCGAGGCCGTGTCGTTAGTTGGCGAGCAGCTGGCCTGACTACTAAACGCTCCGCCAGCCGCCACATCCTGGCCATAAACCTTAACGTAAGATTTATTACCAATTTGAATGTCTTCCTTACAGGTAACCGATACCGCCCCCGGGTTCGCGACTAGCGTGGCGGTGGCAGTGTACTTACCGGCCGGTCCGCTCAAGTTATCGTACGTAACCGTGCCGGTGGTCTTGTTGGCTGGGAAAGCCACCAAACTACTAAGTATCGAGCCCGGATCAATCTTAACCGTTCCGCCGACAGTTACGGCACTTGGGTAATTGTAGGTAATCGATAAGCTAAACGGCTGCCCTGGCTCCGGCTTAGATGGGCTGGTACTTAGAGTACAGTCTAGCTCGGCCACCGGCCCACACGGACCAACATCATTAACCGAACCAACATTAACCCACTTACCAGTGTTGTTGCCATTACTGTCGATATCAAGTGCGAATATATAGTAATTGCGCTTTTGATTAGTGTAGGCACTAATGTCAACGTTAAAGTCGTGCCCGTTGATATCGGCGTAGCCTTCGGCTATCTTGGTACCGCCAAATCCTGGGAAGGCATCACGGTAAATTCGGTAGAGAATGGCGTCGCTAGGTTTATCTGGGTCATCAATTCTACCGCGCAGACGGCGGTCTTCGCACCTAGTCTGGCCAGTTGGGGTGTAGACCGGGTTATCGGGACAGTCTTCGTTCACAGCATAGTCGTCGTATGGCATGTAAACCTGCAGACCGTTGTTAGCTAAGACTTCGTTCCATGACCAGACAAAGAAGTCGCCCGGCCGAATTTCGGCAAAGGTGCCAAAGTTACCGGTAATATTGTAACTACCTGGCGCGTTGTTGCCACCCATAGCTATGTTCAAGGCTCTAGAATCAATAGTTTGTGATGGGAATTGGTCACCTTGATGATACTGCGACAACGTAAAATGAATGTCTTTGCCCGAGCCGTAGTTGGCCGGTATACCGTCATTGGCACCGTCGGCATCGAACCACTTCAGCTGAAAACCGGTATTCTTAGCAGTGTCGCAATTAACTCTAAAACGAACCCGAATCGTATCTACCCAGTTTGTATTTGTATAGTTCTTACTGGCATCACGTTGCTGAACCGCCAAAGGCTGAGTATAGCCAGCTTCTAACGGATTGTTATTGGCCGGATAGCCAGCCCGCCCACCATCGAGGGCCCGCACCCTAAAAGCGTGTACCGGAAAGAATGACGGCTGATATGAGCCCCCGTTGAATGTGATACGAACAATGTAGGTATACTTGCCGTTAGCATCTGGTACCACCGAGTTCTTGGCACCAGCCGGGATGTCGGTGTCATAGTTGAGCCAAGGCTGATTAATGGTTTGGCCGGGCGAAGCCAAACAGGCATCAACGGCATAGGTACCATCGGCCTGGTAGCCACACAAGGTAACCTGCATCTCGGACTCCATGCGAGTCGGATCACAGTTTTTGTCACGAAAGACATTGCATGGCTCGATTCTGAAACGATGAGTGCTTTTGTCGGGGTTACTGAAAGACAACTTGGCATAAGCAATCGGCGCTTCAAGCGTGTTGGTATAAGTACCGTCTACGCGATACTTAGAGATTTCCATCAATATGCTATCAGCACCAATAATATCGGGGTCGGTCACCGAGTCTTGGCCGGCGTAGGTGCGACCACCTAGGACCATAAAACTGGCCACCAAAACCAGCAGAAAACCAACGCCCTGCCATATTTTTGACTTGAGCATTAACCTACCCATTATAATGTCCCGCCTTTTTTGTCGGCGTCACTAGGCTGACCAATCACCTGCTTAGTCTGCACCTGGGTCTGTAGGTTTTTAACATCATCCAGTTGCGCCTGCAAACTGGCTCGTGTGGCGTCGCTGGCCTGCGCCAACTGGGTCTGGGCTAAGTCTTGCGCTTCCGACAAAGTTGCGGCGGCGGCCGTAAAATCACCTTGCAAGGTCTGTATGCGGGCCTTTTCAACCAACAGCTGAACCGGTTGACCCTTGCCAGTCTTTTGGGCTTCGGCCAGGGCCTCGAGTGCGCAACTGTAATCTTGCTTGCCAATGCAGTAGTCTTTAATGCGCTGCCAATAAACATACCTGGTAGCAGCGTCCTTCTGTTTGTTAGCTACGTCTTTCATGGCTGCTAAAGATGTGGCGGTATCACCCGAAGAAAAAGCGTTATTAAAGCTTACAAAGTCCTTGTCGTATTTATAGGGCTTGGGTTTAGTGAGCTGCTTGTAGCCAAACCAACCGGCTACCACTAAGGCGCTGATGACAACAAAAATTAGCAACACCTTTTTGAGGTGGTGCCGACTGACGGAACGTGGTTTAAACTTCTTCTGCATATGATAAGCTCTAGCTTTATTATAACTATAGCGCACTCCCCCGCTAGAGCCAACCAGGCAACCACCTACTTTGCCATGGCCAGACCGATCTTTTCGGCCGGTGGCGCACTAAACAGCCGAACCCGGCCGCAGCGCCGGCATTTAATTTCGATCGAGCCGCTAAACATCGGGCTCTTAAATAGTAGTTTGCCGCAGACGCAACGATACTCTTTAAAGGTTTCGCCAGGCAGCTGACATGATGATTGATTGGATGGTTTCATGCTCTTATTTATAGATAGCCAATCTTAATTTCTTCTTAATTTTGGTGAAAATACTAGCAATGTGTATAAAAAGTTAAGATAAAGTTAAGAATTCTGGTGTTAAATACAGGCAGATGAGCAAGGTTTTAGTCGTCGAAGACAACGCACCACTCGCCAAAAGCCTTCAGGGCTGGCTGCAAAAACACCACGAGGTTATGTGGGTGGCGTCTGGTCACCTTGCCATCAAAGAGCTCGAAGCGAACGAATACGACTTGATATTGCTCGACCTTGGCCTACCCGACATCCCTGGGCAAGAAGTTTGCCAAACAATTCGTGGCAAAGGCATCAAAACGCCCATCATGGTTCTAACCGGTATCGATACTGTCGGGTCGCGCGTTAACCTGCTCGACTATGGTGCCGACGACTACCTGCACAAGCCATTCTATGTGGGCGAACTGCAGGCCCGGATTCGGGCACTACTACGGCGTACCAAGTCCACCACTGCCAACATCTTGCAGGTTGGCGACCTAAAGCTGGATACCACCAAGCGCCAGGTCGAACGCGCCGGGCGGCAAATTGTGCTACGGCGCAAGGAATTCGATATTCTGGAATACCTGATGCACAATCAGGGAACCGTTGTTACGCGCGCCATGATCATCAACAATAACTGGGAAGCCGGAGCTGACCGCTGGAACAACACCGTCGATGTTCACATCAAATACCTGCGCGACAAAATCGACAAGCCCTTCAAACATCACCTACTAAAAACCGCCTACGGGGTTGGCTACATGATTGACGACAGTGCCTAGGCCGTCAGTTGGCGTAGTCCGTTTAACTTAATTCAACACAGAAAGGAGACGCCATGCAAGACCTCATCACCAGCATCCTAACCGATGCCAGCACCCGTGACAGCGACGCCATTGAATCGATCCTGATTCAGCAATCGGTATCAACACCTTGGATAAGCTAATCTCTATTACCCGGGGGTATACACTCGGGTAAACTAAACACTAATACAGGAGATCCCATTGAACCGTTTATATTCCGCCCTGGTTGAACCTCGTTCAAACAATAAAGATATCCAAACGCGCGAGCTTGTCTTGAACTATGTGCTACTTGGCCTTATTGCACTTGCTGCAATAGAGCTCGTAATGTCGTTTTTTAGTTATCTATTCATGGAACAAGGCTACATTATCTACCGCCTCCTTGGGATGTTTATATTCACGGGTTTTATGTGTTTCCTTTACTGGCTAAGCCGTTTTAAGAAGAAGCAACGCTTTGTGTCTGGCATAATTGTTGGCTTGCTATTTAGTGTTGCCTTTGCGGTCGCGCTTCAGTGGGGTACGGTTACGCCAACCGGAACATTACTATTTGGGTTCATCGTCGTCTTAGCGGGCATACTGTTGGGTTCAAAGTATTCGGTATATATGGCGGTCTTTATAAGTTTGTCACTTGGAATTCTAGAGTACCTAAAAGTTCAGGACATCCTCCACCCTAACCTAGTCTGGATGAATCACCCTTCTAATCTTGGTGACATCCTCGGTTTTTCGGTTGTATATGCCATTATCGCACTGGTGTCGTGGCTATTTAATAAACAGATGGAGCAATCACTAGAACGGGCTCGCCAGTCCGAGACGGCTCTTAGCAAGCACAACGAAACACTGGAAGCGACAGTCAAAAAACGAACTCAACAACTCGAGGCCGAGCAACTCGAAAAAGTTCAACAGGTCTATCGCTTCGCCGAAATGGGCAGAATTAGCAGTGCTCTTTTCCATGATCTTGCCAATCACCTAACCAGTGTTTCTTTGGATATCGAAGGCCTGGGCAGCACTCAACAGACAGTCTTAATGCGCCGCATTCAGTCGGATATTCGCTATGTCGATGACGTTGTACAAAGAGTTCGTTTGCAGTTGCGCGGACAGGGTTCAATCGAACGTATCAAGGTATACCAAGAAGTTAACAAAGTTGCCCGAATTCTGAACTATAAATTGGTTCAATCTCACATCAAGCTGACTATTCAAGATTCGGTCAAACCAGTTATCTGGCAAGGCGACGTCATACCGTTTCGGCAGATTATTAACAACCTTTTAACCAATGCCCTTGAAGCCTACGAAAAAAGTCGTAGTTCTAAACGGGAAATACTGGTAGTTATAAACCAAGACCCTTCTTCTATAACCATTCAAGTTACCGATTGGGGTGTCGGCATATCGCCCCAACAGCAAGCCAAAGTGTTTGAGCCTTTCTTTAGCAGCAAGACAACCGGAACTGGTATCGGTCTTTACGTCGTGCAGCAGATTGTGGAACGTGATCTTCATGGCACTATTTCTCTAACCAGCACTCCTAAAAATGGCACCACTTTTACAGTAAGACTTCCGCGCCGTGATAGTAAAAGCTAAACTTAATCAGTCCTGCCAACGCGCCGCCAACACCAGCATGCCAATCAATTCTTAAATAGTTATTAAAAACTTCTTAACTTATGCCAGGTTCTATTGCATCCGTGTTTATACTCAGTTTATGCCTACACTAACAACCATCGCACCGCCCCCTCGTAGCCGTCACTATGCTCTTGTCGATCACGACTTCGTGATGCTCGACACCAATACCGAGCAGCAGTACGTACTACGCGTGCGCGATCTCGACGAGCAAGACAAGCCGCGCGAAAAACTTCTGCAAGTCGGCGCCAAAAACCTTAGTCTGCCAGAACTTATTGCCGTACTCTGGGGTGTTGGCACCAAAAAAGAAGAGCTCCTTAGCATGTCTCAACGACTGGTCAAAGAATACGGCGAAAAAGCCCTCGTGGCCGAAGCCAACCCCAAAAAACTAGCCGAAGCCCTAGAAATACCACTGAATAAAGCCTGCCAGGTTGTAGCTAGTTTTGAACTTGGCCGACGCTTCTTTGCCAGCCAGTCTGGAAAACCAACCTACGTCCGTAATGCTCAACAAGCCCATCAATACTTGCGCGGCATGGGGTATGGTAAGAAAGAGCAGCTCCGTGGCCTGTTTCTAAATAGTCGTTACCAAGTTATCCGTGACGAAGTAATTTCTGTGGGCACTCTAACCTCAAACTTAGTCCACCCCCGTGAGGTTTTTCAGCCCGCTATCGAACATGGCGCCATCGCTATTATCGTTGCCCACAATCACCCGTCCGGCTCGCTTGAGCCCACTAATGCCGACATAATTATCACCGAACAGTTACTTCAAGCCGGTAAGCTTTTGGGTATCGACTTGCTCGATCACCTTGTTATTGCCGAAAACAAATTTATCAGTGTAATGGAGTGTATGCGTCATGACCTACAAACCCAAGCCGAATAATAACGTCCTCAAGCACTGGCCAGCAATTGCCTGGGTGCTCAACGACAAAGCCCGCGACCACCAGCAAGCCGAGCTAGCAGCCCAAATCGCCTCGCAGGACTACTTTGCCCTCTTGGCAACTCGAATCGATCAAGTCAGCAGCCGAATAGCAACCGCTCTACCCGAAGAAACCGCCTTACTAGAACACATCATCAAAGAACTCTTACAACTACAAGACGACTACAAGATCGTACCTAGAGCCAGTCGGCGTTAACCGGCGTATTGTCCAAGTGTTGATTCTCGATAATTCGCTTGCGGGCTTGTTCAAAGGCTTGTTGTTCGGCTATTAGCTTTGCGACCACGGCAGGGTCTGAATGGTCAGCTGCAGTCTGGCTCCAGCGTTGCAGGCCAGCATCAATTCGTTCCAAGGCGTCACTTAGGTGTTTGCCTGTCAGCTTTGTTTCAACAACCGCACGCAACCACTCAACCACCGCGACGTTGGCAGTCATCTGGCGGCCTTGGGCCAAATAGTCTTGGGCGGTCTTGTCTAAATTGTTATTTCCGTAGATACCGGCATTGTTAATTACCGTCTCTAGGCAGCCCACGATAACACCAAGATTTTGCGAATGAGCGAGTGATCCTTTTGGTACATGGTAGTCGACAATACCAAAACCTTGGCGTTGGTCATATAAAAAGTTTGAGGGCTTAGGGTCAATAATTATGTCCCGCTGATTGGCTGCAATAACGGTATCTACCAGGTCTTCTAGCTGCTTGTCGGTTACTTGACTAACATCTTCTGGCGAAAGGTCACCGATTACCTTTCCGGGCATCATTTCGGCTACCGTTACTCCATCTTCATAAGAAGCTGCGATAATCTGCTCCATATGGTTAACGCCTTTGCCGCGGATGGCGCTAGCGAGGTGCATATCAATCGAAGCTGGATGTGTTGCTTCGCCAAACGGAATACGAACGGCGAATAGCCTGCCCCCCTGAGAAATCTTAAAAACATCGGAGTTCGTGCCATGACCCACAAAATCAGGGTGTTGGCGCCGAGCGGCCGGGTCGGCAAGTTCAGCTTTAAGCTTGGTTACAATTGGGGCAAAGTCCTGGAAGTTGTGCAGCATGTCGGCGCGGCCTTGGACTTCTGGGTTACTATTGCCGCCGGTCTGACGCAGATAGTCTAAATATGACTGTTTTGCTCCGGGTTCATGAACAGCACCATCGGCAACTACTGCACCAATGTTATTAAATATACTGGCTTGATCCTGGCCGTGGAGCTCAGCACTAGCAACAGCCGCCGCCTGGGCTTGCAGTTGTTCAGACGATTTTGGCGTTATCTGCATATGTTAAATCTTGGTTGGGTTTATAGTACTGATGCTGGTAATGCGGCCAACTTTGGGGTCCGACTTGAGTCGTTCAACTTCGGCAACAACAATGTCACGGTCTTCTCTACCTGTGTCAGCAAACCGCGCGAACCAAGCGCGCTTATTCATATGAGAACGACCGAAGTGACGGTCATAATTAGGATCGGTTTGACGAACATCGTCAATTAGCTGTGCCATGTCCTTATACGCGGCGGTTTCTTTGTAGGCCGGGTTGGTTCGGAGCTCAACGTATTTTTCTAGATCGTCTGGGCTGGTACTGCCTTTCTGCATGACTACCACGACTGTTTCGCGGTCGTCGGGATCAGCCTGTTCAATGCGGGCAACGCGTTCGGCATAGTCATTTTCGATATTCTCTTCTAGGGCTTGTTCATAGGCTCCAGGCAGCTGCAGGCTTTCGTAATTTCTGGGGCCAAACTGGGTGGCTAAGACAACTTCGACAATGTCACCAAATTCCTCGACAACCTGGTCGAAAACCTCTTGTGAGTGAACCACCAGTCGACGAATACTGTCGACTGTAACACTGGGTAGCTTCACTTCCCAAGTCGATAGTTTGTAAGGCACCATTGGGTTCATCGGCTGTGGCTGCATATCCTGACCCTGAATGAATTTGTCGATTGTATTATAGAAAATCTCTAAGCGATAGCCCCCGCCCGACGAGTACTCACGCTCACCAATTGGGGCGATTAGAATCCGTTCGCGGGCGGCTTTATAGAAGCGCTCGGGGATTTGAGCACCACGCATATAGTCGCGCATTGCATCTTGCGGGGTTTTATTAGAGTCCTCGCAGTCTTGATAGTCTTGCTCGGTTAAGAATGCCCCAGGCTCTTCCATCGCCGAGGGATCAATCACAATTTCGACTTCGCTAGGTGGTCGAATACGCGAAGGTCTTGCAAAATCGGCAAAGACATAACGGTCTAGCCCTAACTTACGGTCCCAGAGATTGGTAGCCCCTATTTCGCTATCGATGAACGCTTGGGCGTCGCCACTTTGTTCGTAGACTTCACGGTTACTAACCATCCCGCCATGAGCCATAATTGTACGCAAACCATCCAGACTTGTCCCGTGCACCAAAGGTAATGAACGTAGCTTGGCGTCTTCGTAGATATTGCCCTGATCCACCCATTTCTTTTTATCTTCGACCACCTTCCAGCCCGTGCCATCGTGGCGGACGTGATAAGCATTGGCAATCCCATACAATGTAATTAGCGGTGTTGGTGAATTTTGAAGCAGTCGGATATCTTCATCAGTTAACTCTTCGGGCTTGAGGTACTCAGGAATAGTCCGAGCATCAATTTCAACCGATGCTTCGGCCAGTCGTTGCGCGATTGCCTCGGCCGACTCGCCAGCAACTTCGCGCATCAATAAATTAGCGGCTTCATCGGCAAGTGTTGTGTCGTGATCAAGCCCAAACATGCCAGCAAAAATTTCGTGGGCAGTAATTTCTGGTTTTGGTTGGTCTGGTTGTGTCATTTTTGTTTTGGTTTAACTTACCTGAACTATAGCACAGATTTACTGTTTGGTCAAGAGTTATGCCCCTGTTATAATGGCTCTATGAGTTTATCAATCGGCATCGTTGGCCTGCCCAATGTTGGCAAGTCCACCCTATTTAATGCACTAACCAATAATAATATATTGGCAGCTAACTATCCGTTCGCCACCATTGAGCCGAACACTGGAATTGTTCCCATGCCCGATGAGCGCTTACAAAAGTTGGCCGATCTGTATAGTTCAAAGAAAATAGTGCCGGCCACGGTGACATTCGTTGATATTGCCGGCTTGGTGGCCGGCGCCTCTAAGGGCGAAGGCTTGGGCAACCAGTTCTTGGCCAATATTCGTACCTGTAACGCCATTGTACATGTGGTACGGGCGTTTAGTGACGACAATGTGCTACACGTTGACGAAGATCACGATCCGCAAAAAGATATCGATGTTATTAACACCGAGCTAATCTTGGCCGATCTGCAGACCGTTGAAAAGCGATTGCCGCGCATCGACAAAGAAGCTCGCGCCAACCCCAAGTTAAAACCGGTGGCCGTTACACTGCAACGCGTTCATGACGCCTTAGACAAGGGTCAACCGGTCCATACCCTGCCCGACATTGATGCCGAACACCTAGCTGATTTACAACTAATCACCGCCAAGCCGGTTATTTATTTGTTCAATGTCGATGAGGAAACGCTGAGCAATGAAACGCGCAAACAAGAATTGTCCAAGTTGGTTGCGCCCGCTCAGAGCGTGTTTGTCTGCGCCAAGCTAGAAAGCGAGTTAAACGGCCTGGATGAAAACGATCGCCTGGAGCTGCTCGACAGTTACGGTGTTACCGAGTCGGGTTTGGTGCAGCTTATTCACGCTGCCTACGCTACGCTCGGCCTGCAAAGCTATCTGACCGCCGGCGAACAAGAGGTTCGTGCCTGGACGGTTCGCAAAGGTGCTACTGCCCCGCAAGCGGCTGGAGTTATCCATGGTGACTTTGAACGTGGTTTTATTGCCGCTCAAATTGTCGACTACGACGATCTTATATCGGCTGGCTCAGAAACCGCCGCCAAGGCCGCTGGCAAAGTCCGCACCGAAGGAAAAGACTATGTCATGCAACCAGGTGACATAGTCGAATTCCGTTTTAACGTTTAGTTCTTAACGCGTCTGGGAAAGATGCCCCGCAGGGCTGGCAATTGGTCCAAACCGCCCAATTCGACGTCGCGTCATCAGTGGTGGATTCATGTAGGGGTTGCGCCGTTGCGGCATTGGTAGTGCGGGCTGCGCGTTAGCCCCGTCGATAGCCTGCCCGCCCAAGCCCAGCATTGTGGCGTAAGGACTCTGCGACACAGCTTGCGGCGTTGGAGCCGGGACGGTTGGCGGTTGTGGCTGATCCAACATCTCGGGCTGGTTGTATTGGTGACGTACCTGCATAACCTTCTGCTGTATGTAGCTTGTTACCACCCGCAAATCACGCGGTTTATAGTTGGTAAAACTAAGCGTTTTGGTTGGTGTACACACCTGGATGGTGCCGCTCATCAGTTGCGCGCTAAAGTCGACTTCCGAGATCATGTCGTAGCGCATGTCTTCGACCGTTAGGTAGAAGAGCTTTTTGTCGACAATCAAGAGTCGTTGGTCGGTTACCACAAAGGTGGCAAAGCCACCGTGATAGCGACCGTTCAAGGATGCCTGGATCTGCTCCCCCGGGACCAGAATGTGCTGAAGTTCAATTATCTCAGCCCTTCCCCAGAACCGGTTGTTGGCACCAAGCGCTTCGAGCTGTCTTTCGACTTCTTTGAGTGCTACCATGTCGACATCCTCCTTCCGTTACATAAGTATCATAGGCTTAATGAACAGCCTTCACAGCTATATTTGTCACAGCTGGCGTGTGATAAAGCGCACAAAAAAGCCGCCGGTTTGCTTGGAGCAGATGTTTAGTTCATACTATGTACATGTTCACCTCAAACAAACAACGTCAGGATCTGAATAACGTTTTTCGTGGAGGCACCAAACTTACTTTTAAAAAGGGTGAATTCGTAATCCACCCCGGGGAAACGCCAAGTGGCGTTTTTTTTATAGAATCCGGCCTAGTTAAGGCCTACGATATATCAAAGTACGGCGAAGAAAACCTTTTGATTATTCGTAAGTCGAATGAGATATTCCCCCTTATATGGGCCGTTACCGGGCAGGAGCGTAACATCATCTACCAAACACTAGAAGAAACCGTGGTTTGGCGCATACCACGCTCGACTTTTACCAAAAAGGTACGTGATGATGCCACTATGCTGATGCCGATGCTCGAAATGACGCTCGAAATGTATCGACTGCACTCGGAGCATATTTTAAACCTAGAGTACCGCACCGTGCGCGAGCGTCTAATCTGCTTCTTGATTAACATGTCAGCCCGTTTTGGCACCCCTACCCCCGAAGGAAAAATACTGATTGACGTTGCTCTAAAGCAACAAGATATTGCTAGTTCAATTAATGCCTCACGCGAGACTACCAGCCGGGAGCTAATGCGCTTAGAACGGCTGGGTTTAATTGCCACCACCCAAAGCAAGATTACCTTACTAGATATAGAAACTCTAAACGCCGCTCTGTAGCTACTGCCACTTCAGAACAATGTCTTTAATGGTCTTAACGATGGTTTCGTGTGGTGGCAAGGTATTATCTTCATAATAATGATTGGTATTAATATAGTTTTCGACCACACTCAAACAAAAGATTTCGTCGGCCAAGAGGTGCATACGGTCGACCGCTCCGATGCTGGCTACCGGTGTGGCGACAATTAGCTTTTCTAGTTTATAAGGCTTTAGATAAGATGCCGCTGCATCCAGCGACAGACCACTGCTTAGCCCGTCTGATACCAAGATGACGTTGTGGTAACGAATTAGGTTGGCGTCAATAATTCCACCGCTACCCAGCAAACCATTCATGTTATGAATCTTTTCGAGCTTCTGCTGTTCGATGTTATTACGATATTCGGACTCAAACTCTTCGAGCTGACCGGCCGAGTACATGCCATTAAAGGTAAAACCACCGCTTTGATCGATGCTGCCGACCGGTGAGTTTTCGCCCGGTAGAGTAATCTGTTCGGTCAGGAGCATCATCAAGACGCAGTGCAGCTGCGTAGCAATGTTGCTGGCAATAACTACCCCACCGTCACTCAACGCCACCACGGCACAGTTTTCGTAACGATACTTGGGCACAATCAGCTGGGTAAGCTGGCTGGCGGCATCGGTACGACTCTTAAAATACATACCGCTAGTGTATCACTGTTACCAAGCTACCGTAAGGGAGTCAGTAGGTAGAAGCGCTCCCGGTTGCCGCGGGCGCCGGCCACGCCGCTATCGGCCTTGGCTTGGATGATGCATAGTTTTTGTACCCACGTCTCAAAATCCTTAAGAATGGTGCGCCGGATTGTATCATTTTTTATAACACCTTTGTGTTTGTAACTATCTCCAGCCTCAAATTGTGGCTTTACCATCATAACTAACTGAGCCTCCGGTTTGGCCAATTTAACAGCGTGCGGAATGATTTCTTTAAGACTAATGAAAGAGACATCGGCCACTACGATATCCGGCTTTACAGGTGTTTCTTTAAGATTTCTGAAATCGGTTTGTTCAAGTAGTAAAATTCTAGGGTCATCGCGCAAGCTTGGGTGTAGCTGATTTGTACCCACGTCCACCGCGATAACCTGGGTCGCGCCATGCATGAGTACAAATTGTGTAAATCCCCCAGTTGAGGAACCAATATCCAGCACCACTTTGCCGCTAAAATCGAGCTGAAACTCATCGGCCACCGACGCCAGTTTAAGAGCCGCCCGCGACACATACTGTTCTGGCGCGGTTACTGCTAGCTTATCGTGCTCCGACACTGGTTCACCCGGTTTTGTAACAACCTTGCCATTCACCATTACGTCGCCCAGCTTAATATAGCTGGATGCCTGGCTACGTGAACGCACCAAGCCTTGCTCTACCAAAGCCTGATCAAGCCGGGTTTTCACGGTTTACTCCTTGACTCGTTCGCGGTAGGCACCGGTAGTGGTGTCGACGCTGATGACATCGCCGGTTTTAACAAAGGCTGGCACTTTAACGGTAATACCAGTTTCGACGGTGGCATCCTTCATGACATTGCTGGTGGTGTCGCCCTTAACCACATCTTCGGCGTAGGTCACTTTGAGCGGTACGTTCTTGGGTAGCTCAACGTTAATAACGCGATCGTCGAAGAGCTGAGCCTGAACGGCATCACCTTCTTTAAGGTAGCCGGCTTGGTCGGCCATATCTTCGGCCGAAAGTTCGAACTGCTCGTAGCTGGCCTGGTCCATAAAGTAGAACTGAGCACCATCGTTATAGAGGTACTGAACACTTTTGTTGGTAACGTCAGCAGGCTCAACCGCCTCGTTACCTTTAAAGGTCTTGGCCAGTACTTTGCCGTCAATTAAGCTCTTAATTTTGACGTTCACGATTGAGCCACCACGACCCATTACCTTTTGCGAGTAATCGGTGACACGATAAGGCACGCCTTCATACTGAAAAACGGTGCCCTTCTTTAAATCGGTGATTCCAAATGCCATATACTACCTTAATTCTCGACTAGTTAGTTGCGATAAATGGAAGCAATGCCAGGTGACGGGCCTGCTTGATAGCGCGGGCCAAGTGGCGTTGCTGACTCTCGGTTAGACCAGTCTTCTTGCGACTTTCGATCTGTCCGTAAACGTTTACGTAGCGCTGCAAGGTCTTAAAGTCCTTGTAGTCAAAGTATGCAACGTCGGTGCGGTGCTTAAAAATCTTTGCCATATTCTATATTCTCCTTATCCTTCAAAATATTGTTCGACATCAATGCCGAGATTAGCTGCTTCTTCCCAGGCTGAACGCATTGGCGGTTCATCTGTTTCGTTAACTACTGTGAATCCGTCTGGTACCGCGGAAATGTCCGGTAAACTAGGGTCGTTTACGGCCAGCTCGCCACCTTCGCCTATTGCTGATTCACTGCCTGGTTCGTAAAAAGTCATTATGTACTCCTGGTTGTTAGAATGGGATGTCGTCGAGATTAATTGGCTCGTCGCCTATGTCTTCGATGACGACGTCATCTTTCTTTTTGGCAGGTTTTGGTTTGTCGGCCGGAGCACTTGAGGAGCTGGCGGGGTTGTAGCTACTAGAGCCACCTTCGCCATCAGTTCGTCCACCTAAGAAAGTTACGTCTTGGGCGACAACTTCTACCTTGTTGCGCTTTTGACCTTCTTGTTCCCATGAACGGCTCTGGAGACGGCCATTAACCAGTACTGGGCGGCCTTTGGTGACGTATTGGGCAGTTCGTTCTCCCAACGGTCCCCAGGCAACGATATCGACGTAGTCGGTAGCCTCTTGCCATTCGCCATCGCTTCCCTTGTAGCTGCGGTTAAGTGCCAGGCTAAAGCTGCAAACGCTTTGGCCGTTTGGTGTTTGGCGCAACTCTGGGTCGCGGGTTAAGTTACCCATTAAAATGACTTGGTTAAAACTTCGTGCCATCTGTTTACTCCTCTTTTTTATACGCTTCACTTCGTTCAGCGTGTATTTGAACTTTCGTTCAATTATAAGACCTATGTCTTGCTTAGCTGATAGTACTTATACCCTAAACCTGGTGGCCGTGGGGTGTCAAACACTATGTACTTTTAATTAAAAGTTTACTTTTCGTCTGCTTCAGCTTCGTCTTCATCGTGACGATCACCACGAGCTGCGGCTTTTTCGGCCTTCTCGGCTTTAGCGGCTTCGGCTTTAGCAATGGCCGCTAGATCGGGTTTAACGATCATGTAGCGGATGACTTCGTCGGTGATGTTCAGCGTAGTCTCGATCTTCTTAACTGCATCGCCGGGCATTTCGGTCGTGTAAAACACGTAAACGGCATGCTCGTTCTTGGCAATTGGATAAGCTAGCTTGCGCTTGCCCCAGTTGTCGGTGGCAGTTATTTTGGCACCAGCATCAGTAAAGATTTTGGTAACCCGCTCTTCGGCCTTGGTCAGGTCGACTTCTAGATCGGGGTGATACAACACCGCAATTTCGTATTGCGCCATATGAACTTCCTTCCTTTGGTTAAAGCCCATCGCCCTTAAGGTGGGATGAGCTGAAGTTGATAATAGCCTTATTATATCTTAACGACCCCTGTTTGTAAAGATGTCCATAATACAATGGACGAAACTACAAGAGACGTGGTTGAATACCAATAGATGAGCCATCCGACCAGACATGAGCTGATGCTACTGGGTGAAGGGGTACCACCCCAAGAGTTCCTGACGGTCGACTTAAGTAGGCCCGATCTGTGCTACCAGTCGGTGCCAACCCCTATCGATGACCGAGGTCTGATTATTGTTGATGAACTGGTCGAAACGGTACTAGAGTATGTTGACCCGGACTATGACTGGCCAGCCTACACCAGCCACCATCATGCCTATAATCATGAAGCCTGGTATCCGAACTTCCCCGAGATGGGTGACGAAAACCCCTACCGCTTTCGTAATCTACCGGTCCATCTATTGCGCGTTCCCCGGCAGTTCGAGAACTTGGTGCACTGGATTACCGAACCACCCCCCGTGCCCGAACCAGAGGTGCGAATTTACCGGGTGGAAGCTTGGCGGGTGGCTTCTTCTTTATTCGAAAAGGCTTTTGCCTTGGAGCATTGGGAGTGGCTCGAAGCAGCCCGTCAAAACCAGGTAGCTGTTAATCCAGATATTCTACGGCCTGATTTTAATGGCGAGGATATTATTGGCAACCAAATTATTGAGGATGCTTTTGAGCGGCACTTTCGTACCATGAGCGAGTTTGCCGCGCGCAACGCCAGTATACCAGAGGAATTTCGCGTTATCGAAAGCGCCGACCCGTCGCAGACTGGCCCAATTATTGCTGCTTTGCGAGCCATTGTGTCGCACCAAGCACTTAACTTGGTACCTGTTATCCGTGACGGACTACCCCTAGCGAGCTAGTCATTCGTCTTTGTCATCTTCTTCAGTAAACTCATCGGTCTCTTCGGCTGGCGGGGTTTCTGGAGCTGGCGCAACTGGTTCAGGCTCAGGTGCGGCCGCAAAAACTTCGTCAATTGAGTTTACTAGAACTTCACGTGGGCGGGCGCCATCGGCCGGGCCAACTATGCCCTGCTCTTCCATGGCCTCAATAATACGAGCCGCTCGGGCATAGCCCACGCGCAAACGACGTTGCAGTAGGCTGGTGCTAGCTTTACGGCCATCAATTACCACCTGCACAGCATCACGCCACATGTCGTCATCGGCTTCGTTGGCGCCATAATCGGTTACCACACCACCCTTGCCATTAAGCTGGACAGGCTGGCTGACAACTTCGTCATCATATTGAGGTGGTCGTTGCATGCGCAAGAAGTCAGTTACCTTCATGGTTTCGGCATCTTCGATAAAGGCAGCTTGGACACGCTTAGGCTTGGGCATATCCGAAGTTAGGAGCAACATATCACCACGACCTAACAGTTTTTCGGCACCAATCTGGTCGATAATTGTGCGCGAGTCCACCTGGCTAGCGGTGGTAAAGGCAATTCGGGCTGGGACGTTGGCCTTAATTAAACCGGTAATAACATCGACCGACGGACGCTGCGTGGCTAATACTAAGTGGATACCGGCGGCCCGAGCCTTTTGTGCTAAACGCACTACTAGGGCTTCGACATCACGCGCGGCTACCATCATCAGGTCGGCTAATTCGTCGATAACAATCACGATGTAGGGCATGCCCTCTTCTTTTTTGAGATTGTTATACTCTTCGATGTTACGGCGGTTCACCTCGGACATGGTCTTAAGACGGCGTTCCATCTCGGCCACCGCCCACTTAAGGGCACTGATGCACTTTTCGGGTTCGTTAATAACCGGTGTTAACAGGTGTGGGATGTCGTTGTAGGGCGTTAATTCGACCTGTTTAGGGTCAACCAGAATCAACTTAAGATCACTCGGTGTATTGCGATACAGCAAGCTAGTCAAAATATCGTTAATCATGACCGACTTACCAGAACCGGTTTGACCGGCCACCAACAAGTGCGGCATCTTGGCTAAGTCACCAACAATTGGCAGACCGGCAATATCTTTACCAATCACAAATCCTAATGGGCCTTTAACGTCGCTCCACTCGCCCGACTGCAGCAAGCTGCTAATCCGTACCGTCGCTGGCTTAACATTTGGCACTTCAATACCAACGGCGCGTTTACCAGGAATTGGCGCTTCAATCCGGATTGAATGAGCTGCCAGATCCAGCGCCAAGTTATTTTCTAAAGCCAGCATCTTGGTGAGTTTTACCCCAGTTGGCGGCTTGAGCGTAAACTGAGTGACGCGGGGACCAATATTGGCGCCTTCCATTTCGACTTCTATATTAAAGTGCGCAAACGATTCTTGAATAGCCTTAGCATTGCCCTCGACATCACCAGCATCGGCCTTGTCTTGTTTTTGGTTCAATAAGTTAACGTCAGGAAACTTCCAGTCGGGGTCGCTGGCCATAGTTAGGGCTTCATGGTTGTCAGTAGGAGCTAACTTGGCGGCAGAATTACGGAAGCTGCTCATGCGAGCCGGTGTTTTAGCACCATGATGTTCGACCGGCACACCTTCGTTCATGGTAAAGCCAGGTGTTTCGGCCTTTTGCTTGAGTTGAGCCAGGTCGGTATCGTCGTCGGAGCGTTTAAACAGACCCCCCAAACCCAAAACAACCTTGGGTGAAATGCCAAACGCAAAAAAGAACGCTAAGGTCGCAAAGACGATAAATAAGAAACTGGCTGGCACTTGGTCAAGAATGGCAAAGGTTGCCTTACCTAGGGTTTCACCCACTACCCCACCTTGGCCGCCACTGTGAATACCATTTGTTTCGCTGGCGAACATAACATCTAGCAAACCGGCTGTTAGGCCGACAAAAGCCAACATGCTAACGAACTTGGCTAGTGGGATTTGGCGGTCTTCGCTGACAAACTTGTGAATTCCAAAGAAGATAAGTGCCACCGGCGCCAACCAGGCTGCCCAGCCCAGTGTCCAGTAGGCACCATGGAATAGTGTCTTGGGCAAGCTCCCACCGGTTCCAAAACCACCTAGCAACAAAAAGAGGGCCGCTACCATCATTAAGACTGCGCCGGTATAGGCCCAGAACGGCGATGGCTCAACGGCCTCGACTTTCTTCTTTCTACTTTTTGCGACTGGTTTTTTCTTTTTTGCCATAACCGTTAAAGTATACCAGTTTTACCGTTGTTATTCATCTTTGTGACGGCCAGATTTTTGTAACGACTGCCGGGCTCGCGGGATGTAGACGCTCAATACTGGATATCTGTTTATATCTTGCTGGATACGCTCGTGGTTCTTACGAAGACGTTCACTCTGTTCCACATCCATTATTGGACTATTATTCACGCTAATAATGTCGTCGAGCAGAGCGCTTCGGCGCATCAATAACTCATACATATGTAGGTCACCTTCGGCCTCGTTCATCATCCACTCGGCAATGACAGGCTCTTCATGCAATTCAGGTGGTGCAATTGGACCGTGTTGCATTCCTTCCGAAACTGGTGCATGGTCGAACGCTTGTTCGGGCAAAGTCTGGTAAGGTTTTTGCTTCATAACAGATAGTATTATAGCAAAAATTACATCATTTGTCAATCATGGTTGTGCTTAGTCGGGTTGGTCGGTGCCAAGCAAACGGGCGCGCATTTCTTGGAAGCGTTTTTGCTGATCGGCCACGGCTGCTTCGGGGCTTTGTTCTGGGGCAGCACTAGCATTGTTGGCTGGAGCGGCTTTGCGACGGCTATTAGCCGGCTTACCTTCTGGCTTGCCACCAATGACGTTCACAACTGGGATGACAATTGGTGAACGCCCAGTCTTGTCATACAAGAAGTGAGTAACATGTTCTTTAATTTCTTGTTTGAAGCGATCCAGGTCAATTCGCTTAAAGCGTTGACCGACGGCCCGGCGCAATTCGGCCCGGAACTCGTTCATTAGTTCTTCGGAGTCACGCATGTAGATGAAGCCACGACTAATGATGTCGGGGCTGGTTAGCAAAGCGCCCGACTTACGGTCAACCGTTAAGATGATTGCCACCAAACCTTCTTCAGCCAACATCAGGCGATCCTTAACGACCACGTTATTGACGATCATTCCGGTCTGGTCGACCAGTATAATGCCGTGTGGTACATCACCAATAATCTGCAGGTGGTTGGCGGTTAGGGCGACGACGTCACCGTTATCAAAG
Source organism: uncultured Candidatus Saccharibacteria bacterium (assembly GCA_964627095.1). GTDB lineage: Bacteria > Patescibacteriota > Saccharimonadia > Saccharimonadales > JAUPVS01 > JAUPVS01. The sequence continues at coordinate 33,730 of CAZVKH010000006.1, forward strand.
TTCAGCGTGTTCTTACGCGGGATACCCTGCTCGACAGCAATTTCGATGTGTTGACGCTTAGCCGTAAAGTCACCGTAAATTGGCATAAAGAACTTCGGCTTGGTGAAGTCGATCATATCTTTATATTCGTCGATGCTGGCGTGACCAGATACGTGCAGCGGACCACAACCGTCGATTTCACGAGTTTCGTGGCGGAAGACGTGCACGCCCTTACGGTAGAGGTCGTCTACCATAGAACGCACTAGTGCATCATTACCAGAATAAGGAATTGGCGTACTGGCCAGAATGACGGTGTCTTGTTCCTTGAGCTTAACGTGGCGGTGCTCGCCGTTACTCATGCGCTGCAAGGCCGAGTTAGGCTCACCTTGCGAACCAGTACACACGACAACGACTTCTTCGTCTTTCATGGTACCAACGGCCGCGATGGGCACGAAGGTTCCCTTGGGAATCTTGGCAAAGCCCAGGCGCACAGCCATTTCGAGCGTACTGACCATGCTACGGCCGTCCATGGCGACCTTACGGCCGTTTTGGACAGCGGCATTAATAATCATTTGGACACGGTTCATGTTGGTCGAGAACAAGCCGATAAATATACGACCTGGCGCTTGATTCATAATGTCGACAAAGCTTTGTTCAATCGTACTTTCGCTTGGTGTGCGACCAGGGCGTTCGGTAGTAGTGCTTTCACTTAACAGTGCTAGGACACCTTCGTTTCCGAGTTCGATGAGGCGCTCAGTGTCAGTTTTTTCGTGGTCCAACGGGTTCGGGTCGAGCCTAAAGTCACCAGTGTTAATAATACGTCCGACTGGTGTGTCGACGACGATACAGGTAGAACCTGGGATAGAGTGCGTAATGCGCACCAATTCTACAAAGAACTCGCCGACTTTGAGGCGTTCGTGGTTGTCTTCGTTCATAACGACGGTTTTAAGTTCAAAACCGTCGGGCTGAGGCAGGCCAAAGTTCTGAAAGATTTCTTCGACGCGACCAATTGTAAAGCGACTACCGTACACCGGCGCTGGGAACTTGGGCAAGATGTGTGGCAAACCACCGATGTGGTCCAAGTGTCCGTGGGTGATGACGTAAGCCTTAAGTTTGTGACGAATGGTTTCTAGATAAGTAGTGTCAGCGATACCGTAGTTGATACCCGGTAAGTCGACACCGAGGTCGTTACCGCAGTCCATAATAATAGCGTCGTTTAGATACTCAAGAATAATCATGTTCTTGGAACCACCACTATCTTGACCGCCCAAGGCGATTATTTTAACCTGAGGACCATCATCGATCATCGGAGCTCGCCTAGGCTTGTCGGACGTCTTAGAGGCGCTAGGCAAGTACTTATTGGCGATCTTTTGGGCATCGTCCTGAGAACGGCGCTGGGCGCGGATAGCCGCACCACGACTGACACTACGGCCACCGTTAGCGGGGCTACCAGCCGATTTGGGCGACTGGTTATTTTTTGTATTTGAGTTTTTAGACCGTTTCGGGTTTCCAGATTCTTCTGGTCTTGGCGGTCTTGGTTTAGTTGTTTCCATATTGTTTTCTCCTTTTAGAGTTTAATATTTAGAATTTCTAATTTGATATTGCTTTGATGACTGCCGGAATAGTGGCGAAGTCATCAATTAGGGTTTGGCGCAGGCCACCATTGTAAAGCGCGGCTGCTGGATGGAAAAGTGGCAGATACACCTGTCCGTTTTTACGCTTTGCTTGGCCATGTACCTCTGAAATCTTCAACCCAGGCAGAAAGCATTCCATGCTATGCCTGCCTAGGGTGACGATGACAGTTGGCTGTATAATCGCCATCTGTTGCTGCAAGTACGGCAGAAATACTGTCTTCTCTTCCGGCAACGGATCACGATTATTGGGCGGTCGGTATTTAACAATGTTAGTAATGTAGACATCGGCCCTTTTAAGATCGATGGTGGCCAGCATCTCGTCTAAGAACTTGCCAGCTGCGCCGACGAACGGTATACCTTTGAGATCTTCGTTCTTACCAGGTGCCTCGCCGATAAAAACAATCTGCGCATCAGGGTTGCCATCGCCAAATACCAGCTGAGTGGCAGTGCTGGCCAATTCTGGGCAAACCTTGGCTTTTAGTATTTGAGCTTTTAGTGCTTCTAATTTTTCTTGCTTGGTCATTTTTTTCTAATTAGACGGACGAGGTTCTGAACACCACCGACCAACAACAGAAGCGTCAATGCATACTGCCACCAGCTACCGGTGTCCAGAGCGCGGGAACCAATTGCGTAGGCCATAACCAATTCTAAAATTGCAAAGATGGCGTAACCTTGCTTGGTGTTTTTCCACTTATCGAATTTCATGATTGGCTTCATTGGTTCCCTCCCCCTTATTTCTTATCGTTTAACTCGCGCTGGGCGGCCTTCATACTTAGTTGCAGACGGCCCTTGTCGTCGATGGCGACTAGCTTAACGGTAACCTTTTGGCCTTCTTTAACGACATCGCCGGGGCGCTCAACGCGTTCTTCGCGCATTTCGCTAACATGCACTAAGCCGTCTTTGCCGGGCATAATCTGTACAAAGGCACCAAAGTCCATGACTGTTACAACCGGTACGTCAACGTAGATCTTGCCGACTTCTGGTTCGGCGGTAATATTCTGGATGTACTGCTTGGCGGCTTCGATTGACGTCTTATTGGGGCTGGCAATAAATACCAAGCCGTCGTCTTTAATATCAATCTCGGCGCCAGTTTCGGCGATGATCTTATTGATCATCTCGCCACCCTTACCAATTACTTCGCGAATCTTGTCGGGGTTAATTTTGATTGATTCGACGCGTGGCGCATATGGGCTCATCTCTTTACGTGGCTCAGGCATAATGCTGATCATGTGATCAAGGATGTGTGAGCGACCGGCTTTACCCTGCTCCAGAGCCTCTTTAAGCACGCTGACAGGCAGTCCGTGGACTTTCATGTCCATCTGGAGTGCAGTAATACCCTTGGCGGTTCCAGCGACCTTAAAGTCCATGTCACCGGCAAAGTCTTCGGCATCGGCAATATCGGTTAAGATCATTGGCTTATCACCATTCATCATTAAGCCCATAGCAATACCGCTAACTGGGGCTTTAAGCGGCACACCGGCGTCTAGTAAGGCTAAGCAACTAGAGCAAGTCGCTGCCATGCTAGTACTACCGTTCTGGCTCATAATTTCGGTTACCGAACGGATTGTATAAGGAAACTCTTCTTCGCTTGGCAAAACGGCTGCTAGAGCGCGTTCGGCAAGATAGCCGTGGCCAATTTCGCGGCGGCCGGGACCACTTAAGCGCTTGACTTCACCGACGGTGTAGCCGGGAGCGTTGTAGTGGTGGAAGTAGCGGCGTTCACCTTCGCGTTCCATGGTGTCGACCAGCTGCACATAACTAAGTGGTGCAACCGTTACGATGTTCATCGCCTGGGTCAGGCCACGCGTGAAGATGCTCGAACCATGAGTTCGCGGCAGTACGCCGACTTCACTACTTAGTTCCCGTACCTCGGTGAGCTTACGACCATCGGGACGAATGTTCTCTTCGATGATGCCCTGGCGCACGTCTTTGTGCAGCGCCATCTGAAAGGCGTCGTTGTATTCGTTCTTGTTGTCGTTGTAGGCTTCTTCACCAATTTCTTCGACAAAGTGATCTTTCATCTGGTCGCGTAGTTGGCGAACCAGGTCGTTGCGCTCTGGGTACGGTGCCCGCAAGCCAGCACCTAGCTTACCGCTCAACCAGGTTTCGACGCGTTCTTGAATGTCGGTGTCGGGTAGGCTTAGTTGATACTCTTGCTCAGTAACACCGACCTTCTTAGCTAGCTCTTGTTGAAGTTTAATTGCCGGCTGTAAAGCTTCTTGGGCAAAAGCAATCGCCTCCAAAACTTCTTCTTCGGTGGCTTCGTTGGCGCCAGCTTCAACCATCATGACACCGTTTTCGGTACCAGCTACGACTAGGTCGAGCTTACCGTCGAGCTCTTCTGGAGTGGCAAAAGCTTTAAATTTGCCATCAACCATGGCTATGCGTAAACCAGCTACTGGTCCGTCAAATGGCGCACCGGTTAGCATAAAGGCGGCACTAAGGGCAATCATAGCCACCATGTCGGGGCGGAAGTCAGGATCCATACTTAAAACGCTGGCCACACCCTGAACTTCGTGCCTGTAGCCTTTCGGCCAAAGCGGTCTAATTGGGCGATCGATAATGCGACCGATCAGAATAGCGTCGTCACTGGGGCGACCTTCGCGCTTAATAAAGCGACTGCCGCTGATTTTACCGGAGGCATACATCTTTTCTTCGTAATCGATGCTCAACGGAAAGTAGTCAAAGCCTTGGAGCGGCTTGTCGCCTACCATAGTACTGGCTAGTACGACGGTGTCGCCGTAGCGGGCAACGACCGAGGCACTGGTTCTAAAACCGAGGCGCCCGACTTCGAGGCTTAAGGTGCGACCGCAGAATTCAGTTTCTACGGTAATTATTGGTTTTCCGGCGGGGTTAATGGTTTTTCCCATTGGTTTCCTTTCGAGAATGGCTTGGTTACACAGGGCAAATCTATTTTGGCGGCTTCTTGTGCTGGTACGCCAGCTAGATCTGTTGCTGTATAACCAATACCCTAGTTAGTAAGCTTTTAATGTGCACAAGCTTAGGCGGCCAGCCCCAGGTAATCTGGATGGCCGCGCCAGTCTACGCAGATTAGCGACGAATTTTGAGCTTTTCGGTTAGCTCGAGGTACTTGTTACTATCTTTTTTAGCCAAGTAACGCAAAAGACGCTTGCGTTGGCCAACCATCTGCAACAGACCACGACGGGCCATAAAGTCTTTTTTGTTGACCTTAAGGTGTTCGGTAATCTCGTTAATGCGGCTGGTTAGAATACCAATCTGAACCTCTGGTGAGCCAGTGTCGGTCTTACTAGTTTGCAAATCCTTGATAATAGCTTGCTTCTTTTCGGTTGAAATCATCTACTTCCTTATGCTGTTAATTAGAGATTATTGATGGCGTTGACCCGTATTATAGCAGAGTCGCCCCTGTTTAGCAACCATCTATTACAAAATGTACTCAAGTGGTGGTGTGCAGATTCTGGTAGATTGCTTCTGAACTCAATTTGTCTACGGCCAGCGCATCGGCAACACTGTATTTACTAATACTGGTACGTCGTAATTGAGCTGTATAAGCACCGGTGTTAAGCACCGTACCAATGTCCTCTACCAGTGTTCTTATATAGGTTCCGCTAGACACAGCAACGCTAAACGACAACTGCGGATACTGATACTCAACATCAGTTTTGTCGTAAATCTTAACTAGTCTGGGCTTGATTTCGACCGGTTTACCCTCACGCGCCAACTTGTAGGCCCGTTTGCCATTAACTTTAATAGCCGAAAAGGCCGGCGGCACTTGTTCGATCTCGCCCTTAAACTGGTCCAACGCGTCCAAAACCTCCGTTTTTAGAGGTTCTTGCTTAGATATTAGGGTTTTAGTACCCTCTTCATCCCCTGTCGTACTAGTTTCGCCCAACTTAGCCGTAACATGATAAGTCTTATCGAGCTTGCTAAAGGCTTCAGCTTGCTTGGTGTAGTCACCCACCATAACAATCAGTAAACCGGTGGCTAAGGGGTCGAGCGTGCCAGCATGCCCCACTGGAAAGCGCTTCTTGTTGGTCGTATTCAGGCCAGAGTCCTGGATAATGTGGCGAACCTTATTGACGACATCAAAACTAGTCCAGCCCGAAGGCTTATCAAGCAATAAGAAACCGTTTACAGACATCTTTAGAATTGCGGTGGCATCAGGGGTGGCGGTACTGGTGGCGGCGCGCCAGGCGTAGTATCACCGGCCGTGCGATCAACCGGCTGGCTGGGTGGAAGCAAACTTGTTGGCACATTTGGGTTAACCCCGTTCATGTCCGGTGGTGCTCCAAACGGTGTTGAAGTAGTTGGTGCACTAGGAGGAAGTGGTACGCCAGCTGGCATAGGCGTTGGTGGTAAATTTGGTGGCGTAAATGGCGCTGGGGTCGGCTCCGGGGCTGGGCTAGGTGTTGGCGGCAAGGCATCGTTTGGCGTGTTCTGAGTGCCCTCAAAGGGGTTTATCGAAGGACTTTGCGGCTGGGGCATCGGGTTATTACCTAAATTGAGGTTAACCGGTTGAGCGCCTAGGGCTTCGATTGGTGCCAAAGGCTGGCTGGGTGCCTCGGCAGCGATCGCCATATCCACGGCTTCGCGGGCATCATCAATAACTTCTTCTTTTACTTCGCTATCTGGGGCAGCATGAGTACTACCGACCGATGATTCTAGACTACTTAGAGTTGGTGCAGCGTTAGCTGGCTGAATGGGCGTCCCGGACATGTTACTCGGCCTGTTTAACAGTGGTGGCAAAGGATTATTATCGACAGCCGGTAAGGTTAGTGGATCAGTTGAGGGTTCCTTTTGCATATGCTCGGGCTGACTGTTAGCCGTAAACTGTCCTCCCATGACGGGTGGCTCTAGAGCCATTGGGTTAGGGCTCGATCCCAGATCAGACGGCGCCAAGCGCGGTGTTCGGTCGTTGGCTCGGCTAATCGCCGAATGTGAAATCAATGGAGGCTGAGGCTCATCAGTTGGAGTTGTGCCTTCATCAAGCGGCTGCACAGGAGTGGCGACCGGTTCATTATCGAGAGGCTTGCCCAGTATGCCAGTTGCATTGACATCAAGTGGCTCAGTGGCTTCGGTTGTATCGTCTTCTTTGACAGGCTCTTCTGGGCTTGCTTCTGCTTCTGCTGCTACTTCAGTCTCTGCTTCCCCGTCTTGATGTTCAATCTGCAACTCACCAGCAGCAGTTTTCTCTGGAGTAGCGGTCTCAACATCAGTAACCGGCGCGGCCACCTCGGGTTTAACCTCGAGTTTGCTGGCAATTAGTTGCTGGTTAGCACCAACGCTCATAAGTTCAGCCGATAGCGTCATAGTGCGTGGGCTGGTCTTGGCATTGCTAAAGCGATCAGTTTCGGCGACGATTCCGGTCATAAAGGCGGTGGCCATCTGGGCATCAAGCGGATTGGGCGAAAGGCCCTTGGCAAGTTCAACCAACATTTCCGATAAGCTACTGGCCGTTATATCAATCCAGTTAATTGCCCCCAGTTCACCTTGGTCTTTGTTGTTAACAGAGATGACGGTGGCGTCATGCAGGATTCTACCGTGTGCTGTAATCGCCTGATCGAGTTCAGTTCGTTCGTGCACGCCCAGCGCAACAACAGCATCAACATTAAAGTCGCCTTGGCTAAAGTCGAGATCCTTGTCGCTCAAACTGGTACGGTACGGTGTAATAAAGATCTTAACGACCTTGTCTTCTACCTTATAGCGGAGTTTGTCGGCCTTAGCTTTGTCTAGCGCGATAATGAAGTCGCGCAGGCTGTCGGTGTTCTTTTCGATGGTGTCGTCGGGCTTTAGGAACTCAATGGTAGAAGGAATGGCGCCACTAAAAACGGCGGTTCCATGCTTGCCAAGATGGTTCAATAACAGGGTTAAACCAATACAGGCGGCCAGTTGGTCAACCGATGGATTATTACTTACAGTAACTAATACATTATTCGCCTCTTTTAGGCGTTCAATGATTTGTTGTCGGGCGTTTTGGTCCATAGATTGTTTTTTATTTTTAGATAACTCTGTTGAAAATCGTATCATCAACGGTTATGTTTGTCTACTCTTTTCTTTACAAAGAGGTCGACCCCTGGTATAGTGGTCATGATTAGAAAACAATCTAAGGTGTAAGGATAGACATGCCCATTATTAAGTCAGCTAAAAAGCGCGTTCGCGTTGCCAGTAAAGCAACCGCTCGCAATACTAAAACTAAACGTACTTTTAGAAGTGCAATTAAAGACTTCCAGGCCGCTTTGACCTCTGGAAAAGACGTTAGTAAAAAACAAAGTGAGGCCCAAAGTAGCATCGACACCGCCGTTAAAAAGGGCGTGATGCACAAGAACAAAGCCGCTCGCAAGAAGAGTCAGCTCGCCAAGGCCGCTAAGGCTGCCGGTGTTAAGCCAGCTGCTAAGAAAGCCGCCGCTAAAGCCCCTGCTAAAAAGGCCGCTGCTAAAAAACCTGTAGCTAAGAAACCAGCTGCTAAAAAGCCTGCTGCAAAGAAATAAGTTCTCCTCTTTTCGACTAGTGTAACGAGGTCAGGAACGTCATCATGGCCTCGTCGCCATCGATTGACTGTCGCTTGAGGCGTACATCGAGCTGGGCAGCCCGGTGAATCCACTGTTTTATCTGGGCAAGACCGCTGTGTTGGGCCAGCCTTTGGGTTTTGCCAACAACATAAGGGCTAACTTTGGCCTGGGAGGCAATTTCGCCAGAGTTGCGACTGCCAGCCGCTTTTACCAAAGCTAATATATGTAACTGCCAGGCAAACATGCCCATTATGGCCATCGGTTCAACCTTTTGCTGGCGTTGCTCTTGGTACAGGGCAACAGTCTTTTGGTTGTTGCCCGACATGGCAGCGTCTAATAAATCAAACACGCTGCTTTGCGGCGTTGGTTCGGTTAAGATATCAATTGTTTGGCGATTTATAGTCTGGTCGTAACTAAGTAGTTTGCTAACCTCACTGGCTACCAACAGCTGGTTGACACCAACGCGACGCACTAAATACAGAGCATCTTCTCGGTTCAGTTGGCCGTCGTTTTCTTTAGCCAATTGCTGAGCCCACTGGGCTAAACCATGCTCGTCGAGCTCCTTGAATTCCATAAGATCACTGCTCTTTTGCAGGGCTTTATAAAAACTAGTTCGCTTGTCGGGTGTATCTTCTACCAAAATAAGTTCGGTGGTATCAGAGAGGTCATTCATGGTTTCTAATAATTTTTCGGCCACCAGCTTATTGCGTGAAGCGTTGCGCAGCACAACCATTCGTTTGGCCGTTAAGAACGGCAAAGCCTGAATGATTTCGGGGACTTTTTCGGGGGTAATTGACTCGCCATCATAACGTTCCAGGGCCATGTCAGAATACTCTGATATAAAAGCACTAGTTCGCCTTTTAAGTTCGGCGTTAAGTAAGAATGAATTAACTCCCGTTAGCGTTGTTACCATATGCTAAGAATTATACGCTACCGGGCGTTTTCTGACAGTGTGGGCAGGTATGGGTACCGCGTCCGGCGACGCGCGATTTTACTATTTCGCGACCACAACGCGGGCAAGGCTGACCCTCACGCCGAAAGACATTAGCAAATGTTAGGTAGCTTCCCTTTTGACCAGTGGCATCGACATAATTACGATCACTCGAGCCGCCTTTATCAATACTAAGCTGCAAAACATCACGCAGGGCTTTATATAGCCGATTGAGTTTAACAGTCGAGACGTCTTTTACCCGAGTCGCCGGGTGAATCTGGGCACCCCACAAGCCTTCGTCTGCATAAATATTACCAATTCCGGCCACCACCGACTGATCCAGTATGGCCGCTTTGATTGTTGTGTTGGCGCGGCGCTGCAAACGCTGCCTAAAGTCTTGGGCCGTAAAGTCGGCACTAAGTGGTTCGGGGCCGATTTTTTTAAAGAAATCTAGATTGGGGATTTCTGGTGTTGGCATTAGGCGCATCCAGCCAAAGCGCCGCTGATCGTTAAAAAATAGCTTAGCGTCAGCCAGTTCCACAGTTACCCTTGTAGATCTATCGGGTAACTTACCTACCAAGCTATCATTCGGGTGTCCGGCGCCAAATCGGGCACCGCTATCGGCCCGGTAGACCAGCTGGCCGGTCATTTTAAGATGCACTAGTAGCGTGAAGTTAGTATCAAGCTCAAGCAGCAAGACTTTGCCGCGCCTTTTAACGGCAGTGACATGACTGCCAATCAGGAATTGTTGAACATCGGCCGGGGCATTCGGAAACGAGCGATCGTAGTCGCTAACCACACCTGTTATTTGCTGGCTTAGCAATAATTTAGCAAGGCCGCGGCGGACTGTTTCTACCTCTGGTAACTCTGGCATGGTTCTATTGTATACTACCTCTATGACACATGCGCTATCTGACATCCTGGCTGATCGTTTCGAAGAAGAACCGCACGAGATAGTGGTTATCAAAACCTACATCCGCGACAACTTTAACGAAACGGTGGCGGTTTCTACCCGTGGCAACCAGATTATAATCATGACGCGCTCCAGCGCCCTAGCCGGCGCCATCCGGCCACACCTATATAAGCTAGCTAAGGTTTGTGAAACGCCCAAGCGGCTGATGATTCGGGTTGGTCAGTTCTAAAAAATTGCGTTACTAGACGATGAGCCGCCGAGGTTCACACCACTCGTAATGGTAGTGTAGTCAGGAATTTGGGCTTTGAACAAATTATTTGTCACTGTACTGCCAGCGTAGGTACCCTTAGTACATGATGCCGTCCACAGGTTCATGACATCTTTGTTATTATCGTTAATTACATAGAATGATCGGTTACCGGTTGGACAGATAGACTGGGTGTTTATGTTGCCCCCAAGTCGGCGCTCCCGTGTGAAACCGGTGCGACCAAGAGCCGCCAAGAAATCACTGTATGAATTATTGTCGTTAGCGTAGGTTTGACTACGCAAAACCTGACCCTGGTAACCTGTTAAAACGTCGATGACACGCGTTGTTGGGCTGATTCGGATAGAGATGGAACGGTGGTTTTCGAGGGCAATAATTGGCCCCTGAACGGTATATTCAACCGAGGCATTGTTGTTGGTGACATAGTCACTCAACTTAATTGCCCGGCGTCCGGCTGGGTTGTTAGGCTGACCACTGTCACGATTAAAAATCACGACGCCAAAGATGATCAGTAACACCACCCCAAAAGTAATAAGAATGTATCTCATAGTGCTTGGTTTTACTTACTAATAATAACACATTTAGTTTTTACTGGCAAGGCCAAAGGATCCGGCTAAGGCTACAGTTCACCCCAGTTTTTACCGCTACTAACATCAACTTTTAGTTCAACTGGCAGCTTGTAGACGCCCTCCATGGTCTCTTTGAGTATTTCCGCTACTCGCTTGGCCTCGGCCTGAGGGGCTTCCACCAAGATCGAGTCATGAATTTGCAGTAATTGCTTAGCTTCCATGGTGGCTAGTTTTTTGTCGACTTCTATCATCGCCATCTTCATGAGATCAGCCTCCGTACCCTGTATGGGCATGTTGATGGCGGCTCTTTCGGCGGCTTGGCGAACTACAAAATTACTCGACTTTATATCGGGCATTGGACGGCGGCGACCAAACAGTGTCTCAACGTATCCCTCGGCGCGCGCGCTGTCTTTAAGTTCGTTCATGTAGTCTAGCAAAGGCTTACGCAGTTCGAAGTACTTCTTAATAAAGTCACTGGCTCGTTCCCTGGTCATGCCTGTGGCAACACTAAGACCATGCGGGCTCATGCCATACATAATGCCAAAGTTAATCACCTTGGCATCCCGGCGTTGGTTTTTGGTAACATCTTGCGGTTTAACTCCATAAACCTGAGCAGCGGTAGCGGTGTGAACATCAGCTCCTTCGTTAAACATCTTTACAAGTTCTTTGTCGTTGGCCAAGACGGCCGCTAAGCGTAACTCGAACTGTGAGTAGTCGGCGCTTACCAGCACCTTCCCTTTGCCGGCTACAAAAGCAGTCCGGATATGCTTGCCTAGTTCAGTTCGGATGGGGATATTTTGCAGGTTGGGGTCGTTGCTACTAAGTCGGCCGGTTTGGGCAACAGTCAAGTTAAAGGTGGTGTGTAAGCGCGACTGTGTGTCGACTTGCTTGGGCAGAGTATCGACATAGGTGCTTTTAAGCTTCGTCACCTCACGATACTGGGTTATCAAGTCGATTATAGGGTGCTGGTGGCGGAGCTTATCTAGTTCGTTGGAGGCTGTCGAATAGCCTGTCTTGCCCTTTTTTACACCGGCGGTTGGTAGTTCTAAGTCATGAAATAGCACCTCAGCTAACTGGGCCGGTGAACTGATATTAAACTCGTGGTCAGCATAGCCATAAATTTTTTGTTCAAGGTCACTTATAGTGTCATTAATCTCGACCGAGAACTTGTTTAAGTAGGCGGTGTCGAGTTCGATGCCTTCGTGTTCCATCCGGGCTAATACCGGAATGACCGGCCACTCGATATCCTGGGCAAGCTTGGCAACTTTGGGCATGTCCTTAAGATCTTTGACCTGCTGATCATGAAGACCAGAAACGATAGCGATAATTTCGTTGCTGCGCGCTACGAAATCTTCGTTGGTCAGGTTGTCAAAGCCCTCGCCTTGGTAGCCCAGATCGGTCTGCGCCAATTCTTGGAGCGACTGCACTCGCCGCAGGCTGTTAAGCAAGAAGGCACCAATTAGTACATCGTGTCCCACCGGTGGTAGTTCTAGCCCAAATTCGATGAACACTTTTAAGGTTGATTTAACGTCATAACCAATTAGTGGTGTCTTTTTGAGCGATTCTAGTACTCGTTTTACGTCTTTGTTATCCAGCTTTTTCAAGTCGAGCACATATACTGGAGTGTCGGTTTGCGCTAGAACAATATAAGTAGGTTCACGGCCGTGCGCCCCGGCACAACGACTATGAATAAGCAGCGGTTTCTTAAGATCTAGTTCAAGCTTGCTAAGCGCCTGACTACTATCGACAACGACCGTTTTACCAACCTTAAGTTTAGCGGGCAGGTGGGCCGGCGTTTCTGGCTCGTCCGCCACCTTCATTACCTCTGGTAACTGGCGGACCAAACTACGGAACTCTAGTTTTTGGAGCAAGTCGCGAACTTCTTCGGGTTTGCAGGCCGAACCATCCATCGCTTTAGTATCGAGTTGAAGCGGCGCATCGGTCCAGATGGCGGCCAACAGCTTGCTTAGGTAGGCCGAATCTTTACCAGCCTCGAGCTTTTTACGGGTCGTGTCGCGAATTAAGTCGAGGTTGTCGTAGACGCCATCGAGAGTCTTAAACTCTTTGAGTAAATCGAGTGCCCCCTTCTCGCCAATACCTGGCACCCCTGGGATATTGTCCGATGAGTCGCCTTTTAGAGACTTAAGATCCAAAAATTGATTCACGACAATGCCGTACTTGGCTTCGAAGCTCTTGGGTGAATACAATTCTATATTGCTCAGACCCTTCTTGAGTGCAAAAACGTGCACATGCGAATTAACCAACTGTAGCATGTCCAAGTCAGACGTGATCAGCATGGTTTCAATGTCTTTTTCGGTGGCTTGTACTGCCAGCGTCCCCATAATGTCGTCGGCTTCGTAGTCGTCGAACTCATACAGCGGCCAGCCAAAGGCATCTAGTAGTTCATGCAAAACCGGGACTTGGGCATGAAAATCGGCTGGCGCTGGTTTGCGGTTCGCCTTGTATTGCGGGTACAGCTCCAGGCGGCGCCGAATGTTGGTCTTGGGCTTGTCCCAAGCTACACAGACGTAGTCGGGCTTAAGCCGGCGCAACACCTCTAGTGCCATGGTTGCGAAGCCAAAAACACCACCAGTCGGCATGCCATCTTGGGTAGCAAGGTTAGGCATGGCATAATAACCTCGGTAGAATACCGACTTACCATCTATGATTGCTAGTTTTTTGCGTTTTGTGGCTGCCATATTGTCTAGTATACCTTAGCCCCTTGCCTAGGCCGACCGCTCCTGAACAAACAAGACCATCTCTTTCAGGAATTTAGTGCCATCTTTAGACCACAAAGAATCACCACTTGGCAGGCTGGCAATGGCTTGTTCGGCAAAGACTCTAGTCCGTCCTTTGGCATAGGCTAACGCGCCAGACGTTTCTAAAATCTGCTGGCACTTTGTAAAGTTAGCTTTGGTTAGTTTGGTGTTGCCAAGTTGTTGGCGCAAGAACTGGACATCTTGTGATGAACCGTGTTTTAGGGCGTAGTGAACCAGCAAGGTTTGCTTGCCTTCACGGATGTCGTCCATGGTGCCCTTGCCGGTTTTGGCAGCATCGCCAAAAGTGCCAATAATATCGTCGGTGATCTGAAAGGCTTGGCCAAGGGCATGCGCGTAAGGCGTAATGCCATCGGTGGCATGACAATCGGCACCAGCCAGCACCATACCAACGTGTAGCGGGTTCAAAAAAGTATAGGTGGCAGTTTTCCAGTCTTGCATGGCCAAGATGTCTTGTTCGGTAACGCTTTGGCTGGTCTGTAAAAACGGATCAGCAATCTGACCATGAACTGTTACAACTAAGGTACGGTTGGTAATGCTCAAGACATTGCTACGTAGTTCGGCCGGTGCGTCTAGGTTGGCTAAAATCATCATGGCCGCATGGCAGCCCAGCAATGCACCGTTAGTAGCCATGGTTTCGGCGAGGTGCTTGTCTTTGAATACCTTTTGTAACATAACGTGGACAGTTGGCCCGCCGCGCCTGGTTAATGAGCGGTCTTGGATGTCATCAAAAACCAAAAGGTAGGCGTGAATCATTTCTATAGCCCGAGCCGCTTGTAATATCATGGCCTGATTAGTGCCGCCACACATCTTGTAACCTTCCATCACCAGGGCACCACGCAAGCGCTTCCCGCCCCGTGTCAAAATACTGCAATAGGAGTCTAGCGCCAGCTGCGAACCGTCACTGTATTGCTGCTTGGTCGATGTTTTCAGGTAATCAACATACTGAGCTATGTCACTATCGATAGCCTGCTTGTTTTCTTTCAGCCTACCAATAAAGCTATCTTCTGCTGTTTTCACCTCTGTCATGACCTAAAGTATACGTTATAAATTAGCTACTTAAGCCAAGTTTGCCAAGTAAGTATTCTCTGAAGGCCTCTTTGTCATTACCGTTGTTCTCAAGAAATATGTCAGCTCGCTCTTTTACGCCAGCGATATTGAGAGTAGCAGTGTCGCCTGAAAGATGCTGCATTTCGCGCTGTTGTTGAGCTAAAAACTCCTCGTAAGTTACCTGATCCTCTGCCGCCTTATCTGCACCACGATTAGCGCCAGCGATACGGCTATAGGCAACTTCGGGATCGGCATTCACCCAAATAACTAGTCCGTTCGGAAGCTGGTGTATGCGGTCGGCTTCTCCTGGATGACGAAGACTACCAACAGCAAAACCCTTGTACTCGTCTTTGACTGGCTCATATAGCTCAAGACCTTTGTCAACTACGGCACCCATACCATATTTCTTTCGCCATTCAGTACTTAGCTTAGCTTTATGTTCGCGGTCAATCGGCCAGCCCTTATCACGAAGGCCCTTTGCTAACATGTCAGTAGCGGAAGCAACAAAAAAACCTTCCTCTTGCAATATTTCAGCAATTAAATCTTTACCGCCACCATTTACACCAGCAATACCAAAGTTCATCATGTTGATAGCTCTCCTATTTAATATAGTCGTGTAGTTTGCGGGCGTCTTTGTGCTTGCGTAGTTTGGCCAAAGCCTTGGCTTCGATCTGGCGGATACGTTCGCGGGTGACGCTAAATTCTTGACCAACTTCTTCCAAGGTATGGGACTTGCCGTCTTCTAGACCAAAGCGCAGCTTAAGAATCTTCTGTTCGCGTTCGGTAAGAGCGCCGAGCATGTCTTTAACGTGTTCTTTTAGCAGTTGGCCGGTGGCGGCTTCTTCTGGAGAAACTGATTCTTCGTCTTCTATGAAGTCACCCAAAACCGAGTCTTCTTCGTCGTCGCGCACACTTGCATCAAGCGAAGAGATGTCCTGCTTGATCTTCATAATGTGTTCAACCTTGTCGACGTCGATTTCCATTTCTTTGGCGATCTCTTCGTTGGTTGGTTCGCGGTTTAGTTCTTGGGTTAGGCGACGTTGGGTGCGCAGCAGTTTGTTAATGGTTTCGACCATGTGTACCGGAATACGAATGGTACGGGCTTGGTCGGCAATAGCGCGGGTAATGGCTTGGCGAATCCACCAAGTAGCATAGGTACTAAACTTAAAGCCCTTGTCGGGGTCGAATTTTTCAACCGCTCGTAACAGACCAGTGTTACCTTCTTGGATTAAGTCCAAAAGGTCTAAACCACGACCAACGTAACGCTTGGCAATACTAACCACCAAACGCATGTTGGCTTCAGCCATTTTATCTTTGGCACCCTTGCTACCAGCCACAACTTTTTGAGCTAGAGCCAGTTCTTCTTCGGCATTTAAAAGCGGAATTTTACCGATTTCGCGTAGGTACAAACGTACTGAGTCATCGGCGATATCGTCCAGGTAGGTTTGGTCATCAAGGACGATTTCTTCTTCCTCTTCTTCGGCCCATTCGCTGGTAAAGTCAGCTGCATTGGGTTCGGTGGCGCTAACAATTGCTAGATTCTGTTCGGCCAGCTGGCTGTACAACGAATCTAGCGCGTCAACATTGGCGGGAACATCAGGGATTTCGGCAAAAATGTCACGCTGGTCAATTTTCTTGGCTTTTTTAGCCTTAGCCAACAGTCCCTTAATGGCGTCTTCAAAACTATCGCCTTGTGGTACCTTGGGCCTTTTTTTAGCATCTTTTTTGGTTTTAGCTGGTTTAGGTGCGGGTGCTGCCTTTTTTGGCATTAGGGCATCTCCTTATTTAGATTGGCTTTGCTTGAGGAGC
>CAZVKH010000007.1:0-32843 GCA_964627095.1 uncultured Candidatus Saccharibacteria bacterium
TAATCTGTTAAGATAGAATCTATGGCAAAAAAAGGCGATAAGCGAAAGATTGTAGGTTTGGTGTCCGAAGAAAGTGGCAACCGAACTTACTATACTGTTAAAAACACCCAAAATACCACTGATAAGCTTCGTCTTAAGAAGTATGATCCAGTGCTGCGAAAGCACGTCTGGTACACCGAAACCAAGAAAAACTTGGGACGAAACGAAGTAAAAGGCCGCAAGTAGCGGTCTTTTTTAATGCTCGTAGAACGGTGACAAGGGTTTCTCTAGTTTTCGAATGCGTACCTCGTGATTACTGAGTATTTTATGGTGCGCTTCGTTGGCAGCATTCAGAGCATCGGCCACGTCGCTTGATAATTGATCGATTTTGGCGCACAGACGTTTGTTCATTCTGTTAACTTTCGCATCTAAATTATCAATCTTAACCTCTACTGCACTGATTCTAACTTCTAGAGCATCGACTTTTGCCTCTAGCTTGTCGAACCTATTCTCCAGTCTGTCCAGCCTGGCTTCTACCGCACTAAGTCTTGCATCTAAAGCATCAACTTTGGCCTCTAATTTTTCAAACCGTGTTTCTAAATTATCAAATCGCACCTCTAAATGATCGAGCCTCGCCTCAAACTTATCGAACCTTTCATCCAAAGAAGTAAACTTCTTTTCGAAGAAGTCTTTGAGGTCATTCATGAAGGCGGGTAAGTTGTCCATGAAACCAGCTTAGCAACGAAATATTAAACAATTCTTAACTCTGGCAACTTCTACAACAAAAAAGCCCAAACCAAAGTGGCTTGGACCTTTTTCTTGGCAGGGGAGACAGGACTTGAACCTGCGACACCTGGTTTTGGAGACCAGTGCTCTACCAACTGAGCTACTCCCCTAAAGGCTAACTCGGCTATTATATCAGGAACAGGGCTGGCGGTCATCTGACTCTTCTCAACAAGGGCGAAATCTGTTATACCTATAGGAATGGGAAAACTCGCACCAAACAAACCAGTTCTTATCATGCTCTTCGGTTATCCGGGCTCCGGCAAGACTCATTTTGCCAGTGAACTGAGTAATGCCATGAGCGCCGCTCACATTCAGGGTGACCGTTTGCGACACGAGTTATTCGAAAAACCCCGCTACGACAAGCAAGAAGACCAGGTCGTCTACAATCTTATGGAATATATGGCCGAGGAATTCCTGAACGCCGGTGTTAGTGTCATTTTTGATACCAATGCTACCAGGTTAGTTCAGCGCCGCGCCTTGCGTGACACCGCCCGTAAGGCTAAAGGGATCAGCCTAATTGTTTGGTTGCAGACCGATCAAGAGAGCTCAATCGCCCGCATCGCCGCGCGTGACCGTCGGCGCAGTGATGACAAATTTGCCCGACCCTACACCAAGGAGCAGTTCAAGCTGGTCGTCGGTAGCATGCAGCGTCCGCAGAACGAAGATTACGTTGTTATTAGCGGCAAGCATCCGTTTAAAATGCAGAGCAACGCCATCGTTAAGAAGCTTTATGACCTTGGGGTTATTTCTACCGATACGGCGGCTAATAACGTGGCAAAACCTGGTTTAGTGAACTTAGTACCCACAGCCGGCCGAGTTGACCTCAAACGTCGCAACGTCGTTATCCGTTAATTGAGCAATTATGGCTCACAAAGTATTCGAAGTCGATAACATCGGAACAGTCTTTGTTTATAAGCGTCGTGGTGCTAAAAACATGCGACTGAGCGTAAATAGTGACGGCAAGATCCGGGTTTCGATGCCGACCTGGCTGCCATACGCAGCCGGCCTAACTTTCGCCCAGCAAAAACAAGATTGGTTACAGGGGCAGGTCAGGCGTGAAGTCTTTAAGGATGGTCAGCGAATTGGCAAATATCACACCCTAAAGTTAATTTCTAAACAAGAAATTCTAAATACCAAGACAAGATTGCTAGAGACGGAAGCGGTTGTTTATTATGGTGCCGGTGCCACAGAGCAAATAATCCAAGACTCTGCTCACGACGTGGCTAAGCGAGCGGCTAAGGCCGAAGCCGAGCAGTTATTACCGCAACGGCTAAAGACACTGGCGACTAAGTATGGGTTTGCTTATAACGGTGTTAGTGTTAGGCACTTAAAGTCGCGTTGGGGCAGTTGTAGCTCTAAACACGACATCACGCTTAACTATTACTTGATGCAGCTGCCTTGGGAGCTAATCGACTATGTTTTGGTGCACGAATTGGCACATACTCAGCACCTGAACCATAGTTCGGCCTTTTGGGCCGCCGTCGAAGATCGTTTGCCCGACTACAAAGCACGACGTTTGCAGCTAAAGCACTTCCAGCCCAGTTTGTTGCCTGTTAAAAGCGCCTAAACTAGCCGTGGTGTGGCATAATAGTGAAATGGTAAAGCTTATACCGCATACCCGCAGCAGTGCCGCGATTGATCACGAACGTCTTAACAGTCTTATTAACAGCATGGCCGATGGCGTGATTGCTACCAGTGCCGAAGGCAAGATTGTCCTTTATAACGGTGCGGCTCTCAACATCTTAGACGTCAACAGCGCCATGAAGGATAAGTTTCTGTCGCAAACCATGCGCCTAATCGATAAGAATAATCAGCCGGTTGACGTCCATGCCCTGGTGATGTCTACAAAGACTCCGCTTACCAGCCGTGACTACCGCTTGCAGTACCCCGACAACAACACCATCAACCTCTACCTGAGCATCGCTCCGGTCCACCTAGGCTTTGGCTCCGGTATGCAAGGTTATGTGGTGCTGTTGCGTGATATCACCCGCGAGAAGTCCTTAGAAGAAGAACGCGACGAGTTTATTAGTGTAGTCAGTCACGAGCTGCGCACCCCGATTGCGATAGCCGAAGGTAACATCGGTAACGCTCTGTTTATTGCCCAAAAAGACCCCAATAGCAACCCAGCAATTGTAGAGGCCTTAACCCAAGCTCACGATCAAACCACCTTCTTGGCAGGCATGATTAACGATCTGGCCACCTTGTCACGGGCCGAACGCGGTAAATTAACCCTAGAAATCGAGTCAATTAACGCCCACGATCTAATGCAAGAACTGGTTAAGAACTATTCACCTCAAGCGGCCGAAAAGGGTTTAACCTTGCAGGTCGACCTCGACAAGACTCTGGAACTACTTAACTCTAGCCGGTTGTATGTGCGCGAAATTCTTCAGAATTTTATAACTAACGCTATAAAATACACTGAAAAAGGTGGCGTCACGATTGGTGCCCGCCAAAAACCGGGCGCCGTTGAGTTCTACGTGCAAGACACCGGTATTGGTATTAGCAAGACCGACCGCGAGAAGGTCTTTGATAAATTCTTTAGAAGTGAAGATTATCGTACCAGGCAAAGTAGTGGCACTGGATTAGGACTGTATGTAACCATGAAGCTAGCCCGCCTAATCCATGCCGAGATCGAAATGACATCAGAACTAAACAAGGGTTCCATCTTTAAAATTACCGTGCCAAACCTGAAAGCTTGACCCCAGAGGCCAACTAGAGTATATTGACACCAGCGAAAACCTCCATTATATGGTAGGTTTTTTAATTTCAAGCGAGTTTTATTAAGGCAAGGTGGAGAAGCAAAAGCAATGGCAGACAAGAAAACAACAGCTAAACGCAGTCAAACCGTCCGCGAACGTAGCCAGAACGACAACGCCGGTGCCAAGAAGCATCGCGTTCGCAAAACTGCTGGCACGGCCGCTAAACCTGCTAAAGCTGCCCATAAGGGTTTAAAAACGGCCGCTAAACCGTTCAAGCCACTAGCTAAGCCATTCAAGACCAAACCAGCACGCAAGGCCGGCCGCATCCTCAGTACGGTTCTGTTGATCACCTATCTGCGTGGTAGCTGGCACGAGTTACGTCAGGTAACCTGGCCGGATCGCAAGACTACTGCCAAGCTAACCCTAGCGGTGTTTGTTTTTGCAGTAGTGTTTGGCTCAATTATTGCCCTGACCGACTTTTTGCTCGATAAGGTATTTAGAAAGATTTTGTTAAGTTAGAAACTAAGGAGTTCAAGAGAATATTATGGTAAAACGCTACGACACAACTAAACAATGGTACGCCATTCACACCTATAGCGGCTACGAAGAAAAGGTTGCCGAAAGCATCCGTCAACGGGCTGATTCGCTAGATATGGCCGACAAAATCTTTCAGGTTTTGGTTCCTAAAGAAAAGATGATCGAAGTTAAGAACGGTAAACGCAAAGTTGTCGAAAAGCGCATCTTCCAGGGTTATGTACTGGTTCAGATGAAGCTTAGCGAAGACGCTTGGTACATCGTCCGTAATACCCCTTCGGTCACTGGTTTTGTTGGTTCTGGCACCGAACCAACCCCTGTTAGCGACGACGAAATGGAAAAGATCATGAAACGCATGGGCCGCGCCGAGCCTAAGCACAAGATTGACTTTAACGAAGGCGAAGTCGTTAACATTACCGACGGACCATTCAAGGGCTTCGACGGCACCATTAACGAAATCGATGCTCAAAAGGGCAAGCTCAAAGTTTTGGTTAACATGTTCGGCCGCGAAACACCGGTAGAACTGGACTCTTTACAAGTTAAAAGAGTCTAGTATCGTGGCTTCTTCAGAAGTTTTTCATGAAGATTGGCCAACGACACCTCCTGCTGTTCCGCCAATTTATGATGAAGAAAAGTTCTATGAAAAAGTTATGGCTGAACTGCCTGAGTGCCCACCACCATACGACTGGCGGAACGAGGATAGCACCAAACAGCATGAGGAAGCTAGTGACGGTTGCATAGCCTCACTCTGTGTCGGCAGCCTAGGTTTTGGTGCTTTAAATATCGCGCTTGCAGCCCATGCGGATACCATTGATGAGCCCTGGGCGCGCACAGTGACCTCTGGTTCGTTTGGTCTAATTGGGATGGTGTTTGTGCTCACTGGAGTGCTTGCAGGAACAACTAGAATCATGACAAGACTTGAAGGTAGACAACAGGGGTAATCTGTAGTATAATCAACCAGTTACGCACACACTAACGTGCAAATGCGAAATCTTAATATCTAAATGCTAAAAGTCGCTTCAACTTTTAGAGTTTCGAAATTAGATATTAGAATTTCCAACAATAGGAGAATTTATGGCCGACGCCAAAAAAGTTAAAGCAAATCTAAAGATGAAAATCCCGGCTGGTAAGGCCAGTGCAGCGCCACCAGTTGGTAGCACCCTTGGTCAGTACGGTGTTAATATGATGGATTTTGTTCAGCCATTTAACGACCAGACTAAAGAAATGCGCGGCACCGTAACCGCTCACATCACTATTTATGACGACCGTTCAATGGACTTTCGTGTAGTTAGCGCCCCAACTGACGACTTAATTCGTGAAAAGCTTAATATCAAGAAGGGTTCTGGCAAGCCTAATAGCGAAAAGCTACCGCAGAAGCTAAGCGACGCCCAACTAACCGAAATCGCCGAAGCCAAGGCGCATGACATGAACACCGAAGATATCCCAGCTGTTAAAAAGATGGTAGCCGGCACTGCCCGCTCGATGGGTATAGAAATCGATGGCTAACAGCGGCGAAAACCCATTCCCATTAGACGAAGTTCTAAGGGAAAGTCTGGAAAGTTTCCGTGCTTTCGAACTGACTGACGAGGCTAGTGCTCATATTGATCGAGCCGTACTTGGTGCCATCCATGGCGTAACACCGTCTGAAGAGCATGCTAATTATGATGGCCAACCTCGAAACGGGACAATAAGCCCCGTTATGGACTATGAACTTGCCCGACCAGACCTAATTTTTACCGACTTAGATCGACTGCAAGCCAATAGAGCAGTTAAAGCCGGCCAAGCCAGCCCAGCCTTGATCGACCGATTAACAGCCCAGGCTGACCAAGGGCGCAGTACCCAAGCAGCCTATTTTTTAAGTGTTTTAGGTATAGAACTATAATTTAAAGTTGTGGGAGGCCGTCGAAACGCTGTTAGCACCACATAAAGGAGATCACCATGGCAGAAGCCAAGAAAACCACTAAGACCACTAAAACCAGCAAAGCCGCTGCAGAGCGTGAAAAGCTAGAAGCCATCAAGGTTCAAGAAGCAGCTGTTGTCGAACAAGAAGCAGCCGAAATCGTTGCTACAGCCGAAGTAGAAGCCGACGCCAAAGAAGAGGCTAAGACCGCCAAGGCCGGTAAGCGTAGCGCCAAAGCCCTTAAAGAGGCCGAAGTTAAGGAAGAAAAAGAAGCTCGTAAAGAATCCGGCGAAGCCGACAGCAAACCAAAGCAAAAGCAGAACCCACCCAAGACGCAACTAGAGCGTAAAAGCAAACAGTATCGCAAGTTAGCCGAACAGATCGAAAAAGACAAAGACTACAGTCTTAAAGAAGCCCTAGATTTGGCTAACAAGACCAGTCCAGTTAAATTTGATGCTACTGTCGAAATGCACGTTCGTTTGGGTGTTGACCCACGACATGCCGATCAGAACATTCGCGACATGGTAGTTTTGCCAGCTGGAACCGGTAAATCTGTCCGCGTGGCAGTATTTGCCGAAGCCGATGCTGCCGCTGCCGCCCTTAAGGCTGGTGCCGATATTGCTGGCGAAGAAGACATCACCAAGATGCTCGACAAAGGTAACTTTGACTTTGACATTCTAATTGCTCAACCAGCTCAGATGGCTAAACTAGGTAAGTACGCCCGCGTACTTGGTCCTAAAGGCCTAATGCCTAACCCCAAGAGCGGTACCGTTTCTAACGATGTTGCCAAGGCTGTTACCGAAGCTAAAGCTGGTCGCGTCGAATTCCGCGTCGACAGCACCGGTATCGTTCACCTCGGCATTGGTAAAGTCAGCTTTGGTAAAGATAAGCTCGAACAAAACGCTCGCGCTGTTCTTAACAGTATCAAAGCCGCTAAACCAGCCAGCATCAAAAGTACCTACGTTAACGCCATTCATGTTACCACCAGCATGGGTCCAAGTATCAGCGTTGCTCCAACCGAAGTTTAGCCCGTATAATAGGCTCAATGGTAATTATTGGCATCACTGGTGGTATTGATCACGGCAAGACTAGTTTAGGCGAGGCTTTTCAGTCTTTAGAGACCCATGCCACGCACTACGAAAGTTCTGCCATTATAACCAACCTGGCCGAAGCTTGGCTGGCGACGGTTCAGACGCTTCCGGCGGCCGATGATATTGAAGCCATCAATAGCTGGCTGGAGCAGCTGGTACCGTTATTGAATTCCGGGTTTGACCAAAACTGTACAGCCGCACAGATAGCGCTACGCCCAGACGATATCAAACAACACCCAGAAAGCTACTCAAAGTTGTTTACTTACCTTAATAATCCACATACCGACCTGTCTAAGCCCGGTGAGGTCAACAAACAGCTGTACCGACCACTTTTGCAGTGGATGGGCGGTTATTTTGTAGCCAAGGTCGACGACGGCATTTGGTATAGGCAGATTGTTCGTCTCATAAACCAAGATAAAGACACCGGAATTGTACTATGCACCGTTGGTGGCTTACGATTCCCGCGTGATGCCGAGATTCTAAAAGAAGCCGGGGCTACAATTGTAGAGGTAGAACGACTCGGTTTAGACCAAGCCGATACAGCCGACCCGACGGAACGGCAACGCCAACAGATTAAAGTTGACTGCACGGTTTATAACGATGGTACACTGGGCGATCTGCAGAACTGTGCCCGACAGGTTTACCAGGATATTCTGAAAGGGAACTTACAGGCCAAATATAAAGCCAGCCGCGATTTGCGCTAATGCTTTAAAAAAGGTTGTAATATTTGTCGAGCAGCTTGCGTCAGCTATTTGACAAATCGTACAATATGTACAGATTTGGAGGGTTCATGGGAGTATATAGCAACACACAAATTCGTGCCGCTTTAGACGATGGTCACATCGTTTGTGTGCCGTTTAATCCCACGCAGGTTTCGCAGGCCAGCATGGATGTAACCCTTGGGTACTACTACTATCGGACTGGTCAAACTCATAAGGGTTACGTCTACAACCCATTCGATAAAAGCGATGTTAGCCGTTACTTTGGCGAAGCTCAACAAGCCGTTATTCATCAGGATTGGTGCAATACCAACGGCGTTAAGCTGCTAGAAGGCATTCCGCCCGAGCACCCAGTTATTCCTCTTAAACCGGGCGAGCGTATCCTAGCCCATACCCATGAATTCTTTGGCATTAAACCCCCTGGCGCCTGCGAAGTAAAAAGTCGCTCCAGCTGGGGCCGCAACGGTATTGCTGTTTGTTTTGATGCCGGTTGGGTTGACCCCGGTTATATCAACCGCTTAACGCTAGAAATCTATAATCTAAATGAGCATGAAACCGTACTGCTGCCAGTTGGCGAAAGGATTGCCCAAATTGTTTTTCACGAAACTGGCGAAGTCGACGGCAACTACGGCGAAGGCCGCGACGGTGGCTTTAGTGGTAAGTATCAGCAGGGAACCGATCTAGACGAACTGATTCGTACCTGGACACCGCACCAAATGCTGCCCCAGGCCTACAAAGACAATCGCCACCTGCCGGAGGCAATCCAAGGTTTAAAAGCACGATGAGCCCGCAAAATAGTCAGCGTAACGGCCTTTTTATCGTTATAGAAGGAACTGACGGTTCTGGTAAAGGCACTCAGTTTAAGCTACTCAAAGACCGTCTAACCAAAGATGGTTATGATGTGGCTAGTTTTGACTTTCCGCAGTACGACCAAGACTCCAGTTACTTTGTTCGCCAGTACCTAAACGGAAAATACGGTACGGCCGAAGAAGTTGGCCCCTACACTGGTTCGCTGTTCTATGCGCTCGACCGTTATCAGGCGGCCCCGCAGATTCGCGAAGCACTGGCGGTCGGCAAAGTCGTAATTGCCAACCGCTATACTGGCTCGAACATGGGTCATCAGGGTACCAAGTTCAATTCTTTAGAAGAAAGAAAAGGCTACTTTATCTGGCTCGACAATCTGGAATTTGAACTATTGGGTATTCCACGACCAAGCGCCAGTATTGTTTTACGCGTACCAGCCGAAACTGCCCAACAACTAGTCGACCAGAAAGAAACCCGCTCTTATACAGATAAAAAACGCGACCTGCACGAAGCCGACCTGTCTCACTTACAGCGTGCCGTCGAGGTCTACGACAACATCTGTGAACTATTCCCACGCGACTTTGTTAAGCTGGACTGTGTGCAGGGCGGCAAACTCCAACCTATAGAGGTCATTCACGAGCAAATCTGGCAAAGTCTGCAAGACATTTTGCCACCAAAAACCGGCGACACTGGATCACTCCAGAATGTTAAGGTCGAAAACCCCTATGTCCGTAAAACCGATTATGGATACGAAGTTACCGAAGCCGGTAAAGTCTTCTTGGATGAGTCGGTCACCAACATCGACGATGACGTCTATGCTTTTACCGACAAACTTGGACCAATGACAATTGCCGCCGCTATGGCTCGGCTAAGCCGCCGTGGTGACGATATGCGCGTCACAATATTGGATGAATTCGCTCAAGCCGCCGGTAAGGACGCTAAGTTATTGCAACGGGTTATCACGGCCTATGGCGATGATTCGGTGCAGCAACTAATTGGCCAGTATATGGTGGTTGAAAACGCCTCCAACTTGCTGACCAAGAAGCTAGAATGGGGTCGTTTGGCGGCCTACCTAGAACAATCAACCCGCTATATCTACTTTGATCAAAAAGATAAAGACGGCAAGTACCGTTATTATGTGCCCGAGCACTTTTCTAAAGAAGTTAAAACCGAATATTGCCGGGTTATGGACCAAATATTCGACCTGTATTCGGACATGGTGCACAAGCTAACCGAATACGTTCAACAGAACTCGACCACGCCGGCTGCCGAACGTGATATGGCCTGGAAGGGCGCTATTCGGGCTCAAGCCTGCGACGCCGCCCGACCGGTATTACCGGTTTCAACCAAGGCAACTGTCGGCATCTATGCATCCGGTCAGGCTCTAGAAAGCCTAATCATGCACTTATTAAGCGACGAATTGCCCGAAGCGCGCATTACTGGTCAGAAGATACTCGACGAAGCCCGCAAAATCATCCCAACCTTTCTGGAAAGAGCCGATAAACCGGACCGCGGCGGCGCCACCATTGCCTACCGGGCCAACACCTATCAAGCTGTCAAAAAACTAGCCAATGAATATTTGCCAGCCTCGCATGCCGACCAAACCGAAGCCGTTCAGCTAGTTGATGTCTGGCCGCGCAACGAAGTTGATCTGCTACCAGAGATGCTCTACGAACACAGTAGTCTGCCACTACGTGACATCGCCAAAGAAGTCGAAACATGGACGTACGACCGCAAAATCAAGGTTTTCACGGCTTTTGTGGGTGAAAGGCTTAACCGACGCCACAAACCGGGCAGAGCGCTCGAAAAGGCCCACTACAGCTGGGATTTGGTGTGTGACTATGGTATCTTCCGTGATTTGCAGCGCCACCGCATGGTCGATGCCTTTGAATGGCAGTTCTTAACACCTCGCTACGGCTACGAAATTCCGCAGCTAGTTGAAGATGCCGACCTGACCGATACTTACGAAGCCTGCTTTGACCTCAGCCTGCAGTTATACAGCTTTTTGCAGCAACATGATCACGGTCTAGAAGCCCAATATGCCACCTTGCTAGGCCACCGCATGCGCTGGAAGATCACCTACAACGCCCGCGAAGCCTTCCATTTACATGAGTTAAGAACCTCACCGCAAGGACACCCTGGCTACCGTAAACTAGTTCAAGACATGCACGAAAAAGTGGCCCAGGTTCACCCCATGTTGGCCGACGCCATGATTTTTGTAAATAAGGGTGAAGATGAAGAATTGACTCGTTTGGCAGCCGAAAAATACACCCAGTTTAAACTACAGCAGTTGAGCTAACTGCCGGATCGAGCATAGCTACTTGTTTAGCAACAACGTCTTCGCTTTCGCGCAGAGCAGCAACCAATGAAGACAAACCGAACATACGTTCGTCGTAGTCGAAACCATTACGTTTGCGGTCGCGAGCTGTCACAATCTCGTAACGCAGTTCGATCTGTTGTGTTTCCAGCGGATCTTTACTAGTACACTCTACCTTTTCGCCTCTAAGCATACCGCCGACAGCAAGAGCTTCTAAATCAGACATCGGTGGCTCTAAATTGCCGACATGTTCAAGACCAACCTCTATCGCCAGAGGTGTCCATGTAAATGCTTTAGTTGGTAATTCTTCGTTAATTCCCATAATATTCACTTTGCTCAGAAATTTTACAACCGTCCGGTATATTCGTCAATTATATCAAGCAGTGTCATTGTAAATGCACGGGGGATGGGTGATATGGCTTCGGCTCTTAGCGCTTCGGACACATCATCATGGCGATAACTGGCCAGCCTACTTTCGACGTCTTCTACGCACTCAATAGAGTAACCAAGCAAGGTTTCGGCCTCCATTTTTACTACGCGGGATGGGTTCTGTAGGGTACGACGGGTAATTGTGAGGTTTGTTTCGAAGTGTAGGCCTTGGAAAGCATTTACGTAGCCTGCCACACGATCAACTACGCCAATAGCATCTGGCTGGCGGTGCTCAAGCAGCTCAGAAAGCTCGTGGCGCGCAATCGCTAGCTGTTGGCCAGCTATTACTTCTCCATCTAGTTGTTGCTCATCGGCTTCGATAATCGCCATGGTATTTCTCCCGTTAAAAAACCGACTCCCTCGTGGTTGGAAGCCGGTTTATCTTGTATCGATTAATTTATGAACCAGTCATCCAACCATTAGGCAGCAATAAGCACGAGGCCGCAGAAACGGTTGTGCTTAGCTGTAGTGGTTGAGCGATAGGTTTTCACAGGGGTGAATTGTACGCGCCTTAGCGCGCTATGTCAACCAGAAAATTTGACAGCGCCTAGAAGTTGGTGCAAGATATCAGCAATGACTCATCAAGGCATCGGTTCGATTATTATGCCTCCGCAAGCGCGGCGCTGAGTTATTCAATACAGTCAACCAGCCCCGCCACAGCGGGGTTTTTAAATACAAGCTATAAAACATAAGAAGTAACTAAATGGCTAACCCAGACCAAACCTACAATTTAGATATCGACAGCATGGTAGTTCGCACTGCCGAAGCAGCCGAACGAATTAGATCGTTTGTCCCAGAGACACCATTAGATTATGCACCTCAGATCAGCCAAGGTATTGGCGTCGATGTCAGGCTAAAGGATGAAACCGCTACAGCAGTACGTTCATTTAAAGTCCGCGGTGCACTCAACAACATTCTAGAGATCCAAGAACGTGACCCCGAGTCACTTCGCAATGGCGTGTTAGCGGCCAGTGCCGGCAACCATGCCCAAGGTGTTGCTTACGCTGCCGGTTTTCTTAATATTGAGGCCAAGATTGTCATGCCTCGAACCACGCCTTTAGTGAAAATTCGGGCTGTTGAGCAACTAGGTGGCGAAGTAATTCTAGAGGGTGACAGTTATTCTGATGCCTACAATTACAGCCAAACATTGGTAGAAGAAGCCGGTCTACCATTCATTCATCCCTTTAACGACGCCAACACAATCATTGGTCAGGCCACGGTTGCCAAAGAACTCCTGGACTACAATCAAAGCTATGGCCTAACCGACGTATTCGTCCCTGTTGGCGGTGGCGGTTTGCTGGCCGGTATGGCCGCCTACCTAAAACACTGTCGACCAGTTATAAGAGTGGTTGGCGTTGAGCCCGAAGATAGTAGTGCCATGAAGCAATCATTGGAGGTCGGTTATCCGGTTGAACTTGATCATGTCGGCACCTTTGCTGACGGTGTAGCCGTTAAAAGGGTTGGCGATCGAACCTTTAGTATGGTTCGTAAGTACGCCGACGAGTTAATAACAGTTGATAATGATATGATTGCTGCCGCCATCGAGGCCTACTACGACGAGACCCGGCGCATTCTTGAGCCGGCTGGGGCTTTGGCGATCGCCGGCATTACCTGCTTTGCTCAGCAAGAGCGCTTTGGCTACGACACAACGGCTGTGGCCGTTTGCAGTGGCGCCAACATGTCATTCTCGCGCTTAGAACATATTGCCGCTCGGAGCGAGATCGGCCGAGAGCGACAAGGGCTATTTGTTATTGATCTACCAGAACGACCAGGGTCATTGCTACAGCTGTGCGAAGAAGTCATGAATGGGCACAGTATCACCGAGTTCCGTTACCGTAAATCCCATTCCGACCAGGCTCGCTTTATGGTAGGTGTCGAGTTTATGGCCGGGGCTACCCGGGAAAGTTTTGCAACTAGCTTAAGGTCACATAAATTTCGCTTCCATGACGTTTCGCACGATCCATTTACAGAAAGTGGTTACGGCAGTCAGCTAATGAGCTCAGGTGACCCGGTTCAGCCAGATGAGCGCTTCTTTCATCTCGAGTTTCCAGAACGGCCGGGCGCTTTGACAGGCTTCTTGAAACAGGTGGGCGAGCGCTGGAATATCAGTTTATTCCAGTACAAAAACACCGGTGGTGACCGTGGCAAAGTACTGATTGGCTTCGAAAATCCTGATCCGTTTGCCCTAGAGGAAGTACTAAGATCATTTACTAAATGGCATCAACCTGTCGCCCATTCTACAATGCAGCTATACACCAACTAAAACTGTATTGCACTGTATCTGTTATTTTGCTATAATTACGGCTAGTTACCAAAGACAGCGACGGGCGAGTAGCAATACAAACCTTAATAATGTCGCCGAGGCACAAACAATTCATTGTTTCGCAGCGATTAAGTCTTTGATGTAAGTCAGAGGCTTTTTTACTGGTAACGCTCCAAGTTCTAGGTCGATACAACTAATAGGAGTAACTATATGGCTCTAACCAAAAACAAGAAAAACGAAGTTGTCGACGAAGTCGCAGAACTCCTGAGTGCATCACGCATGACGGTTGTTACTGCCTTCCAAGGCACCACTGTTAAAGCGTTGCAAGAACTGCGCCGCGAGGCTAAGCAGAATGGCACCACTCTTAAGGTGGTCAAGAACCGCTTAGTTATTAAAGCTTTGCAGAACAACGAAACCCTTAAGGACGTCGATACATCGGCTCTAAATGGTATGTTGTTGTACGCTTTTAACAGCCAAGACGAAGCCGCCCCAGCCCAAGTGCTGGCTAACTTCGCCAAGAAACAACCAACCCTTCAGTTTATGGGTGCGATCAGCGCCGACGGTACCTTTATTGCGGCCGACGATGTTAAAGCTTTGGCAGCATTGCCAAGCAAGGATCAGCTCCGTGGCATATTGGTTGGTACCATTGCTGCTCCATTGAGTGGCTTTGTTAATGTAATGGCCGGTAATGTCCGTGGCGTCTTGAACGTCCTGAACGCCCGCGCCGAATCACTATAAATTAAGGAGAAAAATCATGGCAGACGAAGACAAGAAAGTTGAAACTCCTAAAGAGTTCGAAAAACTAGTTGCTGAACTCGACAAGATGTCAGCTCTAGAAATTAGCAAGTTCGTAAAGTTCCTAGAAGAGTACTGGGGCGTTAGCGCCGCTGCTCCAGCTGTAGCTATGGCTGCACCGGCTGGTGGCGATGCTGCACCTGCCGAAGAAGCTAAGAGCGAATACGACGTCGTTCTTAAAGACGCTGGCGCTCAAAAGGTAGCTGTTATCAAGGCTGTTAAGGACATCACCGGCTTAGGCTTGGGTGAAGCCAAGGCAATCGTTGATGGCGCTCCTAAGACCGTCCTCGAAAAGGCTAAAAAAGAAGACGCCGACAACGCCAAAAAAGCTTTGGAAGAAGCTGGCGCAACTGTAGAGTTAGCTTAACAACTAATTCATTCTAGCTAAAAGAGCCCTCTAGTGGGGCTCTTTTTATGTCACATGGTATTTAGCAGTATGGAATAAAGTTTCGATGTATATACTTCGAACTAAAACCATCTTGACCGGAATATGGTGGAGGCGTATCTAAGTCCGCCAAAGCCTTAACCCAAGGATAGCTGTTGCTAGTTCTGATCGTGATAGAGCTAAACATGTGGTTACCGACTCTATACCAGCCATTTGCAAAGCTTGATCCTGATCTTGTACCGTTTACAGCAGCTGTAGAGCTCCAGGCCCCAGTCGAAATTGGTTTTTCGCGATCCATTCTTAACAGGTACCATTTCCAAAGTTCTATTGTATATATAAATCTGACGTCGTTTCCGCCAGTCTTACAAACAGCCAAATCCATGGTAGGTTCTGCCTTGTATTCGTAATCCTGTGGCCTCAACTTAAACGCACCCGCCTTGGCTTGAATATCTTTCTTCTGTTGTTGTGTATATAGGTAGGTGCCAAGACCACCAACTAAAACCAGGACTACTACAGCCGCTAGGCCTAGTTGCCATTTTTTAAAGGAATTTTTGGTACTGCGAACTACAGTTTTACTAGATTTACGGGCAGAGGTTTGTTTTGGCATTTTTTTTGTTCCTTATTATTAGAGCCAATATAACTAATTAAAGCGTAAGCGTCAACTAGGCTTGGCTATAAACCCGGACGTCGCTGATGTAAATGGGGTAGTTATTCTCGGCCGATGCCCCAACGCGCAAGCTATTGACGGCCGAAGTACTTGTACCGGGAGTAATGTTAGTCCAGGTTGTGCCACCCAAAGCGGCATATTCAGGCCCTCCTTGGATTTCATAAACAGCACCGGCGCCGGCAATGGTTATCCGTAACCGGTACATGCCAGATGTAGTAAAGTCGCCAACTGCGCCACGACTAACTCCGTCTTCAAAAATGTAAATGTCGGTTCCAAGAGAAGAGAATAATACGCCGTGACTAAAGTCGGTGTAGCTATAACCGGTGCCATCATGGAAACCGGTAATAAAGTCGACGCCATTAATAAAGACATCAACTAGGTAAGTTAGACCGTTAGCCCTAGTAAATGATTGCTTAGTATAAAGACCGTCGGCACCCCAGCCAGCCCCACCGTTAACTAGTAAAGCAGCAAAGTTGGTATCAATTTCGACGGTATTAGCACCAGCCTGGACACGGTTCCAGTTAGTCGTGGTATCAAGCGTAGCTCCCATAAAGTCGTCGCGGAACAAATATGAAGCAACTGGGTCGTTTATATCCGACCAAGAGGCTGGCAAAATTACATATGTTAAACCGGCTTCGGCATCTTGTGGCCCACCACCAGCACCAGTTAGAACACCGCTCATGATGTTTTTACTGACCGGCATCCATAGTTTGCGCGACATCCTAAGGTCATCAGCGCCGTTATCACTTATTTCGTCGTGAATCGGTAATAGAGAAGCCAATCGTCCATGTGGCGTCGTTAAGGCGAACCAAGCAACATCATGAAACGTGAAACTCACCAAAATGTTGCCGTAAGGTCCGGGGATGAACGGCTTGTAACTATCGCCCCCTTCGACACCCAGGTATTTAGTGGGGAGCTGTGATATATCAAGAGTTCTTTGGTAAAAGGTTTCCTTGGCGTCCGTATAAGTAGCCAGTGCAGTATTTATGAATGCCGCCGTCGACACGCTGCCAGGTGTGGCCGAATTACCGGTCATAGTAATATTGCGTAACGGTATTGGATCACGGGCTTCACGCAAGTCCAAACGCCCGTCTGTGCCAAGCTTAGTATTCCAGGACGACAGCAACCACTTGGTTTCGTTAGCACCAATTACATAGTTGAATGTGCCGGATTGCATAGGCTCAATTGTGAGTGGATCAAGCAGGGCAGCTTTTTGGGCATAAACGGCAGTTTCGGAAGCCGAAGCACCACCGCTGACAGCTGCCCATTTAACACCCGTGGCTAAAGAAGAGTCGGCCGTTAAAACATGCCCATTGGTACCAACTGCGACGCGCGCCACAGTATCGGCGGCCGTACCAGCAATCAGATCGCCCTTGGCATCAACTATTGTCGCCGGAATACCACCGGCAGCATTTAGTTTAGTCTGAACAGCCGCTGTTAGGTCGCTTTCTGGTATGCCGCTACCGGGTTTAACGTATTTAGCAGCGATTACACCGGTATCTTGAACAGTACCGTCGGCATTGTGTGCAACCAGTAAGAAGTCATTGAGGATATCCCCCCAATTACCTGAATCAGAGCCTGGAACTGGTAGTCTAGACATGTTTGGTATTTCTCTTATGTTTGGTACCGTTAAAGTATAGCAGGCAGAGGCAAGCATAAGAAATTATACTTTTCCACAGAATACCAGCCCCTAATTTTGACTTGGCCTTCTAAACATGGTAGCTTGAGGGCATAAAGTGTAGGTAAACAAAGACAGAAGTAGCCCGGGGGCCAAATATGGCAGACATAGCAGATAAACAAATCAAACGCCTCAGGGCACTCATCCAAGAAGCCGAAACCAACCTGGCAGCCGCTAAAGAGCTGCTTGTTAGTGTGGTTGGTGATGACCCAGTGGTAACAGCTTCAACTGTAGAAGATAACCTTGGTAAGGTCATCGAAGGTGTCTTTGACGGCCAAAATATGATGGGCAGCGACGGTAAGACCTACCCAGTACCGGCCAACTACGCCTCTAAATCTAAGCTTGTCCAGGGTGATATCTTAAAGCTTACAATTGCCGATGACGGCGCTTTTCTATATAAGCAAATTGGCCCGATACCTCGCAAACAAATCGTTGGAGTACTCGAACAAAAAGATGGTCACTACTTCGTTAAGGTTGGCGAAACTGAATATCGCGTACTACTGGCTAGCGTCACTTATTTTAAAGCCAAGCCTGGCGACCAGGTTAGCGTGAATGTTCCCGAAGAAGACGGTGCCGAGTGGGCCGCCCTCGAAGCCGCCCTCTAAACTACAACGTTTTCGAATTTAGATATTAGTACTTAGGATTTATACTATAGGTACTATGGGCCAAGCTTTATACCGCAAATACCGTTCTAAGAGTCTGTCCGAAATTGTCGGCCAAGAACATATTATTACGACTCTACAAAATGCCATAAAAAAGGGATCGATTAGCCATGCCTATCTGTTCACAGGTCCACGCGGCGTCGGTAAAACCAGCATCGCTCGTATCTTGGCTCATGAAATTAATGGCTTAGACTACGGCGCCGACACACCGCACATCGATATTATCGAAATCGACGCTGCCAGTAATCGGCGCATTGACGAAATTCGCGACTTACGCGACAAAGTCCATATTGCCCCAACCAGTGCACAATACAAGATCTACATCATCGACGAAGTCCATATGCTCACTAAAGAGGCTTTCAATGCCTTACTTAAAACACTTGAGGAGCCGCCAGCCCACGTTATATTCATTCTAGCCACGACTGAAGCTCACAAACTGCCCGAAACTATTATTAGCCGCACCCAACGTTTTCACTTTAAGTCGATCGAGCCCAGTCAAGCCGTTGAGCACCTGCGCATGATTGCCACACAAGAGAAGTTGACTATCAGCGACGAAGCTCTGCAGTTAATTGCTGAGCACGGCGATGGCAGCTTTAGAGATAGTATTGGTCTGCTCGATCAAGTTAGTAGCCTGGGCCGCCCAATCGAAGCCGACGACGTGCGCGACATGCTGGGCATTGCCCCTAGTACAATCGTAGAAGCCCTCCTAGCCGCCACCCTAAGCGGTACGCCCAAGACCATTATCGAAACGCTAGAAGACGCCGCTCAGCACGGCTACGAACCCAGCCTGCTAGCCAAACAGCTAATGCAAGCCGTTCGGTCACAGCTTTTAAACGGTCAATCCGCCCAGCCAGTAGTAATGACCAATCTATTGAATGAACTGATTGAAGTATCAGCCAGTAGCGACCCAGCGTTGAAATTAGAGGTGATCTTGTTGGGAATCAACCTAGGCCAGGGAAATTCTAAAGAAGAAGTGGCGGAGCCAGAGAGCCCGAAACCCGAAATTCTAAAAGCTAAAGTGGCGACACCGGAGGTAATAGTAGAAAAACCTAAATCAGAAACCCTAAATACTAAAGACAATGTGCCGGTACAGGTAACAGATGACTTAAACACGGCATGGGACGCTGTTTTACAGGCTGTAAAAAAGAAGTACAACACCTTGTATGGGGTGTTAAGAATGGCTCAGCCAAGCCAAACTGATGCTGGTGTTGTCCTGGAGTGTCAGTTCGCCTTCCATCAAAAACGTCTCAAAGAGGCCAAGAACAAGCAGATTGTGACCGAACTTTTAAGTGAACAGCTTGGTAAACCAGTGGCAGTTAGTTGCGTCGTTAAGACCACCGCAACTAAACCCGCGCCCGTTAAAACCGTTAGCGCACCGGCCGAAGCAGATTCACTCCAGACCATAAGCAATATTTTTGGCGCCGCCGAAGTGCTAGAATCATAGATACCATGCAACCAGAGGGACTAAATAGCAAAATTACAATTCCACCGCAGAACAGCGAAGCCGAAGCTAGTTTGCTGGGTGCGATTTTAATTGATAGTGACGCCTTGGTTAAAGTTGCCGACACCATCCGTGCCGAAGACTTTTACGAAGAGCGTCACCGTCGGATTTTCGAAGCCATAACCAAGCTCAACGAGCAACACAGCCCAATCGATGTCCTAACTCTTTCTGACCAGTTAAAAGCCACCGGCTTTTTAGAAGCGGTTGGTGGTGCCTCCTACCTAACCGAGTTAACCAACTTTGTACCAACCGCCGCCCATGTTGAGCAGTATGCTCAAATTGTCGCCCAAAAATCGTTGCGACGTCGTCTGATTAAGGCTTCCCAAGATATCGTTGGTCTTGGTTACGACGAGGCTAAAGACCTGCAAGAGTTAATCGAAGAAGCCGAGACCAAGTTATTTGAAGTTAGTCAGCAACACGTCCAGCAAGACATTGCCAGTATCGAAAACATTTTAGCCGACAGCTTTGAGCGTTTAGATGAACTCCATAAAGATAAGGGCAAATTGCGCGGGGTGCCGACCGGCTATAAAGACCTCGATGCCAAGCTGGCTGGCCTACAACGTTCCGACCTATTTATTATTGCCGCTCGTCCTTCTATGGGTAAGACCGCCTTTATGCTGAACCTAGCCCACAACGTCGCCGTAACTGCTCAACAGGCCGTACTGATATTTAGCCTTGAAATGGGCAAGGAACAACTGGTTGACCGTATGTTAGCGCGCGAATCAGGTGTTGATGCTTGGGCATTGCGCACCGGTAACCTATCCGACAGTGACTTCGAGAAGATTGGCCATGCCATGGGCACACTAAGCGAGGCCAAGATTTATATTGACGATACACCGGGTATCACAGTTAGCGAAATGCGCACCAAAGCCCGCCGCGAAGCTCACCAACACCCCTTAGGCTTAGTTATCGTCGACTACCTACAGCTGATGAGTGGCGGTTCGCGTTTTGGTGGCGAGTCTAATCGTGTACAGGAAATCTCCGAGATATCACGCGGTTTAAAGGGCATCGCCCGCGAATTAAATGTGCCAGTTATTGCCTTGAGCCAGTTAAGCCGTTCGGTCGAAAGCCGGACACCGCCGCATCCGCAACTGTCGGACTTGCGTGAATCAGGCTCCATCGAACAAGATGCCGATGTGGTCGCCTTCTTATACCGCGAAGATTACTACAACCCCGAAACTGACCGGGTGAACATCATGGACGTAATGATCAAGAAACACCGTAACGGACCAGTCGGTAACGTCGAGCTATACTTTGACCGCGAAAAGCAGCGCATCAGCTCGCTCGACACCAAGCACGACCAACCGTTTCGTGACTAATTAATGCTATACTAGCCATAAGCATGAGTAAGCATTTGAGTAAGTTGGTGGGGGATTATTGGCGACAAGCCTTGGCGCTTCTACTGATTGGCCTATTTGTAACTATGGTTCTATGGTACCAACTCGGCACTTTGGTGCCAGGTTTTAGTACGCCCGAATTGGCGGCTCGGGCCAACGCTAATTCTTTCCGAAAAATACTCGAGAACCCGCTATTCTTGCCTCATAAACTAATGCAGTACGTCTTGATTAGTCTAGGGCGTAACGGTGCCTTTTGGATGCGTACGGTTAGCGCCTTGTGGGGCTTAGCCGTTATCGTCATCTTCTTTGATATTATCAGGAACTGGTACAGCCGTCGGGTGGCCTTGTTGGGCGGTGCCCTGTTTTTAAGCTCGGCCTGGTTTTTGCATTTTGCCCGCCTGGGTACACCAGAAATCATGTACGCCACCACGATCGGGTTGCTGTGGGTTGGAGTGCGACTTAAGTCGGTAAATGCGCCGCGCATTCGCACCATCTTGGCCAGCGTTCTGATACTAGGCTGCAGTTTTTACGTACCAGGTTTAGCCTGGTTGATCATTCCGATGCTAATTTGGCAGCGAAAAGTTGTAGCCAGCGAACTGTCTTCTATACCACGTTGGCTAGCCGCCCTAACTATCCTAGCCGTAACCGTTGGCGTCGCCCCGCTAATCTATAGTTTTGTCCTAAACCCCGTCCTAATCAGAGATTGGCTATACATCCCATCACGGATTAATATTGGTCAATTCTGGTCGAACCTATGGCACATACCAGTTTGGATCGCTTTGCGTGGTCCGGTTATGCCGGTCTACTGGCTTGGTCGAACGCCGATGTTCGATGTCTTTAGCTTAGTTATGGCTGTATTAGGTTTGTTTGTCCTAAACTATTACCGTTTACTCGACCGTGTGCGGGCTGTCATAGTTATCATTCTATTGGGCTTTGGACTGGCTGTATTTAACGGTTGGATCGCCTTAGCCGTTGCCATGCCGCTAATATTTGTTGTTATCACGGCCGGAATAGCGCTCTTCCTGCAACAATGGTTTACAGTATTTCCACGTAATCCGTTGGCAAGAATTGCCGGGATCACCGTTGTATCATTCGTAGTTGCCTTAGCCTGCACCTACAATCTGCGCAGCTACTTTATAGCCTGGCCACGCACCCCAGCCACCAAGCTGGTCTTTAATAAAGCTCCCTAAACTCTAATATCGAAATACTAAGGTTGGGCAGTAAAGGAGACGTGTCTTCCACAGCCCTAGCGAGGACTCACGGCGACTGGCTTGCCCACAACCGTAGAATTTAGATATTAGTGCCTAGGTTTTGTTATAATGGTTGGATAACCAAGGAGTTACTATGAGTCGATTTGACCAAGCCAAGATGCTAATGCAAGCGCGCAAAGTTCAAAAAGAACTACAGAAACAAGTTATTACAGTAGAAAAGGGTGATGGTGCTGTTAAGGTAGAGATTACTGGTGAACAAAAAATTAAAAAGATCCACATTGACCCCGAGTATGTTGACTTGGACGATATCCGTGAACTCGAGCGCAACATCGAAGAAGCCGTTAAAGAAGCAATCGCCGAAAGCCAAAAGGTTGCCGCCGAAAAGATGCAGCCTCTAATGGGTTCATTGGGCGACCTCGGACTCTAGTATTTAATGAAGATACTGCCACCGGCACTAGACGACCTAATTGAAGCCCTGGGCTTACTGCCTGGTGTTGGGCCGCGTACGGCCGAGCGCTACGCGTATTACTTGCTAAGATCTACGCCAGATAAAAGCAAGCAGTTAGCCGCCAAGCTCGACGGCGTACACGCTGGCATTGACTATTGCCCTAAAACCTTTGCACTTATCGAGAAAGGCAAGCAGTACTCCGACTTATATACCGACGCCTCACGCGATAAAACCGTAATTGCAGTGGTGGCCGAGCCATTTGACATCGTTGCCCTAGAAAAAACCGGTGACTTTAAGGGAACTTATCATGTCCTGGGAGGTTTGGTGTCACCAATTGATGGTATTGGTCCTGAGCAGTTACACATTAACGAACTGGTTAGTCGCATTGACGAAGATAAGGTGACCGAAATTATTTTGGCCACCAACGCCAGTGTAGAAGGCGAATCAACCGCTCTGTACATTCAGCAACAACTGGGCGACCGCGCTGTTAAAATCAGCCGGTTGGCACGCGGTCTACCCATTGGCCTTGACCTAGAGTACGCCGACCAGCTAACCCTGAGCCGTGCACTCGAAGGCCGTCAGCTCATGTAGCTGGCCGATAAGGTATACTAATAACTAATGAAAACGCCTGTCTATCCAGAAGCTGATCGGATTGCTAACATTCTTAAAGATGCCCAAGCAGTTGTCATCATGCAAGCCGACAATCCAGATGGTGATAGCTTAGCCAGCGCTTTGGCTTTAGAGCATATTTTGGGCGACCTTGGTTTAGAGCCATATTTATACTGTGGCATTGACATGCCGGCCCATCTTAAGCATCTACCAGGTTGGGACAGGGTAAATAAAGAAATACCGAAGAAGTTTGATGTCTGCATTATCGTCGATACCAGCAGTGACGACCTGTTCGAAACTCTCAAAACTAGTAATCAACGCCACCAAGTTACCACCAAACCCTGCATCGTGCTCGACCACCATAATGTCGAAGCCGGTCTGCCTTATGCTACCGTTATGTGTAATCACCCGGTGGTTGCGACTGGTGAACTAATTTACGAACTAGCCAAGCAACTCAACTGGCCCTTAAGCCTGCCAGCCAAAGAGATGCTAGCTGCCTCAATTATGTCCGACAGTCTGGGCTTAACTAGCGAAGGAACAGGGGCACGCAGTATCCATATTATTGGCGAACTAGTTGAAGAAGGCGTCAGTTTGGCCAAATTAGAAGCCCTGCGGCGCGACTTAATGCGTAAATCACCCGAGCTAACACGCTACAAGGGTCGGCTGCTAGAACGGGTCGAATATCACAACGACGACCGCATCGCCACGGTAACCATTCCATGGGAAGAAATCCAAACCTACAGCCCAGTTTACAACCCATCAGTTTTAGTGATGGACGATATGCGCATGACAGAAAAAACCGACATTGCCATAGCCTTTAAAGTGTACAAAGACGGCAAAGTAACCGGCAAGATCCGCGCCAACTACGGCATTGGCATTGCCAACGACCTGGCCCAAAGCTTTGGTGGTGGTGGCCACAAGTATGCCAGCGGCTTTAAAGTTAGCGATGGCCGCCCGTTCAGCCAAATCAAATCAGAGTGTATCGAGGCTGCCACCAGCTTACTCGACAAACTTGAACAGGATAATAACAATGAAACTGCATAACACTCTCAGCAAAAAGGTCGAAGCCTTTGTACCGCTTAAAGACGGCCAGGCCACTATATATAGTTGTGGTCCAACTGTTTATGACCATATACACATTGGCAACTTGCGCGCCTTTGTAACGGCCGATATCTTACGCCGCAGTCTCCAGGCCAGTGGCTTAACAGCCCAGCATGTCATGAATTTTACAGATGTCGACGACAAGACAATCAATCGTAGTCAGCAAACTAATCCAGACGCCAGCCCCGAAGAAGCCCTTAAGAACCTAACCAGAGAATACGAACAAATCTTCCTGAATGACATGCATGCCATTGGCAACGACGTTGATGCTATTGAGTTTGTCCGTGCCACGGACAGCATTCCAGCCATGCAAGAATTGATAACCAAACTACACCACGACGGCTTTGCCTACATTGCCGCCGATGGTGTTTACTTTTCCATCCAGAAATATCGGGCCGCCGGCAAAAAGTACGGACAGTTGCTTGAGCTAAAAGCTGCCAACACCAACACTGCCCGTATCAATAATGACGAATACGATAAAGAGTCGGCGCATGACTTTGCTCTCTGGAAGACGCAGCGCGCCAATGAGCCGGCGTGGCCATTTGAACTCGATGGCCATGACCTAACAGGTCGTCCGGGCTGGCACATTGAATGCTCGGCCATGAGCGTAGGCGCTTTGGGTCAACCATTCGACATCCACACTGGTGGAGTCGATCTAATTTTTCCGCACCACGAAAACGAAATCGCTCAGAGCACAGCCATAAACGACCATAATTACGCCCAGTATTTTGTTCATAACGAGCATCTGTTAGTCGAAGGCCGCAAAATGAGCAAAAGTCTCAACAACTTCTTTACGCTACGCGATGTTCGCGAAAAGGGCTATGAGCCAATTGTTTTTAGAATGCTGGTTTTACAAGCTCATTACCGTAGCCCGCTCAATTTTAGCTGGTCTAACCTTGCTGCCGCCCAGAACCGCTTACAAGCCTTTTACGCCATGGCTGCCTTGCGCTGGCAAAGTGGTGGCGACCAAGACAATGCCCAGACTATAAGTGAAGCCAGCCAAACACTGCTGAAGCATGCTCAGAATGATCTTGATACACCACAAATGCTAGCAACAATTAGTTTGTTAGCTAAAACCCTAGAAAACAGCCAGCTGAGTAGCAACGACCAGCCAGCCTTTGTTGCGCTCCTAGAACAAATCGACGATTTACTGGGTTTTGATCTGGCTAGTCAAACAGACATTACTGACGATCAAAAAGACTTGCTAGAGCGCCGCAACCACGCCCGCACTAAGCAAAACTGGGAAGCGACCGATGCTTTACGTAATGAGCTGCTAAAATCCGGCCTGGGCGTCCGTGATACGGCCTACGGACAGATCTGGCACCGAGCCTAGGCTTCTTTAACGCTTTTTTCGGTTGGGACCAAACTATCACCAAAATGATGTTCGGCAAGTATGCGCAAGCAACCAGCTACTGGTATGGCTATAAAGGCGCCCATAATACCGCCGAAGCCAGCACCAATTAAAGCTGCCATAAATACTAGTAAGGGCGTGAGTTGGTTAGTTTTGGCCTGGATATGTGGTTGCAAGGTGGCGTTCTCGATCTGTTGATAAATAGGGAAGTAAATGGCCATAATTATTGCTAGCGGTGTTGATACAAACAGGCTCAAGACCACCACGATAACGGCCGCAATGGTATTACCAATCAGTGGAATCAAGCCAAACAAGAAGACAATACCAGCCAAGGCGGCAGCGTTTATACTGGCGTTGGTTATTTGACTAGCTATTAGAATTGCTACGAACGAAAAGAACGAGGCAATGGCAGCAATAAGCACCTGACCGTTGACGTAGCCAGTAACAACTTTGTACATTTTGCCACCGATATCTTTATAATCGGCCTGCTTATCTTGGGGCATAATAGCCAGTATGCGCTTGAACCAAAGCGGCCCTTCGACCAACATCATAAACGTCAAAACAACTACCGTAATAAGCGAGATGAATATTCCGCCGACCCGACCAGCCGTATTGACGACTAAACCAGGCACATCGCCAGTACGATCCTTTAGGTCATCACTAACCTTATCGACTTGATCCTGCAGATTATAGCGATCAATTAGGCGACCGGGTGCCGAGTTACTGTCGTTGAGGTTTTGAACGGTGCTTGGTATGGTGCGAATAAAGTCATTGGTTTGGCGCACCAGCGGCGGCACCACCAAGGCAATGAAACCAGTCAACAGCACCAACACCACCAGATAGGCCAATCCGGTGGCTCTAATGCGACTCTTAATGCGCAAACGCCGGCTCAAACCGGAAACAGCCGGGTTTAAAGCTAGTGCCAAAAAGGCAGAAATCGCAAAAAGTGTTAGTTCGTGTGTGATACGACCAACAAAAATAATTACAAAAAAAGCTGCGATCACTAAAAATATGGTGCGCAGGATTGCTTCGGTTGAAATGTTGATGGTGACGCCACCGCGTTTGGTAAATAGTTTCATATTAACCCTTCTGCTTAAGCTCTTGATAGTATGATAACAGTTTCTGCCCAACTACCGCTAC
The DNA here is from genome assembly GCA_964627095.1 of uncultured Candidatus Saccharibacteria bacterium. Taxonomy (GTDB): domain Bacteria; phylum Patescibacteriota; class Saccharimonadia; order Saccharimonadales; family JAUPVS01; genus JAUPVS01. The sequence continues at coordinate 26,407 of CAZVKH010000007.1, forward strand.
GTCATATTGCTCAACCAGCCGTTTTTGCTTGCGATGCAAGTTCTGGCGCTGTTGGGGATCATTTAAGATATGACCAATTTGGCTAGCCAACTTATGCGGATCATGTGCTGTCACTAATGATTCTGGAAGACTACCAAGCACACTTGAATAGCCCGGATTATCACCACCAAGCACAACTTCAGCCCCCGCTGCCATGGCTTCAATTAGAACGATCCCAAAACTCTCACCGCCCAAGCTGGGGAAAATAGCTAAATTTGCACTGGCCAATAGAGCTGGTTTATCGGCTTCTTCTACAAAACCGTTAAATGCAACGACATCGTCCAGACCATGCTGTCCAACCCAATGCTGCAAACTGTCGGCCTGTGGACCTTTGCCGCCAATAACAACGTTGACATCAACCTGTTGACACCTCAGTTCAGCAACCGCCTTGAGTAGTTCCAAACAACCTTTGCGTTCTACCAATCGTCCTAAAAAGACAATTTTGCTACCTCCGTCTACAGGCTTAACATCGTGGTTTTTAAACTGTTTAGTGTCGACCACATTTGGCAACACCGACGACTCAATGCCTAACTTATGAGCAAAACTTTGGGCTGGCTCAGAAACGCTCCAGATTTGTTGTAATCGTTTAGTACTTCTAGCTGTCCACCAGGCCAAACCGCGCGCCCCCCAAGCTTGCAAGCGCCTGTATGGCAAAATATGAAAAGTACCTACCAAAACAGTCTTGGATGGGGCTTGTTTGATGATTTTTCCGGCTAAAAAAGGGCTGTACGGCATCTGTACATGCAGGACGTCAAAAGCCTCAGCTGCTAAAAATTGCTTAATTGCTTTAGAAGAGCCAGGCAGGGGCATGGTCATCTTGTTGCCATTAAATCGCACTGCCATGTTGCGGCTTAGACTGTGCACATTGTTAATATCGGTTCGGCTAGTTTGGCCCACCAGATAGTGAACGTCGTGACCTTGTTTACTAAACCAGCTGCCGAGGGTGATTATGTACTGCTGGACGCCGTCCAATGAGTCGAGGCCATCATCTAGCACAAAGCCGATTTTCAACTTTTAGAGCCCTTCTTAATTGCGCGGTATAATTTTTCGTACTGGTCGACCACCTTCGGGTAATCGTACTGTTTAACATTCTCTTGGGCCCAGTCCAACCATGTCTGGCGCAAGCCCTGATCGTCCAAAAATACATCCAACCGGCGCGAAAACTCTTTGGTGTGCTTAGGGTTTACCAAAGACAACCGTCCGGTACCATGCAAAACACCAGCATAACCAACGTTATCACCACCAATCGTTACCGTGCCACTAGCCATGGCTTCGAGCAGGACAATACCAAAGCTTTCGCCGTACAACGCTGGCGAGCAGAATACCGAAGCTTGATGCAATAGAGTTAGTTTTTTTGCTTCGCTAACGTAGCCCAAAAAGCTGACCCGTGGAATGTCGTTATCTTCTATATATGACTGCAGGCTGTCCTTAAGATCGCCTTCGCCAACCAGTTGCAAACTAACGTCATCCCGCTGCTTGGCCAGTTCGGCGTAAGCCTTAATTAGGTAAATAACACCTTTACGTTTTTCGAGCCGACCGATATATAGAATGTTTTTTTGTGTCGGCGCCTTGGCCTGTGGCTTAAAAGTATACTTAGTTAAGTCGATTCCGTTAGGAATAATATTGACGTTCCGGCCGGTTCTTTCACGCACAAAAATAGCGGCGGCATCAGATACGGCCGTTAGTTCGGTTAGCTTGGTGAAGATCGACTTGGAGTAGGGAATCCGCACTGTTTCGATGGTCCGAGCAAACGGTGTTTCGGGATGAATGGCATGAAAGGTGGCGATAATTGGGCAGGTTGCTTTGGCCACAATCTGGGCACCTAAAAATGGTACTTCTGGTTCGTGGATATGTAACAAGTCGAAAGCCTCGTTAGCTAAGATATCGTCAACTTCGTCCCTTTTAAGACTGGCTCCTAATTCGAGCGAAGTCTTGATTGGCGTCTTCACTTTAGTAGAGTTGCCAATAAAGATGACCTTAACGTTGCCAATTATGCCTGGCTTATGATTACGTGGTTTAGGGGTAAGAATAGTGACATTGTGTCCGCGTTTTTGCAACTCATTAGCTTGTGCCAAAACATGCTCTTGAACACCACCACCGCGGTCAATATCATACGGGCAAACTATCCCAATTTTCATCTTATGCTTATTATATCATGTTACAGAAACAGCTAACCCAGACGGGCTGATTGTCTATTTCTTAGCCAGGACGCGACGAATTTGTGGTGGCAGTAGCGGCGCAGCCGTTTTGACATCAGCAATCACGCTGGGCGCATGACTATCCATTTTCGAATAGTACTGGCGGTAGGAACTGAAAATAATGCGCAGATGCTGCTCGACCATGTGCTGATCGAAGTACTGGTCGGCTTTGACGGCGATGTGCCATAAGGGCAGGTCAATCTGTTCAGTGCAATTGTTGACAGTTAAAAACTGCTTAGAGGTGTACATATAAGTACGAATTTCGTTGCAGTGCCACAAGTGGATTTCATAATCCATAATGCGGCGGTGGTCTTCTTTAGATAGGTTGGCAAATTTAACTTGGGCATTATTGGTCTTAGCATAGGCCGCCCTTAACACCAGTGGGTTGAGGGCGATATTCTTAAACAGAAAGGCTGGCAGGCGGTGACTAAAAAAACCCGCCAAGCTACGGTAGAACCAATAGCGGGGTTTACTAAACGCAAAGTCATCACGATGCGAAAAGCCAACGACACTAATTAGCAGGTCGACCTTGCCAACTAGGTCGGGGTAGCGCTGTAGCATACGTGTAACTACTATAAATCCAAACGACAGACCAGCAATACTGACTTTCTGGCGTTTGTAGCGCAGCTTAATAAATGAAGCCAAGTAGTCGGCCAGGGCATCGATTGATGGTTTTTGACCAATCTTATAAAAACTATCCATACCACCAAAACCTGGTAAGTCGGGAACAGTTACGCCGCCATAGCGATTCAAGTCTTGAATTACACCCCACCAGCGCTCTAGGCTGGAGTGATGCCCATAGATAAACAAAATCTCACGTTTGCGACCAGTTGGTGGCGGCATACGTAACATCCGACCGTTCAAGCCGTTCATATTAAGCGGTTGAATGTAGTCGGCTACATTCTTTGGTTCTGTCTTTGCCATTCTTATCTGTTATTCTACCAGAAATGAGCGCATTGGGCTATACTGAAGCCAGTGAAAACCAAAAAAGTAAAACGCAGTAAACTTATTACCACCCTGGTGGTTATCGCCGCTTTTGCGGTGGCCGGACTGCTGTATTGGCACAACAATAATTTACAAATTGTTAAAGATGAACCGACAACCGTTAAGGCTACCAGCCCTGCAACGGCCGATAATACCAAGCCAGCCTTTAATAAGTCCAAGTACTCACTCACAGACCCCAACAGCATTTGGGTGATTGTTAATAAACGTCGTCCGCTACCGGCCGGGTTTGAACCAGCCGACCTAGTACCTCCAGGCGTTCCGACGCGGCTTAGTGCCGGTGCACCAGAAATGCAAGTGCGCACTCTGCCGGCCTATGCCATGAAGAAGATGTTCGAAGCCGCCCAGAGTCAGTCCAATATTAATCTTAAGTTAGTGAGTGGCTATCGTTCCGAGGGCGTTCAACGATCACTCTATGCTTCTTACGTGGCCCAAAAAGGGCAGGCCGCCGCCGACCTAGACAGTGCCCGCGCCGGTTTTAGCGAACATCAAACTGGCTTGGCCTTTGATGTTGGTGCCAGTAACGGTAAGTGTCAAGTTGATCCATGTTTTGGCGCTCTGCCAGAAGGTCAATGGATTGCCGCTAACTCCTACAAATACGGTTTTGTCGTCCGCTACTTGCCCGGTAAACAAGCAATTACCGGCTACATACCCGAGCCGTGGCACCTACGCTACGTTGGTGAAGAACTAGCAGCCGAAGTTTACAAGAGCGGTTTAACTTTAGAAGAGTTTTTTGGACTGCCAGCCGCACCAGATTATCTGTAAACTAGCGTCGCGTTACACGCCACTGCCAAGTTGGTTCGCCAACAGCCTGCTTTAACACAACTGGCACCGTGACTTGTCCGTACGGTGTTTGGGCAGATAGGGCGCCGGATTCAGTGCCAACGGCTTGTGGAGATTTTATGGCGTTTGCCGTGACTTTAATACTTGCTTTGCTGCCACGCCAGTTCATAATAACGGTGTCTTGAGCCGTAACGGCTTGAGCCTGGCCACCCCACGGTAGATCGTAACGCGCCACGACCGTGTCTTTGGCGACCACCGTTACAGGCGCAAATCCACGATAAAAACTGTCTAGCAGCGGCAGGGAACTATTTATAGCTTGAACCCTGGTCGTGGCTCCAAGTATGGCACCGATGGCAGTGACTTTTTGGCCATCACTCAAGGTTCTTTCGGCGGCAAACACAAAACAACCACCCGCCTGATCAGTATTCCCAGTTTTAATGCCAATAATGCCACCCTGACCAAGCAGGTAGTTAGTATTGGTAATAGTACCAGCCACTGGTATATCGGCTGATTTTTGGGCAACAATCTCTTTAATTACCGGGTTGGCCAGAGCCGACTGCGCCATTAAGACAATATCGTGAGCCGTACTAACGGTTTCTGGCAAGAGGCCACCAGCGTCGCCGGCAAAGGTACTCTGCGCCATGCCTAAAGACTTAGCAATCTGGTTGGCGGCAACGTGATAATCCGCCATTGAACCGTAGGCCCAAATTGCCAGGGTGTCAGCCATGTTATTGCCAGACGGGATCAGCACAGCCTGCAAAGCCTGGTACTGGGTAAGTTGCTGGCCAGGCACGACCTTAACAACCGAACCATCCTGGGCAATGTACTTATTGTATATATCGACATCATTTTGCGTAATTGGGATGCTCGGTCCGATCTGGCCAGGCTGCAAAGGGTGTTTTTTGAGCACCGCTAAGGCCAGCATCAGCTTAGTTACACTAGCGGTGGGAACTGGCTGTTGGCTGGTAGTCTGCGCCATCACGCCCTGTCCCAGAACGCCAATAGCCGCCTGACCGGTCGCGGGCCAACTGAGCGCCACTTGTTCGGCGCTAGTCGGTGGAGTTATAGTCTTGCTATCAACTTTAGGCAATGGGCGAGCGTAGGCACCAAGCGTCAATAATGACGTCAAAAACATCACGACAACTAGCAAATATATACCACGACGAATCTTTTTGTGGCGGTGGCGCGCCCGCCGGGCGGCTCGGACTTTGTCGTACTGACGAGGATCACGGATGTTCATCTTACAATCAAGTATATAGCATTAGCGCTTAGGTGGTCGCCAATCGAGTCGACCAACTAAACCAAAACAGGGAATTAGTAGAGCTCCCAAAATCACCCAGTAGAACTCAAACCAGCTAATACCTAGAGTCCGACCCAAAGCCACAGCGTGAATAAATACCAGGGTCATAGCCAACATCTGCGACAAACTAATCCAGGGCCAGTACCTGGTAATTAACGGGCGATTCTTGATTCTTTCCAATACCTCATATGCCAAAAATAGCGTTAAGGCCACACTGCCAAACACGACAAACAGTTTAAGTGAGCTACCGACGTAACTATAGACACTAAGCGGCGGCAACTTGTCTTGCTTGGTCCACAAGTTCCAGTAGATTAACGCCGGGTGCAACAATATTAGGAGCAGTACGGCGTATCCGCTCACCATGCTATAAGTCTTATTCTTAATAAGTTGCGGGTTAAGTATCCGAACTGCCGCCAGAGCATAGTGCGACCACATTAAACTCCAAGCCCACAAGCCTAGTAACGGAAAGACCGCCAGCCCAGTTAAGCCGCCAAACTGCCAACCACGCAGGCTGGACCAAGCTACAAACGGCACTAACAGCAAAAACCCAGCTAAAACCCAGCAAAATAGGGCAAAATAGCGGTTAGCTGTATCGTTAGTCATCTACTTATACAGTATCATGTGAGCAGACGTATGTAATAGAGGAGGTGGCGTTTTGAGTAACAAGAAGTTGGCAATTGTATTAACAGTTGTGGCCGTACTGGTTGTAGGTCTGTTTGGCATTGCAAAGTTTGGCGGTCGCATAACCGCCGAACTTAATGAGAATGAGGGAACTTCTCAGTCCAATACCACTCAAAAACCAACCACCAACCAACCCCTTACCAAAACCGAAGTTGCTAAACATAACAGCAAGAACGACTGTTGGACAATCATCAGCGGCCAGGTTTACGACATTACCAGTTACGTGTCATCACACCCCGGTGGCGACGAGATATTGCGTGCTTGTGGAATAGATGGAACCAGCCTTTTTACCAAACGCCAAACCAGCAGCGGCCAAACGGTTGGTTCTGGTACGCCGCACGACCGCAGTTCAACCCAACAGCTCCAAGACTATCGCCTCGGTGATCTACTGCCTTAGGTAGATTTAGCTGCACTATTCTGGTACAATCTACCCC
>CAZVKH010000008.1:0-30368 GCA_964627095.1 uncultured Candidatus Saccharibacteria bacterium
ACACGCACAAGATGGCCGAAGCTAACCGCGCCTTTGCGCACTTCGCGAGATAGTAGACGGTAATGGCTTTCACTGATCGACTAGCCGCCACCGAAGGTACACTTCGCGCAAGAGCTTTTCTTCATAGTACCCAGGTACTTGTTTCGCACCGCGAAGGTTTGCCGGCACCTTTGGCAACTGCCGAAGCGGCTGGCTTTAAACTGGCCGCTAGCGCCGTGCATGTGCTACGCAATATAGTTGAGGGCCCGGAAATGCCGCCAGCTGCCGAACCACAACTAGCACAAATTCAAGATCAATTAGCCTTTCAAAACGATAACGGCACCGAAATTTAAGAACCATTAAGGGGTATAGATAGATATGGCAACCAAGAAAACAGCAATGGATAAAATTCGTAACCTCGGTATTATCGCGCATATTGATGCCGGTAAGACTACTACGACCGAAGGTATTTTGTACCGCACTGGACTTAATCACAAGATTGGTGCCGTGCACGAAGGCGAAACTACCACTGACTGGATGGAACAAGAGCGTGAACGTGGTATTACCATCGTGGCCGCTTCGGTTACCTGTTTTTGGAAGGGTCACCAGATTAACATTATCGATACCCCAGGTCACATCGACTTTACCGTAGAGGTAGAACGCTCTCTACGCGTGTTGGACGGTGCCTGTGTGGTGTTTGACGGTAAGATGGGTGTCGAATCACAGTCCGAAACCGTTTGGCGCCAGGCCGACAAGTACGGCGTGCCGCGTATCTGTTTTATTAACAAGATTAACCAAACCGGTGGTGACTTCTACAAGTCGCTAGAATCAATTCATAACCGTCTTAACAAACGCGCCTTCCCAATCCACCTGCCAATCGGCTTTGAACAAGCCATTAATGGTGTTGTCGACTTGGTTGAGATGAAGGCCTACACCTACAAAGACTTTACCGACAAAGAACTTATCGAAGGTGACATTCCGGAAGATATGATGGATCAGGTTAAGCGGGCTCGTAGCCTGTTGATCGAAAACGCCGTTGCTGAAGACGAGTCTATTCTAGAAAAGTACTTTGAAGTTGGCGAAGACGGTTTGTCTAAAGAAGAAATTAAGAAAGCTATTCGTACTGCTGTACTAACTGGTAAGTTCTTTATTGTCACCGGTGGCGATGGCCGTGGTGTCATCGTCGAACGAGTCCTTGACCTAGTTAACGAATACCTACCAAGCCCATTAGATGTTGGTTCAACTTGGGGTACTCATCCTAAAACAGGCGACGAAATCGAGCGCAAGCCCGACGAAGCCGAGCCATTTGCCTCACTAGCCTTTAAGATTACGGCCGACCCATTCGTCGGTAAGTTAGCCTACTTCCGCGTTTATTCCGGTAAGATCACGGCTGGTTCTTATGTATTGAACAGCTCAACCGGTGCCAAAGAACGAATTGGGCGAATTGTTCGTTTGCAGGCCGACAAGCGTGAAGACGTTACCGAAGTTGGTGCTGGTGACATTGCCGCTATCGTGGGCCTTAAAGGCACAACCACCGGTCACACTCTATGTGACCTCGACAAGCCAATTGTGCTAGAAAGCATTACCTTCCCAGAGCCACCAGTGGCGATTGCGATTGAGCCTAAAACTAAGAGCGACCAAGACAAAATGTCGATCGCTTTGCAGCGTTTGGCCGAAGAAGACCCAACCTTTAGGGTTCGCGTCGACGAAGAAACTGGCCAGACAATTATTGCCGGTATGGGTGAGTTGCACCTCGAAATCCTAGTTGACCGCATGAAGCGCGAATTTAAGGTCGAAGCTAACATTGGCCAGCCGCAAGTTGCCTACCGTGAAACTATCCGTAAAGACGGTGTCGAAGCCGAAGGTAAGTTTGTCCGCCAGTCGGGTGGTCGTGGTCAGTACGGTCACGTTTGGCTACGTCTTAGCCAGAACGAGCCAGGTAAGGGCTATGAATTCATCAACTCAATTAAGGGTGGTGTCGTCCCGAGCGAATACATTAAGCCAGTTGACGAAGGTATTAAAGAAGCCATGGCTAACGGTGTCTTGGCCGGTTACCCAGTGGTTGACGTTAAGGCTGAACTTTATGACGGTTCGTACCACGACGTTGACTCCAACGAAATGGCCTTTAAAATTGCTGGTTCACTAGGTCTACAAGCCGGTGTTAAAGCCGCTAGCCCAGTGCTAATGGAGCCGGTCATGAAAGTGGTTGTTGTTACTCCTGAACAATTTATGGGTGACGTCATTGGTGATCTAAATGCCAAGCGTGGTCGCATTGAGAGCATGGAAGACCTACCAGGTGGCGTTAAAGAAATTACCGCCTTCGTTCCTTTGGGTGAGATGTTTGGCTACACCACTAACCTACGTAGCTCTACACAGGGTCGCGCCAGCTCGAGCATGGAGCTTGACCACTATGCTGATGTACCTGGTCACGTAGCCGAAGCTATCATTGCTAAGAACGCTAAATAACAGACACTTGCAGCAAGAGAAAATACATACTATAGTAGGTTCATGTCACTCATTAAGGTTGCCGAACAGCTAGTAAGGGCCGATCAATGGCACGCCCGCGCCATTGGAGACCTTAGAAGTCCTTCGGCTTTTCGAGACCATGATGAAGTAAGCCCTGTAATCGACTTGAACGAGGACCCATCGCTTTTACCTAAGCCTGCTGGCATTGATGGCATTGAATTTCTGAGCGATGCAGCTGTAGCTGGACTGAGTTGGGGTGTGGAGAAACTACAACAAATGCGCTTTGCACGTTGCGTGGGGATGGCCGGCGCTTCTGCAGCAGAGGTGGTTCAGCAAGCGTATGCCGTGGTTGCTGACGCTAACCAAGCAGCTGAGCAGATACAAGGTAGCTAACCCCTTTACAAACCCCTGGGAATTAGCTAAAATATATCGGTAACTCTCGTGAGCTATTGCTTACGTATGTAAACAACTAGACCGAGTAAATAAGTAAATAATCAAATTAGGAGACATAAATGGCAGATTTTGACCGAAGTAAGCCTCACGTTAACGTTGGTACTATGGGTCACGTTGACCACGGTAAAACTACGCTAACCGCAGCTATCACCGCTGTACTCGCAAAGAAGCTTCCGAGCGATGTAAACAAACCAATTGCGTATGATCAGATCGACAACGCACCAGAAGAGAAGGCTCGTGGTATTACCATTGCTACTTCTCACCAAGAGTATGAAAGCGAAAAGCGTCACTACGCTCACGTTGACATGCCAGGTCACGCCGACTACGTTAAGAACATGATTACCGGTGCCGCTCAAATTGACGGTGCTATTTTGGTAGTTGGTGCTAACGATGGTCCGTTGCCACAAACTCGTGAGCACGTTCTATTGGCTCGCCAGGTTGGTGTGCCTAAGATTATCGTTTTCATGAACAAGATGGACTTGGCCGATGCCGACCTAGTTGAATTGGTAGAAGAAGAAATCCGCGAACTATTGGAAAAGAACGGCTTTGACCGCGACTGCCCAATTGTTAAGGGTTCTGCTACCAAGGCTCTAGAAGGTGATGCTGCCAACGAAGACGCTGTTATGGAACTGGTTAAGGCCATGGACGACTTTATTCCAGAACCAAAGCGCGAACTCGACAAGCCATTCCTGATGCCTATCGAAGACGTCTTCTCAATCAAGGGTCGTGGTACTGTTGCTACCGGCCGTGTTGAGCAAGGTATCGTTAAGGTTGGTGAAGAAATCGAAATCGTTGGTATCCGCGACACTAAGAAATCAACCGTAACTGGTGTTGAAATGTTCAAGAAAAATCTTGATCAAGGTCAAGCTGGTGACAACGTTGGTATTCTGCTTCGTGGTATCGAGCGTGATGACATTGAACGCGGTCAAGTGCTTTGCAAGCCGGGTACAATTACTCCGCACACCGAATTTGACGCCGAAGTTTATATTCTTAACAAAGACGAAGGTGGCCGACACACACCTTTCTTCAAGGGTTACAAGCCTCAGTTCTACTTCCGTACAACTGACGTAACCGGTGAAGTTGAACTTCCTGCCGACAAAGAAATGGTTATGCCAGGTGACACTGTAACCTTCAAGGTTAAGTTGCTCGCCCCAATCGCCATGGAACAAGGTCTTCGCTTCGCTATCCGCGAAGGTGGCCGTACTGTTGGTGCTGGTGTAGTTACTAAGATTAATAAGTAAAACTACGTTAATCTAAGACTAAGAGCCTCGCAGGAGGCTCTTTTCTTTTTAACAGATTTGTTGTACAATCAATCTGTTAATTAATCGTGAAGACTAAAAGTCGTTGGTTTCGTTCTGTATAGCGAACCAAAGATGTTACTTCATACAAAGGATAATCAATGACAACAGCAGAGTCACCAGACTATTTTGCCTTTGCCTTGGAGGCCGCCCATGAGGGAACCGCCTCTGTAGTGGCGTGGGCTCCAGCGGACGATCCAAGTCGAATCGTTGACTGGTATTCAGTAGATCCAGGAGAGGAAGTCCGCGACGAGGGTCGCGCCGCTGACTTGAGTGAGATATATGGCGTCGAGGTCGTATTCTTAGGAGCAGTAAGTGTCGAACAGCTAGAAACAGTAACCCAATTAGGAGATAAATAATTATGGCTGAAGCCAAAAAAACCCCAACACCAAAAGCCGAAGGCGGCAAACAACGTATTCGTATTCGCCTTAAGGCCTACGACCACAAAGTAATTGATCAGTCAGCTAAGCAGATTGTAGATACGGCATTGCGTACCGGTGCTACTATTGCTGGACCAATCCCGCTACCAACTCGTAAAACTGTTTATACAGTTGTTAAGAGCCCGCACGTCTATAAGAAGGGCCGTGAACAGTTTGAAATGCGTATTCATAAGCGCATCATCGACGTCCTGGAACCAACTCCAAAGACTATCGATTCTTTGATGAATCTATCTTTGCCAGCTGGTTGCGACGCCGAAATTAAGATGTAGCATAGTTGGTGCTACGCCCGTTGGCGTGGTACTTAAGTAGCTCACGAACAACTCCAACTTCAAACGGACGGGCTTTTTCGACGCCCGGATGTTGGTGCTCGCCCCAAGGTAGGGTTGAAATGTGCATGCCATAGTGGGCTCGCCAAGCGCCAAGGTGGGCTTTGAGTTGGTCATCGATGTGCCCCATGCGTCGCACCGGGATAGATAAGGCGCCACTGGCAATGTGAAACATCGCAGGATTAACCTTGCCGTGACCGGCTAGGGTTTTAGTTAGAACACGTATCGGATCATCGGCTGGCCGGTTCTCATTAATCTGGTCGGTGACCTCTTGGACGAATTTCGTATCAACGCAGTTAGTGGCCAGAATTATCTTTTTACCGACATTATGCATAGTGTTAAGAGTCGCCATCGCCTCGGGGCGAACCGCCGAGTTACGGCCGGATATGCCATCGGTTAGGACGTTTTCTATATCAACAGTAAAACCGTCGATGTTTCTAAAAGCTGGTCCGTTGTAGTTTATCTGCGTAAAGTCATCGCAAAAAACCCAATTAATGTCGGTTGGCCAGTCGGCCTGTCTTTCTGCTGTCATATCGCTAGAGTATAGCTTACTTGTGGTGCTTAAGCACAAGTGCTTTAATAAGGTAATGCCTAAAAAAACCAAAAGCCAAAAACAAGTCGCCGATAGCGCCTACTTTTTGAAGCTCGTCATGTACGTTATCATTGGCTCATTTTGGGTGCGGATAGATAACGGCGACATGATCATCCCTTTGCCAGTTGGTCTGGTTATCGGTTTGATTTTTGCCATGCACGAACACTTTCAGGTCGATCGTAAAATCGAGTACGCCATCTTACTGATGGCCATGTTCGTCGGCCTATGGCTGCCGATAGGCCTGACTGTCGCTGTTTAGTAGTCGCTGATTACAAATAGAGCGTGATTTCGGGCTATTGGAACCTGACTTTCGTTGGGTGGCCGACGATGAACCAGTTCCGGGTGAACTCTAACAACAGCCAGCCTACCGGCGCTAACAACAGTCAAGCCCCGCTCCATAATTGACGCAATTGTTTCATATGGTTCAATCGGTTCTTGACTACTGCCTTCTACCCACTGCAACGGCATAGCATCGGCAATTGTAAAGATTTGTTCACCTGTATATAACTCTGGGTCGTTATGCCATTGTTGTAGATTACTACTGACACCTGGAAACAACGGTAAACTCTCCAATACAGAATGAATGCGATTAAGTGGTGTGTTCGGTATGCAACCACTTTGTTGCAAAGACACCAGTAATTCTTTAAGTTCTGGTAGGTGGGGTGTGCGGATATGCGGGTAGGACGTTCTCATGGGGTGGTTCTGGGTTGCTGCCACAAAAAGCTCGCCGTCGGCAAAGCCGGTTATTTCGGCAGATGGAAGTACGTGCATGCCTATACCAAACCACAAAAGCTTGTAGTTGCAAAGAAATGAGCGAATCACGGTCTTTGTAGAATAAACAACGGATTGACAGGTGTAGTGTTGGTGTGGTAATCTGTTATGGTATCTCAATTTTTGAGAGTCTAATAAGTTCCATAGAACTTGGTGAATCGGCAGGTCCGCCTCTGTTATAAGAGAAAGAAACCACCGGCCACCAAGCGTTTTTATGAAGAACTAATAGACAAAAACGTAAAGCAAGGAAGCAATGAAAGCACTTATCACCCGAAAAGTTGGCATGACCAGTACCATCGCAGAAGACGGTACCTTGCAAGCTGTAACTATTCTGTCGGCTTCTCCTTGTACAATTACGCAACTTAAGACTCAAGACACTGATGGCTATATGGCCGTGCAGCTTGGTTTTGAAGAAGACAAAAAAATGGGCAAAGCCCAAGCCGGCCACTTTAAGCCAGCTAAGACTCAACCAAAAGTAGTCCGCGAAATCCGCGTTAACGAAATCACCGAAGACCTCCAGGTAGGAACCCAACTTACACCAGAGGTCTTTTCTGTTGGTGACGTGGTTGATGCCACTGGTACTAGCAAGGGTAAGGGTTGGGCCGGTACCATTAAGCGTCACAACTTCCACCGTCAGCGCAAAACCCATGGTGGTAAGGGTAATACTCGTAAGCCGGGTTCAATTGGCTCAATGTATCCGCAACACATTTTTAAAGGCAAGAAGATGGCCGGTCAAATGGGTCACGATCAAGTCACCGTTAAGAACCTTAAGGTTGCCTTGATCGATACCGAGAAGCAGATTATTGGTGTAGTTGGAGCCGTTCCGGGCCCACGTAAAAGCATTGTAATTGTGAGGGGTGTATAACGTTATGGCTACCGCTACTTACACAAAGACTGGCAACAAAGCCACTACTACCGCCAAACTCGACAAAGATGTCTTTGGCGTAGAAGTAACTAGTCACGAACTGCTTAAGCAAGCTTACACAACCTACCTGTCTAACGGCCGTTCAGCTGGCGCCAAGGTTAAAACCCGTGGCCTAGTGCGCGGTGGTGGTAAAAAGCCTTGGAAGCAAAAGGGAACTGGCCGAGCCCGTTTCGGCTCTAGCCGTAACCCAATCTGGCGCGGTGGTGGTATCGTATTTGGTCCAACCGGTCACGAAAACTACGTTAAGGACCTGAGCACTAAAGCTAAGCGCCAAGCCATTCGCCAAGCTCTCAGCCTGTCTTCTCAAGAAGGCAAAGTGTCTGTTATCGAAACCCTAGACTTTAAAACCGGTAAAACCGCCGAAGCTGTTAAATTGCTAACTAAGCTTGGTGCTGACCGTAATGTCTTACTGGTTGTCGATAATAAGACTCCCGAAACCATGCGTGCTGTTAGCAATCTAGGCTACGTTAAGTTAGTCCAAGCTCGTTACATTAACGTCTACGACGCTATGAATGCCGATCATATAATTATCACCAGCGAAGGCCTTAAAGCCGTCAGCGAGTGGCTCGGAGGAGCAAAATAATGGCTGAGATGATGGCATTAAAGCCCCGCATGAGTGAAAAGGCCTATGGCCTGAGCCAAGACCGTAACACCTACTTATTCATGGTCCCCCTAACTGCTAACAAGGTTACTGTGGCTGCCGCTGTTCAAGAGCAGTTCAAAGTAACTGTCGAAGAAGTTAATATCGCCATTCTTAAGGGTAAAGTAAAGCGCAGTTATCGCCGTGGTGGCCGCCCCTTGATGGGTCGTGATAACGACGTCAAGAAAGCTTACGTTCGACTTAAGGCTGGTGATCAGATCCCGATTTTTGCAGCTGTCGAAGAAGAAGAGGCTAAAGCCGAAAAGACTGCCGCCGCTGTTAAAAAAGCTGTCGACAAGAAGGCTAAGAAGGAGAGCAAGTAATGGCTATTAAAGCATTAAAGCCAAACACTCCCGGCCAACGTGGCATGACCACTCAGGATATGAGTGAGATCACTACTAAAAAGCCAGTTCGCTCACTATTGGCTGTTAAGCGTCGTGGTAACGGCCGTAACAACCAAGGTCGCATCACCGTTCGACACCGTGGTGGTGGCGCTAAAAAGTTCTACCGTATTGTGAACTTCAAGCTAGCTACCGGTACAACTGCCGTTATTGAACACATCGAATATGATCCTAACCGCTCAGCCCGCATCGCCCGTCTTAAAGAAGCTAACGGAACCTATCACTACGTTCTAGCCGCTAACGGCATGAAGGTTGGTCAAACCGTTGTTTCGGACGAAGAAGCGCCGATCGAAGCCGGTAACCGCCTGCCTCTTAAGAACATTCCAGTTGGTAGCACTATCCACGCCATTGAACTAAAAGCCGGCAAGGGTGCCCAAATGGTTCGCTCAGCTGGCGCCAGTGCTCAGCTAGCTGCTAAAGAGGGTGAATACGCTCAGGTAAAACTACCATCGGGCGAAGTTCGCTTGGTACACCTCGAATGTACTGCCAGCCTTGGTAGCGTTGGTAACGAACAGCACCAGAACATCAAGATCGGTAAAGCTGGTCGTAACCGTCACAAGGGTAAGCGCCCAGGCGTCCGTGGTGTGGTTATGAACGCAGTTGATCACCCGCACGGTGGTGGTGATGGTGGTCGTCACCGTATGGCGCGCGCACCAGTTACACCTTGGGGTCAAAAGACCTTGGGTTACAAGACTCGTCGTCGCAAGAGTACTAGTAATATGATTGTTAAAACTCGTCATCAGGCGAAGCGAAGGTAATAGGAAGATATTATGAGCCGATCACTTAAAAAAGGACCATTTGTCGATCCAAAGCTAGCTAAAAAGCTGAACGCTTTGGGTGCCGAAGACCGTACCATTATCAAAACATGGGCACGGGCTTCTACTATTGCGCCTGAATTTGTTGGTAAGACTGTAGCCGTTCATAACGGTAAAGTACACGTACCAGTTTTCATTACCGAAAACATGGTTGGCCACAAGCTTGGTGAATTTTCGCCAACTCGTAAGTTCCGCTCCCACGGCGGTAAGATGGCTAAGGGAGGTCGCTAAGATGAGCGTCCAAGCCGTCGCTAAAGGTGTTCGCATGAGCCCTCGTAAGGTTGGCGTAGTTGCCAGCCTAGTCCGAGGCCGCAGCGTTGCCGAGGCAATCACTATTCTAGAACACACCCCACGCCGCTCTGCTCTGCCTGTTAAAAAGGTTATCCAGAGCGCCCGCGCTAATGCCGACAACAACCACAAGCTCAAGCCCGAAACTCTGCAAATCGTTTCTATTACCGTTACACCTGGTCCGCGCATTAAGCGTTATCGCCCCGCTGCTCACGGTCGTGCCTTGCCTTTCCAACGAATGAGCAGCCACATCACCGTAGTAGTTGATGGCGAAAAGCGCGTTCCTAAAAAGCCAGCTACTGCAAAGAAGGAGACAAAGTAATGGGACAAAAAGTAAACCCAATTAGCATGCGTCTTCAGGTTAACAAAGACTGGCGCAGTAAATGGTTCGTTGCTAAGCAAGATTACGCCAAGTATCTTGAACAGGATCTATCTGTGCGCAAGCTTATCCAAGATAAGGTTGGTTCGCGTGGTGCTGTTAACAAGGTTGACATCGAACGCTCACCAAACCTAGTCACCATTACCATCGCCACCGCTAAGGCTGGTGTCGTAATTGGTCGTGGTGGTGCTGGTGCTCAAGAACTTAAGACTGCCACCGAGAAGATTTACGGTGTCCCAGTGCGTGTTAATATCGAAGAAGTTAAAAAGCCCGAGATGTACGCCAAACTGGTTGCCGAGAATATCGCTCACCAACTAGAACGTCGCATTTCTTTCCGTCGCGCTATTAAGCAGTCGGCTGCGGCCACTATGCGTGGTGGCGCTCAAGGAGTTCGTATCCAGGTATCTGGTCGTTTGAACGGTGCCGAAATGTCGCGCCGCGAAAAAGAAGTCCAAGGTAGCGTTCCATTACACACCCTGCGTGCTAATATCGATTACGCTCACGTTGGTGCTCACACCCCAGCCGGTATCATCGGTGTTAAGGTTTGGATCTACAAGGGAGAGGTGAATTAGTCATGTTGATGCCTAAACGACAAAAGCACCGCAAGGTGCGGAAGGGAAAGATCCGCGGCGTGGCTACCGTTGGTAACAAGATTGCCTTCGGCGAATATGCTCTTCAGGCTCAAGGCCACGAACGTATTACCGCTCGCCAGATCGAAGCATCCCGCCAGGCTATGACCCGCTACATTAAGCGTGGTGGTAAAATCTGGATTCGTATTTTCCCGCACACACCAGTTACCCGCAAACCACAAGACGTTAAAATGGGTAGCGGTAAGGGTAACCCAGAATTTTGGGTTGCTAAAGTTAAGCCCGGCACCATCATGTTTGAGATGCAGGGTGTTCCCGAAGATATCGCTCGCGAAGCCATGCGCTTAGCCGCTCATAAACTACCTGTTAAGACCAAGTTCTTAACTCGGGAGGAGGCATAATTATGAAAGTTATCGACATTCGCAAGCTTTCGACTGCCGAGCTGGCTAAAGAGAGCGCTAAGCTGCGTGAAGAAATTGTAGAACTAAAGCGCCGTATGCACATGGGCGAGGTCCAGAATACCAAAGTCCTGCGCAATAAGCGTAAAGATTTGGCTCGAATCCTCACTGTGTTGAGCGAGCAACTGACTAAGGAGACCGCATAATGGCTAAAACACTCATCGGTACTGTTTCATCGAACAAGCCAGACAAGACGATTATCGTCACTGTGGTTACTCGTAAAACACACCCCATTTATAAGAAACAATATAGCGTTAGCACCAAATTCATGGCTCATGATGAAAAGAATGAATGTCTGGTTGGTGACCGCGTATCAATTGTCGAAACCCGCCCATTGAGCGCTCGTAAGCGTTACACCTTCGAAAAGCTCATCAGCCGCCCAGCCATTGTCGAACAAGGAGAGAACGCATGATTCAACAAGAATCTCGTTTAACTGTTTGCGACAACAGCGGTGCCAAAGAAGTTTTGTGCATCCGTGTACTTGGTGGCACGCGCCGCCGTTACGCACACGTTGGCGATACCATCGTGGTAACTGTTAAAGAAGCTAACCCAAGTGGTAACGTTAAGCGCAAAAGCGTCGTCCGTGCCGTTGTGGTTCGCACCAAAAAGACTATTAATCGCAAAGATGGTTCAAGCATTCGTTTTGACGATAACGCCTGTGTCATCATCGGTGATGATAAATTACCTAAAGCAACTCGTATTTTTGGCCCGGTCCCACGTGAATTGCGTGACCTTGGCTATGCCAAAATCGTTAGCCTTGCTCCGGAGGTCCTATAATGACTAATCAAACTACTATCTACAAAATCCGTCTACAAAAGGGCGATACTGTTGTGGTTCGTGCCGGCAAATATAAGGGCAAAACCGGTAAGGTTACAGCTGTCCACCCAAGCCTGAACAAGGTTACCGTCGAAGGTATCAACATTGTTAAAAAACATGTTAAGCCAACCCGTCAGCACCCTCAGGGCAGCATTGTTGAGCTAACTAAGCCAATTGATGTGTCTAAGGTTGGACTGTATGACGCAACTGCCAAAAAGGCTACCCGAATTGGCTTTAAGGTAGATGCCAAAGGTAAAAAAGCCCGCATTGCTAAGACTAGCGGCAAGGAGATCAAGTAATGGCTACTACTAAACCAGCTACAAAAGCCGTAAAAGAAGCTAACGTCCAGGCTCGCCTTAAGCTTGAGTATAAGAACACGATTGCCAAAGAGTTGCAGAAGGAATTATCGCTGGCTAATGCCAACCAAGTCCCTAAGCTCGAAAAAGTTATCGTCAATGTCGGTCTTGGCCGCGCTAAAGATGACAAAAAGCTAATGGAAGTGGCCACTAACACGGTTCGCAAGATTACCGGCCAACAGCCAGTTGAAACATTGGCTCGTATGTCGATCGCATCTTTCAAACTGCGTGAAGGCAACAAGGTTGGCCTAAAGGTTACTTTACGAAGTGACCAGATGTACGAATTCATCGACCGTTTGATTAACATTGTTCTACCACGTTTGCGTGACTTCCACGGTGTCAGTGCTACGGCTTTTGACAAGCAGGGCAATTATAGCCTAGGCTTGGTTGACCAATCGGCTTTCCCAGAACTGACTTTTGAAGAAACAACTACCCCACACGGTCTGCAAATTGTATTTGTGATTAACGCGCAAGAGCCTGCGCACAGCCGAGCTTTGTTAGAGAAGTTTGGAATGCCATTCGAAAAGGAGGCCAAATAATGGCTAAGAAATCTATAGTCGTCCGCGACTTAAAGCGCCAGAAGATGATTAAGCAGTATGCTGCCAAGCGTGCTGAGCTTAAGAAGATGGGTGATTACGAAGGTTTGCACAAGTTGCCGCGTAACTCTTCGCCAACCCGTTGGAAGAACCGCTGTATCGAGACCGGTCGCCCGCACGCCTACATGCGCCAGTTTGGCCTGAGTCGTTTGAGCTTCCGTGAACATGCCGTTAAGGGCGAGATCCCTGGCGTAACAAAGGCAAGTTGGTAAACATTATGAGTATGGTTTCAACTGATCCAATCGCCGACATGCTAACCCGCGTGCGTAACGCCATTAACGTTCGTAAGAACGAAGTGACTTTGCCACACTCTAAGGTTAAAGAGTCGGTCGCTCGTCTACTTAAAGACAACAACTTTATCGACGATGTTGCCGTAACCGACGCCCGTGTTGGTAAAACACTTGTTCTGACAATCAATACTGCCCAGAGTAATGCCCGTATCACCGAAATTGTTCGTTTGAGCAAGCCCGGTCGCCGCTATTACACTGGTGCCGACAACATCCCGGTCGTTAAGCGCGGTCGTGGTTTGGTAATCGTTTCTACCTCTAAGGGTATGATGACTGGCGACCAAGCCCGCAAGCAGCGCATCGGTGGTGAATTAATTTGTAAGGTCTATTAAAGAAAGGTAATTATGAGTCGTATAGGAAAACAGCCCATCGCTATTCCAGCCGGCGTGACAATCACTGTCGACCCTGATACCGTTACCGTTACTGGCAGCAAGGGTACCTTGAGCCAATTTACGATGCCGGGCATCACCGTTACAGTCGAAGGCGACCAAGCCACTGTTACTCGTGTTAATGACGAGCCGCAGAACCGCGCCAAGCACGGTTTAATGCGTAGTCTAGTTAATAACATGGTAGTTGGCGTTAGCCAGGGCTTCGAAAAGAAGCTCGAAATGAACGGTGTTGGTTTTCGTGTAGCCCTAGCCGGCAGTGATCTTAAGTTTAATCTTGGCTTCTCGCACGAAGTGGTTTACCATCTTCCAGAAGGTGTCCAGGCTAAGATCGAACAGAACATTATTACTGTTAGCGGTATTAGTAAGCAACAAGTTGGCCAAACCGCTGCCGAAATCCGAGCCTTAAAGAAGCCTGAACCTTATAAGGGCAAGGGTATAAAATATGTTGGTGAACGTATCATTCGTAAGAGTGGTAAGTCAGGTAAGGAAAAATAGTTATGAGTACACAAAATCTAAAGCTTAAGCTAAAGAACCGCCAACTGCGCAAAGATCGTATCCGATCTGTTGTGAGTGGTACAATCGAACGCCCGCGCCTGAGCGTCTACATTAGTAACACCCATGTTTCTGCCCAAATCATCGACGACACCGCCCATGCCACCTTGGTGGCCGTTAGTACGGTTGGTAACAAAAAAGCCACTGGTACAATGACCGAAAAAGCCGCTTGGGTTGGTACCGAAGTCGCCAAGAAAGCCGTTGCTAAAAAGATTACTAAGGTTTCATTTGATCGCGGTGGACGTAAGTATCATGGACGTGTAAAGGCTCTAGCCGAAGCGGCTCGCCAGAATGGATTGGAGTTCTAAGATGCCACCAAAGAATAATCAGAACAATCAAAATCGTCGTCCTCGTAACGATATGCCGAAAGAAGAAAAAGAATTCGACGAACGAGTTGTCCATATCGACCGCGTGGCCCGCGTAGTAAAGGGTGGCCGTCGTTTCCGCTTCCGCGCTTTGGTGGTTATTGGTGACCACAAGGCTCGCGTTGGTATTGGTACCGCTAAAGGTGCTGACGTTACAGCCGCCGTTCAAAAGGCAGTTGACGTTGCCAAGAAGAACTTAGTAACTGTACCGATTTACAAAGACACTATTCCGCACGAAGCCGAGGCTAAGGTATCGGGTGCCCGTATTCTAATTAAGCCGGCCAGCCCTGGTACCGGTTTGATTGCCGGTGGTGTTGTCCGTGTCGTCCTAGAAGTAGCCGGTATTCACAATGCACTATCTAAGTCACTTGGTTCAGCTAATAAGATTAATACCGCCTATGCCACCTTGGCTGCGCTTCAAAGTATTGAGCCAGCTGACAAATGGGTAACCAAGAGTGGCAAAACCGCTAAGAAGGTTGCTGAAAAGGTAGAGAAGTAATGAAGTACAACGAACTAAACATCACTAAGCACAAAAGCCCTAAGCGCGTTGGTCGCGGTATTGCCGCTGGTGGCGGTAAAACGGCTGGTCGTGGTACTAAAGGTCAAAACGCTCGAACAGGTGGTGGTGTCCGACCCGGTTTTGAAGGTGGTCAGAACCCACTTATGCAACGCCTACCTAAGTTGCGTGGCTTTACTTCGCACCGCGCTAAGGTCGAGAACATCTATACTGGTCAACTAGAACAGTTTGCTGGTAAGACTGCCGACAATGCTGCTTTAGCGGCTGCTGGACTCGTTTCAAGCCCCTATAGCCGTGTTAAATTAGTCAGCAATGGTGAACTAACCAAGAAGGTTACTGTTAAGCTACAGGCCGCTAGCGCCTCGGCTGCCGACGCTGTTAAAAAAGCTGGTGGTAGCTTCGAAGCCGTCGCACAAGTTGGTCGTCCACAAACTGCCAAGCCAAAATCCGAAAAACGCAAGAAATAGTTTCTCCTTTCTTGTATACTAGTACTCAATGAACTGGAAGGTTATATTTAAGTCGCTCAAAGATGGCGACATGCGAAAACGCCTATTGGCTGTTTTGGGCATGTTACTGATCTTTCGTATCCTGGCGCATATTCCAATTCCACTCAGTGATTCCGAAACCCTCAAGCAAGTTCTTGAGTCTATCTATACTTCAGCCAAGAGTTCATCATTCCTAAGTTTTATTGACGTTCTATCCGGTGGTGCGCTGGCTAACTTTAGTATTATGCTGATCGGTCTAGGGCCATACATTAACGCCTCGATCATCATGCAGTTACTGACCAAGGCAATCCCTCAACTCGAAGCTCTCAATAACGAGGGTGAGTTTGGGCGCAAAAAGATCAACCAGTACACTCGCATGCTGACTCTGCCACTGGCGATTATTCAGTCGATCGGTGCCATTTACTTGGTTCGACAATCGGCCGCTAGTATTGGTGGTCTGGGCGATATTACCGCTAACAGCTCGCTCGGTCAGTGGGTGCTGATGGTCGCCGCCTTAACTGGTGCTTCAATGCTATTGATGTGGCTAGGTGAACTTATTACCGAAGAAGGTGTTGGTAATGGTATCTCGCTAATTATTACCGTGGGTATTGTTAGTCAGCTACCAGCAACCATTATCGAGCTTATCAACAGCGCCGGTGTTAACGGTGGACCAACTCTAAGACTGTTTGGTGATCGCTTGGTGATTGCCCGCGGCCAGGCTGTCTTTGCTGCCTTGACCCTGTTAGCAGTAACTCTGGTGACGGTGGCAGTCGTTAAACTGAACGAAGCGGCCCGCAATATTACCATTCACTATGCCAAGCGTATTCAAGGAAGTCGTACCTATGGTGGTGTTACTACCAAACTGCCAATTAAACTCATTACGGCCGGTGTGGTGCCAATCATCTTTGCGGTAGCTTTCCTAAGTGTACCGAGCTTTGCTGGCCAGCTAATGCAAGGAATGGAAAGTGCCCGTTTGCAGGAACTTGGCGCTAACCTAATTGCTTGGTTCCAGACGCCGTCGCCAACGACCTTTGCCCAGGGTGGCTGGCAGCCCTACATTTACCCAGTTACTTATTTCTTGCTGGTATTCATCTTTACCTTCTTCTACACCAGCATTACCTTTAACTCCAAAGAGATTGCCGAGAATCTACAAAAACAGGGCGGATTTATCGAAAATGTCCGCTCAGGCGCGCAAACCGAGAAGTATTTGGGTAAGATCGTTAATCGCTTAACCTTCTTTGGTGCTTTGTCTCTGGGCTGTCTGGCGATTCTACCAATTGTGGCCCAGGCCTTCTTAAGTACTAATGTCGCCCTCAGTGGTACCAGTATTTTGATCCTAGTGGCTGTTTCACTCGAGACGCTGCGTCAGATCGAGTCGCGTGCCATGATGGTGACCTACGACCAATATGAACAGCCAGATTTCTTCTACGACACTAATGCCAACCCACTAATTGCCGCCAGTGGTGCCCGCAAACTTAGCTTTAGAGGGCGCCGAAAAGACAAGAAAAAGTAGTTATAAGAGGTCGTCTGAACGTTTGCCGTCACTTTTATCTACGAGCTGTTGGTTAATACGGGCGCTGATCTTTTGAACGTTGTGCTCAATCACATCCGCAAAGCTAACCTCACCACTCGAGAGATGATGAACAATAAACACCAGATCCAAGACTGATCGAGCTGCCAGATCACCCAAAACTTGGCCGTGTAAGTTGAACTCTTCCACTAATGTTGGCTTATCGTTGTAGCCGTATTGTCGGTCGTGCTGGAATGTTATGGCTTGTAGTGAACAGCCAAGTGACCAAACGTGTCGTAATGGTTCGTCAAAAAACTCATCAGCATCCACATTCATAACAGGGCTGGGTGTTGGCTCAAAGTTACTCCGAACAAGATTAGTAAGGTCTTGGACTGTTAGAGCCTCCCATTTGCTGGCCAATGCTGCTGCTTGTGGACGCCAGACGGGTGGTGTTTTTTGGTTACCAACCATATGAGCGATGCCGCGTACGTAGCTGTATAGCAAGGTTTTAAGATGCGCATCAATGCTAACGCCACCATTGCTAGAAAGTGCGCTAAGGCACCACAGAACATCACCAGCTTCGGCGATTAGCTCGTGGTGGTCAATTGTGCCATTATGCGCTTGGAAGACTTCTGCAAACTCCTCATACTCTTCACGAACCTTTTCCGAAAAGCGAAGAACGGACTTATAAGTACCGTGTTCAGTTTTCCAGCCAGTCTCGGCCCAATACTGATATGTGGTGATACTGGCTTGGCTTGGATCGGCCAGTATCTCACCGGCTAGTTGTTCAAGGGCTATTTGGTCTTGCCGGTAGAACAATTGGTCTCTTTCTTCAATCAGATGATCAAACTCTGAAACATCCAGAATAAGGGGTTCAGACGGGCCTGTTGGACGGTATCTATCAGGGGTGTTGCTGAAATTACTCATTGTCGCGAATACTACAATAAAACAAATAATTTTGCAAAATTCCAGCACAAAAGCATAAAATGACTAAATAACTCTTTACAAAACGTTGTAGAATCGATATAATTAACCCTTAGTTATATTTATGGCAAGTAACAAGGAAGTGATCGAACTCACAGGGACTATTATAGAGACCCTACCCGGGACTCAGTTCCGGGTTGAACTTGAGAATGGCCATCAAATCATAGCTCACGTCGCCGGTAAGATGCGAAAACATTATATTCGTATCGTGCCAGGAGATAGCGTTACGGTCGAGTTGACCCCTTACGATCTTACTAAGGGCAGAATCACCTATCGCAAGTCATAAATCAATTAAGCAGTGAGTCACCTCATAAGAAAGGATGATCCGCATGAAAGTGCGTGCTAGCGTTAAAAAAATCAGTCCCGACGACAAAATTGTTCGTCGTAAGGGGCGTTTGTATGTAATTAACAAAATGAAGCCTAAGCACAAGCAAAGGCAGGGTTAGGTTATATGGCAAGAATCTCCGGCGTTACTATTCCTTCAGAAAAGCAAATTCACATTGCTTTAACTTACGTGTACGGCATTGGTCGCACCACTAGTGTTTCTATTCTAGAAAAAGCTAAGGTAGAACCAACCGTTCGCGTAAAAGACCTAACTGATGCCGAAATCTCTCGGATCCAAGAAATCATCAACAATGACCTTACGGTGGAAGGTGAGCTTCAGCGTATCGTCACTGGTAACATTAAGCGCCTTAAAGACATTAACGCCTATCGAGGCATGCGTCACAAGGCTAACTTGCCATCACGTGGTCAACGGACTAAAACCAACGCCCGTACCCGTCGTGGCCGCAAGTTAACTGTTGGTGGCACCGCTAAGAAGGTAGCGTCAAAGACTTAAGGTAAAAGATTATGGCAGATACAACTACTACAACCCCTACAGTTAAGAAAAAGAAGTCCAAGCGCTCTGTACCAGCCGGTCAGGTGCATGTTTTGGCGACCTTTAACAACACCATTATTTCCGTCACCGACCCTAATGGTGGTGTCCTAAGCTTTTCGAGCGCTGGTGCCTGCGGTTTCCGCGGTTCTAAGAAAGGCACAGCTTACGCCGCCCAGATCGCGGCTGAGCGCGCCATTCAGGCTGCTAAGCAGATGCACGGCTTTTCACGCGCCGACGTTTACGTTAAAGGTATTGGCTTAGGCCGTGACGCGGCGATCCGCGCCTTGGCGGCTGCCGATGTACAGGTAGAAAGCATTAAGGATGTAACTGGTGTGCCTCATGGTGGTGTGCGACCACGAAAGGCTCGAAGGATTTAATCATGGCACGCGATACTCAATCTATTGTTAAGATGTCACGCCGCGAAGGCTACGCCCTTCACCCTAAAGCTCACAAGGCATTAGTTAAGCGTGGTGGCACGCCTCCTGGTGGCCAGGCAACTGGTCGCAGCATGCGCAACAAGCCTAGCCAGTACTCTTTGCAACTCCGCGAGAAACAAAAGGTTAAGCGACTTTATGGCCTACTCGAACGACAGTTCAGCAACCTGATGAAAGAAGCCGACCGTAAAGAAGGCCAGTCAGGCGCTCAATTACTACAGTTCCTAGAACGCCGCTTAGACAACGTTATTTACCGTAGCGGTTTGGCGCCAAGCCGCCGCGCAGCCCGTCAGCTAACTACCCACGGTCACTTTATGTTGAACGACCGTCGTGTCGACATCCCATCTATCCGTCTCAAAGTCGGTGACGTAGTAACCCTGCGCGACAAGAGCAAACAGAATGAATATTTCAAGAAGATCGACGAAGTCAGCCCAGCCGGCGAAGAAAACGGTGCTAGCTGGCTTAAGGTTAATCGCAAGAAGTTTGAAATTACGGTTACTGGTTTACCTCCTCGTGAGGAAGCCGAGCCAGACATCAATGAGCAACTAATTGTTGAGTATTACTCACGTTAAATAAGAGAGGCAGACGAGGAAATTATGTCAAAAATGATTCATACCCCAGGCGTAGTAAACGTAGACGAGCACAGCAAGACGAGCGCTACCTTTACTATTGAGCCATTGCACACCGGTTACGGTATGACGTTAGGTAACAGCTTGCGCCGTGTATTGCTTTCCAGCATCGCTGGTGCTGCTATCACCGCCTTTCGTATCGAAGGTGTCAGCCATGAGTTTACAACCGTAGAAGGCGTTAAAGAAGACGTCGTTGAAATCATGCTCAACCTCAAGGGTGTTCGCTTCCGCTTATTTAGCGACGAACCACAAACTATTCGCTTAGTTAAGAAGGGTGCCGGTGCCGTAACTGCCAAAGACATCACTACTAACGCTGATGTCGAAGTTGTTAACCCTGGCCACGTTATCGCTACACTTGATAACGCCAAAGCCCAGCTAACCATGGATATCACTGTCGAAGGTGGTCGTGGTTACCGCACTATCGACGAAAGTGGCGCTCGCAAGACTAGCGACATGATCGCTGTAGACGCCATCTTTAGCCCAGTCCAACGTGTCCGCTACCGCGTCGAAAACACCCGTGTTGGTCAAATGACCGACCTCGACAAGCTTTTGCTAACTGTCGAAACTGACGGTTCACTTAGCCCCAGCGACGCTTTTGAAGAAGCTGCTGCTATCTTAGTTAACCAGTATACCGCTTTGGCCGGCCAAACTCGTGTCGAGACAGCTCAGGTTACTGCAGCTGGTTTTGGTGAAGACGAAGTTGCTCCTGGTGAAGGTGATGACGCTGCCGAGCTAATGACTCCTATCGAAGACCTTAACTTGTCAGCTCGTACCAGCAACGCGCTAGTAAACAACGACATTCACACGCTTAAAGATTTGTTCTCACTTAGTGATGCCGAACTACGCGACCTTAAAGGTTTTGGTAGCAAAGCTCTTGACGAAGTCAAAGACAAAATGGCGGAGATGGAGCTTTAACAATGCATCGCCACGGATATAAAGGTAAGAAGTTCCACCGCGAACGCGACCAGCGCGAGGCGCTGATCGAGAGTTTGGCGGAAGCCCTCATCAAGCATGAGTCGATTGAAACCACTCTACCTAAAGCTAAAGAAGTTGTTCCTTACGTCGAAAAGCTAATCACCAAAGCTAAGAAAGGTGACTTGCACAACCGACGTCAGATCATCAGCTCACTACAAACCCTCGAAGCTGCCCACAAACTGGTTGACGACATGGCTCCTAAAATGACCGCCCGTAACAGTGGCCACCTGCGCGTTGAACGAACTCGTTTGCGCCGCGGTGACAACGCTCAAATGGCGCGTGTTAGCTTTGTCGATGACCTAAAAGAAGCACCGGTTGCTAAAAAGGCTGTTCCAGCTGCTAAGAAGCCTGCTACTAAAGCCAAGGCAGGAGTTAAATAATGAAGACTTACAGTGCTAAACCAACCGACGTTACTCGAAACTGGTATGTTATTGATGCCGCCGAAGCTCCATTAGGACGTGTCGCAACTGTTGTGGCCGAACTCCTAACCGGTAAGCGCAAGCCGATGTTCACTAAGCACATCGACTGCGGCGACTTTGTTGTAGTGGTTAACGCCGACAACCTAGTTGTGACCGGCGACAAGCTCAACAAAAAGATGTACTACCACCACAGCCACTACCCAGGTGGTCTAAAAGAAGCCACCTTGCAAGAGAAGATGGACAAGGATTCAACCGAAGTTATCATCAAGGCTGTCCGTGGCATGTTGCCAGTTAACAAGTTACGTCCCGATCGCCTAGCTCGCCTTAAGGTGTATGCTGGTAACGAACACAAGCATGAGGCCCAAAAGCCCCAACCATTTAACCTCAAAGACGGAAAGGTAACCTCATAATGGCTGCTGAACGATATTTTTACGGACTAGGTCGCCGCAAAAGCGCCACCGCCCGCGTCCGCGTAGTACCAAAAGGCAAGGGCAATATTGTCATTAATGGCAAGTCGGCTGCCGACTACTTTGAAAACAGTAAAAACCTACTCGCTGAACTGCAAAAACCATTTGTTGTTCTAGAAATGGTTGATAAGTACGATGTTAGTGTAGTTGTTCGAGGCGGTGGTCACGCCGGCCAAGTTGACGCCATCAAGCTTGGTACCTCTAAGGCTCTAGCCGTTATGAACGAAGACCTGCGCAGCACACTCAAAAAGGCCGACCTACTTGGCCGCGACTCACGCGAAAAAGAACGCAAGAAGTTTGGTCTTAAGGGCGCTCGTAAACAGCGTCAGTTCACCAAGCGTTAGTTAGTAGCCAAGTTCGGCATATTGACGGTGGACCTGAGCGGCTTTTACGTTTAGTTCGACTTCTGACATACCAGCTACTACTGCCAGTCCAATGCTGCTTGCAAATAACACCTGCGAGGCATGACCTCCAACGCTATTTACTTCCATGTCAAATAATTCCATGTCACCCCAGGTTGCCGCGGCGCCTACTGCCAATGCGGCACTGCCGCGGGCTAGCAGACCCAGACATGTTGCTGTTGGTGGGTGTATGACTTCGCGGTAGTTTGCTTCTACGGCGCGCTTTCCAACACTGCGAATTGGTGAGGTTTCGCCGTCATCATCTTGTTTAGAACCCCTGTTAATTAGTCCAGTCCGCTCCAGACTTAAAAGACCATCATAAAATTCGTATGGAACAGACTCGTCAGGATTAAGTTCATGCCACTGTCTGTACGAATTCTTTAACACATCTGTTTCCAGATAGGCACTACCATGCTCAATGTAGACTTCTTGGATCCAAGGCACTAGACTCATCGAGCGCGCCACGCTTATTGTATTGCCTAGGCCGCCGCGTAAGTAGTGAGGATTAACTGTTAAGCCCCATTTACGACTTTCGGCAGCTTGCAGTTCACCAGTCTGGGCTTGATCAAATAGATCCCAAAGGGCGCGGTCGTTTGGTGCTGGCATAAGGCTCCTTCTTTTGAACTATAAAATACCACATAGCGAGTAAAAGTACAAACTTATGGCTTGACATGTAACATCTCTAGGAGTAACATTCTAGTGTTATGAAATCATTCATGAATCAGTTTAACTTTTTCTGGTTTACACCCGCTTACGCGTGGCGTTCGATTTCTTAGTACCAAAAATAAGAAGATGATTAACCGCCACAAAAGGCGGTTTTTTAATACATAAGGAGAGAATATGAGTGGAGTAGAACAAGTTATCGATCAGTTAGTTGCGAGGCAGGTTATTAAACAACTGGGCATTGAAATAAGTCTAGAAGATCGTCGAAACCCAGTGCAGTACGTTTCGGAAGTTCTGGCTACAACTGAGGCTTGTATGGGTGAAATTGCCCTGCAGGCAGAGTTGCGTCGTTTTGAAAACCCCGATCCACAAACACCAGGCCAGCTCCAGGCTGCCAATTTGACGGCTAATGTACGTCCGCATACGGTCTAAAATGTCCGAGATACCCATCGTTAACGAAAATATAAGGTTTGTCGCCAGTATCGACCCGGATCTGGTGTTTGATTCGTGGAATGCTCACAGATACCTGCCGGATTACGCAGCCGCCAAGCGTCTGATGCAGGCTGGTGGGGAATGCGGCCAAGTGGCTTGCTACACCTGTGTCAGAATTGTCGCCAACGGTGGTGAGCGGATGTGCGATAACTACCAGACGCTGCTAAAAGAACAGCCCGTAGAAATATAGGCTATAATAAGGAAAACTATGAGTAAACCAGTAATACTTACCGGCCTTAGAGCCAACAACGACCTGCACCTTGGTAACTACCTAGGGGCTCTGCTTCCTATTGTCGACATGCAAAAGAAGTATGCTGGCGAATATCAGATCAACTTGTTTGTGCCCGACCTGCATAGTTTTACAACGCCCATTGACCATGGCCAGCTTTATGAACAAACCATGCACAACTTAAAGCTATTTGTGGCCGCTGGGCTCGACCTGAGCGACTCTGACACTTATTTGTACCGTCAAAGTTACGTTCCAGCTCATAGCGAGCTAACGGTGATTCTGAATTGCTTTACTTATATGGGTGAAATGCGCCGCATGACCCAGTTTAAAGAAAAGAGCGAAAAACAAGACAACGTTTCGGTCGGGCTATTCGATTACCCAGTTCTAATGGCGGCCGATATTCTACTTTATGGTGCCAAATATGTCCCGGTTGGCGACGACCAGACGCAACATGTCGAGATTGCCCGCGATATTGCCCTAAGAGTTAATGAGAAGTTTGGTAAAGACGTTCTACCACCACCATTAGCCGTCAAAGAACAGCTAAAGTTCATGCAGCAAAACGAACGCTTACGAATTCGTGACTTGTCCCACCCCGAAAAGAAGATGAGCAAATCAGACGAATCCGGCAAAGGCGTTATCTTCTTGGGTGATACACCAGAAGTAGCGGCTAAAAAGGTGATGAGTGCCACTACCGATAGCGTTGGTGCTATTAACTATGACCTCCAAAAACAGCCGGGCGTTAGTAATCTTCTAGATATCCTGAGCGCGCTGACTAACCGACCGCTTCAAGATGTTA
Source organism: uncultured Candidatus Saccharibacteria bacterium (assembly GCA_964627095.1). Taxonomy (GTDB): domain Bacteria; phylum Patescibacteriota; class Saccharimonadia; order Saccharimonadales; family JAUPVS01; genus JAUPVS01. Next base: position 24,058 of record CAZVKH010000008.1, read on the forward strand.
TTAAAGATTACCAGGGCCAGACGCAATATGGTCCGCTCAAACAAGCTGTGGCCGAAGCTGTCGTTAACTTCCTTAAAGATTTCCAAAGCCGCTTGGCTTCGGTTAACGATGGTCAGCTAAAACAAAAGTTGGAAAAATCCGAGGTAGCCATAAACAAAGTCGCCAATACTACCCTGAGTGCCGTTCAAAAAGCCGTTGGTCTACGCCGTTAGCATGAAGGTCAAGATTAACGAAGAAGAGGTCGGCCAACGCTTGGATCATGTGCTAACAAAGCGTAACCCTAACTTGACGCGCAGTTTTCTGCAGAACTTAATTGACCAAGGCAAGATTACTGTTAACAAGCAGATGCAAAAAACCGGCTACAAGCTAAAGCCAGGCGATGTGATCGAGATTAACTACAATCTGGAAAAACCGACTCAAGAGGTAATTGACCTACCGGTTTTGTATGAAGATGATGACTGTGTTGTTATCAACAAACCCCAAGGAGTGTTAACCCATAGCAAGGGTGCTTTTAACCCAGAAGGCACGGTGGACAGCTTTATACGCCCCAAAACGCGCGATATGGACGAACAGCGTGGTGGCATTGTCCACCGGCTTGACCGCGCTACATCTGGTGTCATTATCGCCGCCAAGACACCAGAAGCTCTAAGTTGGTTGCAAAAACAGTTCAGCCAGCGCAAGGTCAAAAAGACCTACTACGCTGTTATCCAAGGTGCACCTGAGCATAACAAGGCAATTATCGAGATCCCGATTGAACGTAACCCACGTGATCCTAAGACTTTCCGCACCGGCAACTCCGGTAAACCAGCCACCACCCAGTACGAAGTTGTCGCCAGTGGCCAGGGCTACAGCCTACTCAAGTTGCAACCAACCACTGGGCGGACCCATCAGTTGCGCGTCCATCTTAAACATCTCGGTCACCCGATCGTGGGTGATCCAATTTATGACGGTGAGCCGCATAAGAGGATGCTATTACACGCCGAAAAGCTCGAAATTACACTGCCAAACCGGGAGCGTCAGGTGTTTGAGGCGCCACTCCCACCGGAATTTCGCGCTATACTAGAGGCATGATAGGTGATTTGGTTCTACATGACAGTACGCGCGCCGCTGTTGAGCAGTTTTCGGCAGCGCCGGTTCACGGCCTACTGATACTGGGGTCGGCTGGCTCGGGTAAGAAAACCGTTGCTTTAGCGGTTATAGAAGAGAAGATCGGTCCATTAAGCAATAATCCGTACTTTTTGCATATTACCGCCGAGGGTACTTCTATTTCGATCGAAACCATCCGTAGGCTGCAGGAGTTTGTAAAACTCAGAACCACCGGCCAGGCCACTTGGCGCCGGGCAATTCTGGTAGAAGACGCCCACTTACTTACCATAGAAGCCCAAAATGCCTTTTTAAAGCTGCTCGAAGAGCCGCCGGCCGACACTTTAATAATCTTAACGGCCACACTGGTGACTGATTTACTGCCAACAATAACCTCACGCGCCCAAAAAATTACGCTCAAGCCACTGTCCCAAGAACGTTTGCAGCAACACTTTAACTCAGCGACTGACCAGCAGCTTGTAACGCGCGCTTATCACATGAGTAATGGTCGGATTGGTTTAATGAACCGATTGTTGGACGACGGCCAGAACCAAGAATTATTAGCGGCCATCGACCAAGCCAAGCAATTTTTACGCCAGCAGCCGTTTGAAAGGCTGGTCTTTGTTGACCAGTTCACTAAGCAGAAGCAAAGTTTGACTGACTTTTTGTGGGCGTTGCTGGCGGTTAGCCGAGCCGCTTTGTACCAAGCTGGCAAGCAAGATAATACAGTCATGGTGGAACGTTGGCAAAAAATCATTACTACGGTGTTAACTGCTCAAGAATCACTCGCCGCTCATCCACTACCAAAGCTGTTATTAACAGATCTGAGCCTGCAAATCTAGCCAGCCACCAGCTCGTGTTATAATGTAGAAACATGTTCGAACTAGCCTTTATAGCCGGATTCGGTTTTCTCGTCTTTCGCAACACCCGGGTGCGCGAAGATGAGCTATCTCCCATCCCCCGCAAGCTGTCCGACAAGCTCGGTAAGCTCTGGGACATTGCCCACCAAGGCATGCGCGAGAACCGCTTTTTGCGGGCCGAAAAAGCCCTGCTGACGATTCTGAAGATAGACGAAAAGAACGCCGCCGCCTATAACCGCCTAGGTATTCTGTATGCCAAGCAAAAGGAATACAAAGACGCCATCGACTGCTTTGAAATCGCCTCTAGTATTGAAGCGACCGCTTCTAGCTTGCACAACCTCGGCCTGATTTACTACGAAACCGAAAACTACCCTAAGGCCGCTGTCGCTTTTGAGCAAGCTCTCAAGCTCGAAGATGGTATGGCCGCCCGCCATATTGCCTACGCCAAGGTGTTAGAAAAGCAAGGCAATACCAAGTTGATGTTCGAAGAGTTAAACAAGGCGGTTGAACTAGAGCCCAATAAAGAAACCTACAAACTGCTCAAGCGTGCCTACGAGCACGAAGGCATGCAGGCCGAGGCCGATGTCATCGACAGTAAACTCAAAAAACTGATCATGCCCGCCGGTCGCCCCAAGCGCGTCCTACGACCGCGCAAGGTTGTCATTTAACCTCTGTTCTGATAGACTTATCTCTGTTCTGGCAACAGAGCATTTGTGCCGCCTTAGCTCAGCTGGTTAGAGCATCAGTTTTGTAAACTGAGGGTCGTCGGTTCGAATCCGACAGGCGGCTCCAGAGAAATCTTCTGTCAGCTTGCTGGCAAGAAGATTGCGAGGAGCAACTGCAGCGTCAGCTACAGGCGGCTCCAGAGATTTTTTAGGTATCGTGCGAGAATACCTAAACCCCCAGGTTGTCGTGAGGACAGTCAGGGAGGTGTTACAATAGCTCTTGACCACGCCAACAGCGTGGCAAGACTATCTTGCAGGGTTAGTGAAGCGGTCAAACACGTTGGACTGTAAATCCAATGGCTTATGCCTTCGTAGGTTCGAATCCTACACCCTGCACCATGTTGGCTATTCGAAAGACTTTCTACGGAGAGTCTTTTTTGTTTGCTTATGGTTGCAAATTAACGAGCTACTTAATAGAGTTACTACAACATGGCTTTTATTCCAGAAACACCAAACCCCGCTACTTATGTAGGTACAGATCGGTCCTGGGAGATACGCAAACGTCTCATCACTAAGAATGAGGCTCGGGCTGCAGGGTCAGCGGCGCTTCATTTGCTTCGCCACGCAGAGCAGCTTAGCTTTATCCAAGCCTATCCACACACAGTTAAAATATTGCGCGGGATGGATATATTCCTTCTTGGGATTGGTCACCCCGACCTTACAGACCCAGAGCATACAATATATGGAAACTCTAGGTCGAGAAGATACTACGCCGCTCTAATTGACGTTGTAGAAAAAGCAAAAGCAATTTTTCCAGAAACTACGGATGTTGACCAGGTAGCCATACGTGCGCTTGGCCCACGCATTGTTGTGCCGCAACACAACGAAGAACTGTTGCATCCAGCAAGGTGTGTAATTGGTCTTACGGGTAGCTCACTGACAACATTAGTGGATCCAGTGGAAGGTCCAGTTAGCCTGGAACAGTTAGCAGGCGATGCTTATGCTATTAGGCCTAATCCCGAAACAGGACGTAGCATTGATCATGGTGTACATATTGCTGATGAATCAAGAACAACACTTGTAGTCGGCTAGTATTTATACATAACCCTGCACCAAACTCGCTTATTCACACAATGATGCTATAGTATTACGCATGTCTGAATTTTTAGCTTTTCGTGATCCGCGTGTGCAAAGCACTCTGCTTGAGTTTAGCAGAGAGATACTCATGGGAGATCTTGCAAAAGGAGTAAGGGATTACGCAGATTTTCGCTTGAGCGTCACCGTGGACTGTCCAGTTACGACCGAGCTTATTCACAACGCCCTAGGAGCAGAGGCGTTGTTTGCGGCTTGGCGACAACCGATTGATTCAGCTTACGACAACATCCTTCATATCGTAAAAGTTGATATCGAAGGGGCTATTATCCCGGGTTCTGAGACTATGGTAGGCTCAGTATTTAGCGACAAGGTGGTACATTGTGCTGGAGAGTTCACCGATGCGGGCGTAAGTGAGGTTGAAGCCTTTGCCCGGCGTCAAGAAGGGCTCCCATGGCAGCCTAATCCAGATAGTGGTCTATACGCACTAACAACATAAGCTGTTAAGGAGTAGAGTTCCTATTTGATGGGTAGTCCTAGACCTGCACCAAACCAATAGCGGTAAATTATCTCATCCGTGCTATACTGTAGGTACGCAATCGGTTGTAAAACCTCTCCGTCTACATATAAGCCCAGACAGGCTTAATACATTCTCGGTTAGAAATATATGCCAGGAGTGATATTAGTCTAAAAGAAGGGTTCCAGGTTCAATATGAGTATGAAATTATACGTCGGTGGTCTTGCTTACAGTATTAACGACAAGCAACTAGAGGATTTATTTGCCGAAATTGGCAAAGTAACCAGTGCAACTGTTATTAAAGATCGCGACAGCGGTCAGTCTAAGGGCTTTGGCTTTGTCGAAATGAGCGAGAACGAAGATGCTCAAAAGGCCATCAAAGACCTCAACGGTAAAGAAGTTGGTGGGCGCAGCATTGTCGTCAACCAAGCTCGTCCCCAAGAAGATCGTTCTTCTGGCGGTGGCGGCAGTTTCCGCAAAACCTACTAACAAACAAAAACAACGTGCTAGTCAAAGCAGGAGCTCGGGTAAAACCGGGCTCCTAACATGAAAGGAATCCAGATGGCAAAAACTAATCTTCATATAGAAATTGCTCGATCAAGCTTGCTCGAGCTTAGTTCGATGAGTCTGGTTTCGAGCGCCGCCATTCTAAGTACGCTTCGAAAGCACTACGTCAAAGTAGGTGTTAGTACAGTAAATAATCTTCAGGATCTTAAAGAGTTGGTCGGCAAAAAACCTGACCTAGTTTTTATGGGCTTGAAGTTTATCTATCAGGACGATCAAAAAATCTGGTTGTCAGACTACCTTAAGGCGCACGGAATAGCTCACACCGGCTCACCACGCCCAGCTATTGAGTTCGAGCAAAGTAAGCCACTGGCCAAACAATGTGTTTTAAACGCTGGTCTGGCATCCTCGGCTTTTACTGTGGTTGAATATGGCTGTTTTCCTGAAACTGTCGAAGATCTTGTCTTTCCGTTGTTTGTTAAGCCGGCTAACCTGGGCGGTGGCAGCGGTGTTGATGACAAGTCGATTGTTCACACACCCGCCGACCTGCGGGCAAAGTTAAAGGCGTTATTTGATCAGTATTCGTCCGATGTTTTGATCGAAGAATACCTACCGGGGCGCGAGTTCAGCGTTGGTGTGCTAAATAATGGCAACGAGCTGTTGGCCATGCCAATCGAAATGAAGCCCTCGGCCGACGTTAACGGCAACAAAATACTAAGTCTAGCTCTTAAATCGGGTGCCCTAGAAACTCCCGTTACCGCCGTTGATGACAGGCAATTACACGACCAGCTTAGTGACTTTGCCCTGAGTGTGTTTGAAGTACTTGGTGCCCGTGACTACGGCCGTATCGACATTCGCCTTGACGCCCATGGCGTGCCACACTTTTTAGAAGCCAATCTAATTCCTGGGCTCATTAAAGGCAGCGGCAATTTTACCAAAGCTTGCCTGATAAACCAGGGTATCGATCATGAAGAAATGCTACTACGCATTGTACGCTTAGCAGAGGCTCGCATTTTCGCTCCCAATCTGTTAAAATCATCGGGTAATCGCGCCGTCGTAGCTCAGTGGTAGAGCACCGCCATGGTAAGGCGGGGGTCTCGGGTTCAAATCCCGACGACGGCTCCATAACAATATCTGTTAGCTTGCTAGTAGATATTCCGAGGAAGCCGTTCGCAGCCCACAGGGTTACGACGGCTCCATAAGAAGATGAAGAGGTGCTTGCACCGAATCAGCTTCGTTGGAGACGTACGCAGCCGTCAGGCTACGACGGCTCCAGAGTAAAGGAAAATATATGAATGAATTTGAACCACAAGCCGAACTTTCACAACCATCTCTTCTAGATCAAGCCTGGATAGCTGGTCGTTTAGTGGTGGGCGCAACTGCTGGCTTAGTCGGCTCGTTAGAAGCTTTGTCGGCCGCTTCGGTTGGCGATGTAGTTCTTGGTACCGGATTGATTGTCGCTGGATCAGCGTTTGCTGTTAAGGCTTTGGAAGAATGTGGCTTGAGGGCTCAACAACCTATTGAAAACTAAGCGTTAATCTGTTAAGATAGAATCTATGGCAAAAAAAGGCGATAAGCGAAAGATTGTAG
>CAZVKH010000009.1:0-27962 GCA_964627095.1 uncultured Candidatus Saccharibacteria bacterium
AAAGGTGGAATAATAGAAGATGATGCCAGGAAACGCCGAATTCAACGACTTCGTTAATCACCTAACTGATAACGCCGTCCATAGCCTAAAGCACGCCGATGCAATTGCTCGGAGCTTTGGCAGTGCCTATGTTGGTACTGAACATCTTTTGCTGGGCGTATTGGCGCAGGACACCTCGATGGGCGCCAAGCTGCTAGAAGGCGCTGGCGTTACCTTAGACCGAGCCCGCTTAGCATTGAACCTAACCCCCAAAACCCTAGTTATAAACATGGGCGCCAAGGGCTTAAGCGAGACCGCTAAGCTAACTCTTAAGATGGCCTTTGACGTGGCCCAAGACTACAGCCAAGAATTCTGTGGCACCGAGCATATTCTGTACAGTATTTTGAGTCAAAAGAATGCTCGCGCGACCGTTTTGCTAAGAGACATGAATGTTAATGTCGACAGCTTGCTAGCCGAACTAGAGCAATTCCTAAACCGCCAACAGTACGACGATAACGGCGGCCAGACCGATACGCGTCGACGCGGTACTAAAAAGGCTCGCAAAACCGCCCTGGACTTTTATGGTACTGACTTAACGGCCAGTGCGCGCGACAAAAAACTCGACCCAGTGGTTGGTCGTGAGCCACAAATTCGCCGCGTCATTACAATTTTGAATCGTCGCACCAAGAACAACCCGGTTCTAATTGGTGAACCTGGCGTTGGTAAAACTGCCATCGTCGAAGGCCTAGCTCAGCGCATTATTAGCGAAGATGTACCGGACAGCCTGCTCGACAAGCGCATCATTATGCTCGACCTGGCCGGTATGATTGCCGGTACCAAGTACCGTGGTGAGTTCGAAGAACGCCTTAAAAAGGTGATGGCCGAACTAGAGAGTGATAAAAATAGTATTGTCTTTATTGACGAATTGCATCTTATTGTCGGGGCTGGTGCTGCAGAAGGCGCCATGGATGCTGGCAATATTCTTAAGCCAGCTCTAGCTCGTGGCAAAATCCAACTAATTGGCGCCACAACAACCGACGAGTATACCAAGCACATCGAAAAAGACGCTGCCCTAGAACGCCGTTTCCAGCCAATTCAGGTTCCTGAAACAACTGTTCCCGAGACCTTGGCAATTCTGAAGGGTCTGCGCAAGCATTACGAAGCCTTTCATAATGTAAAGGTCAGCGACGAAGTGCTTGATGACACGGTAACTTTAGCTAAGCGCTACATTGCCGATCGTTTTATGCCCGACAAAGCCATTGACCTATTAGACGAAACCGCCGCCCACTTGCGCGTTGACAAAGGTAAAACACCGCCCGAAGTGCGCAAGCTCCAAAAAGACCTTAAACTATTGAATGTGCGAATGGAAGAAGCTGCCGACAACGGCAACTACGAAAAAGCCGCCGAATATAAAACTCAGGCCAGCCAAGTAACCAAGCAGCTCGAAGAGCTTAAAACGACTACCAAGTCGGGTCGGGAAATTACCATGTCGAGCGAAGACGTCGCCGACGTCGTTTCGCGTATGACCGGTGTGCCGGTTAGCAAGGTGATTCGTTCCGAAGCTCGTTATTTACTAAACCTCGAAAAACAACTTCAGAAGCATATTATTGGCCAGAACGAAGCCGTTACGGCTGTCGCCAAGGCGGTCCGCCGCAATCGCTCGGGCATAAGCAGTGAACAACGCCCGATTGGTTCGTTTGTATTCTTAGGACCGACTGGTGTTGGTAAGACCGAGCTAGCCCGTGTTTTAGCCCGTGAATTCTTTGGTAACAGCGATGCCATGATCAAAATCGACATGAGCGAATTCAGCGAAAAACACACAACTTCGCGCTTAGTTGGTGCGCCAGCCGGCTATGTCGGCTACGACGATGGCGGTCAGCTAACCGACAAAATTCGCCGTCAGCCTTACAGCTTGGTGGTATTCGATGAGATTGAAAAAGCCCACCCCGAAGTCTTTAACATGCTCCTGCAAATTCTAGAAGACGGTGTATTAACCGATGCTAAGGGTCGCAAAATCGACTTTAGTAACACCATTATCATTATGACCAGCAACATAGGCGCCGATAAACTGCAGAAAGAAGCCAGTCTTGGTTTTCATGCCAACGACAAAGACGACCTTAAAGACCTTGATGCCTTGCATGCCCGTAACAAAGAAAAAGTCTTTGAAGAATTAAAGAAGATGATGCGCCCCGAGTTGCTCAACCGCATCGACAAAACCATCGTGTTTCGGGCTCTGACAAAGCCAGATGTGCTCAAAATTCTTGATCTTCAGCTCGACGAACTGCGCCAGCGATTACTTAAGAAAGGGCTCGGTTTGCAGGTTACGCCAGCCGCCAAGCAGCACTTGTTAGAAAAAGGCTACGATGCCCACAATGGCGTGCGCCCACTACGCCGGCTGATTCAGGACACCATCGAAGACCACATTGCCCTTAAGATGCTCGACGAGGTTTACCAAAAGGGAAACATCGTCCAAGTGGCCGCCAAGGGCAAAGAGCTGGCCTATTCTTCCGCCAATGAGTAGGCAATACTTGCCATAAGCACGTATAATAAGCGCCAATGCCACCCCAGTCATCACGCTTAAATCGGTCAGCACCAGCCAAGCAACGGTCATGGTTTGGTTTGGTGGCTGTTCTGGTGGTGGTGTTTGTGTGTCTGGGCGTCTACAGCCAAAAGCAGGCCATCTATGACTACGTACGACTATATAACTACCAACCCAGCGCTGATGTTACAGCCTTAGTTACGGCAACGTCGATGACCAATAAATCGGAGCACATATTTTATGTTAACCGGCCACAACTGCAGGGTAAGGACGCCTTTAACGCCAGCTGTCCCAGTGGTACAGAAGAAACCAATGTTCTGGGCTGCTACTTGCCACCGGGGCGCGGTATCTTTATCTATAATGTGACCGATCCGCAGCTGGCCGGAGTTAAAGAAGTAACAGCAGCACACGAGATGTTGCATGGTGCCTACGACCGCTTAAGTTCTAAAGAACGTCAGCGTATCGACGCTTTATTGCAAGACTACTACACCAACACGCTTAAAGACGAGCGTTTACTCGACATTATCGAAAGCTATAAAAAGACCGAGCCTAACGACATACCAAACGAGATGCACTCTATTTTTGGTACCGAAATCGCCGTTTTGCCACCGGCTTTAGAAGACTATTACAAGCAGTACTTTAACGACCGCCAGGTTGTTGTTAAGCTGGCAGCCAACTACCAGGCCGCCTTTACCAGTCGAAAAGCCCAGATAGCCACCTACGACGCCCAGTTAGCTACCCTAAAAGACACTATCAACGACGCTGAGTCGTCGCTAGAAGGCCAGGCTAGCGCTCTGTCTGTCAAACGTGCTGAGCTCAATTCGCTGTTAGCCAGCAATGATGCCGCTGCCTACAATGCCCAGGTCAGCTCCTTTAATGCCCAAGTTCAGGCCTATAACAATAAGTTGGCCAAAACCAAACAGCAAATAAACAAATACAACGACATTGTCGAAGCCAGAAATGCGATTGCGCTTGAAACCCAAAATCTAGCCCAGGAATTGAACAGCCGCGTGCCAGACCAGACTGCCCAGTAAAAAGTTTGTTAGACTAGTAACATGAAGAAGCCAGCTAGTCGATTTGTGTGTAGTAGTTGCGGCGCGCAAACCGCCACCTGGTCGGGTAAATGCTATAGCTGTGGCGAGTGGAATACCTTACAGGAAGAATTAAATGTCGCCGCCGCCGAGGTAATTAAGAATGGTCGCGAGCTTAAGGCGGCCACGGTACGAACGGTTGCCAGCAAAGACGGTGCCCGACGCGTCGCCACCGGCTTAGCCGATGTTGATACCGTTTTGGGTGGCGGCCTGGTGGCTGGTAGCGTTAATTTAATTGCTGGTGAGCCAGGCATTGGTAAGAGTACTTTGCTTCTCCAGATTGCTCACGCCGTTGGGCTCAAGCACTCAGTACTATATATAAGTGGCGAAGAGTCAGCCCATCAACTGGGTTTGCGCGCCGAACGCCTTAAGGCCGACGCCAAACAGTTAATGGTTGCTACTAGTAACAGTGCTGATGATGCAGCTACAACGATTGCCGCCGGTAACTACGATCTGGTAATTGTTGACTCGATTCAAACTATGAGTTGTCAGGCCATCAGTTCGGCGCCCGGTAGCGTTAGTCAGATAACCAACAGCACGCACTTGCTAACAGCCGCGGCTAAACAGGGTAACACGGCTTTAATTATTGTCGGCCATGTTACTAAAGAAGGGTCGATTGCTGGCCCAAAGATATTGGAACATTTGGTAGATGTTGTGTTGCAGCTCGAAGGTGACCGCTACGGTGGTTTTAAGGTGTTGCGTGGCGTTAAAAATCGCTACGGTTCTACCAATGAAGTTGCCATCTTTGAAATGCAAGACAAGGGTCTGGTAACTGTCAAAAATCCGTCGGCCGCGCTATTGGCCGAGCGTCAGGTGAGTGACGGTTCGGTGGTGTTGGCTACTATGGAAGGCTCACGACCGATTCTGGTAGAGGTGCAGGCGTTAGTTAACAAAACTTCCTACGGCTACCCAAAGCGAACAGCCAGTGGCATCGACCTAAACCGAGTCAACTTGTTAGTAGCAATGTTGGAACGTCGCACTCGCCTGAGCTTAAGTGACCAAGACATCTTTATAAACATCGTCGGGGGCTTACGCTTAACCGAGCCGGCGGCCGACTTGGCGATTTGTATGGCAATTGGCTCAGCGGCCCGCGGTTTGCAGCTCAAGCAGAATGCCGTTGTATTTGGCGAAGTTGGTTTGTCGGGCGAAGTCCGGCATGTTCCGCATATCGAAAAACGCATCGAAGAAGCTAAGAAGTTGGGTTTTGACGCCGTCATTGGACCGGTCATTCGAACCGGTAAGAAGCCGGCCCTGCTGCATAGTGTCAGTGATGTCAGGAGTGCTCTCAATCAATTTTTGGAGAAAGAATAAATGGAATACATACAGAGCGTTTTACTGGTGGCAATACTAGGGCTACTAGTTGTTAAGAGAAACCCTAAATCAGAAATTCGAAATTCTAAAAATAGCGGTGGCGAGGTGACGATTCTTGATACCTGCGCTCTGATTGATGGTCGCATTTTAGAGCTCACCCAGAATGGTTTTGTAACCGGGTTGCTAGTTATCCCACATTTTGTATTAAGTGAGCTCCAGCACCTTGCAGATGGCTCAGATGCCCATAAACGGGAACGAGCCCGCTTTGGTCTGGAGGTTGTCCAGCAATTACAAGCCAACAATACACCTAGTGTGGCGGTTGATAACTCTGACTTTCCCAACATTGCCGAGGTTGATGATAAGTTGGTCGCTTTGGCCCAGAAACTTAAAGGACGGCTCTACACTACAGACTACAATCTTAACAAGGTGGCTGACATCAAAGGTGTCACCGTCTTGAACGTCAACGAATTAGCGCAACAGTTACGGCCAGTCGCCCTGCCAGGCGAAACAAAGACAATCAAGATTGTTCAAAAAGGCAGTAATAAGAACCAGGGTGTCGGCTATCTAGATGATGGCACCATGGTGGTGGTTGATGGGGCGGCCCGCGCCATAGGTAAAAACGTTCAGGCTGAGGTGACTCGTATTCATCAAACCGTGGCTGGCAAGATGATCTTTGCCACAGTTAAAACTAGATCACGTTAGCTTACTTACGGAGCTTCTACGACGGGTGGTGGCGCGGCGGCTGCGCAGGTGACAGCCACCTCGCTACTGGCATCATAGAGCACACTGTCGGTGACTTTAGCAGTGATACTGGTTGTACCGGTTGGAGCAGTAAAGCTAACTGATGATGGGCTACCGCTAACTTCGGCTGAACTGACCGACTGACCACCAATTAAGAAGGTGACGTTGCCCTTAAAGCGGTCACTCGACAACGGGTGGGTTCCTTGGCTAACGGTGGCAACGATACTACAGCCGGTGGCAGTTACAGTTATGCTCGGTCGGGTATCGCTACAGTTGTGGACGTCGTCATTACCAGCCGTCGAGCCGGCTTTATTGGATCCTGTCACGAATATATCAACCGAGAAACTATTGGCGTTAGCATTACTTTGGTTATCTTTGGCGCCTTCTGGAGTACAGCTAGTGGCTGTCTTATTAGAGACTTTGTCGATAGTTTGGTTGGTGTTACCAGCGGCCTTGGGTTGATACCAAGATGGATACAAGTCAGTGGCACGACTTGGTTCAACGCTACCAATACCAATGTGGGTTCTGACAACAAAGGCTGGGGCGGTCTTAAGGCCGGCCGGAGCAACCCAGTTCTTAGCTGGTAGATTGGCGTGGGCCGCTTCCATCCAGCCGCGTGCCAGTGGTTGGGTCAGGTACTCCATGGCGGTCTTTAGTTCTTTGTTACGGGTGTGGTTGCCGACCCAGGTAACTACGGCGTATTTGGCCGACCAACTGGCCATCAAGCCGTCGTAGCCATTGTTGGTGGTACCGGTTTTAACGGCGAACTTCCAGCCATTGCGTTGGTTTTGGAACTTATAACTAGCCGGTAGGTAGCTGGCGTTAGGGTCGGCCGCCATATCATTCACTATGTAGGCGGAGTCGGGTTTAAGAACTTGCTTGCCCTTGGGTTGAGTCCACTCGCTAACTGTTTTACCAGCCGAATCAGTAATCTTAAGAATATAAGTCCGTGGTATAGCATTGCCTAGGCGGGACATCGTTGCCAGGCCATTGACGTGATCATCAAGGTGTAGGAAAGCACCGTCACCAATAGCCGAGGCGCCGTAACATTGGGTTACGTCAGCTTGGGTGGCGACGTTAATGTCGACGCCGGTTTGGTAACACTGGTAGGGCTTGGAGTTATAAGGGTTAGCCATCATGGCCGAAGCCGTGCTAATAACTTTATTGATAGAGTCGACCTTACCGTCACTGGTGTCGTTAGGAACGGCTGACAGCATGGCTTTAACGGCTGGAACGTTACGTGAGCCACCCAAGGCATAGCGTAGCGTTACGGGGCCAGGGTACTTAAAGTCGTAGTCTTGCAAACAGTTTCCGTTGGCTCGAATACCGAGTGCCTTGTTGGTGCACGGGTAGCCAGGAAGAGGCCCTTGAGTGTCGTACAGTACTGAACCGGCGCCAACATTCGTATTGTTGTCTATAAAGACAGCGTAGTCGTAAGGCTTAAAGCTAGAGCCCGGTGGAATTAGCGCCGAAGCGGCGTAGTTAATTTTGCCGTATTCTGGGTTGTTAAAGTCGGTACCGCCAACCAAAGAAACTATTTGACCGGTTTCAACATCTTCGGCTACCAAAGCCGCGACATCAGCCACACCGCCAGTTAAGCGCTTGGCATTGGGGGCATTTTTGGCGACAACTTCTTCGGCTTTGTTTTGTAGGGTTAAGTCGAGCGTGGTGACAACCTTCCAGCCACCGCGTTTGGTGGTAGCTTCGCCATACTTTTGGTTCAACTCTTGTTTAGCGGCTAAAACAAAGTAAGGTGACTTGATGCCGTTATAAAGTGGTTGGAGTTGTTTAACTTGGGCGACAACATCAACCTTCTTAGCTTCTTCGGCCTGGGCTTTGGTAATCTTACCCTGGTTTTCCATTTGATCGATAATATAGTGAGCGCGCCCCATCAAGGCTTCTTCATCAAATAGATTAGCGGTGGCTCCCGGGTTAAAACGTGGGTCGCTGAATGGCGAGTAGGTGGTTGGTGCTTTTGGTATAGACGACAGGACAGCCGCTTGTGCAAGAGTCAGATCTTTAGCACTCACTCCAAAGTAGTCACGCGAGGCCGACTCAACACCATATTCAACACCGCCGTAAGGAGCCATGTTAAGGTAGCCAGTTAGAATTTCATTTTTAGAGTATTCGCGCTCCAGCTCGACGGCCAAGATGAGCTCTTTAACCTTACGAGTAATAGTGCGGTCTTTGGTCCAGTTCTGGTTAAGCTTGACGACTTGCTGGGTGATAGTCGAACCACCCTGACGACCACCGCTACCAACGACATCGTTAACGGCTGCGCGGGCAATACCGCGCACATCAAAACCACCATGCTTAAAGAAGTCTTTGTCTTCTATCGCCACGGTGGCATCTTTCATGTACTGCGAAATCTGTTCTTCTTTAACAGGAGTTCGTTTAACGGCGGCATAATCTTCCCATAGTAATGTCTCGCCACTGCGATCGTAGTAACGAATACTACCGCCCAGATTGTTACCAGATAAGTCCTTAAGGTTAGGCAGATCTTTGCGGAAGTAGGCAAACAGACCGACTAGTATTAAGAAGCCGGCCACCATACCGATACCAAGAATCTTTAAGGCCATGACCGCACCATCGCGGCTAAACCAATAATGGTACATGCGCTTAGGATGTAGGCGCGCTAGGTTGCGCTTTAAGCGGCCTTTGGGGAGCGTGCTTAATGTAGCTGCCTTACGGCGTGATTTGCCGTCTTTCTTGGCTTTAAGACGATCAGTTAAACTGCGGTGTAACTTAATAGTGTTACCACTCTTGGTTACAAAGTAATTCTTACCGACACTCCCAGGTTTGCGAGACTTACGACCGTTGTTTTTCATGAATACTGAATTTGCTCCTTGATGCACGTATTATAGCAAATTATGCTTAAAATATAATGCTTAAGCTAACATAGGTTCCTGTGAAACGACTGGGAATACGATATACTGGGGTCTATGAGTAAAAAGATGACCTTAAGCGAAGAACTAACTTGGCGTGGTTTTGTAAACCAGACCACCCTAAAAGACATTAAAAGCCTAGATTCCAAAAAGCGTAGCTTCTATATGGGATTTGATGCTTCGGCCGACTCACAGCAGGCCGGTAACATGGCTGGCATGATGTTCGCCAAGGTATTTTTACGCCACGGCTACACCGGCTACTTGTTAGCTGGTGGTTCAACAAGCTTAATTGGCGACCCGGGTGGTAAAGATAAAGAAAGACCTTTACAGGATGAGGCAACAATTGCCCACAACGTTAAACGAGCCGGTGAGCAATTAAACTCCATCTTGAAAGGGTACGACTTCACACTGGTGAATAATTTGGACTGGACTAAAGATATGCGCGTCCTGCCGTTCTTGCGTGACATTGGTAAATACTTTTCGATGACACCGTTGATCCAGCGCGATTATATTGCTAACCGTTTGGGCGAGGGTGGCGCCGGTATTAGTTATGCCGAATTCAGCTACACCATTCTGCAAGGTCTTGATTACCTTCATTTATATGACACCTATAATGTGACACTTCAATTAGGCGGTTCCGACCAATGGGGCAACTGCCTGTCGGGCGTAGACCTAATTCGTAAGGCGCGCGGTAACGAAGTTGATGTACTGACCCTTAACCTGGTTATCAATAAGGCCACCGGTAAGAAGTTTGGCAAGAGTGAAGACGGGGCTATCTGGCTGGATCCTAAAAAAACCTCGCCAACGCAGTTCTATCAGTTTTGGATTAATGCCGATGACGACGGTGTCGAAGGCTACCTAAAGACCTTTACCGAACTTGATAAAGAAGCCGTCGACCGAATTATGCATCACCATAAAGAAGCGCCGCAACTACGTACCGCTCAGACCCAACTTGCCAAAGAAGTAACAACGATTGTGCACGGTTCTAAAGAAACCGAACAGGCTCAAGCTGTCACCGAGTATTTGGTAGGGAAGTCACCAATTAGCGAAGCAGGCGCCCAAGCTCTGGCCGTTATGCGTCAAGAACAACCGAGCGCCCACACCAACCCAACTGGTAGCATTGTCGACACCTTGGTGAGTACTGGTTTAGCAAGTTCAAATACCGAGGCCCGGCGCTTAATTACTGGCAATGCCATATCTGTTAATGGCCAAAAAGTTAATCGCGAAGATTTTGTTGCTGAAGACTTTTTGAATGGCCGACTTTTACTGCGTAAGGGTAAGAAATTCAAAGATACCGCATTGGTTGAGCTATAGTCTGGTATACTGAACCACGATATGAATAAAACCAAAAAAGCCGATCAATACAACGACCCTAGTCATAACTACCTTCATTACTGGGAAGGCCGTGACTACGAAAACGCCGCCGAGGTGTTAGCAATACAAAAGTTTCTTAAAGGCAAGCACTTTAAACATGCCGTCGATATTGGCGGTGGTTATGGCCGACTAAGTGTTTTACTAAGTGAGTATGCCGACAAGGTTACCTTAGCCGAACCGTCGCAACAACAACTCGATATTGCCAAGGACTTTTTAAAGGACTACCCGCAAATTGATCGCCAGCTTATGCAGGCCGACAAGTTGAAGTTTAAAGACAAGTCGGTTGACCTAATAATGATGATTCGGGTTATGCATCACTTGCCCGACCCTTCGGCCGAGTTCGACGAAGTCGCGCGCGCTTTAACCGACGATGGCTACTACCTACTCGAGATAGCCAACTACACTCATGCCCAGAACCGCCTTAAGCACGCCGCTCGTCTTAAGAAGATGCCAACCCAACCGGTTGACATCCGTTCACCTGAGCACCAGAAAGAGGGTGAGATTGCCTTCGTGAACCACAACCCCAAGACTGTTATTAAGCAGTTGGCGCACGCTGGTCTAAAAGTTGAAAAGACATTATCAGTGTCCAACCTACGTTCACCAGCCCTTAAAAAGGTTGTGCCCGAGGGTTTGATGCTTAAGATTGAAAAGGCTATGCAGCAGCCTTTAGCCAAATCGTATTTTGGTCCCAGTACCTTTTTGCTGGTTCGTAAAGCGCGCTAGCCTATAATAGGCAGTATGCAACTCCACGATAAGCTCGAGGTTGTGTCGGGGGTTGGTCCGGCACTAGCAGCGAAGTTTGCCCAGCTTAACCTGTACACGATTCAGGACTTACTGTTTTACTTTCCGCGTCGTTACGATGATTATTCTGAAATACAGCCGATTAAGGCGTTGCAGCCGGGCGTGGTGACAATTCGGGCTCACATTAAAGATATTAAGGGGCGCTATGTGCGCCGCGGCATGCACATTACCGAGGCGGCGGCCAGCGACGACAGCGGCAGTGTGCGCTTAACCTGGTTTAATCAGCCTTACCGCGAAACTCAAACCAAACGCGATCAAGATTACTTTATTACCGGCACCTTTGCTATGAGTTACCAGCGTTTGGCGATTATGAATCCGTCAATCGAGCTGGTTAGCGACTTTCCGGTCAGTACGGCCCGGATTGTGCCGGTCTACCGTGAAACCAAGGGTTTAAAGTCGGCCCAGATCCGCCGCGTCATTCGCAATGTCATACCAATGGTCGACAAACTACCCGAGAGCCTACCGGGTTGGGTGCTAAAAGAGCAAAACTTAATTGGCCGTGCCAAGGCCCTCCATCAAATACATTTTCCAGATAATGCCGACGATCTAGAAGAAGCCCGCGCCCGCCTGGGCTTTGAGGAGGTGTTTGAACTAACCCTGGCAGCTCTGCTAAACAAGTACGAAATTCTAAATACCGAAAGCCTAAAAATCCCGTTTAAGGAAGCCCTGGCCAAAGAATTCGTCGGGCACTTGCCGTTTACCCTAACTGACGCCCAGCGCAAGGCTGTCTGGCAAATGTACTTGGACATGCAAAAAACTCACCCGATGAATCGCTTACTAGAAGGTGATGTTGGTTCTGGTAAAACCGTCGTAGCCACCATGGTAGCCTTAATGGCCATGGAGCAGGGTTTTCAGGTGGCATTTATGGCTCCAACCGAACTATTGGCACGCCAGCACGCCGAAACCATCCACAGCTTATTGGAACCGCTTGGTTATGCCGACCAGGTTGGCTTATTGGTTGGCGGCTTAAAACCCGATCAAAAGAAATTGGCTCAACAGCATATTGCCGACGGCTCGGTGCAGCTGATTGTCGGTACGCACGCTTTAATTCAAGAAAAGGTCGACATGCACAAGCTCGGCTTAATTGTAATTGATGAGCAACACCGCTTTGGCGTTGACCAGCGTAAGGCCTTACAAAAGAAGGCTGGCCACATGCCACATGTTTTAAATATGACGGCTACCCCTATCCCGCGTAGCCTGGCGCTAACACTGTACGGCGAAATGGATGTAACGGTGATTGATGCCAAGCCGAGTAATCGGTTACCAATTAAAACCGAGCTATGTTCACCCCATTCGCGTAAGCAACTGTATGACAATCTTAGGGCCGAGCTAGACGGTGGTCGCCAAATGTTTGTAGTCTGCCCGTTAATTACCGACTCGGCACTGTTGCAGGCCCGTTCGGCCGAACAGGTTTATAAAGAATTTACAGAGCGCGACTTCAAGACATACCGGGTTGGCTTGCTCCACGGCAAACAAAAGGCCGAAGAAAAGAACCGCGTCATGGAGCAGTTTGTGAACCACGAACTCGACATATTGGTGTCGACGACGGTAATTGAAGTTGGTGTTGATGTCCCTAATGCCACGGTTATGTTGATAGAAAATGCTGATCGGTTTGGTTTAGCCCAGATTCACCAACTAAGGGGAAGAGTGGGGCGGAGTCATCATCAAGGTTACTGCTACTTAATGTTAAGTGATGCCAAGGCACCCAGCCAGCGCTTGCGGGCTTTGGCCAAGAATCAAGATGGCTTTGCTTTGGCCGAACTCGACCTAGAATTGCGCGGCCCGGGCGCGATCTACGGTACTTTCCAACACGGCCAGCTCGACTTAAGAATCGCCACTTTAACAGATATCAAACTAATCTCACGGGCCCGCCAAGCCGCCCAAGCCGTTATCGATAAGAACGAAAATTTGCTAGACTATAAGGAATTATATGAACACGTTAATGCGCTGCGCGCCGTCACGAACTTAAACTAATGTATTCCGGTACCGTCCTTACAAAGTATTCTGGTAGCGTGTTGGGCGCCCACCAAAAGCTTGACCGGGTGGCGCGTCGCCATCTCGAAAAGGTAATTCCTGATAACAGCGTTTTTCCACGGATTCGGACAATCCTTCAGTTCGAAGGCCGTAACGGTCCGGATGGTGTTAAGCTAAAAAGCCCCGCCAAAGATGAGCCATGGCACTACTACAGTCCTTTCGATAACGATGATTCACAGCTGATTGAACTGATTAACGATCACTATAAAAGTTTGGTCAAGGAGCTCAAAGGTGGCAATAAGGAACGGGCGGCCTTTGAGGCGGCTTGGTTGGCGCATGCCATTGCTGACGGCTTAACACCGGCCCATCACTATCCGTACGAAGAAAAACTTGTCGAGTTGCGCGGTGGCGAAGGCATCGAAACGCGCACCACCACGAAGCAGAAATTGGTCATGCCTGGTGATAATCGCCGCGAAAAGGTTAAGAATAACTGGAAGATGTGGGGGCCGAAGGGTTTGTTTACAGCTCATGGCTTATTCGAAATGGGGATCGCCGCCATTATTAAGCCACTTAGTTTTGGTGAAGCCGTACCAAAAGCCGAAGACTTGCAGCGTGTGCAAGAGCTTGGTGTGGCCGAAGTTTTTAAACGCACCGCTCGCGAAATTGCCGTTCTAGATATGTTTGGTCATTATCACAAAAAGGGTTGGACGCCCAAGCTGGCGCGCCAAGTTCGTCAGAAGCTAGGTCCCTTGATTGTGCAAACTATTACACTGGCCTGGTATGCCGCGCTGGTAGACGCTAAGTTAGTAGAGGTCGACTAAACCTTATGAGGGTTATTGCCGGAAGCTTAAAGGGTCGGCAGTTTAACTCGCCCGGTGGCCACCGCACGCACCCGATGAGTGAAAAAATGCGCGGCGCTATGTTTGGCGTTTTGGGCGACATTGCCGGTTTAACAGTACTTGATGCCTTTGCCGGCAGCGGTGCTCTTAGTTTTGAAGCCATCAGCCGGGGAGCCAAAAAAGCCCTTCTGCTCGATAATGACAAGACAGCTCAACTGACTATAGAAGAAAACATCGCTAAGCTCGGTTTGTTAGGCCAGGTTCGTTTTATTAAGGCCAACGCCCTCAGCTGGTCAACCAAAAACAACAACCAAACCTTTGACTTATTATTGATTGATCCACCATATGACCGGCTGCCTTTCCCTGTTATTGAGCGCCTGGCGCGCCATTTAGCACCAACCGGAGTCTACGTTTTGTCCTGGCCCAGCCAGTACGAACACCCGCGCCTACCGGGCCTCGAGGTCGTCAGTAATAAACTGTACGGCGACGCGCAACTGGTTTTTTATCGCCATATCGAGTAAAATAACCCTGTTATCAAATCCGTGCGGATGTGGTGGAATTGGTAGACACGCATGCCTTAGGAGCATGTGCCGCAAGGCGTGAAGGTTCAAGTCCTTTCATCCGCACCAAAGCAAGAACCCCAGTCGTAGACTGTGGGTTTTTGCTTTGTGAGGTGTAAGATGCGAAGTGATTAACTACTTCTTAACTTTTTTGGTATCTCGAAAATGAGTGGTTATGATAACAAGTATGAAGACCGCAAAATCAATAACTCACGAAGATCTGTATCAAATGATCCAGAAAAATTCAAAGGAAATCCAAGATATTGCAAATCTTCTTAAAGATTTCATTGACATGGTGAACGAACGATTTGATCCCCTTGAAAGACGCGCCGCGAAACATAATGCCAAGTTTGATCAAATTATTGAACGTCTGGAAGTTATTAGGCTAAGGCAGCAGGGTACCGACTCCAAGGTTACGCACGTCGAAAGATTTCTGTCACGTAAACGCTACCTGCCACAGCTCAAACCGGTGACCGAATAGTCTACTTTCTGCTACAATTAGCATAATCATGTCACTATCAACCCAACCCTATAAAGGTGCACGCGATTTCTATCCAGAAGACAAGCGCCTCCAGAAATATATGTTCAACACCATGCGCCGGGTCGTCGAGCGTTTTGGTTACGAAGAATACGACGCACCGATTCTGGAGTCACTAGATTTGTATGCCGCCAAAAGTGGCGAAGAGATTGTCAACGAGCAAACCTACACATTTACCGATCGTGGTGACCGTAAGGTAGCGATTCGCCCCGAGATGACCCCAACCGTTAGCCGGATGGTGGCAGCCAAGCGCCAAGAGTTGCCATACCCGCTAAGATGGTACTCAATCCCTAACTTGTGGCGTTACGAGCGCCCGCAGCGCGGACGCTTGCGCGAGCACTGGCAACTCAATGTCGATGTGTTCGGGCTGGCCGGCTTAGAAGCCGAACACGAAGTAATCTTAACGGCCGACGCCATTCTGCAAGAATTCGGTGCCAAGCGCGATTCCTATGTTATTAAGCTGAACAGTCGCAAGCTGATGGACCACATCTTTGATGCCTACTTGGGCCTTAACAAGGCGCGGGCTCATGATGCCGCTAAGCTGATTGACCGCATGCATAAAACCGAACCGGCTAAGTTTAAGGCCAGCCTAGAAGATATAATTCAGAACAAGGAAACCAGCGGCAAACTATTAGAGCTACTAAAAGCCAAGACTATTACCGACCTGCCGTTAATATTGCAAAAACATGCCTCGGTTAGCGAGTTAGCAAGCTTGCAAGAGCTTCTGCAAAATTCCGGGTTAACCAACACAGTTTTTGACATAACGCTGATGCGCGGCTTCGATTACTACACCGATATTGTGTTTGAAGTCTTTGATACCCACCCTGACAACAATCGTTCAATGTTTGGCGGTGGTCGCTACGATGGCTTAGTGGCGCTATTTGGTGTTGAACCGGTACCAACGGTTGGCATTGCTATGGGTGACGTAACTCTGCAGAACTTCTTAGAGACGCACCAGCTTTTGCCGGCTAACACTCCAGAAACTGATATTTACGTCGTTCTGATGGGCGATGTCTATGCTCAGGCCCAGCCGCTCATAGAAGAGTTGCGCCAAGCCGGCCTCAATGTGGCAGTTGACACGACTGGTCGCAAAACCGACAAGCAAATCAAGGCGGCCGACAAAAAAGGTATTGCCTACGTGGCGTTTATTGGCGAAGCCGAGCTAGAAAAAGGCGAACTGACTATCAAAGAACTGGCCAGTGGCAAAAGTCACACCGTAAAGCCTAAGGCGGCTGCCAAACTAGTAAAAGATAAGTAGATGACAGCGACTAATCATGTTGTTTTTGGCGCCTTAGTGGCCACGGTAGTCCAGAATCCTGTACTAGCTATACCGGTGGCTCTAGCTTCGCACTATGCGCTCGACGCACTGCCGCACTTTGATTACCCGGTAAAAGGTCATCACAGCCGGTCGTTCGCTATTTGGTTGGCAGTTGACTGTGGTATTGCCGCCAGCATTCTGGCTAGTATTTTATTGCTGCAGCCGGCCAATGCATGGCTAATGGTAGCTTGTGGCATTGCTGCCGCCAGCCCAGATTTAATGTGGCTGTACTATACGATTTACAAACACGGTAAAGATAAAGAAAAGTGGCCGTTTTTTGTAAAATGGCATTCAGCTGTTCAGCGGCACACTGGTCCAAAGTGGTGGCCACTGGAACTTAGCTGGTTGGCTGTTATGGGATCACTACTGCTGGTACGGGCGGCTTAAGCGCTGGAAACACTTGTAGAATTCTGGTATAGTTGAAAGTCATGCAAGTAAAAACCACTCAACTCAAACCAACTGTTATTCAACTAATCTTTATTGCCAACCAAGAAGATCTGGAGCCTTTTAAAAAGGCCGCCATTCAAAAACTTGGTAGTGATGTTAAGCTACAAGGCTTTCGTTCTGGCAAAGCGCCTGCAGCTATGATCGAAAAAGCGATTGACCCGAACAGCCTGCAAACCGAAGTAATGGAAGAAGCTGTTAACCACTTTTATGCCGAGCTTGTTAAGCAGCAGAACTTGCGCCCAGTCGCTCACCCTAAAGTGAACATCACAAAATTCGTACCCTTTACAACTCTAGAAGTAAGCCTAGATGTCGAAGTTATCGGCAAAATTGTTCTGCCAGACTATAAAAAGATTAAGCTGGCCAAAACCAAACCAACAGTAACGACTGCCGACATTAACGAAGTTATCGAGACTCTTAAGGACCGCGCCGCCGACAAAGAAGACGTTGATCGCCCTGCTAAAAACGGTGACCAGACAATTATTGACTTTAAAGGCACCGACGCCAAGGGTGTGCCAATCAACGGTGGCGAAGGCAAAGATTACCCACTAACACTTGGTAGTGACGCCTTTATCCCTGGCTTCGAAGAAAACTTGATTGGTCTAAAAGCCGGCCAAGACAAAACCTTTAAGCTGAATTTTCCAAAAGACTACGGTGTTAAGGCTTTGGCCGGTAAGGCCGTTACTTTTGCGGTGACCGTCAACAAAGTCCAAGCCGTTAAGCCAATTAAGGTCGACGATGCCTTTGCCGCTCAAGTCGGACCGTTCAAAACTGTCCAAGAACTAAAAGACGATATTAAGACCCAACTATTGGCTGAGCGCCAGCAAACTGCCGACCGTGATTACCAAAACCAGCTGCTCGAGAAGATTACCGAGAAGAGTAAAGTAGAAGTCCCCGAGGCGTTGGTTGATGAACAACTCGAAGTCGCTGAACGCGAAGAGCGCCAAAACCTGGTATACCGTGGTCAGACCTGGGAAGAGCATCTTAAAGAAGAAGGCCTAAGCGAAGACGAGCATCGTAAAAAGAATCGCCCTCAAGCCGAAACACGTGTTAAGGCCGGCCTAGTACTTAGCGAAATTTCCGAACAAGAGAAACTTGATGTCACGCCCGAAGAACTCGATCTACGAATTCAGTTGTTAAAAGGTCAGTATCAAGACGCCGCTATGCAAGCAGAGCTTGATAAGCCAGAGAACCGTCGTGACATTGCCATGCGCATCCTGAGTGAAAAAACCATCGATAAACTAGTCAGTTACGCCACCAAGAAATAGTTATGTCTGAACCGAATCCTTTTGAAGAGAGGGTGGTGGAAGAAGCTCAGCGCATTGTTGGGGCGCATTTTGACGTTGCATACGAAGACTATTGCGCCCAGCGTAATTATGACGAAGATCAAGTAGCGGCGCTGGCAGTTGTATTTATGGGCATGGCTAGTTTGAGTGGTAGCGTCTACTTGTCGGAAGCTACCAGCCCTCTGCTTGATGTGTTTATGGTTGGCGGCAGCACGGCTGTTACCGTGGCCGGTTTGTCGTACATGGCTCACAACTTCTACGACTTTGCTCGGCGCAAGTCCAGCTAGATGTAATTAGCACTCTTGACTCATGAGTGCCAGTTTATTATTATGGGAGTACTAATGAAAGGTGAATTGCAATAATGAACTCCTATGATGATTATCAAGCACCGCGTGGTGCGCTCATTCCAACCGTGATTGAGTCAGATGGCCGCATGGAGCGAGCTTATGATATCTACTCACGTCTTCTTAAGGATCGCATTATCTTCTTAGGTGAAGATGTTAACCCGCACACCGCCAATCTAATAACCGCACAGCTACTATTTCTAGACAACGAAAGTTCTACCAAAGATATTTTCTTGTACATCAATAGCCCAGGTGGCTCGGTGTACGATGCCTTGGCGATCTTTGATACGATGCAGTTTGTGAAAGCCGATGTCCAAACAGTTGGTATTGGTATCCAAGCCAGCGCGGCCGCCTTTTTGCTTAGTTCTGGTACCAAGGGTAAACGCTTTATTCTGCCGAATGCCAGTGTGATGATCCACCAACCTAGTAGTGGTACGCGTGGTAAGGTGACCGACCAAGAAATTGACCTGCGCGAAATCCTACGTGTTAAGAAATTACTAGAAGAGATTATGGCCAAAAATACTGGCCAAAAAGCCAGCACGATTCATCAGGACATGGAACGTGACAAGTGGATGACAGCCGACGAAGCCAAGAAATACGGCATTGTCGACAAGGTTATTCAAACACCACCTAAACCCAAGAAGTAGCTCATGGTTAGCCGCTGGCTAACTGCTACTATGCAAATATGAGTAATTATCCAGAAGCGCGTGTTCCGGACGTTGAGCTGGTGTCAGTGAAGAAACTTGACATCACTCAGGTTTTCCAGACAGCCGAGCAGCTATACCGGCTGACTAATAGCCCAAACACAATTGCCGAGTTACATAGACGTGGTCGGCAGGGAACTATTAAGCGTTACAGCCAATCAGTTATGGGCGCCTTAGAGAATCTTGAAGTGCTGCAAAAGCAAAGCCAACTTGAGGCATTTGTTGTGCGATCAGAAATTGGTTCAGTTATTGGTATGGCCACAATTCAGAAATATTTGCCATTGTACGAGCCGAACCTGCCGTTTCTACCAGCCGCTGTGGAACGCAAATTAGGATTATCAATTCCGGTTAGTACGCCCGATTTCAATGTATCTGGTTGGGTTGATGCCCAAAGCCGAGCCGAACTTGGCAGTGAAGTTGTTCTGCGTGAAGTCTACAAGCAGTTGCGTCATGAAGTGCCCGACTCCTGGACGGTTGAGCCTCTGGCGTCTGGACATGACACCCACCACGCCATTATGAACGCCGATTTTATGCCGGTGGATGGGTCGGTGCGCTTTGATGAGCTGGAAACGCCATGGTGGCCGCCGGTTAGCCAGCTTTACCTTGGTCGCACGGCTGTAATTAGTTCTTGACATTTAGTTGCATATACTTCAAACTGGGGTTAGAAGTAGGGTAAGTGGGTAGTGCTGTATTTGTAAATAATAGCACCAAAAACCTCATCTTAGGATCTTCGCGCGCAAAAAGAACCAAACAATCATCAATTTACACAAGTAGGAGTGTTGCTCTCTATGGCAAAGAGTCTCTCACCGTCTGTTAAAGACGCAAAACGAGTTTATTTTACCGATGACGACGACGCCTTACAGCTCCCTAACCTGGTGGACCATCAAAACAAATCATTTCAATGGTTTGTTGAAGAAGGCCTGGGCGAGTTGTTGGCAGAAATTAGTCCCATCGATGACTATACCGGTACTAAGTTAAGTTTACGCTTTAAAGACTACCGGTTCGAAAAACCGAAAATGTCGGAAAGCGAAGCCCGCGAAAATAACGTCAGCTACGATGCGCCCCTTAAGGCTACCGTAGAACTCACCAACAAGGTGACTGGCGAAGTTAAAGAACAAGAAATCTACCTCGGTGATTATCCATGGATGACCACCCGTGGTACGTTTGTAATTAATGGTGCCGAACGTGTTGTAGTAAGCCAGTTGATCCGCTCAGCTGGTGTTTTCTTTACGGCCGACACCCACGGTACTCGTAACCAGTACGGCGCCAAGGTTATCCCTGGTCGCGGTGCATGGTTAGAATTCGAGACGGCGGCTAACGGTGCGATTTACGTAAAAATCGACCGCAAACGCAAAATTCCGGTAACAACCTTGCTGCGCGCGCTCGGTCTGACCGAAACCCAAATGAAAGACGCCTTTAAGCATGTTGACCAAGGAGAATTGAATCACCTTGACGCTACTCTAGAAAAAGACTCTAGCCGTGGTGCCAACGATGCTCTTATCGAAGTCTACCGCCGCCTGCGTCCTGGTGACTTGGCAACAGTTGATAACGCTCGTTCGTTGCTAGAAAACATGTTCTACAACTTTAAGCGCTTCGACTTTAGCCGGGTTGGTCGTTATAAGATCAACAAACGTCTGAACTTGGATATCCCTAACACAGCCGAAAACCGTATTATGCGTCTCGAAGATCTGATTGCCATCATTGCCGAGATCATTCGCATGAACAACACCCAAGAACCAGCCGATGATATCGACTCTTTGGCTAACCGCCGCGTTAAGTTGGTGGGTGAATTAGTCCAACGTCAGTTCCGCATTGGTTTGCTGCGCATGGAGCGCAACACCAAAGACCGCATGAGCATGAGCGAAATCGAAACGGTTACACCAGCCCAACTGATTAACGCCCGCCCAGTGGTCGCAGCGGTTCGCGAATTCTTTGCCAGCTCACAGCTGTCACAGTTCATGGACCAAATTAACCCACTGTCAGAGTTGGCTCACAAGCGTCGTTTGAGCTCAATGGGACCTGGTGGTCTAAGCCGCGAACGCGCTGGCTTTGAAGTCCGCGATGCCCACGCTACCCACTACGGTCGTATCTGTGCTGTCGAAACCCCAGAAGGTGCCAACATTGGTTTAGTACTTAACTTGGCTGGCTATGCTCGCATTAACGACTACGGTTTTGTTGAAACGCCTTACCGCAAGGTTAGTAACGCCGTTACTGCCGCTAATGCTGTTGGTCGCGTAACCTATGTTGATCTAGAAGACGAAAAGGGTAAGGTTCTAGTTAAGGCCGGTGTTAAGATTACCGCCGCCGATGCTAAGAAGCTAGCTGCCGTAAAGTCAAAAGTAACTTGGCCGGTTAAGGCTCAGATTACTGACGAAATTGTTTACCTAGATGCCGCCGACGAAGAAATCTCGGTTATTGCCAATGCCAGTGAGCCAATCGATGCCAATGGCAACTTTGTGGCCGAGCGCGTTAGTGCGCGTTCACACCTACAATCCAGCGAAGTTGATGCCAACGACGTTAACTATATGGACGCCAGCCGCAAGCAGATTATCGGTTCGAGTGCCGGCTTAATTCCGTTTATCGAAAAGAACTACGTATACCGCTCGTTGATGGGTAGTAACCAGCAACGTCAGGCTGTGCCACTAATTCGACCAGAAAGCCCAATTGTTGGTACTGGTCTAGAAGGCGTTGTCGCTCGTAATAGTGGTCAGGTTGTTTTGGCCGAAGCCAACGGCGAAGTTGTTAAGTCCAGCGCCAAAGAAGTTACCGTTAAATATAAAGACGGTACTGTTAAGTACGCCCCAATGCACTACATCCGTAGTAACGAAGGTACCAGTATTAACCAGCGCGTCGTGGTCAACACTGGCGATAAGGTTAAAACTGGCGATGTCCTAATCGAAGGTATGTCAGTTGCCGCCGGTGAACTAGCCCTTGGTAAAGACCTCGTTGTGGCCTTTATGCCTTGGAGTGGTTACAACTTCGAAGATGCCATGATTATTTCGCGCAAGTTAGTCGAAGATGATACGCTCACCAGCGTTCACATTGTCGACTACATGACAGAAGTCCGCGAAACTAAGTTAGGCCCAGAAATTGTCACCCGCGATATTCCAAATGTTTCCGAAGAAGCTTTGCGCCACCTTGATGAAGACGGTATCGTCCGCATCGGTGCCGAAGTCCACCCGGGCGACATCTTGGTTGGTAAGATTACACCTAAGGGCGAACAAGAACTCAGTTCAGAAGAACGACTACTGCGGGCTATCTTTGGTGAAAAAGCCAAAGAAGTCCGTGATACCTCACAGCGCATGAGTAACGGTAAACACGGTAAAGTGGTCGGCGTAAAAGTCTTCAGCCGCGCTAATGGTCACGAACTGAAAGCTGGCGTTATCATGCAAATCCAGGTCTTTGTGGCCCAGATGCGCAAGATTAGTGTTGGTGATAAGCTCGGTGGTCGTCACGGTAACAAGGGTGTTATTGCCCGCGTTATGCCAGTCGAAGACATGCCGTTTATGGAAGATGGTACTCCGGTAGACATCATCCTTAACCCACTCGGTGTGCCAAGTCGTATGAACGTCGGACAGTTGTTCGAAACTCACCTTGGTATGGCCGCCCGCGCTCTTGGTATTAAAGTGGCCAGCCCATCATTTAATGGTGTGCCAATTCAAAAGATCCAAGATCTTCTAAACGATGCTGGCTTGCCGCGTGATGGTAAGCAACAGCTCTACGATGGTCGTACCGGCGAAGCCTATACCGAACGAACTACGGTTGGTTCGATGTATATGATTAAGCTGAACCACATGGTGACCGACAAGATCCACGCTCGTTCAACTGGACCATACACCATGGTTACTCAGCAACCGCTGGGTGGTAAGGCCCAAAACGGTGGTCAGCGCTTTGGTGAAATGGAAGTTTGGGCACTCGAAGCTTACGGTGCCGCTCATACTCTTCAGGAAATGTTGACCATTAAGTCGGACGACGTTTACGGACGCTCTAAGGCTTATGAGTCAATCATTAAGAAGACCGAAATTGTTGGTCCAAAGGTACCAGAAAGCTTTAACGTGCTTGTTAAGGAATTGCAAGGTCTTGGTCTTAAGGTTGACCTGGTTCATTCTGACGCCGTGGTTGATGCCGAAGTTGTCTTAGCCGAAAACGTTAAAGACGAAGCCAAGCACATGCCCGAAGTCGAAGTACCGGCCCCAACCATTGCCGACGTTGACGTCAGCCAAGATATGGTTAGCGAAGTCGCTGACGACTTTGTATTAATGGATACTAACGAAGATGGCACTACCTCGGTAGTGACTGTTGATGATGATCAAGCCGTTGTGGCAGAGGACGATGATGACGACCGCACGGCCGTAGTAACGACACCCGCCGACGCAGACATTGCAGAAGAGGAAGGAGAAGCCTAATGCGACGTTACAACAACTCTGGAACCGATATTGCCGACTTTGACGCCGTTCGATTGGCCGTGGCCAACCCGAAGGACATCCTCGACTGGTCATACGGTGAAGTCACCAAGCCCGAAACCATTAACTACCGTACCCAAAAACCAGAACGCGATGGTTTGTTCTGCGAACGAATCTTTGGCCCAGTCAAAGATATCAACCCGCATGATGCTAAATACAAGGGTGTCCGCTCACGCGAAGCGGCCGTCGACAAGAATGGCGAAATCGTCACCAAGTCGATTGTACGTCGTGAACGCATGGGTCACATTCAGCTGGCTAGCCCAGTTGCCCACATCTGGTTCTTGCGCGGTACACCTTCGGCCATCGGCCTAGTTTTAGGCATGACTGTCAAGAATCTAGAACGCATCGCTTACTTTGCCAGCTACGTCATCAAGACTGTTGACACCGACAAGCGTGACAAAATGTTGGCCGACAAAGAAGCCGAGCACGAAGCCGGTAAAGAAGCCATCAAACTACGTTTCGAGAACCAAGCTAAGGATGAAGGCGCCGACATAAAGGCTCTAGCCGAAGCTCAAACCAAAGAACTCGAAGAACTCGAAAAGGATTACGACGAGCTCAAGACCCAGCTACTAGGACTTGAAAAGCTCAACCTAATTAACGAAACCGACTATCGCAGCCTACCCGATGATCTGCAAGACATGATCACCGTTGGTATGGGTGGCAACGCCCTGAAGGATCTGCTGGACGCTGTTAATTTGACGGTTCTAATTGAAGAACTAACTGCTGAGGCTGAAGAAGCTAAGGGTCAACGTAAAAAGAAGCTACTCAAGCGCCTGCGCTTGCTAGAAAGCATGCAGCGAGCCGGTATTGAGCCAGCTAGCTTGTGTGTCACAGTTCTGCCAGTCATCCCTCCGGATCTTCGCCCGATGGTTCAGTTAACTGGTGGCCGTTTTGCTACCAGTGACTTAAACGACCTTTATCGTCGCGTTATAAACCGTAACAACCGTCTTAAGAAGTTGATGGACTTGAACGCTCCAGAAGTGATTCGTCGTAACGAACAACGTATGTTGCAAGAAGCCGTTGACGCCCTTATCGACAACAGCAACGCCCGCAGTGGTCGCGCCGTCGCCGCTACTGGCCAGCGCCGCCGCCTGAAATCTTTGAGCGACATGCTCAAGGGTAAGCAGGGTCGTTTCCGCCAGAACCTGCTGGGTAAGCGGGTCGACTACTCTGGTCGCTCGGTTATCGTAGCCGGTCCGGAACTGAAAATTTACCAGTGTGGTTTGCCAAAGATGATGGCCCTGGAACTATTTAAGCCTTTCGTAATTGGTGAACTTATCGAAAACGAACACGCCCACAACATTCGTTCAGCTACTCGTATGATCGAAGCTGGCGAAACCCCAGTGTGGGACGCTCTCGATAAAGTAACCAGTGGTAAGTACGTTCTATTGAACCGCGCCCCATCACTCCACCGTTTGTCGATTCAGGCCTTCCAGCCAGTACTTATCGAAGGTAAGGCGATTCAGCTGCACCCATTGGTATGTAAAGGTTTTAACGCCGACTTCGATGGTGACCAGATGGCTGTGCACCTGCCATTGAGCGACGAAGCTCAGGCCGAAGCCAAGAACATCATGGCCAGCAACGTTAACTTGCTTAAGCCAGCTGACGGTTCGCCGATTCTGCACATCGAACAAGATATCGTGCTGGGTTGTTACTACCTAACCTACGAACGACCTGGTCAATCTAAGACACCTAAGGCTTTCTCTGGCTTAGACGAAGCCCTTATGGCGCTCGACGCTGGTACGACCACACTGCAAAGCTTTGTGACCATGCCATTCCGCGGTGAGCTGCGCACTACCACCCTTGGCCGCATCTTGTTTAGCGAAGTCTTCCCCGAAGATTTCCCATTCCAAGACGAAGCTATGACCAAGAAGAAGCTTCAGCAGTGCATGGCGCTGGCCTACCAAAAGTATGGTCAAGCCAAGGCTGCCGAAATTGCCGATGAACTAAAAGACATTGGTTTTGAATACGCTACTAAGTCTGGCCTCAGCATGGGTATGGACGACTTTACCGAAGTTAAGGGTCTAGAAAAGATTTTGTCCGACGGTGAAACTCGGGTTGCCGAAGTTAGTGCTCAGTACGATCAAGGTTTCATTACCGAAGACGAACGCTACCGCTTAACTGTCGAAAGCTGGACTAACGTTGGTAACACCGTCCAATCAACCTTGGTTGAACAGTTTGCCACCGAAGACAACGCCATGTCGACCGCTGTAGTATCTGGTGCTCGTGGTAACATCGGTCAGGTCAACACCGCCGTGGGTATGTTCGGTCTAGTGGCCGACGCCACTGGTCGCACCATTGAGCTGCCAATTAAGTCGAACTATAAGAGTGGTTTTAGTCCGCTCGAATACTTTACCGCCACCCGTGGTGCTCGTAAGGGTATGATTGACACAGCACTGAAGACCGCCGACTCGGGTTACCTAACTCGTCGTTTGGTTGACGTTGCTCAAGACGTCTTTACGACCGAAGAAGAGTGTGCCGATGATCCTGGTTTCCCAATCTACCGTGCCGACGCCGAAGAAATTGGCGTTACGCTAGCCAGCCGTTTAATTGGTCGCTTTGCTGCCGCTAACATTGGCAAACACGTTAAGAAGGGTAAGTTAATTACTCCAGAAATCGCTGCCGCGATTGATGCCGACACCAGCCTAGACGGCGTGCGCATCATGAGTGTGCTTAGCTGTACAACTGTTCGTGGCGTGGCCCGCAAGTCTTACGGACTTGACCCAGCTACTGGCGATGTTGTTAGCGAACGACACCCAGTTGGTGTTATCGCTGCTCAATCTATTGGTGAGCCTGGTACGCAGCTAACTCTGCGAACCTTCCACTCCGGTGGTGTAGCCGGTGAAGACATCACTACTGGTCTGCCTCGTGTCGAAGAACTCTTCGAAGTTCGTCAACCAAAGGGTCAAGCCTTCTTGGCAGACATCTCTGGTAAGGTGACGGCTTGGGAAGACGGCGATCGCTACATCGTTGAGATCACTGCCGAAGGCCAAGAAAAAGTTACCTTTACGATGGGCGAAAAAGTCACCAAGCTCAAGAACGGTACCGAAGTTGTGCCAGGTGACGTCATTGCTGCCCTAGAAGATGGTTCGGAGCCAATTGTGGCCACCGTTCCTGGTAAGCTCGAAGTTAAGAAGAAGACGATTGCGATTGCGCCAACTGCCAAAACTAGCATGCGCTACGAGATTCCTGGCTTTAAACAGCTGGTTGTCAAAGATGGTGACGAAGTTACAGCCGGTCAGCGCCTCACCAACGGTTCAATTAACCTGCACGAGCTAATGCGCTTGCAGGGCATCGAAGCCACTCAGCGCTATGTTATGAACGAAATCTTGCGTATCTTTGCCTCACAAGGTCAGAACATCGCCGATAAGCACCTTGAAATCATCGTGCGACAGATGTTCAGCCGCGTCCAAATCGAAGATGCCGGTGACAGCGAATTAGTAACTGGTGACATCGCCAGCAAGATCGCTGTTCACGAAATTAACGAACAGCTTAAGAAAGATGGTAAGAAGCCAATTGAGTTTACGCAGCTATTACTGGGTATCACCAAGTCATCGCTATCAACCGAATCCTTCCTTAGTGCTGCTTCGTTCCAAGACACCACTCGTGTTCTGATCAGCGCCGCTACCAGCGGTAAGGTCGACCACCTGTACGGTCTTAAAGAAAACGTTATCTTGGGTCGCCCAATTCCGGTTGGTACTGGCTATCGACCCGACGAAGAAGACGATGAAGCCGGCGTATTGTTAGAAGACGGCGTTGCCGTAGTTGCGCCAGAGCTGTAAATCTGTTAAAATTACGTTATAAACCATAAGTGGTCCGAGCCAGGGCGCCAGGCATAGCCCCCGCTGCAGCAGATCACAACCATCAAGGAGATATATGCCAACAATCAATCAATTAGTGCGCAAAGGTCGAACCGACAAGTCTGACAAGTCTAAGTCGCCGGCTTTGCACAAGGTCACTAACACTCTAAAAAACAAGAACTACGAAAAGTCAGCCCCGTTTAAGCGTGGTGTCTGCGTTAAGGTAACTACCAAGACCCCAAAGAAGCCTAACTCGGCTTTGCGTAAGGTCGCTCGTGTCCGTTTGCAAAACGGCCAAGAAGTTTGGGCTTACATTGGTGGTGAAGGTCACAACCTACAAGAACACGCCGTTGTACTAGTGCGCGGTGGACGCGTTAAGGACCTTCCTGGTGTGCGTTATCACATTGTCCGTGGTGCATTGGACCTTCAAGGTGTCCAGGGCCGTAAGCAGGGCCGTTCTAAGTACGGTGCCAAGAAGGAAGGTAAGTAGTCATGCCACGTAAAGTAACCAAATCACTCGTTCGTGATATCCCAGCTGACCGCGTTTACGGCAGCGTCCAGGTGCAACGCCTAATCAACCGCGTTATGTTGAACGGTAAAAAGCAATTGGCCGAACGCCTAGTTTACGGTGGTATGCAACAAGCCGCCGACAAGCTTAAGGTCAAGAATCCTTTAGATGTTTTTGAGCAAGCTATGAAGAATGTTCAACCACAGGTCGAGACTCGTTCTCGCCGCGTTGGTGGTGCTAACTACCAGATTCCTTTTGAAGTTAAAGGCCAACGCCAGAACCACCTGACAATGATGTGGTTTGTAGCTGCCGCGCGCGCTCGTAAAGGTATGAGCATGGAAACCCGCATTGCCCTAGAACTAGTCGATGCCTACAACAACACTGGTACAGCCGTTAAGAAGCGTGAAGACACGCACAAGATGGCCGAAGCTAACCGCGCCTTTGCGCACTTCGCGAGATAGTA
>CAZVKH010000010.1:0-27680 GCA_964627095.1 uncultured Candidatus Saccharibacteria bacterium
GCAGACTCTTGATCTTATCGACAAGATATAAAAGTGCTAAGATTGAGCTATGAAACTATCAGACATAACAAACGCCGACTTTACCGATGATACCGAGCCACGAGATGCCCGTCTCATTGAACTTCTCAAACAGGCCTATACCGGAGAGATAACTTGCAGAATGGCTATGGCTGAAATGGGCGTTATTAAACCTTTTTCTGACTATAAGCCAGCAGTTCACGAAGATTATCGTAAATACTTCACCATTAAGGCCAGAGACGATGTACCCCCGAGTCTTCATGTATATGTAAAAGACGGAAAGCTTGTCATGAGTGATGACTATAACGCCTTTGCTATGTATAACGAACTTGGATTCGAGCGGGCTGTCTGTATTGTCTTAGGTGATACACCCGAGATTGATGGCGTTGAGTACCATGGTGATCCGTTTATAATGCCTCCTCCAACTGTAGAAGAGCTACCCGCATAGAATATGATACTATTGAAATGAAATAGCTTGTGCGCCTTGCGAGAGGGCATGAGCTATTTTTGTAGTGATATAATACAGATAAGAAACCTATGAGTAATAAATCAGCAGCAAAACTAGTTAAAGACGCTCGAATCGCCAAAGGCCTGACTCAAACTGAGCTAGCCGAGAAAACCGGCGTGCATTCAAATACCATCGCCAAGATTGAGCAGGGCATCCAGCAACCTTCCTACCCAACTATCAAGAAGCTATCTAAAGTACTTGATATAGACATCAACGACTTTCCAGAGTAGCTAGCTTATCAAGCTTGATAAAATGTAACATTTGCCAAGCCAGGCTATCAGATACCGTTCGGCGCATAATCTCGCAACTATCGCCCTGAGATAAAATGTTTAAGCTACCCTCCCAAAGTATTTCTTCGTCAATTATGGTCAGTTTACGATGATGTTTGACGGTATAGAGCACTATTATGCCAATATCCTGCATAGCCACTACCGCATCCTCTGCTTGGATAGCGTACTCTTCGTTATGCTCCTCTGGATTTCTGGTATTTACTACTATCCTTACACCCTTACGACGCAACTTCATAAGTAGTGGTAATAGGTGCTCCATCCGTCTTCTGGTGATGAAGGGGCTTTCTATGATTACCGACTGCCTAGCACGCCTTAAATCACGCTCAAAAGCTCTATAGAACGTATTATTATCAAAGAGAACTGAATTATTCATTATCACCCTCCTTGATTTCCTCATCAAGTAGTTCTCTAATCTCCTCAACATCTACTATTGGATCATCTTCCTGGATGGAAAAAGTTCTATTAAGGAACTCGAGCCCCAGCCAAAACAAGAAGGCTCCTTTTGGGGGCCTTTTTGTTTTGTTTGAGACGCGCGGATAAGAACCCATAAGGCGCAGCCGGGGTTCGATCGTCAAGCTTGCCCGCAGAAGCTAGCTTCGAGGACAGGCGCAGACACTAGCGCAGCGTCGATCCCTCCATCCATGTTTAACGTACTCCGGCTCAATAAAGAAATTAACGCATAATAGTTGTTGGTTTTGGTAGTATTATTAAGTGAGTAATTACAAATGCGTACTATTTGATTGGGACGGAACAATTGTTCAGTCTTTAGATATTTGGCTTTACTGCCTTAAGAAAGAGTTGCTGAAATATGGCTACGAACTTACAGATAAACAAATCGGTGCAAATTATGAACAGTTTAGGGTTCGAGCGCCGTCGCTTGGTATTATCAACGTAGACGACATACTACAAACAGTTTATGCCACAATAGACATAAAGATGCATGACGTACTACTCAATAAAGGGGTTGTAGAGTTATTATCAGCACTAAAGCACCATGACTACAAGATTGGGTTAGTTACTACTTCACAGCACTCACAAGTTCAGCTGCATATTGATAAATTTGGCCTTGGTGAGTTTTTCGATGTAGTAGTGTGCGGTGACGATGTCAGAAATCAGAAACCGAATCCAGAACCAGGAGAGTTTGCATTGAAAACTCTGGAATGTTTACCTAGTGAAACACTTATGGTTGGAGACTCTGATACGGATATTGTATTTGCACAGAACTTAAACGTCGATAGCGTCCTTTTTCACCCTCATAGATATGACACGTTCTATGACTACAGAAAACTAATGGCACTGAGGCCGACTTACGTCGTTTCAAACTTGGGCAAAATAGACCAGTTACTCTTCGCTAACATCTGACAATGGATCTGGAAATAACTGCCATTGTTCAATCGCTGACTGCGCGAGCCTCGTTTTTTCTACGCTTAACCCCTCAGCCTTGGTTGATTTCCAAATAGAATAACCCTCAGACTGCCAAGGCCTTAGTTCTGTCATCCACCCTTCTGTGCGTGGTATCGCGACCATTGGGACCTCTTGACGCTGGGCGGTTATGGCAAGCTGAAGATCTGATGCGTTCCTAATAGGAAAATCATCCAGACTCAAATCTAGCGTCTGCTTACTAAATAAGGTTGTTGCTGTACCAAGAATATGAACAGCCCTTGGACTGTCTAAACCTTGATAGAAACGATAGCGCTCTTTTCGTGAAGTCACAAAGTCCTCTATCGGTAATTCGAATTCGGAACCATGAACGCCTATGATCGCCTGCTGTTCACGTGCTTCAAACTCGTAAAGTAGTCTATCAACGTAGTCTTCTGGGTAGCCGATGTCATCGTCGATAGTTAAGTAGTGTGAAAAACCTATATCAGTCGGATCATTAAGCCAGAAGAACTTTCCTTCGGCACCCATATCACCTTGAGCCACATCAGATAGACAACCCTCATCAGTGCTAAGAAATTCAGGAACTTCAGAAAAATTGTTAAGGTATACCCTGATTTCATCTACTTGAGGACGTATTGCAGCAACAACTTGTTCAAGATAGGGAAGTCGTTCAGGCATTGTAGCCATACCTGCAATCACTCTTTGCATATGTATATTTTAGCATATTAATGGTTTTTGTCTACTTTAATTGGCTCGACGTCTACTATTATGGTATTATAGCTTTATGTCTGAATTCGATATCTACACACCTGACGATCTAGATTTTGATGTTGAAGTTGCTCAACATAACGCCCCTAATATAGAAGAACAACTGCCTGATCCAGTTGACCAGTCCCAAGCCGAAGAGCCGCAACAGTAATATGACTGTGCATAACTCCATTACATAACTACTTTTATATAATGGATCTGGTAATTATTCCTTGCAGCTTTAATTTTGATAATTTATAATCGTCAGTATCAATTTAATGTGCGGGGGAAACATGCTAAAGAGAATAATTACACTAACATTAGGGTTCGCTTTGTTGTTAAGCGGGGTTGCGTTAATTCCTACTAACCAAGTGAACGCTGAGACCGGAATGACTACTTATAATAACCAAGCCATGACAGTACCAGCTTTCATCCAAAATATGACAGTAACATGTGGGTGGAGTGTAAAGAACCAGGGTGTTGGTAGTAACATCAATTCACCCTACTACACCTCAATGCTAACTAATACTGGCTGTACTTATAACACTGGTGCACCGGCTAACAGTGCATATAGATTACTACATGCCATAAGATTGACTAAACCTGGTGAGCCAGACTTTACTTCTTACCCACAAGTCGTGACTTATCCATCTGGCTACATACAGAGTATCTACGGAAACTCAGCACAATATCGTGGTGGTGAAATTAATTCACTCGTGGCTGTTTGTGACTATGCAGTAACATACGTGTGTTCATACCCTTATCTTTACCAGTAAGATAATAGGTAATTGAAATCCAAATAGTGTAAATTAACTAATCGTGGCGTAGGAAAAAAATTCCTACGCCCAATTAGTTTTAGGGAGTTTAAGTTGGCAGCGAAATCAACCAAACACAGAGCATTAATTATCGTTCTTTCGAGCTTTATTGCTGTCCTCGTTATATTATTCGGAGTAACCAAAATAGTTAATAGACACAGCAACGACTTAACGTCAGATTTTTACCAAGCAGTTGAAAACGGTCTGACTTCCGGAAGCTTTACAAGAACTAGCGTTCAGACTAGTAAGGGCAATGTTCAGACCACGCTTACACACGTCAATCTAAATTCTAAACCCAAAATTTTGGAAAGCACTCAAAGCACTACGCCAAACCAAAAAGACATATTAAGCAAGATTGAGAAAATTGCAGACCTTGATAATGTCTACATTCGCTTCCTTAATATTTCGAGTCCTGATCAAAAGAAACTTATTGAACTATCGGAATCACAAAAGGCTGCGTGGGGCAAAAAAGCCGAACAACCATTTCCAGTTGAGGTTCCAAACAGCCTTTATAGTGTTATTCCCAGAGGTAAGCTGAACAAAACGGACGCTGATACGGTTATTCGTACCATGCAAGACAACGGCACGTACAATATCAAAGAAGAGACGGTTAAGCGGGAGACCGTTGATGGCAAGGAATCACTTGTAGTTGAAGTGGAAGTCCAGCCCGTTAATTTAGCAAAGTCTCTCATCGTTTACGACTCGATATTGGGATACCAAAAGGATTCAAAAGCTGACCCCAACAATTTAGCTCGCAACCCTGTTCGTAAACTTAAAGTCACCATTAACAGCTCTGATTATTCAATAACCAGAATAGACTACCTAGACAGTAATTCATATGAGATCCTGGAGCCTTATAAGGGGCCTGATACAATTAATACACCTGCTAACGCTGTAGAACTCGAAGAATTGGCAACCTCATACATGAAACTCGTTCAGTAAACCTGTAAATTAGGCGGCCGAACGGCGACGGAACAGCCAACCAGTAATCGGGATCGATACCAGTATTATTCCGGTACACCAAACTACCGACAGCCAGCCGGAGTCGCCCATCGGTGTGCCCACTAATAGCGACCGCATGGCATCAATAACATGTGTAACCGGTTGATTCTCGGCAAAGGCACGTAGGGCCGGTGGCATAGTTTCGGTCGGAACAAAAGCACTCGATATAAAGGTTAATGGGAAGATCAGCACAAAGCCAACCCACTGGGCGGCCTCGACCGTTTTTACTAGCAATCCTAAAATTGCCGATAGCCACGAAATAGCCAAGGTGAACAGCATGGCCAATCCAAACACGTACAACCAATCTTGCAGGCTAGCGTTGGGCCTAAAGCCCACCAAAAATCCGACGGCGATGATGATAATCGCCGAAATGATATTGCGCACCAGGTCGGCGGCAATATGACCAAAAATCAACGAGTTATTCGACATCGGTAACGAACGGAAACGGTCAACCACGCCTTCTTTCATATCAACCGCTAAGTTGATGGTGGTGTAGTTAGCACCAAAGGCTAAGGTCTGTACCAAGATGCCGGCAAATAGGTAGTTAACGTAAGTTACGTCGCCGGTATCAATAGCACCGCCTAGGACATAGCGGTTGAGTAACATGAACATAATAGGGAAGAGTACCAGCGACATAATTTGGTCAAAGCTACGCAGAATATGCGTCACACTGCGTTTAGCCATCACCCAAGAATCGGCGACTGTCCACATAACTGAGTTCATTATTTGGCCTCCTTGTCGTTTTCGTCGCTTGTCTTGGCGGTACCATGTCCAGTTAGCGTCAGAAATACATCGTCAAGGGTAGGGCGCCGTAGTGACACGCTCTCTACCTGGATCTTGGCGTCTTCAAGCTTGCCCAGCAGCTGCTTGAGCTTGCTGACACCGCTCTTGGTGGCAATGCTAATTATGCGCTGTTCGGGATCGGTGGTGATTTTTTCGGACTTGAGGGCCTGGCAGGCGGCGTCAAAGCTGCTCTTCTTGCCAATTGTTACATCCAGGTGGTCGGCTCCAACCTTGGCCTTTAAGGAATTGGCATCACCTTGGGCAATAACTTTACCACCATCAATCACAATAATATTGTCAGCCAGGTGGTCGGCCTCGTCCATATATTGGGTGGTTAGCAGAATAGTTGTGCCTTGGGCAGCTAACTTCTTAATAATATCCCACATAACTAGGCGGCTGCGTGGGTCAAGACCGGTAGTCGGTTCATCCAAGAAGATAATTGGCGGTGAGGCAATTAGACTCATGGCCAGATCAAGGCGTCGCTTCATGCCGCCAGAGTATGTTTTAACTGGGCGGGTAGAGGCTTTTACCAAATCGAACTGCTTGATTAACTCTTTGGTGCGGCGGGCAACTTCTTTTTTGTCGAGGTGATACAAACGCCCGATCATTATTAGGTTTTCTTGGCCGGTCAAGTATTCATCAACAGCGGCATACTGGCCGGTTAGCCCAATCCGCGCCCTAACTTCGTTAGATTCATCAACAACATCAAAGCCTTCAATCGTGGCCGTACCTTTGTCGGCCTGAAGTAAGGTGCTCAGAATTTTAATTGTGGTCGTTTTACCGGCACCGTTGGGACCAAGCAATGCCAAAATCGAGCCACGTTCCACCGAAAAACTAATTCCTTTAAGGACACTAACTTGTTTGTACGACTTATGTAGATTCTTAACTACAATGGCGTTTTTGTTTTTTGATTCCGTCTTGACCGGTTTAGCCATAGCATGCACCTGTTTATATAATCTTAATAGTTTACAGGGTTGCGACCACTCGGACAAACGAAAATCTCGCAAAAAGCTAGTGCTTGCATAAATAGCCATTCGCTATAACCTGTAATAATGACTGACCGCAAAGGTACTGAGTACGAAGGCCCATTGTATATGGGCCTACCTGTGGATTATGTAGCTAAAATTTCGCCCGAAATTATTGAACTACAGGCGACAATGGCCGACCCATCGAGCGATATAACCGCAAGTACTGTGCAGTTAATGGAAAGGATTGACACTTGCGCTCAAGAAAACCCCGATAGCAGCTATTGGGATAGCATAAAACGATCGGTAATTGCCGATCTGTTAGCAGTCGATCAGCCAGATTTAGCCATCGAAGTATTCTGGACCATGACCAGTGGTCACGTAATGGCGACAGCTCTGGCTAAGATTCAGCAAGAAGCCAGCAAAGCTAAGATTGCTAGCTTAAACACCGAGATATACGCGGCTGCACCTTACTTTCCTAACATCAGCCGAACCATTCAGGCGGTTCGCGACAACTTTATCGCCAGCCAGCCAGACAGCGAAATTACACGTTCGTTCAATGATTTTCTTATACAAAGCGGTATTGAAGTTGATACCGTGGAAGGTTGGATTGATTCACAAACTGAGCTTTACAATGGTGTTGACTGGTCTGTGTTGGAGAAAGAGCTTAAAGACGAGGACACCTGGAAAGATACACCGGTCGAAAACCGACTTTACTTGGCCAACACATTGCTAATCGCCATAGAACAACTCTATGATCATAATCTAACCGAGGAAGAAGCGATTCTTTTGGTCGGAACGATGAAGGATGTCGAGGCGCGATTTCCCGACCAAACCTACACGGACCTAATGCGCGCTAAACTTGCCTGTGCGGCATTCGATGCCGGATCGATACAAATTGGGATCAGTTTTGCAAATCTAATCAAAGAAGAAGATTTTTTGTTTCAGCTTACTCAAAAACTTGACGAGCAAGGTGACACCGCCCAAGCCTTCCAATTAGCCAACTCGATGGGTGACCCAGCACTTACATTAAAGCTCTTACTAGATACCGACTGGCAGGATAAAGAACGGTCTACCCAATTAATAATGAATCTTCTGTACGGTGATCTAGAAAGTGTAGATAGACGTATTGGCTACTTCACAATGTTGTGCGAACGCTGTATCGAACGTAGCGAATTTGCTGAAGCCGCCGAAATCCAGGGCACGATCAACAAACTAAAAAACGAACAGTCCTAACTGCTAGCCCTTCTTACAAACCGGCAGCCGTTCCCGATAATCCGCCATTGGCCGGCTAGTGGTATCTATGGCCTGGCCATCAACACGGACATAGGGCTCTACGTAGCCGTCGGTGCCACCAACTGTTACACCAACGAAATCACTCGAATCCCAACAAGTTACTAGGGCTTTTTCGCCAAGTTCTAGTACCCAGGCTTCGTTGCCGTATTTACTGGGTGATTCATGGACGGGCAAGGCGTCTACTTCTACGGTTACTTCGATACCAGTTGGCTCAGTTTCACCACCACAATTTGCGGCGCCAAATAGCATAGCCCCAGCCGCCGCCACTTTGTAAATATTCTTCATAACAAACCTCTTCCTTTTTGTTTACTATACCATCTATTTTAGTTAATAACCATTTGAAATGCAGCTCGGCTGGGTTTATAGTTAAGCCATGAAGAAGTGGACGGTAGTTGCTTTATTGGCCTTGGCGCAGTTTGTTATGGTGCTGGACAGCACCGTCATGAATGTTTCAATTTCCACCGTTGTCAAAGACCTCGATACGACAATTGCTTCCATGCAAATGGCAATTACTTTTTACACCCTAACGATGGCATCATTCATGTTGTTGGGCGGTAAGCTTGGTGATGTCTGGGGGCGCAAGCGCGCCTTTTTAATTGGTTCGGTAGTCTACGCCTGCGGATCGCTTATAACTGGGTTGAGCGCCAACATTGGCATGCTGATGTTTGGCTGGTCATTAATAGAAGGGCTGGGCGCCGTATTGGTCATACCAGCTATTGCAGCGTTGATTGCCACCAACTATAAAGGCAAGGATCGTGTAGTGGCGTTTGCCATCATCGGTGGTGTTTCTGGTGCCGCCGCCGCGGCTGGACCGTTAATTGGTGGCTATGTTACTACCTACTTATCATGGCGTTATGTCTTTTTCGCCGAAGTCGCCATTATGGCACTGGTCGTAATACTAAGCGGCAAAATCAAAGATGCACCTCTTGTTAAGAAGGCTAAGATTGATGTTCCCAGCGTGTTTCTTTCGGCCGGCGGCTTCTTCTTAGTTATATTTGGCATGCTGCAAAGCAAAACCTGGGGCTGGGTAACGCCCCGCGCCATTCCTACCATCAACGGTAACGAAATTGCACCCCTGGGCATATCGGTAGTAGCTTATTTAATTCTGGCGGGTATCATCGTATTGCGCGCCTTTTATCATCGTCAACAAAAGCTCGAAGCCAACGGTGGCAGCCCACTACTAAAGGTTTCGATGTTATCGATCCCGCGCCTGCGTAGTGGTTTGTCGGTACTTGCATCGCAGTATATGATTACCGCCGCCGTGTTTTTTGTAATCCCTGTATATCTGCAGATGACGCTGGGCTATGATGCGCTCAAAACTGGACTTAAGATCTTGCCGCTGTCGGCCGCTGTCATTATTTTCTCGGTGCTGGGCACCAAACTGTCGGCCAAGTGGTCACCGCGTAAAATTGTTCGTACAGGCCAAGTTTTACTGATTACTGGTTCAATATTTTTACTAGGCGCTGTCTCGATCGATCTAAAGAACTGGCTGTTTGCAGTTGGAATGTTCTTACTGGGTGCCGGCCTGGGCTTGCTAGCCTCACAACTAGGTAACGTCAATATGTCGTCGGTTGGCGAGAACCAAACTGCCGAAGTTGGCGGCTTACAAGGAGTGTCACAAAACCTGGGCGCTTCACTGGGCACCGCCCTGATTGGTTCGGTTTTGGTAGCAACGCTCACCACAGCCTTTGTTGGCAACATTCAGTCTGGTAATCTGCCCGACAACATTAAGTCGTATGTTCAGACCAACAGTCAGGCTGGCGTGGCAATTGTGCCAGTAAGCGAAGTTACGACTTACACAACATCTTTGGGCATGCCGGCCAGCCAAGTCCAAGAGATAACAAACGACTACGCCGACTCACAAATCACGGCTCTTAAACAATCACTATTTGCAGTCGTGTTCTTGTCGGTAATGACATTACTGTTCTCTCGCAACATACCCAGCAAGCTTAACAGCAAGTCAAACGACTAAACTGTTACGACAGCGGACTTCTACGGCCGCCCAACCCATAGCAATAGTGGCAGCACCCGTACAATTGGCCTGAAGTTCTTCGGCTACAAGCGAACCAGCTTGCTCGATATCTAGATGACGAGCGATGACCTCCCGTGCCATAACGCGGCAGGCTTCGAAAGCCGTGTCGCATTGACGACATTCAGGGGGTAGGTAAGACTCAAGTTGAATAGCTACGGGCAGATCACTCATTGCACATATTATAGCATGGGC
Organism: uncultured Candidatus Saccharibacteria bacterium; assembly: GCA_964627095.1. Taxonomy (GTDB): domain Bacteria; phylum Patescibacteriota; class Saccharimonadia; order Saccharimonadales; family JAUPVS01; genus JAUPVS01. Next base: position 10,029 of record CAZVKH010000010.1, read on the forward strand.
TACATTGCTAATTCTACCTTTTTATTGTATTATACTTTTATGAGTTATGAATCCGCTCCCATATGGGACAAAAACTTTGCCCTGACTAACGAAGTTATGGGTGCTGTGGCTGACTTTTATAGCCTAGTACAAGGCGATGAAGCAGTTAGAGCCCGCATGGCAGCTGGCCAGGAGTGCCGCAACCAACTTGGTGACTTTGCCGACGATGACCTACAGCTAACACTGGCAAGCAAAGACCCCGAACAATTCACTACCGCCCTAGAGCTCGACGAAGTATTAATGCAACTACACGACAAAACCGTCTCCTTTGTATCACGAGCTCGTATAAAAGAAGAACAGCGTCTGCAAAAAGTTCAAGATCACTTGATAACATTAGATAGGCGTGGTGCCTGGAAGATCTATCTTCTATTAAGCGAACCTAGTGAACCTCCGGCAGTAGGTGACGAATATCCTGATACTTGGGAGGTATTACCAATATCGGGTATGGCCAACCTTAGAGTCGTTGACCAGGCAGAAATTGCCTCAGAACAAATCGGCCTAACCACAACAACCTACAACTACAGCCCAGCTGACTTGAATCAGAACTAGAGAATCTTCTTCTTAAGTGCAAAGTGGAAGGCAATAAAGCCTGGGATGATCGGCAACCAGAACGTGGCAAAGCGATAAACCATGGCAATACTGAGGCTGATGTCGGCCGTTAGACCAATAGATGTTAATCCGGCTACTAGGCCAGCTTCGGCCCCGCCGATACCACCAGGCGTAGGGGTAACACTGGCCGCAGCCACACCAACAGTCAAGACAATAAAGGTCTGCAGAACGGTGGCACTAGCTCCCAGGGCTTGAATAGAGAAGTATAGTACGGCTGCATAACAGATGGTTATAACCATCGAAGATAGCAGGGCTAAGGCCAAGTTAGTTGGGTTGGCGGCAATTAGCTTAAAGTCAGCTTTAACGTGCTTGTACATCTTTTTAGTAAAGCGCCGGGCCGGCTTAACCAGGTAGACCGTGATAATTGCGGCCACGACCAAGGCTACAACAACCAAAGCCACAGTGCCCGATAAAGGCACCTTAATTGCTTCGCGCAACGATGTTTTAGATAGAGCAGCCGTGAGTATTGTCAAAGACGTAATGGCCACAAAGCCAAACATGTTATTAACCGTTGCCAAGGCGGCGGCCTGGGGCTTGGTATGACCTTCTGTCACTAAGTAACGCGTAAAGGTGGCTAAACCACCCGTACCGGCCGGCAGCAAGCGATTAGTAAAGCTACTAGCCACTTGCACCAGTAAGGTTCGCCCGTAAGGAAGGGCGTAAATGGCAATTAGCTTGTACACCATAGCGGCAGCAAAGTACGAAAGCGCCGAGAACAATATCGCCAGCAACAAGAGTGGCAACTTGGCATCTCCTAAGGCAGTTAAGCTATTTCTAAAATCTTCTTGTTGAGTTACAGCAAAGTACAAGAATAAGGCAAAGCCGACAACAACGATTACGGTTCGAATATTTATTCGGGTCATCTGCACAAAGTTCAGTTCCTTAATTTTGAGGCGTTTCTTTAGTTCTGCCACAATTTCCTGTAATAAGACTTGCTTTTGCTTGAGTAGGCGAGTGGTTTCCGATGACATGGATGGATAGGTCATAAAGCGTAAGGCATTTTGAAGCTCTTCTTTAGGAATGTTTCTAACAGCTGCAGCCACAACGCGCTCGGCGCCAACAATTACGCCAAACGAGGCAATCATTTCAACTAAATCACGATAGGTCTGATCCTTGCCAACCGACGCCTCGGAAAAGCCAAAGTCGATCAGCCATGGTTCGTTTTTGTTGTCTAAGAAAATATTGGCGGCGCGCAGGTCACGATGAACAATGTGGGCCTTATGCAGTTGTGCCACCAAGGCAAAAGTTTTATTCAGAACAGTGTCGGTAACACGCCTAGGATCTACCTTGTCGAGCGACTTACCATCGATGGCTTCTTGCATCTGGGCCCAGTTGTCGGCCTTAACTTCTAGCACATCAACAATGCGCGGTGTTTTTATGCCAGCCTGGTAGGCTAAGCCAGCCACATATGATTCATGCTCAATTTGTCGTTTTGGTGTAAAGAAGGGTGATTCGTCCTCCAGGCGGCGGTAGACAATTTTACGCCAGGCCTTAAACAACCAGTCGGCCACAAAATTGTCTTTGTTGACCACTTTTAAGAAATACTTTTTGCCGTCTTTTGAGGTGACCATAAAGGGCGACGAGCCACGCGCATCAACGCCCAATACTTCTACCTTCTTTACAGGGAAGTCGGTCCGGATTAGAGCTTTTTTTACTTGGGCCGGCGAAACACGGGCAGTAATGACGCGGCCAAACAATAGACTAATTACCGAGCCGACTACCAAGCCAAGTGCAAAGCCGCCCACCAAATCCATTGGTAAGTGAACACCCAGGTACAAGCGCGACAGCGCCACCGCCCAGACGGCGACGGTTATACGCTTATGAAGACGTGACGGTGTGTACTGATACATAATAATCGCCAAGGCAGTAGCTACCGCCACATGACCAGACGGATAGCCAAAGGTAGCCATGGCTTGTTCACGAATCTGGACATTCTCTAGTATGGCCCCTGGGCGAGGACGAATTTCGATAAGTTTGGTGCCATAAGCTAGTACATAGGCGCCGGCACCGGCCAGAAAGATTTTTAAAGCTGCCTTATAGAGGCGCCGAGCAAAGAAATATAAACTCAGTAGCAAGGCAAAACCAATTGTGCCAAATAAAGAAATAAACCTAACTATGGTTGTTAGCCAACCAGGTAGTTCATTGACGCTTCTAAAAATAGAAGTTTCAACCGATCCTGAACCGTTATTGGCAATTAGTGCACCTAGGATGAAGAGAATAACACCACCGACTATATAGAAAACATAGATCGGATTACGAAATACCGCTTGTTTGGACTGTTTTGACACGTACTTACACCTTTAATTATGTACTGATGATAGCACAGGTACATAGACGTCGGCGATGGCCTGGCGTATATCGTCGAGCATGGCATTCTTAGCTTGCTCGGCATTAACAATTCGATCTGCCAAATCTAAGCACTTATAGATGGCGTATCTTTCTTTGTTGGCCTGTTCCCAGGCAGCCTCGATACTAGTTGCTTTGGTGTGCTTATCGTCATCAGGGTCGCTCATAAAGCGTTCTCGGCAAACTGGAGGTGGCGCGAATAGGCCAACTATATAGCCACCCATATCCTTAAAATATCGAACGTCATCGGGGTGGCGCAGAGCATCAATCACCACGACGCTAGAGTGAATGGGAGTTATCTGATCAAGCACACTTGGACCATCACCGCTACGACGGACTTCATCATGGTAGCCCTGCAAGTCGGTTATGTCAGGATTGCCCTGGTAGCCATGACTAGCTAACAAGTAACGCATTGGTAGAGTTCGTACCTTGGTTAGTTCACTATCGGCAAATGCTGGTGCAATATCAGCCGGGTTAAGACTATCCAAAACCCGTCCACTGAATGATTTGCCAACTCCTGGTGGACCGGTCAGCCCGATTAGTAATGATTCACCTTGCGGCTCGGCAACTTCTTGGTCAAGGCCTAGTCTTTCTAAGTAACTCATGCCACTATTATATGCCTGACTGTCAATTGTTAATAGGCTAGAGTTGTTTGTTATGCAACTTTATTGTATTTTATAGATATGGCTTCTCCAGAAAGAAAATGGTATCAGAATGAACGCGTCTTCGCTGCGCTTTTTACAGCGAGCGTCGCTTTGGGTGTACTTAGCGTGGCTTACTCTGATGAGATTGCTGAGTCCCTGACTCAAGAACCGGCAAACCCAGTAGCCACTGGAAATCTAGAACCCTATTCTGACAAACAATCAATTGATGATCTGGTTGAAACCGGACTTAACTTGGCTGCGGCCGCCTGTCTAACTGTGGCTGGTGTAGCTGTTACCAAGCAGGGCAAGCACGAACTAAAATAGCTCTAAATCTTTGACTTCATCTGGCAAAAAGCCTTGAGGGTGCTTAAAGCCGGCTTCCCACTTAGTGCCTTGCTGGTAGCCCAGGTCTTTCATTAGTTTAGTCGGTGCGTTACGCAGGTGTAAGGGAACTGGTGCGTCGGGGTGGTCGGCAGCGGTCGCTTGAGCTTTGTGCATGGCATCGGCTACCACCCGTGACTTCTGACATTTAGCCAGAACCGTGGCGCAGTGGTACAAATTGTATTGGCACTCCGGCATTCCAATCCGTTCGACGGCCTGAAAAGTCGCCACCGCCAAGTTAAGGGCGGGTGAAGCGGCAATGCCGACATCTTCGCTGGCAAAAATAACCATCCGCCGGGCAATAAACTTAGGGTCTTCGCCAGCCTGCAGCATACGCGCCAGGTAATACAGCGTAGCACTGGCGTCACTACCGCGCATCGATTTAATAAAGGCACTAATAATGTTGTAGTGGGCTTCGCCGTTTTTGTCATAGCCCGGGATACGTTTTTGGGCGGCTGTTTGGACAATTTCTGGGGTAATCGTACCTTTGGTTAGTTGGGTGGCCAGTTCTAGGTTACCAAGCGCCACGCGCGCATCACCACCAGATAATTCTGCTAGCATATCGATACTCTTAGCTGGCAACCTTTTGGCATTAAGCTTTTCGGCCTTGGCGGCTTGTTTTAGTATACCAACGATCTCATCTTTGGTAAGTGGCTCCAGTACCAGCACCCGGCTACGCGACAAAAGCGGAGTAATGACCTCAAAGCTGGGGTTTTCGGTAGTAGCGCCAATTAATATGATGGTGCCGTTTTCAACATGGGGCAAAAAGGCGTCTTGTTGAGCCTTGTTAAAACGATGGATCTCGTCGACGAACAGAATGGTCTGCAGCTTGAGCCGCTGATTACCCTTGGCATGCTCAATAACTCTCATCACATCGGCCTTACCCGACGCCACGGCACTAATTTCGATAAATTCGGCATCGACTTCTTTGGCGATGATTCGCGCCAGGGTTGTTTTACCACTACCTGGCGGCCCCCACAAGATAAGACTCACCGGCTGCTTCTTGGTAATAATCTCACTAATAATCTGCCCTTGCTTGAGCAAGTGTTCCTGACCGACCACCTGATCAAGGTTGTCCGGTCGCATTCGTTCGGCCAATGGTTGCATAGCTTCATTATAACGATAAAGGTATTTTGTTGCTTGCCTGGTCTTTTGTATGTGAACAAAATACGAATGGGTATTTACATACAACTAAAAGGTCCTCCGCAAAAATAGGCTAATTATTAAAAGATTTAATTAACTTAGTTAATAACATTCTTAATTTAGTTAATTATGTTTCTTAATATTCATGTCAAATGTGTGGAGCACCCTAAACGCACTTGTGGAAACCCATTCGTATTTTGTTCAGCCCGTGGACGCAACTAGACAACTGTATTTCTTATGCTTGCATTCCACAAAATCAGGTAGATAATATTTCTTAATAAAAGGGGAGTTATCATGCCTGAACGAGTCCAGCTAAAAAAGAAACCAGTCGTCCGTAAAAGCGAAGAGGAAGAGATAACCCAGGAATGGCCAGTTGAAGCACGCGAAGAAGTAGTGACAGAAACCGAAGAAACAACCCCCGAAGAAATCGATGAATCCAAACCATTAACAATAGCCGAAAAAACGGCAGCACTACTAATAGAAATTGAGGAAGTCATAGAAGGCAGCGAAATTGCCTTCAACTACAGACAAGAGGGCGGCCAGTAGAAAAAGCCATGCCGGTAGCTGACCGCATTATCAGTAGCGAAGTTGAATGGGGACTACTGCTAGACAGCAATAATCTCGGCGACATAACACTATACGAGCTAGCCGTGTTCCTAGACCAAGAACAGCCAGAGATGTTGGCAGGCTACGTTGACCCTGCAATATCATCTTCCAGAGATTTTCTTGCCAATGGCGCGCGCTATTATCGCGATAGTCGCCACCCCGAATATTCCGCTCCCGAGCATCGTAGCGCCAAGGAGGCCGTAGACGGAGAAATTGCCGGTGAGATAATAGTGCTGGACAGTTTTTTGCGAATGGTCCGTGACAAAGATACACCAATCGACCTTTTTCAGCTCAATAAGCGTGTGGTTGATGATTTTGGTAACTTCTGGGGTTATCACGAAAATTATAGTGGTGATGCCAACTTAATAACTATCAACCAAGAAGGTCTGGCACTATTAGGCTTGCATTTGGCAACCAGAAACATATGGGCCGGGGCTGGCTACGTCGACAGGGGGCCAGATCGACAACCGCAATACCGATTGGCCCAAAAAGCCTTCGGTTTGTCCGAAGATTACGGTGTGGGTACTCTAGCAAGACATCGTCCGGTCGTAAACTTACGCGACACTCCACATGCTGATTGTCGCTATTTTAAAAGGGTTCACGTAACATCAGGTGATGCTCATATGTCCCCCTGGTCAATGCTGCAAACATTCGGAACAACCTCGTTGGTCATAAAGATGATCGAGGAGGGTAGAGATGACAGTCCAGCCTATCCACAACTCTCTTTGGTACAGCTAGGCTTGATGGCAGCCAGTGATCTATCATTTAGCCGAACCTACACTTGCGTAGATGGTAAAGAAAGAACCCCGACTGACGCTCAAGAAATGCTAGTAGAAGCCGCCGAGCAAATGAGCGAAGATGGCATTCTAAACGAGGAACAGACTGAGACCACCAAAGAGTGGCGGCGGACTGTAGACAGGTTAAGATCTGATCCAGCTAGCTTGGCTGATCGGGCCGATTCGTTCAGTAAAATGCAATATTATGAAGCAGCCCGTGACCAACTACTGTCACAAGGTATGAGTAATGAAGCTATGTTGAAGAGGCTGCGACATCTCGACCGAATGTGGGATAACGCCCAAGATGGTATCGGTATGCAGAAACGTCAAACCGACTGGCAAGAGTGGATGCCCAGCGATGAAACTTTAAGCCATAGAATAGAAAACCCAACAACCGATACAAGGGCAATAAAACGTCGTGAACTCATTAAAAGACATCAAGGCAACGACAGCCTAGAAGTAATGTGGGAACTAGTTTTGATCGACGATAAACGAATAGAAATGAAGGATCCGTTTATTTCTTCTTAGCGACGCGCTTGCGATACAAGCCAAGCCCGTACCAGACAACAATCGGCAATATCGCCCAAACTAGACCAACTACAATTAGCCAGTAAACTTGCTGGTTAAACTGCGCCAGGAAGGCATCGTACAAGTTACCAACGATGGTACGGACATTAGGGCTGGTAATCGACGCTAATACTGGTGGACGGAAAAGTGGTCCAACCAAAAGGGCTAACAAACCGGCTACCAAAATAACTGAACCTTGAGCCAGCGCTACTTGGTAATACTTACTGCGGTTGCGAAAATATGGGTAGGCCAGTAAAACCAATGCCAATATTAAGCAAATCGGCGCTAGCCACATAAAGGCCAGGCCGTAACCATAGAAGCTAGGAATATTGTTGGCGTCGACCAGTACAACTTGGTCGGGCACTTGGCTGAGGCGGTCACCGTTTTCGGCTACCGAAACGCCAGCCGTATTAGCCACGCCAACCAGCCGTTCAACCGTGCTCTTTACACCTGTTAGATCTAGAGTGACCGACTTTTGCTCGGGTGAAGTCACATAAACCTGCAACTTACCAACGGCGGCTGTTAAGACGCGATTAAATTGGTTAGTCCCCAAAAGACCGCTCACCAGTTTGGTGGCGGTGTCACCGGCGACGTTCTTAACTAAAGGCTTGTCGGCCAGAGCCTTGTCGACGACTTCGCTAGCTAAAGCCTGGCGACTGCTTTCTGAAGTTAAAGAAGTAACGGCTGTGCTAGTAAAGTTCTGTGTATTAAAGATTGACTGATTAACCCAGATGGCTGAGTTGGCAACCAGCAGGAACAATGCTGCCACTACAGATGTCAGCGCCACTTGCGGCCAGAAACCAAACCACCCCTTCTTCTTTGGTGCAGTCGATTTAGTTGCCATGGTTATGCCTTTGCGGCTGGAGCCTTGTCGGCCTTAGCAGCTTTTTTAGGCAAGAACTGTCCGCGTACCTGAAAGACAAAGTACAAACCGACACCGGCCCATAACAGATTCCAGATAAGTCCAATAAAGGCACCAACGCTAGTAATATGACCAAGCCAGTAAAGAAAATCGTAGGCAATGAAGAACAAGTTGCTGTAGAAAATCAGGTTCCAGCCGGATTTTTGCATATTCTTAAGACGCGGTGTAGCCACGCACAGGAGGGCGGTGTAGCCGATCATCACAAACAACGACAGCCAGATAAAAATAACCAAAGCGGCCGAGCCACTGGCTGCTGCAAAGAATGAACCAATACCAATTAGTGGCAATAGCGCCAAGCTCGCCAGGATACCCATCACAGCACCAACTAGCGCAAAGATCCAGGCATATTGACCAATCCATTTTTTAAGACCGTCGGGCAACTGAAAGGGTGCGTCGGTAACGAGCAATTTGTTAAGTTTAGTTTCTAGATTATTTAACATAGAGCCTCCTTTAAGGATGTTGTATATCTTCAGCATACCCCTGTTGTAACAGTTTAGGCAAGTATTTTGTACAATGGGCGTGCTAGCGATATGGCGGTACAATAGGAACAGATGGTTAACTACAAGCAAGAACTAAAGAAACTAAACGCCAACCAACGCCAGGCCGTTGAACATATCGACGGGCCACTAATGGTGATTGCCGGACCGGGCACTGGTAAGACTCAGTTGCTTAGTATGCGCGTGGCGCAAATTCTACAAGAAACCGATGCCACGCCGGCCAACATCTTGTGTCTAACCTTTACCGAAGCGGCCGCCCGCAACATGCGCGACCGTTTAACCCAACTAATTGGCGAGGCCGCCTACCACGTGGGGATCTACACCTTTCATGGTTTTGGTAGCGAGGTCATCCAGCGCTATCCCGAATACTTCGTCGAGCAACCCTTGCTTAAACCGGTCGAGGAACTAGGTTCGTATGAATTATTGGCTGACATTTTTATGCACTTGCCGCACAGCAACCCATTACAGGTCAAATTGGGCGACGAATTTCTGCACCTGCGCGCCACCCAAACCACCATTAGCTGGCTCAAGCAAGCCGGGCTTGAGCCGAACGATCTGAGCGCCATTGTAAAGGGTAATAGATCGTTTACTAACTACGGCCAAGACGCTCTGCAAAGCACTTTTGCCGAACGCCCTCATCCCAAATATCTGCCGTTATACGAAGAACTACTGGCACATCTGCGCGCCTTTCCGGCTAACGAAGCCGACGCTTCGCTAGCGCAACTTTGCACTAATGAACTGGCCTTGGCTATAGGCGAAGTCGACCCCAGCAAATGCTTTGCGCCATCTATAACTTCCTGGCGTAACCGTTGGCTAGTACAAGACTTATACAAACACTGGCGTTTTGCCGACCAACGTCGCACTAATTTTATTGAAGCGTTGGCCACTATTTACAGCCAGTACCAAAAAGCCTTGGCTGATCGTGGTTGGTATACCTATGACGACATGATTTTACGCACCATTAAGGCTCTCGAAAAAGAACCCGAGCTGCGTCTTACCCTGCAAGAACAATTCCAATACCTGATGGTTGACGAATACCAAGACACCAACGGCGCCCAGAACCGCCTGCTAGAACTTTTGGCCGATAACCCAGTGCACGAAGGTCGGCCCAATCTAATGGTGGTAGGCGACGACGACCAAGCCATTTATCGCTTTCAGGGAGCCGAACTGTCGGTTATGATGGATTTTTTGAAACGTTGGCAAGCCGTCGACAAAGTCGTCCTTAATCAGAACTATCGATCTGGCGTAGAACTGTTAGAACTGGCTCGCAGTGTCATCGTGCAAGGCACCGACCGTTTAGAAAATTCGGTCGAAGGGATTAGTAAAGAACTGAGCAGCGGCCACACCAAGCCGCCAGCGGCGCGACTCGTCCGCGTTCAAGGCATGTCGGAACTTGATCAATACGCATTTATTGCTAGTGAAGTAGAGAAGCTCATTAAGCAAGGCAAGAAGCCCAGTGACATTGCCATACTGGCGCCCAAGCACAGCTACTTGCGCGAGGTCGTGCCTTATCTACTCGATAAGCAACTGCCTGTCAGCTATGAACGACGTGAGCACATCTTAACGCAGCCAAAAATTATCGAGCTACTTAACCTAGCCCGTCTAATTCAGTTTGCTGCCAACGGCGCTTGGGCCGAAGCCGATGCTCTGATGCCACAGGTCTTGAGCGGCGAATACTGGCAGTTCGAGCCAGCGCTTATTTGGCAGCTATCTATCGATGCCTACAAGACTAACCGGCTATGGCTCGAGGTGATGCTTAAGCACCCGGACAAACGCCTACAACACTGCGCCGAAGCCCTTAGCACCTTAGCCACCCAGGCTAGTAGCCGATCGCTCGACGACATTCTGGATACACTAATTGGCAACCAACCCATTAAACTCGGTAACGGTGATGACTGGCATATCCCATATCGTCGCTTCTACTTTAGCAACCAACGTCTACAAAACCAGACCCAAGATTACTTTACGTTATTAGGACAGCTCACCACTTTGCGTGAACGTCTGCGCGAGTATCGTCCTGGTCAGCCACTAAATCTGGCCAATTTAATTGATTTTGTTAACTTGTATGAACGCAGTAGTCTGAACCTGCTCGACACCAACCCACACACCACCACACCAGAAGCAATCGAGTTGATGACGGCCTATAAAGCCAAGGGACTAGAATGGGACACCGTCTTTATTGTGTCCTGCCACAACGATGTCTGGGGCAGCAAGGCGCGTAGCGGCTCATACAGTTTTGGCCTACCGCATAACCTAGACTGGATCAAACCAGCCCGCGACAGCTTAGACGACAAACTACGATTATTTTATGTTGCCCTAACTCGTGCCAAGTCTAATCTTTATCTGACCGGCCACCAACAAAACTTAAACGGTAAGACGACTGAGGCCTTAAGTTGGCTCAATGACCAGCCCGAACCTGATACACTAAAAGACGCCGACACAACCGATTTAATTCATAATCAAGAGGTTCTTTGGGGACTTAAACCAGCTCAAAAACGCAGCCTACACGACAGCTTGCAGCCTTTTCTCAATAACTACCAACTGAGTGCCACCCACTTAAACAGTTTCTTCGACCTAACCCGCGGCGGCCCGCAACACTTCTTTTTTAGGCATATCCTACATTTTCCTGAGGCAATTACGCCCAGTTCAGTTTTTGGCTCAGCTGTGCACGAAGCCTTGCACTACGTTCATACGCAAATCACCAAGACTGGCCAACCTCCCAAGTTGGCTCAGCTTCAGGCCATTCTAACCAAGTCACTCAACACGTCGGCGTTAGCCGAAAGCGATAAAAAACGCCTAGTTGAACGTGGCTGTAGCGCTTTGGCACAAATTTACCAACAGGGCTTGACGACATTTAAGGCGAGCGACAAGAGTGAGTATAATTTTAAGAATGAAGGAGCGGTCCTTGGTGACGCCCGACTAACTGGTAAGATCGATGTCTTGCGCCAGATGAGTAGCGGTGAACTGGCAGTAATCGACTACAAAACTGGTAATGCCCTGCCGACCTGGCAAGCCAAAGGCGCCTTTCCACAAGTTAAAGCTCATCTTTACCAACAACAGCTTAGCTTTTATAAACTGATGGTCGAAGGTTCGGCAACCTTTAATAAGCAGGTCGTGTCCGAATTAGCCTTGCAGTTTGTCGAGCCTAACGAAGACGGGCAACTAGTCTATCTAAAATATGAACCGAGCCAATCCGACCTAGAACGCCTACAAGGTCTTGTAAAAGCCGTCTGGAAACACGTCATGGAGCTAGATTTTCCGGATACCAGCCAGTACAAACTTGACCTTAAGGGTGTCAAGCAATTCGAAGATGATGTCTTAGCGGGAAAGATTTAACTATTTCTTGCGGCGTGGAGCAGGTTTACTAGTGCGCTTAACTGGTGTCTCGGCTACTGCCATGGCGATTTCTTTACTAGAAGCAAAGAAGTATAAGTAAAGGTTAGTTCCAACAATACCACCAACTAGTGGACCAGCCACGTAAGCCCAACTCCAGTTACGAACACCAAGAGCGATCGCCGGATTACCAATACCGTTAGAACCAAGAGCGGCGATTAGGGTACCAATAAAGATTGCCAACGCAACTGTAGCAGCGAACTGTAGGCCTTCGTATTCTTGGTAAATAGCCGAGGCAACGCCAAAAGCAATCACAAAGCCGGCGATCATTTCGGCCACCAAAATGCGCCAGGCAAAGACCATTTCGGTCTTGGGAAGTTCCTGACCGGTTAGGTAGGTGTAGAGCCACCAAGCAAAGGCACCACCAGCAAACTGGGCGGCAATATAGGCGATACCACGCAATGTCGAAACCTTGCGACTAGACCATAAACCAAGCGTAACAGCTGGGTTAAACTGAGCACCGGACACCCGAGCCAAGAACAAAGCTGATCCCAAAAAGGCCAATGCCACACCGGTACTCAAAAAGTACGAATAGCCAACGCCAGACTTACCAACCGCTAAAATAACCAACGTCAGTGCCGCGACACCAGTGAACTCTGCAGCCACAGCTGACAATTTTAATCGTGAAAACATGTTTTGGAACCCTCCTTATGTATATGCCCTTAGCATAATACGAAAGACGGTAAATGCCAACAGTGTAATAACAGATTAGCGGCGGGGGTGACGACGACGTAGGCCGGCTACTTGCAAGCGAACGGCGTGACGATCGATCAGGCTTTGGGCCTGGTCCAGTGATACCTGATCTTTAGCCTCGGCGCGCATTGCCTGAGCCCGCTCGTAAGCCTTTTGGGCTTCTTGCTCATTAATCTCATTCTCGCGGTCGGCTTCATCCACCAAAACGCGCACCTTGCCTTCGACCACCTCAATTACGCCACCATTAGTGGCGAAAAATTCAAACTTGGCCGGCGGATCACCTGCCGAACGTTTAACCGTAATAACACCAGGCACAGCCACGCTTACCAGTGGGGCGTGGTTAGTAAATACGCCGATTTCTCCCTGTGGGGTAGGGAGGCGTACTTCGTAAACCTCTTCGGAAAGTTTTGTTCCATCTAAAGTAACCAACTCAAACTGCAACACTATCTCTATCTCCTCAGGGGTAATTATGTAGTACTATTATAGCAGGACATTCTTGGTTAGAACAGCGTAGAGAGTAGGAGGATGTGATGTTCAAAAATCCTAAACGACTATATCAAATAATGGCGGCTCTGACCGCCTGCTATGTGGTAGCGACTCTACTATTTGTGCCCTCACAACCAACCCTTGATATGCTGGGCATATCACGCCACCGCGCTTATGTAATTATTGTTGTTTTTGACGTGCTCATGATGGTTCTGTGGAGCACCGCAGTTTACGGCCTAGTCCAGCTCGTTACCTACGGCCGATCCATCCGACACACCAAAGATGGGGAAGGCATTAAGTACCTAGCTTGGGGTCTAGGTTTAATTGCCTTTAGAATGCCGATAACATCAATTTTGTCGGCCATATTTGGCAATATGTTTATTACACACCCCAGTCTGACATCTTCGGCCGTAATCCTTAATAACTATTTAAGTGTTTCGGTGGCTGTGGTCGGTTTTTCACTAATTGGTTTTGGAAGCGAAAAACTGATCGCCATAACCAAAAAACAGCCCCGAACCCATGTAACCATTGGCCTGCAAATTATGGCCATTGGTCTAATTACTCTTTATGCGTTTTTGGCAATAGGACGCGGCGGCTACCAGACTACCAGCGGTAATATGCGCGCCAATTTTTACTTACCAAGCTGGCTAATAGTTTCTACCATAATCGTACCGTACGCCTATGCCTGGTATCGGGCTTTGTCGGCAACCTATAACTTGCGCAGTTACAGTACTAGCGTTAAAGGTGTGGTCTACAAACAGGCACTGCAATGGATGGCCCGGGGTATTGGTATGGTGGTCGTTAATTCAGTGATTCTACAGCTAATAGGTGCTCGCGGTGGTCAACTCAACAAATTACGCATCGCACCACTACTTTTCTTGGGTGTATTTTTAATCTGCAGTATCAGCGCCGGCTATGGCATGATCGCGATTGGCGCCAAAAAGCTCAAGCGTATCGAGGAGGCCTAGCGAAATGCCAATTCGTTGCTATCAGCAACTCATCGATGCTACTAGCGAATTGCTAGGTCCGGCCAGCCAACGCTTTATTGACCGCCAGATTCGTAGTCATCTTAATAAAGAACCGGGCGCCCTCACCAAATCGGACATAAAAAAACTGTCCCAGTGGTTAAGATTATCAGTTGGGGTATTAACCGACGACGAAGCACTGCTTAATAGGTACAGCCAAACCTTGGACGAACTTTGTCGCGAGGATGAAATATGACCCAGGATGCGAAGAAGACCAGTAATCTTCGCCGTCGAATCATCCAGTTGGCTCAACAACAGGCCGAAAACGAGGCTCTGTTCGACAGCATTGGTCAAGGTGCCCTAGCGACCGACCAAGACGGCAAAATTAGCCGCATTAATCAGGTCGCCTTGGAATTACTAGGGCTCAAACGCAGCCAAGTAATTGGCAAGTGGTTCCCCGAGGTCATTGTGGCCGAAGACGAAAACGGCCAAGAAGTTAAACCGCTCGACCGCCCAATCACCACGGCCTTCTTAACCGGCGAGCCAGTCACAACCTCGATGTACTATCGTCACAAAAAGGGCAGTGTCGTGCCAGTGAGCGTAACGGTTTCGCCAATTCTTATGAATGGCCACCCCATCGGTGCCGTCGAAGTATTTCGGGATACCAGTCATGAACAAGAGATTGACCGTATGAAGTCGGAGTTTATTTACCTAGCATCGCACCAGCTTAGGACTCCCTTAACAGCCATAAAAACCTACACCCATATTCTAGAGACCGGTTATGGTGGACAGCTGACACCTGAACAGACAGGTTATATGGATAATATTATCGATTCAGCCGACCGCATGAATGAGGTCATTAATACGCTACTAAATATTAGTCGAATCGAATCTGGCAAGCTTGTACTGAGCACCGAACCAATACTGTTGGCTAACGTAATCGATCGCTGCTTGCTTGAACTTAAGCCGCAAATTAAAGCCAAGCAGCTACAGATACGAACCAATATTCAACATCAAAATACGGTTAATACCGACTCAAAACTGGTCCATGAAGTTTGTGCCAACCTGTTGTCCAATGCCGTAAAGTACACGCCGCCTAAAGGTAAGGTGACGGTATCGATTCGCCGCAGTGGTAACGAACAGATAATCCGCATTCAGGATACCGGCTACGGCATACCAGCTTCTTCAAAGAATCATATCTTCAGTAAGTTTTATCGATCACCAAATATACGGCAGACTGTTAAAGAAGGCACCGGCTTGGGACTGTACTTGGCTAACGGCATCGTCAAAACTTTGGGTGGCCAACTATGGTTCGAGAGCGAAGAGGGCAATGGGTCAACTTTTTACTTTGCAGTGCCAAGTCCGTGCAAGATCAAAGACTAGAGTTGTGAATAATCTAATAGCCTGTTTTTGACGCTAGTGCTAGTGTTAGTTTGCTATGGCTAGAATACTAATTATTGAGGACGAAAAACTATTAAACGATGCTTACTGTTTGATTCTTAAAAAAGAAGGGCATACCGTGGCGTCAGCGCGCGACGGTCAAGCCGGGCTAGAGTTGGCTCAAACTTTTGACCCCCAGATAATTATGCTTGATCTATTGATGCCTATAATGGATGGTATTGAGTTCTTGACAGCCTATCAACCCAAGCAGAAGCATCCGGATTGTCATATTATTATTCTGAGTAACATCGATCGCGATGACAATATCCAAAAAGCCCATGAACTTGGCGCCAGTCGCTATGTTCTAAAGGCCGTCACTTCACCACAGCAACTGGCCGTACTAGTCAACCACATCGTTAAAAAGTAATCGTTTTTTGTTGTTAGAAACTTAACAGCGCGCTAAACATAAGCTTGATACTATAGGGTTACAGTTAAGTAATGGGAAGGAGACGAATAATGAAGAGCCCGCAAGCAACAATTAAACGTCTAAGAAGTCGCGTCGATACAGACTACGATGCTGATGAGTTCTACGATGAACTCATGCAAGACTGGCACCCCAAAGCTCAGCGCCTACTCAACCGCCGTTGGCGCAAGTTAAATCGTAAGCTGGCCGAATACTAAGCGCCGGCAGCTTTATCGACACGGCCTAGACCGTAATCGGTATCAAGAGCTTCGTTCAAGCGATCGGTGAAAACAATATACTGTTTTCGCCGATCTTGTTTTATGATGCCCTTTTTAATCAGGCGATTTAGCTCGATACCGGTAGTTTCACGAGTTAGACCCATGATATTAGCCAGCTCCTGCTGGGTCAGCGGGATGTTAATTTGGACAGTGTCGGGCTTAATTTCGCGGCCAAATCGCAACGCCAAATAGTGCAGGGTATGAATGATCTTATCAATGGCCTTAGACTGCTCCAACGCATTAACACGCATCTGAAAATACAGATAGTTATCAATCGAATCACGATATATCTGATAGCTAAGCTGCGGATTGCTTTTTACGAAGTCCAAGTAGTCCTGCCGCGGCACGCAGTAAAGCTCACAGTTACTAAAAGCACCATAATAGTACTGCGACCATTTAATCTTGTTAAAGACCCAGCCAATCGGAAAGAGCTCAGCTACAGTATCAAAGGCAATCGGCTTTTCGACACCGTCCGCAGTAAGCGCATAGCCCTTAACAATGCCGCTTTTAATAATGTAGGCACAATTGGGCGCTTCGCCCTCGACCAATATTAACTCACCCTTAAGACATTTCTTTACAGGATATTTTGAGGCAAATTCAAGTACTGCAGAAGCCGATGACATAAGAGCCATTATAAACCCTATCTAGCAAGATAGAACTACTTAACGTCTTTAATGCTACCTTTCATATAGAAGGCATCTTCTGGTTTGTCGTCATGCTTGCCGTCCAAGATTTCGCGGAAGCCGGCGATGGTGTCTTTGAGTGGTACGTACTGACCCTTGTTGCCAGTAAAGTCTTCGGCCACAAAGAAGGGCTGAGTTAAGAAGCGCTGAATACGACGAGCGCGAGCGACGGTTTGCTTGTCGGCGTCGGACAGTTCTTCCATACCAAGGATGGCAATGATGTCCTGTAAGTCCTTGTAGCGCTGCAAAATACGTTGCACTTCGCGAGCCACGTTGTAGTGTTCTTCGCCAACGATTTCGGGGTCCAAAATGGTAGAAGACGAATCTAGCGGGTCAACGGCTGGGTACAAACCAAGTTCGGTTAGGGCACGGTTTAGGGCGATGGTTGAGTCAAGGTGGGCAAACACCGTAGCTGGCGCTGGGTCGGTAAAGTCATCGGCTGGCACATAAACGGCCTGTACCGATGTAATCGAACCTTTCTTAGTACTAGTAATACGCTCTTGCAGGGCACCCATTTCTTGGGCTAGGGTTGGCTGGTAACCAACGGCCGATGGCAAACGACCTAACAGGGCTGATACTTCGGCACCGGCTTGGGTGAAACGGAAGATGTTGTCGACAAAAAGAAGGGTGTCTTTACCTTCGTCACGAAAACCCTCGGCAATGGCTAGACCACTTAGAGCCACACGCAAACGGGCACCTGGTGGTTCGTTCATCTGACCAAACACTAGCGAAGTCTTTTCGAGCACGCCCGAGTCCTTCATTTCGTGGTAGAGGTCGTTAC
>CAZVKH010000011.1:0-22653 GCA_964627095.1 uncultured Candidatus Saccharibacteria bacterium
AACGAAGTCGTTGAATTCGGCGTTTCCTGGCATCATCTTCTATTATTCCACCTTTCCTTGAAAATACATTGAGAAGTATCACACTATCCATAATAGCTAACTAGCACTCTCACGTCAAGAGTGCTAGTTTCATCTGTTAAAGGTGTTATTCGCCGTGTTGTTCGATAGCTTCGAGCAGGCTGTTTTCGAGCTCGGTTTTCTTCTTCAGCTTAGGAACTGGTGCGGCGGCCTTAGGTGCCTCTTCAACAACAGGGGCAGCGGCTTTTTCGGCGGTAATATCTAGCTCGTAGCCACTTAGCTTGCTGGCCAAACGAACGTTTTGACCACTCTTACCAATGGCGATACTCAGTTGATCTTCTGGTACAACCACAGTGGCCTTTTTGTTAGCTTCGTCGAGCTTAACCTCAGTAACATTGGTCGGGCTCAAAGCATTCTTAATGTAAGTGGCGGTGTCGTCGTCCCACACCACGATATCGATCTTTTCTTGCTCACCAACTTCGCTGACAACAGCGTTAACGCGCGTACCATGGCCACCAACAAAGGTGCCAACTGGGTCAACACCGGGTACAGTGCTACTGACGGCAATCTTGGTACGGACACCGGCTTCGCGGGCGATACCCTTAATTTCGACGGCACCATTTTCCATCTCGGGGACTTCGGCGCGGAACAGCCATTCGATAAAGTCACCGTTGCCACGGCTAACTACCAGTTGTGGGCCACGGAAGCCACGTTCAACATCTTTTAAGAAAACCTTGAGGCGCTGACCTGGGTAGTAGCGCTCGCCTTGGATCTGTTCGCTGGCAGGCATGATACCTTGAGCTTTACCCAAGTCGATGCGGACAATGCGGCCTTCGACACGAGCCACGATACCATTAATGACAGTACCGATTTTATCTTCGTACTCATTCATAATGATATCGCGTTCGGCTTCGCGCAGGCGTTGCAAGATAACTTGCTTAGCAGTTTGGGCAGCGACACGGCCAAATGTTTCGACCTTCTCTTCGACTTCGATCTCTTCGCCAACCTTGGCGTTCTTCTGTCGTACCTGAGCTTCGCTAAGCGAAATTTCGGTGCGTGAGTCTTCTACGGTGTCGACAATTTGTTTCGTCACAAAGGCCACAACATCGCCAGTATTAAGGTTCATGCTAACGCGCACCTCTTGTTCGCGGTCACCGTAGTCACGGCGATAAGCGGCCGCTAGGGCTTGCTCAACAACTTCTTGCACGGCTTCTTGCGGAAGATTCTTTTCTTCGGCAATGGTTTGAATGGCGATAGCCAATTGTTTAAAGTCAAAATCCATTTGATTCTCCTTTTTGGTAAATTCTAAATATTGGTATGAAAAAAGCCGACCTGTTGGCCGACCTGAACAGCTACATTGTAGCCTATTTACAGCTGATTTTCAAGACCACCACTTGAATGAATGACAAACTGACAACAACACACAGCTGGGCGGCGTGCTAAAATTACTGTAATGAGTAAAGATGTGACCCGACTGTTTGAGCAGTTTCAGCCCGAACACTATGACCTACATATCACTCCCAACGCCCACTCGTTGAAGTTCAAGGGAACAGTGACTATTCGTGGCAAAAAAACCGGCAAGCCAACGCAAAGGCTCACCCTACATCAGCACGCCCTTAAGATTATCAGCGCCACTGTTACTAAGCACGATAAGAAGGGCGACCAAGACATTGCGCTCGATCGCACCAACACTCATGCCCGCTACGACGAAGTTCGGTTGCATAGCCCGCAGATGATCTACCCTGGAGACTACACCATTACCATCGAGTTTAGCGGCCAGATTACCCGCCACATGAACGGCCTCTACCCCTGTTTCTTTCAACACGATGGCAAAGAAAAGAAGTTACTAGCCACTCAGTTCGAAAGTCATCACGCTCGTGAGGTTTTTCCGTGTATTGAC
Organism: uncultured Candidatus Saccharibacteria bacterium; assembly: GCA_964627095.1. Classification (GTDB taxonomy): domain Bacteria; phylum Patescibacteriota; class Saccharimonadia; order Saccharimonadales; family JAUPVS01; genus JAUPVS01. The sequence continues at coordinate 1,919 of CAZVKH010000011.1, forward strand.
GAGCCCGAAGCCAAGGCAACGTTTGATCTTAGCCTAACCACTCCCAAGGATGACGTCGTTATTGCCAATACGCCCGAACTAAAAGTTATTGACGAAGTCGATGACCACAAAACCACCATCTTTCAGACCACACCAAGAATGTCAGTGTACCTGGTAGCCTTTGTAATTGGTGAAATGGGCTACAAAGAGGCCACTACTAAGGACGGCGTCACCATTAGAACCTATGCCACGCCTGATAACGTTCAGTTTACCGACTTTGCGCTTGATGTGGCCGTTAAGTGCCTCGAATTCTATAACGACTACTTTGACATTCCCTACCCGTTGCCAAAGTGCGACATGATTGCCCTACCCGACTTTGCCAGTGGCGCCATGGAAAACTGGGGCTGTATTACCTACCGTGAACACTGCATGCTGTACGACCCTAAAAACACCAGCTTGCCCACTAAGCAATACATTGCCATGGTGGTGGCGCACGAATTAGCCCATCAGTGGTTCGGCAACTTGGTTACCATGCGTTGGTGGACCGATCTATGGCTTAACGAAGGCTTTGCCAGCTGGATCGAATACCTGGCCATCGACAAACTCTTCCCAGAATGGCAAATGTGGACCCAGTTCATCACCGACGAGCAACACGGTGCCCTGCGGCTCGATGCGCTCGACAACACTCACCCGGTAGAAGTGCCGGTTAGACACCCCGACGAAATTCGCAGCATCTTTGACACTATTAGCTACTGCAAGGGCGCCAGCGTTATCCATATGCTGCACGAACACCTTAGCCCGGCCGTATTCCGTGATGGGCTAAGACATTATCTTAAGAAGCATGCCTACCAAAACACCGACACAATTGATTTGTGGCACTCTTTGGCCGAAGTCTCCAAAAAACCGGTCGAAAGTTTTATGGCCACCTGGACCAGCGAACCAGGTTTTCCAATTATCAAGGCCCATCGTGATGACGGCGTTCTGTCTGTTAAACAAGAACGTTACTACACCAACCCATTGCACCATAGCCGCCATCACAAAGTTATCTGGCCAATCCCTTTGGCTGGCAAGGGCGTGCCCGACTTGCTCGACCAGCCAGCCGCCGAGTGGCATTTAGACGAAGACTACGTCAAGCTAAACAGTGGTCAAGGTGGGTTTTACCGAGTTGCCTACAACCGCACCTACTTACATAAACTGGCCGAGCAGGTCCCCACCGGCAAGTTGAGCCCGCTCGATCGCCTAGGGTTACTTAGCGATGCCATCGAAACGGCCAAAGCCGGCTACTCGCGCACCACCCAGGCACTTGATTTGTTGCAATACTACCAAAACGAAGATAACAACGCCGTCTGGGATATCATCGGCGGCACCGTCAATGCTGTGCGCGTTGTCATGAACGACGAAGAGCTGCGCGACAGCATGAAGCCCTTTGTGCGCAAGCTGGTCGCTAAACAACTAGATCGACTTGGCTGGGAACCTAAGCCAAATGAGGTCTATTTTGACAGCCTGTTGCGACCAACCATCTTAGGTCTGGCCTCAATTTCGGACGAACCGAGTGTGGTGGCCGAGTGTTTGCAGCGTTTTGAAAAGATGAAAAAGCCACAAGACATCCCACCCGATCTACGTGGCTTGGTGTACAGCACGGCGGCTCGCCATGGCGATCAAACAACCTTTAATCGTCTGCTAAAGCTTTACCGAGCAACTGATCAAAGCGAAGAACAAATTACTATCGCCGCCGCCTTAACTTCCTTCAAGCAACCCGAACTCATCAAAAAAAGCCTGGCGCTTATAACAACCGACACGGTGCGCTTGCAGGATATCGGCCACTGGGTAGCCTATAGCTTTATGAACCGCCACGGCAAGCACCTGGCCTGGAAATGGCTAACCAAAAACTGGGATTGGCTCAACGATAATCTTGGCAAAGACCTCAGCTTCTCGCGCTTCCCCATCTACGCTGCCCGTTGCTTTAGCGATGAAGATTTTCTGCCAGAGTTCAAGCACTTCTTCGCTTCCAAGATGACGCCGTCGTTAGAACGGGCCTACAACCAAGGTGTCGAGACAGTCGAGTGGCAGGCCGCCTGGAAGGCGCGTGATCTGGAGCAAATCAAGCAGTTCTTTACAGATCAAGCAAACAACCCGTCACGCTAAACTCAGCGCCTTCTACTTGAATCACTGCCAATCTATAATCACCGCTCCAGCCTTGGGTGTGTACCCAAAAACGTGCCGCAAACTGCATTTGGCGTAGTTTTGGTTTTGTCACATAGTCAAAGCCGTTACCGTACTGGTCTGACCGGCGATATTTTACTTCTACAAAGTAGATTATGTTAAGTAACTCGACGACCAAGTCAATTTCGCAGTAGCGGTTTTTCCAATTCTGCGCAATTACCCGATAACCATTGGCTTGTAAGTAACTGGCGGCCGCCACTTCGGCGCGCCGGCCAATTGCCGTAGTGTTCATAGAAATGCTTGAATTGGTTTGTATGACTTACGGTGTTGACTAGTTACTCCCAGGTTTTGAAGTGCTTCTAGGTGAGCCCTGGTGCCGTAGCCCACATGCTTATCGAAGCCGTAGCCAGCAAACTGCAGCGACAAGTCGGTCATGGCTTGGTCACGCGTTACCTTGGCGTAGATGCTGGCAGCACTAACTATGGGGTAGCTATCATCGGCAGCGATCACACAGCTAACCTTGGTGAAAGCCAAGTCACAGTAGTTAATATCACCATCCATAATGATGGCTTCGTCATTAGTGGCGTTAATGGCAGCCAGAGCGCGCTGGACGGCCAAGCGCATGGCGGCGGTCAAGCCAAGTTGATCAATTTCGGCCGGCTGCACCCAACCCTCTCCCAACTGGCACGACAATTGAATGCCTTCCAGCAAATTTTGGCGTCGTTTTTTGGAGAGTTTTTTAGAATCAGCCAAACCTGGTGGCAAATCGGCGACCTGGCGCGCGGCGACTACTAGCAAAGGACCCGCCCAGCAACCCCTACCAACTTCATCAATACCAATCATAAACCTATGGTAACAAAAAACCGCCTCAAACGAGGCGGCAATTAACCAGTTTTTAAGAATTTACTCTTCTTCGCCGTCCGACTTGCGGTTGGCTAGAGCTTCAGCCGCCTTGGCTTCGAGCTTAGCTTCTTCTTCGGCCTTCTTGGCAACTTCGGCTTCGGCCGCCTTAGCGACTTCTTCCTTGAGCTTCTCTTCTTCGGCTTCGGCCTTAAGGTCACGGACATCATTAACGGCTTCTTTATCAAAAGCCATGCCAGTCAAACGAGCTGACTTACCGGTACGGGCACGCATGTAGCTAAGGTAGTTGCGGCGAACTTTACTACGCTTCACAATTTCTACTTTGGTAACTAATGGAGAATGCAGTAGGTAGGTCTTTTCGACACCGACACCACTGGCGATGCGACGCACCGTAATAGAGGCGGTGTGGCTGGTTTTGCGGTCAACCCGAATTACCAGACCTTCGAAGATCTGGATGCGCTCTTTGTTGCCTTCGCGAATCTTTTGGTGCACCTTAACGGTGTCGCCACTTTTGACGTCGACAACGGCGTGCTTCTTGAATTGCTGTTCGATTTCGTTAATAACAGATGACATATCTAAACAATCCTACACTATTTGCGCCTGTTAATCAAGTGTTTCCTAGGCGATTATGCTGTACCGGGCTCTTCGGAACGATGAAATGTCGGTAAATTGGACAGGTCTAGCTTTAGTATTACGGCATCAGCCTCGCCCATTGGTCCTATAACCTTGCATTCTGGATGATCCAAAAAGTCGGCTTTTACTTCAATTTGCTCTTCCGGTAAGCCAGCCGCTTTTAACTTTTTGAACGAACTATCACTGAGGTAGGTTAGTTCGACAACTTCGCATTCCGGGCACAAATAACGCATATGATGCTCAGTAACCGAACCGATGACATTTGGGCGACTGTGTTTTATGTTTACTAAGGTGCCGGTGGAGACTAATATGTCGGCCCCCGAAGTCTGAGTATAACTAGGCAGCTCATCGTTTTCATAGCGCTTGGCTTGGCAATTAATCATAATACCCATAGGCTTTTTATACTACCTTATTTCGAACTTAGCAAATTTAGCCGACGACGCGGTAGACTTCTTCTAGAGTGGTTTCGCCGGCGATTACTTTTAGAATACCGTCTTGAATCATGGTGCGCATGCCACTTTTTATGGCGGCGGCTTCGATATCCTGAGTACTAGTGGCCTTGCCCAAAGCTAGCAACTTGCCGATCTCGCCAGTCATTAAGAACTGTTCGCGCAGTGCCACCTGGCCGGTGTAGCCGAATGGATTCTCGGCCGACTTACCTGGTTTATATAGCTTAAGATTTGTTAGGTCGGGCTTGGCGATTCCTTCGGGCAGAGTATCAACAACTGCTTTAATGCGTGCCACGGTGGCTTCGTCAGCTTGATAAGCCTCCTTGCTAGCATCGTCAAGCTTGCGCACCAGGCGCTGGGCCATGACCAACCTAATAGCCGATACAAACAGCGGGTTCTCGCCAATGATATCAATCAGTCGCGTTAGGGCGGCGGCGGCCGACGAGGCGTGGAAAGTAGATAACACTAAGTGACCAGTTAAGGCAGCCTGCAGGGCAGTCTTAGCCGTATCGGTATCACGAATTTCGCCGACCATTACAATGTCAGGGTCAAGACGCAGGACGGCCCGCAGGCGCTCGGCAAACTTGGTTTCTTTGCTATTGGCCGAAGTAACCGAAATCTGCGTAATGCCATTGAACTGGTACTCAACCGGGTCTTCGATGGTGATTATCTTACGTTCATCGCTGTTAAGCGAGTTGAGCATCGAATATAGGGTGGTGGTTTTACCGGAACCGGTTGGGCCTACCGCTAGAACCAGGCCGGATGGGCGACTAATGATATCGTCAACGACCTTGCGCTGGTCGGTACTTAAACCAAGCCGATCAAGTTGGTACATTTCTTGGTTCATATTAAACAAACGCATCACCACATCAATGCCATTAATAGTTGGTACTGTTTCGAGACGCAAGTTAACGTCGACTGGACTGCCATCGGCCATCTGAACCTTTTGGGCGATGTGGCCTTGCTGGGCATCATCCGACGAGGTAGAGATGTTACCGGCACTGGCTATGGCCGAGATTAAGGTACGGTACTTGTCGGGGGCAATCTGGGCGATGGTATGCAGCACGCCATCGATGCGCAAGCGGATACGCACAAATTCAGGCTGGGTTTCGAGGTGAATGTCCGAGGCGTTTAACTTATGAGCCTGTTGCACTAAATAGGCCAAGGTATCATCGGCTCGCACCTGCGAAATGGTATTAGAAACTTGTTGGACCAAGTTTTCGTCTTTAACCTTATTGATACTGATATCTTGGTACTCAATTTTTTTGGGTGGATTGTACAGAGCCATGTACTCTCTAAAGCCAACGTCAGAAATTAGGGCGAAATTAACCCGTTGATCTAGGAACTGATTACGCAAGTTTGTAATGGTTTGCTGCGAGGTGGTGTTGGTAACACCAAAAGTTATGTTATTTTGATCAGCCTGCAAGGGAACAACGCGCAGGCTCGACAGCTGACTAAAGGGCATTATGTCTTTATAAAGAGTCTTCTGGGCAATTTGCGAAGTATCAATATAGGCCATATTAAGGATTTGGGCGCGGCGTAGGGCGGCCTGCTCATCATCGCGGCGTGCATCTTGACTCATACCCTTATTAAAGCATAAGCAGTCGCTTCTATAAACAGATTCCGTATACTTACTGCTATGGCTACTTCTATTATCCTAATCGCTCATAACTTGCGCAGTACTCATAATGTTGGTTCATTACTTAGAACGGCCGATGGTCTGGGCGTTGAATGCGTCTACTTAACTGGCTACACCCCCTTCCCTAGCACCGCCAAAGATGAACGCCTACCGCATGTTGCTCAAAAACTTGACCGCCAAATCAGCAAAACTGCTCTTGGCGCCGAGCAGACGCAAAGCTGGAAACACACCGATGATATCAGCAAGCTGGTTGGCGAATTAAAAGCTAATGGCTACACCATTGCGGCCGTTGAACAAACCACCACGGCCATCCCCCTACCTGATTACACTGCAGCAAGTAAAATTGCCTTACTAGTGGGGCGCGAAGTCGAAGGTATTGAACCCGAAGTCATAGCGCTGACCGATTTACAGCTGGTCATACCAATGTTTGGCGACAAAGAATCGTTTAATGTCGTGCAGGCAGCGGCGATGGCTATCTACCAGTGTCGCTTCGGCTTGCCAAACTAGCCATAAGCGACGTACAATGGTGCCAAGATGCCTCTTAAAACAAAAAATAAAGCTCAATCTAAACACCCCCACCACTACAACAAGGTTTACTGGCCGTATATCCCTTTGGTCTTGCTGGTTGTAATTGGTCTGTGGCTGGGTATGCCCATGGCCGAACGCTCGCAGCGCGGCGTACTTTCGTATTCGACCAACATCACTGACAGTGGTCTTTTAGCCGAATCTAACATAGCGCGCCAAAAGAATGAGCAACCTCGCTTGGTGCAAAACCCACAGCTAGCGGCCGCTGCCCAAGCTAAAGCCACCGACATGGCTAATCGCAACTACTGGACACATTTGACGCCAGAAGGCAAAACACCTTGGAGCTTTATTGACAGTCAGGGTTACGCCTACCAAAAAGCCGGCGAAAACCTGGCTTACGGCTTTGCCAGTCAGACCGAAGTTGTAACAGGCTGGCTGAATAGCCCGGCGCACAAAGAAAACCTACTCGACAAAGATTACCGCGAAGTTGGTTACGGCGTGGCCAATAGCCCCGATTACCAAGGCGGCGGACCGCAAACTGTTGTAGTCGCCCTGTACGCCACACCTAAAACCACACCAGTCGTAACATCTAAAACCGGCAGTACAGTAATGGCCTTTAGTACTAGCAACCCAGTTACAACACCTGCTTCACAGTCGATTAGTAAGGTTCAAGTGCTAACCGGTGGCAGTACCCCTTGGGTCACATTTGCGGTTGGCCTGGCCGCCGGCATAGCCCTGGCGCTGCTCGTTGCCAAGAATGGCCTGCATTTGCACCGCTCACTTAAAAAGGGTGAAAAGTTCGTTCTAAAACACCCAATCCTAGATGTGACTATTGTCGTCTTTGTAGCCGTCTGCGCCCTGTTATCCCGTAGCACTGGCCTGATTCAGTAGCTACTGTAACTTAACGTTGGCCTTGCCAACCAGAGCTTGAAGCTGGGCAATAACTTCGCTATCGCGATCAATTTTAGAAGGCAATTTAACTATCTGTTTGCTAGCAGCGGCACCCAGTACCAAAACAACTTCGGTCTCACCACTAAAGCCATCAATTGCTTCTTTCAATGACACTAATAGCTCTTGGTTGCTACTGTCTTCTAGCCGGATGTAAAGGCGTTCGGGTGTGTTTGGCGCTGACCGATCACCATCTTTAGGAGCACGTTGTTTTATAGCCTTGGGTCGAACCTTGGGAGCTTTCTTCTCGCGGCCGTTAGCCTGGTAGGCTTGAGCCTGTTCAATCGTAACTTCACGAGCATCGTTGACCATAACTTTAATCTCATCCGACAGGTTACCTTCGCGGTCCTTTGTGTTTACCTTGCCATTAACCAACACGACGTGATCGCGTTCCCAAATGCCGGTGGTCTGCTGGTAGGCGTTAGGAAAAAGAAGCAGCTCGGTTTCGCCACCCATATCGGCAATCTTTACAAAGGCCATCTTTTGGCCGTTTTTAGTAGTAATCTCCCGAATTTCACTTATCGCACCGGCCACAGTAACGTTTTTGCCTTCATGTTCGGGCTTAAGCTCTTTAAGCGGTACGGATTGTTCCTTCAGAAAGGCCTCAAAGGCCTCTAAAGGATGTTGTGACAAATATAGGCCCAGTAGGTCTCTTTCCCACTGCAGCTGCTCCCGACTATCGTATTTGGGCACGGTGGCATCTAGTGTTAACTTGGGGGCCACCACAACACCTTCGATCTCACCAAAAAGATCGGTTTGACCGCTGTTGGCTTCTTTTTGCAGACGGTTGGCATAGGCTAGCAATACTTCTAGGTTGCCCAACAAGACATTGCGGTCGACAAAACAGTCAAAAGCCCCCGCCTTGGTAAGGCTTTCCAGTGCCTTGCGGTTAACAATCCGCACACTCACCTTGCTGGCAAAATCCTCCAAACTAGCAAAGCTACCATCGATGGCACGGGCGCGCAAGATTTCTTCGACCGCACCAGCGCCAACATTTTTAATGGCATTCAAACCAAAACGAATCTGCTTCTTGCCTGGCACCACGGCAAATTCCATAAACGATTCGTTGACGTCGGGTGGCAAGACTTCTAAGCCCATGTTCTTACATTCTGTGATCTCGATGGCCAGACGGTCGGTGTCGTCAAAGTCACTGGTCATAAGAGCGGCCATAAAAGCATCGGGGTAATGGGCTTTTAGGTAGGCTGTTTGATAAGCTATCAGGCCATAGCAGGCCGAGTGCGACTTATTAAAGCAGTAATCGGCAAAACCTAGTAGTTGCTTCCAGAATTTTTGAATAAAGTTCTTGTCGACACCATTTTCGACAGCTCCTTCGATAAAGCGTTTTTCCATCTTGGCCATCATGTCACGCTTCTTTTTACCGATCGCCTTACGTAAGGTGTCGGCTTCGCCACCGGTAAAGCCACAGACATCACGCGATATCTGCATGAACTGTTCCTGATAAACCAGTACGCCATAGGTACTTTCTAGTGATGCCTTCATTAGGGGGTGGCCATAAGAAATCTTCTCGTGGCCGTTCTTCCGCTTAATAAAGCTGTCGGTCAGACCAGCGCTTAATGGGCCCGGTCGGTACAGGGCGCCCATGGCGATAACGTCGTCGAACTCAGTCGGCTTGAGTTCCTTAAGGTAGCGTTTCATGCCGGCTGATTCAAACTGAAAAACACCAGTAGTGTCGCCGCGCTGCAACAGTTCAAAAGTTTTAGCGTCATCCAGCGGCAAACTGTTAATATCGATATCTTTGTTGTGTACCTTTTTAATAATTCGCAGGGCGTTTTTAATAATTGTCAGGTTAGACAAGCCAAGGAAGTCCATTTTTAAGAGACCGAGTTCTTCGATCGGGTTCATCGAATACTGAGTGGCGACGACGCCTTTCTGAGCCATTTCCAGCGGGGCGAACTTAACAATGTCGTCGGGCGCAATCACCACACCAGCGGCGTGCACACCGTGACTGCGAATGGTGCCTTCTAATTGGACGGCCAGATCAAACACACGTTGTGACTGCTCATTGTTTTCGTACTCGGCCTTGAGGTCTTGGTCGTCCTTAAGGCTAGTGACCAGCGGAATGTGGCGACCCTGCACCGGTGGCGGGATCATCTTAGCTAAACGATCGGCATCAGCGTACGGGACCTGCAGCACCCGGGCGACGTCGCGGACGGCGTTACGGGCCGCCATACGACCAAAGGTAACAATGTTAGCAACGCGCTCGGTGCCATATTTTTCGACACAGTACTGGATAACTTCGTTGCGTCGACTATCCTGAATATCAATGTCGATATCTGGCATCGAAATACGATCCGGGTTCAAGAAACGCTCAAACAGCAGGTCGTACTTAAGCGGGTCAAGTTCGGTAATTTTAAGAGCGTAGGCAATAATTGAACCAGCCGCCGAGCCCCGCCCTGGGCCGAAGACGATCCCCTTGTCTTTGCTGGCGTTAATAAAGTCGGCAATGATTAAAAAGTAACCGTTAAAGCCCATACTCTCGATAACACCTAGTTCGTAAGAAGCTCGTTCGGCCACTTCTTTGGGCAAGGTTTTAATTGCCGCCGCCACCGTAAGTTTTTCGGCTGCGGCTTCGCTAATAGTGCCATAACGCCAGGCCAGACCTTGGTAAACCAAGCTATCTAGATATGACTTTTCGGTTTGACCTTTTGGTACCGGGAATTTTGGAATCAGAATCTTGCCCAATTCAATCGTAACGTCACAACGATCGGCAATGGCCCGAGTATTACTAATAAAATCGGGGTGATCCTTACCCCAACGCGCAATCACTTCATTAGGATCGGTGACGTGTAGTTCGAATTCTTTCAGACTCATGCGGTCGGTATCACTTAAATAAGAGCCGGTCTGGACGCACAAAAGAATCTCGTGGGCTTCTTGATCTTCATGGCGCAAGTAGTGGGCATCACAGGTGACAACACCGGGTATGTCCAACTCCTTAGCCAATTTGAGAGTGAGTTTAGTGACGGCCACCTGTTCTTCCCATTTAGAAGGATGATCAGGGTGGCCATGATCCTGAAACTCCAAGTAGTAACGGTCGCCAAATACTTTCTTGTACCAAGCGGCAACTTCTTTGGCCTGATCATATTGCTCTTGGCGCAGTAAATCACCAACTTCACCACCGATACAACCGCTCAAGACAATCAAACCCTCGTTATATTTTTCGAGCAGCTCGTGGTCGACGCGGGGTTTGTAGTAAAAACCTTCGAGGTTGGCAATGGTACTCAGCTTCATTAAGTTCTGGTAACCAGTGTTATTCATGGCTAACAGAATTAGGTGGTTATAAACCTTGTCTTTGCCCGGATCTTTGTCGGTATGACGGCGTGAGGCCACATAGGTTTCCATGCCAATAATTGGCTTAACACCCTGTTCGTGGCCTTCTTTGTAAAATTCGATGGCGCCAGACAGAGTGCCGTGATCGGTCTGGGCAACGGCCTCCATGCCAGCTTCTTTGACATAATCAAACAAGGCCGGCACCTTGGTCAGCCCATCGAGCAAGCTATATTGTGTGTGATTATGCAAATGAACATAATCACGTGGTGATAGAGTCTTCCCCGCCATGCCCCTCTTTACGCTTAAACAGTGGTTCTATTATAGCTTATTTGGCTTGTTCGACGGTCTCGGTAACTTTTTCGGTAAAGTGCCCTATCAGGGGTACTTGGTTAAACAATGTTAAAATCCACAACAACAAGGCGACTACAATGGTGGCACCAATGACGCCACCCAAGCCGGCTGCCATACCTTTTAGAAAGCTCATCTTGTACATGGTATTACGATCCATGTAGCCGGTTTCGTAGATATTTACCAGCATGCGACCCAGTTGGGCGTCGCGGTCTTTAGCTTTTGGCGGCTTTGACATTCTTGGCTAGATACTTTTTGAGGTTATCGACGGCTTTTGTGGCGTCCTGCATGGCGTTTTTTAAATCTTTGTCATCGGTACCACCGTCATGAATAGAACTAAGTACAGCGCGCACTTTGTCGCGACTAGTCACAGCAGCGTCGGCCAGCGCATTCCATTCTTTCTTAGCGGTATCGGACAGCTTGCTAGAGGCTTCTTTACCTTGTTTCAACAGATCCTCGATTTGGCTGTGCAACTCTTTAAGGCGTTTTTCGGCCTCACGCTTGGTTTCGACAGCCTTATCTTTAATGTCCTTGCGAGTTTCTTTACCACTCTTCGGAGCGGTTAGAATACCGGCGACATAGCCAACTGCCCCAGCGATGGCGGCACCAATTGCAAAATTCTTACCTTTAACCATAGTTGTACTCCTTATTTATGCTTACGACTCACCATATCGGTGATATTGGCGATCAGACGGGTCAAACTGAGGGTGCTAGCACCCTTTTCGAAGAATTCGGCAGCGGCTTCGGCCTTATCGGCAATATCTTCAGCTTTAAGAGTAATGCGCTTTAGGATCTTGGCGATCTGCACCAACTTAACCAGCAATACGATGGCCAGTATTAGGGCAACGGCCAATGTTACCGAAAGAATGATTACTAAAATTGTTAGGCTGGTTTCTGTAGTCATGTACTTATTATACTCCATCACCATTTACTTTATTGTGAAGAAACTCGCTAAACTGTTCTTTTACTTCGGGGTGTTGCAAGGCAAAGTCGACCACCGTTTTTAGGTATTCCAACTTGTTACCAGTATCGTAATAGCGCGCATTCTTAATTTCGCAGGCCAGCAGTTGGTGACCGTCTTTAATCATCATCTGCATGGCAGCCTGGATATTGAATTCTTGGTCGCTCGTCTGGTCTTGTTTTGATTTTTCGATGTAGCCTAGTATGTCGGGCGTTAACAAGTAGCCACTAACACTGGCTAAGTCACTGGGCGCCTGATCTTTGCCGGGCTTTTCTATAATTGTCGACATCTTCAGTATACCGGGGCTGATTTCTTGGCCATCAACAATACCGTAACGTTTATAATCTTCGTCTTTTTGGACTCTAGTGCAGGACAGAACACTGCTACCGGTCTGCTTGTAGACATCAATCATCTGTTTAAAGCGGGTTGGGCTGGCCACTATGAAGTCGTCGGCAAAAGTATAGATGAATGGCTCGTCACCAATAATGTGGGCGGCGTTAGCCACTGGCGTGGCGTTGCCATAGGGACCTTTCTGTCGGATGTACACAAAATTGGCTAGGTCGGATATGTGCTTGGTCTGTTCAAGTAGTTCGGTCTTGTTGCCCTGCTTAAGATTAGCCCTTAAGTCGGCACTGAGATAGTCAAAATGGTCTTCGATAGCCCGCTTGTGATAGCCCGTAACGATAACGATATCTTCAATTCCGGCCTCAACCAGCTCTTCGACGATGTACTGAATAATCGGCTTGTCTACCAGCGGCAACATCTCTTTGGGCATGGCTTTGGTTTGCGGCAAAAAGCGTGTACCAAACCCAGCGGCGGCAATGACAGCTTTTCGAACAGGCTTGGTAGTCATTAGCGTAATTATATCACGGTGCTACGGTTACAAACCAAGCTGCTTCTTAATAAGCTGCTGCGCTAGCTGCGGATTAGCCTGACCTTTAGATTCTTTCATAACCTGGCCAACCAAAAAGCCGATGGCCTTCATTTCGCCGTTCTTAACGTCAGCGGCGGCGGCAGGGTTGGCAGCCAATACGGCAGCTACAATCTTTTCAATAGCGCCTTCGTCGGAGACTTGTAACAAACCTTGTTTGTCGGCGTAAGCTTCGACATCATCAACCGACTTAATTAATAGTTCAGACAGTAGGGTTTTGGCATTGGTGGAACTGAGTTTATTAGATTTAACTAGGTCGTACACACTATCGTAGACAGCTGGCCGAGAACTGGCCACCGGCAAGTCGGGTTTTTCGCGGCGCAATGGAATCTCGATGTTGACCATCCAGTTAGCCAAAGCTTTAGCCGTGGCAGTATCGTCTAAATGCTTTTCAATTATTGCCAAGTAATCAGCTTCACCTTCTACCTCGGCCTCTAGTAGAGTGTCAGTTTGGCTAATATCTAAGCCCAAGCCAACTAAACGGGTGCGCCATTCGCCAGGCATTGGCGGCATACTATCACGCACTGGCTTGATCATAGCTTCGGTTAGCTCAATCGGTGGGATGTCCGGTTCGGGCATGTAGCGGTAGTCGTGGGCTTCTTCTTTAGAGCGCATGGCGACGGTTTTTTGCTTGGCTTCGTCCCAGCCGCGGGTTTCTTGTACAATTGGCTGGCCTTTTTCGAGCAACTCAATCTGGCGTTCGGTTTCGTATTCGACGGCTTTTTCGACCGAACGGAAGCTGTTTAGGTTTTTGGTTTCGGTACGGGTGCCTAGTTCATCGGTTTTGCTGACAGAAACGTTAACATCAAAGCGCATATTGCCGTAGTACAAACTGGCGTCGGACACATCGGCGTAACGCATTAGCAACCAAAGTTCTTTGGCATAATTCTTGGCTTCTAGAGCACTGTGCATGTCCGGTTCAGATACAATCTCTAGCAGCGGCGTCCCAGCTCGGTTAAGATCAACCAAACTGTAGTCTTTGCCAGCTGGGTGAGTGCTTTTACCAGCGTCGGCTTCTAGGTGGGCTTCGTGAATGCGCACGGTTTTGGTTTGCTGGCCAACCACTAACGTCACCGAACCACTACGAATAATTGGGTTATAGAACTGGGTAATCTGGTAGCCCATGGGCAAGTCGGGGTAAAAATAGTGTTTGCGGTCGAACTGACTAAAGCGCTCCGGCTCGGTGCTTAGGGCAAAAGCAGCGCGGGTGGCTAATTCTAAAGCCTTGGCATTTAGAACCGGCAAAGCGCCCGGCATACCTAGGTCGATGTGGCTGATTAGGGTGTTGGGTGGGGCTTCGCGGGCATCGTTGCCAACTGCCGAAAAAAGCTTGGTTTTGGTTTTAAGCTGCACATGGCATTCAATACCAATGGTCACTGTATATTGGTCGCGTACTTCCTGGCTGATCATTTAAGGGCTCCAATGTCTTTTAGAGCCTGGCCAATGCCCATCAAGGCTTGCTTAACGTCTTTTTCTTTTAGAACCGGTGGTTCTTCGCTAACTAGCTTGTTGCGTAGCTTATGACCAAACCAGACGCCATCGATGTTGCTGAATAAGCTGTGGGCCGCCACCATGCGTTCACCGGTGGTTTTACCTTTGTAGTGAAGTTTGCGCAGGCCTTCGTCGAGCAGTTTGTCAGCGGCAATAATAGCTTCGCCCCACTTGTCTTTGTCGGCCAGCATTTTTTGGAGCTCTTTCCAGCGCGACTGGAACTTTTCGGATTTAAGAGCACGGCGGCGTAGGCGTAGTTTTTTTAGCACGTTATTCATCAATTACTCCTTGGGCGGCTTGGGCAATGGCTAGTAACTGGCGGTCATGGCGTTGCGGTGCCATTAATTGCAAGCCAATCGGCAATTTATCTACCTTGCCACAAGGGATGCTGATGGCTGGAATACCGGCCAGGTTAACGGCCACCGTCATGATGTCAGTTAGGTACATCTGTAGTGGGTCGTCGATGTTGGCGCCAATCTTAAAGGCCGTTGACGGTGCGGTTGGGCCAACCAAAAAGTCATACTTCTTAAAAGCGTCGGCAAATTCGTTGACCAGCTTGGTGCGTAGCTGCTGAGCTTTTTTGTAGTAGGCGTCGTAGTAACCGCTGCTCAAAACATAGGTACCGATCATAATGCGACGCTTGGCCTCACGACCAAAGCCTTGACTACGGGTTTGGTTATAGCTGCTTTCTAAGTCTTTAGCGGTCTTATCGGCAAAACCATAGTGTTTGCCATCATAGCGGCTCAAGTTGCTGCTAACTTCGGCTGGCACGATGATGTAGTAACAAGCCAAGGCCAGCGGCAAAGATGGCAAACTCACCTCTTCAACCAGCGCACCTTGCTGTTTTAGACTTTCAACATTTTTAGAAATTAGGGTTTCGACATTAGAGCTTAACCCCTCCATGTACTCTTTAATCACGCCGATCTTAGCGCCTTTAAGCGGCGTGTCTAAAGTGGTGTAGCTAATTTTGTCACGCTCAATGGTGGTGCTGTCCAACGAATCTTGACCAGCCATGACGTCCAAAACTAGGGCGGCATCTTCCACAGAAGTGGTCAGCGGACCAATAACGTCGGTGCTGCTGGCCATCGCCACCACACCAGATCGTGATACCAGGCCATAGGTTGGTTTAAGACCAACCGAGCCAGTAAAGGCAGCCGGTAAGCGGATTGAGCCACCAGTATCGGTACCAAGGGCAAACGGTGCCAAACCCAACACTACAGCGGCAGCCGAGCCACCACTACTACCACCCGGTACATAGTCGGGGTCATGCGGGTTCTTGGTAGTCATAAAGTCACTGTTTTCGGTACTCGAACCATGGGCAAAAGCATCCAAGTTAGCCTTGGCGACGCAAATAGCGCCTTCGGCCTCTAACTTTTCGATAGCCGTGGCCTGATACGGGGCGTTAAAGCCTTTCAAAATATTGCTGGCAGCAGTCGTTTCGGCGCCAAAAGTTAAGAAGTTATCTTTAGCAATAAAGGGAACGCCAGCCAGGCGACCAACTTTTTCACCCTTAGCAACCCGCGCGTCAATGGCCTGGGCGCGTTCCTGGGCGCGATCAGCTGTGGTGGCAATAATGGCGGCGAACTCTTTGTGTTCATCAATCGCTTTAAGAGCCTTGTCTACCAAGCTGGTGGCGCTGGTTTTGCCCGCCTGAACATCGGCCGCTATAGTAGCAATCGGCTGCCAAGACATTAGCCGACCATCCTTGGGACTTTAAAATGATCACCCTCGGTGTCGGGCGCATTCTTTAGAAGGGCTTTGGGATCGGCCTGGTATTTGATGACTTCGTCGGCGCGAGTGACGTCTTTTAGCCCGTTCACCTGATAGGTCGGCTCGACATCTTTTAAGTCAACGTCTTGGAGTAACTCGACATATTGCAGGATGCTGCCAATTTCGGCCTCAAACTGCTTGACTTCGTCATCGGTTAGTTGCAAACGCGATAATCGAGCCAATTTTAAGATGTCTTCGCGCGAAAGTTTGCTCATAGATACTTCAGTATAGCATTTTTAACAGATAACGATAGCCAAGATGTTGGTAAGGTGGTTTACAAAACCATAAGCTAGGCATACCATTAAATTAAGCAATAAAGGAATAACCATGGCCGAGCCTTTTGTTTCGCCTGAATTGACCCCTTCCGACGACTTCGAAGCCGCTTCACTGGCGCCTGTACTACAACTTCACCCTCCACAAGAGGGTGATTTTGATTCTGGCGCACACCACTTTTACCAAGGCGAAGTTAAGATTGGTCGGGAAGATGTTATTTGGACCTTAGAAATACCCGAAAACCTAGCCTACGATGGCTTGGCAATATTTATCCCTGGCTACTCTGGGATAAAGGGCAGCTCACGGACGCCTAGAGGAGCCCTGGCTAACGAAGGCTTTGCAACAGTCACTTATACACCAGCTCGGCGTGGCACATCTTGGTATGAAACCGCTACCAGCCCCCAGATTCTACACTCAAAAACTATTCATAAAGTCGGCAGGGCGATATTTGAGCACACCGAAATTAGAACCAAAGCGCCTAATGCTGACGACTTAGCCTTGGACAAGAAGCTGCTTGTGCCTCATTCAATGGGTGGGCTGGGTGCTACCGAGTACGGCATGTTCTCTCCTCAGTCGGTTGATGCCATCATTAAACTGGCGGCTTGCGGATATGGTCACCCAACGCTGGCCGAGATTATTGCTGATGTCCCGAAAGGTGCCCACCTTGGCCTTTGGCATGAACTGATGCCATCACTGCTTAGAGGACATATACCAATTAACGGTCGTAACGCCAAAGATCTAGTTAATTACTTTGTGCACCTGCGAGCAGCAATAGAAGGCAACAGTTGCTTACGCGAAGACTCCCGCGAGAAGGTGGCAACCATCCGCGATAATGGTGTTTTTGTAGCCTACCAGGCCTATCAGCACGACATCTTGGTGCGAGCCGACCCGGCCGTCGCCGAACACGTCGACTACCACGAAATTATGCCTAATGCCGGTCACCTAGCACCAATTCGCAAGGCCAAACAAGTCGCCCAGCGCGTGTCTAGTATTGTTCTGAGCCGCTAGCTACATCTTACTCTTGACGTCGGCGATGATGTCGCGCAGTTCGGCGGCTTTCTCGAACTGCAGGTTGGCGGCAGCTAAGTCCATCTGGCTAGTCAGGTCGCGAATAATGTGGCCGTACTCGTCTTTAGGTATCTTCTTAAGATTGAGCTTGGCAGTTTTAGCCTCTTCGGGCAAGTCGGGTCGCATTCCCTTTTCGATTGCCTTGGCGATGCCTTGTGGGGTAATGCCATGCTTAGTGTTGTAGTCTTCTTGAATTTTGCGGCGTCGGGTAGTTTCGTCCAAAGCCTTTTGCATGCTGCCGGTCACGCGGTCGGCGTACATCACGACGCGGCCTTCGATGTGGCGGGCGGCCCGGCCAATAGTTTGAATTAAAGCTTGTTCGCTACGCAAGAAGCCTTCTTTGTCGGCATCTAATATCGCCACCAAGCTAACTTCCGGCAGATCTAAACCTTCGCGTAGCAAGTTAATACCCACTACTACGTCGTAGGTACCCAGGCGCAGGTCGCGCAGGATGTCGGTTCGCTCCAAGGTATCGACGTCACTGTGCAAGTAGGTTACCTTGATGTTTATCTCTTTAAGGTACTCGGTTAGGTCTTCCGACATCCGTTTGGTAAGAGTCGTTACTAGGACGCGTTGGTTCTTGGCAACGGTGTCACGGATTTCGGAAATCAGGTCGTCAATTTGGCCATCGACCGGCCGGATGGTAATCGGCGGATCCAACAAGCCAGTCGGTCGGATTACCTGCTGAGCTGGCTTAGGGCTGCGGCTCAATTCGTAGTCGGCCGGGGTGGCACTGACGTAGATGGCCTTATTAACGTGATGTTCAAATTCATTAAAGGTTAATGGTCGGTTGTCGAGCGCACTAGGTAAACGAAAACCGTGATCAACCAAGACTTCTTTGCGAGCGCGGTCGCCATTGTACATTCCGCGCACCTGCGGCATGGTCATGTGCGATTCGTCGACCATTAATAAGAAGTCGTCTGGAAAGTAGTCTAGCAGGGTGGCCGGTTGTTCGCCCGGTTCGCGATTGGTCAGGTAGCGGCTGTAGTTTTCGATGCCTTTTACAAAGCCGGTCTCTTGCAACATTTCTAAGTCAAAGTGGGTGCGTTGCTGCAGGCGCTGAGCTTCCAGCAACATCCCATTCTTCTTAAAGTACTTAAGTCGGTCTTCCAGCTCTTTTTCGATACTGCCCATGGCGACCTTAAGCTTATCGAAAGGGGTTACATAGTGGCTACTGGGAAAGATTTTTAATTCTTGCAAGCTGGCCAAAACTTCGCCAGTGAGCGGGTCTATCTTAGTTATTTTTTCGATGTCATCGCCAAAGAATTCAATCCGATAAGCCAGTTCTTCGCCGGCCGGAAAAACATCAACCACATCGCCGCGCACCCGGAAGGTACTACGGTGAAAGTCGATGTCGTTGCGCTGATACTGGATGTCGGTGAGCTGGCGCAAGAACTTATCGCGCACCCGGCGCGTACCGACCTGCAACTCGATCGATAAGCCATTATAGTCTTCGACCGAGCCAATGCCATAGATACAGCTGACGCTAGCCACGATAATTACGTCTTTACGACTGAGCAGGGCGTCGGTGGCAGCATGCCGTAGGCGGTCAATTTCTTCGTTAATCTGGCTGTCTTTTTCTATATAAGTGTCGCTACGCGGAATATAGGCTTCGGGCTGATAGTAGTCAAAATAACTGACAAAGTAATGAACGGCATTGTTGGGGAAGTAATTTTTAAACTCACCATAAAGTTGGGCCGCCAGGGTTTTGTTGTGGCTAAGTATCAGGGTCGGCTTTTGCATGTTCTGGATGACATTGGCCATGGTAAAGGTCTTACCAGAGCCAGTTACACCCAAAAGAGTCTGCTCTTTGACGCCCTTCTCTAAGCCTTCGGTCAACTGCTTAATCGCCGACGGCTGGTCACCGGTGGGTTTATATTTGGCGGTTAGTTTGAATGGTGTTTTGCTCTGGGCCATCTATACATTGTAGCATTTAGCCGTAATGCGGGGCATCACTGTCTAAATACCAACGAGCCAGTTCGTCTTTGAGGTCAATATCGGCATAGTCTTTTTCAAGCATCTTAATAACTTTGGCAACTAAGCGTTCAGGGTCGTCGTCGAATACCAGCATGTCACGGTTAGGCGCCTCGAGTTGCTCAACTAGTTGCTCAACCACCGCTGCCGTACCGCCGCTATCAGTCAGCACACCACAGGGCATATTACTAAGCAAGGCCGTAGTGAACTCGTGTAGGCTGCCAAAGCGACCACCAATCGTAATAATAGCGTCGCTGGACTGCACCAAGTGAATGTCACGACCAACGTAGTGCATACCAGTAAAGTTCACAAAGTCGAAGACGCCAATTGGTAGGCGATACTTGTGTAGGTGCTCACGCAGGCTACTAGCTGGTGAAAAGCCAATACTCATGCCACCAGCCTGTTTGGCAGCTTGAGCGGCATAATATGGCAACCCCACGGTGGCACCGGTGGTTAGGGTGTGACCGCTTTTGGCGATAGCCCGACCCAGTATTTCGGCATCAGCCTTGCCTGTTTTGACGGTTCGCCCACCAGCCGCTCCTGATACACAAATACTAAAATTCATCTACAGGTCTTCCGGTTTAATGACATCATTATCAAGCTGCTCCAAAACCTGTTGTTCCAAGTTCTTTTGCCCCATGTAGCGCACAAAGACTTCGTTCCAAAGGGCTTCGCGGAAGTGGTAAATGGCGCGCTCCGAGTAAGGCGACTGATTGACGTAACTGGCAGCAATATCGAGCAGGTTCATAGTTACCGGCCGGCCGGCATGCACTTCGCCAACATAGTCGAGGTCACGCCAAAATTCTAGTTCGGGATCGACTTTGAATAAAAGCTCTTCGGCTTGGCGCCAGTGCAGGTCTTCGGGCTGAACATGAGGTTCGAATATCTCTGGGTGGTATTCTTTTTCGAGTTTGCCAAAGTAGCGCTGGATAACCCGCCAATGGATCGTCTGACCGGCCATGACGGCAGCACTCGATGGGTCGGCCACTAGTGTATTGGCAACAATTTCGCCAAACTTGGGTTGCATCTGTTTAAGCTTAAAAAAAGCCGAATACAGACGAATCTCGTTCAGATAATGGAAAAGCAGTGGCATTACAAAAATAGTCACGCCACGCAGATTATTCTCTTTAGAAATAGGCAGCATCAAAATCACACCCAATTCTTTGAGGTGAGTTATATTGTGGCGCTTTTTATGCACAAACGGCGTGGCATAGGTTGCCCAGCGTTCGGCTGGCATTTCAACAATTTCCATGTCGCGCGTTTCAAAGTCACTCGGTTTGAGTTTTTTGTACTGCTCATTAAAGTGGTTCAGCCAGTCCGGTGTTTCAACAAACCGTAGGGCGCCATAGATTTCGCCCAGCTTTTCGCGCTTGAGCATCGAGTCCACCGAGCGATAGCCCAAGTGCTTCATAATCGCCTTGGGTGGCGTCTTTT
>CAZVKH010000012.1:0-19718 GCA_964627095.1 uncultured Candidatus Saccharibacteria bacterium
GGCGAGATTAGTATAATGATAGTACGCTTGCTTCCCAAGCAAGAGGCACGAGTTTGATTCTCGTATCTCGCACCAGCTAAAAGAACTGTAAGTAAGGAATTCATGGACACATCAAAAAAGTATCTACATGACCGATTGGTATTGTTGCTCTTAAGCATCAACGCTTTTATCGCTCTGATTACATCAGTTCTAATTTTGCTGCGCCTCGACACCAGTCGGAGTGATGGCTATTTTGTGCAGTACCGCGAAAATCTGGGGCTTAACGCCTACCAACTAGGTGGCTATGCCTCGTTGTTGGCGTTTATTGCCTTTGCATTGTTTGTGCTGGTATTTCACACTGTTATTAGCAACAGAATCTACCCGCAGCGCCGTGATGTCGCCGTGGTAGTACTGGGCTTCGGCACCTTACTGCTGGCGTTAACGCTAATTGTTAGTAATGCCTTACTTGTATTGCGCTAGATGAAAAACATCGAGATTCCTTATAAAGAAGACCGTAGCCGGCGTTATTTGTTCTTCGAAAAACTGCCCGGTATGCTCAGTTGGAGCATTTTACTGTTACCGTTTGTCTTGAGTGCCCTTTGGCCGATTGCCTTGGTATACGGCTTAATCGTTTATCTGTTAATCTGGTTTGCTAAAGCGGTTGGCATGAACGTAAGAGTGATCGAAGGCTGGCGCAAACTTAAGCAGCACCAAAAGCTCGATTGGGCGCAGCTCTTAAAAGAGCTTGAGGCTGGTGAAGTCACCGACCCAGGCGCCCAGCGCCCTAAATGGCACTATGATAATCTGTTACGCACTCAAGTTCAGCCGCTTAAAATCAAGCCCAGCGAGGTAGTTAATGCCATCATCATTGCTTCTTATAATGAAGGCGCTGAAGTCTTGGAGCCAACTATTCAGTCGGTGCTCAACTCTGATTACGACATGAAGCAGGTGATTATGGTGTTTGCCTACGAAGCCCGTGATGGTGCTCAGTCGGAGCCGGCTGTGCAGGCTATGGTCAAAAAGTACGCCGATAAATTTATGCACACCATGGCTATCAAACACCCGCTGACACCCGGCGAAGTCCGCGGCAAGGGCGGGAACATTAACTACGCTGGCAAAGCCTTGCTTAAATACGTCACCGAACAAAAAATTGATCCACTGCGCGTTAACGTTACCACGCTGGACTCTGATAACCGGCCGCACCCCGGCTACTTATCGGCTCTGAGCTATACCTACTGTGCTTCACCTGATCCGATTCATACTTCGTACCAGCCGGTTGCTTTGTATACCCAAAACATCTGGGACGTACCAGCACCGATGAGGGTAATTGCCACTGGTAACTCGTTCTTTCAGGTCGTGGCGTCGATGCGTCTGCATGCCTTGCGAAACTTTTCGGCCCATGCCCAGCCACTAGCCGGCTTAATCGAAACCAATTTTTGGAGTGCCCGCACCATCGTAGAAGACGGTCACCAGTTCTGGCGTAGCTATTTTGCCTTTGATGGTCGCTACGAAGTTTACCCAATTTATGTGCCGATTTACCAAGACGCCGTGCTGTCGGCAACCTATCGTCGCACCTTAAAAGCCCAGTTTATTCAGTTGCGGCGCTGGGCCTGGGGCTGTAGCGACATCGCCTACGTCGCCGAAATGGGTTTTTTCCGCAAGAATAAATTAAAGAAGGGCGACCTGATCGCCAAGTTTTGGCGCTTATTCGAGGGTCATATTAGTTGGGCGACGGCCGCCTTGCTAGTGGCCGGCACGGCTTTTATACCGTCGTTGTTCCACCCCGACAGCTATGCTGCCAACCAGTTGCCAATCGTGGCCAGTCGCATCGAAACCGTCGCCTTAACCGGAATCGTCATTACCTTCTTCTTAAGTATTTTGCTATTACCGCCTAAGCCGGCTCGCTATAAGCGTCGCCGTCATATTTTTATGACCCTGCAGTGGGTGTTCTTGCCGTTTACCACCATTATCTATAACGGCTTGTCCGGCTTGGTGGCGCAAACCAGGCTGATGTTCGGTCGCTACTTAGACACCTTTGATGTCACCGAAAAAGCCGTTAAGGGTGATAAGCCCGAATAATTTTGCTTAATCGCTGCGGCGATGTACACTTGTTTCAATGTCCGAGATACAGCCTGTACCGGTCGAACAGATTTACCGCCAAATTGTCGACTTTTGTATCTCCGAAAAAGCTGAAATTGAACCTGGCGCCTCGGTGTCGTTAGAGATGTTGCCAACTGGTCAACATACTCGTATAGACGGTGCTCGTATTGAAGCTGGTGCGATCATTGAATCATTAGTGTGGCTGCAGGATGGTGTTTTGGTGTGCAAAGATGCCGCGGTACTCTACGGAGCAACGGTGGGCGAAGACGCCAAGATTGGCATTGGTGCCACTGTCGGCTTTAAGGCCGTGCTTGGATCAGGTGTTGATGTGGCCCCCGATGTTTCGATTGGTAATTTTGCCCGAGCTGGTGAAAATGTACGTTATAGCATTGGTGCCGATATTGGGGCATGGTCGTTTGTTGGCCCAGGTTTGTATGTACACGGTGATATTGGAAGAGGCGTTTCTATACATATGGCATTGCGAGAGAGTAATTAGTTCTTAGGATGAAATGCCAAATAAGCCGTAGCGGCAGCTTTGTCGAAATTCTGTAGAACTTGGTGAGCGGTTTGTACTACCGCCTGGCGTGACCAGCCAGCCGCCTTGATTTGGGGGAGTAATTTGGCAATTACTGTGTCGGTGAGGTCGAGCGCCTCTGTTAGGGCGTGAGGGCGATGTTTGAGGCTGTCGTACAGGCTCTGTAGCAGGTGCTGACGGTTAAAGGGGTGTATTGACCCATCTTTGGCAATGAAACTGGCTGACACAGCCAGATCAACCTGTTCCTGCGTAGTAAAAAGCTGGTTACAGGCGGTGCAGCGGTGGCGCCGCCAAGTTCCGTGCGCCCGCTTCTGGGAGCGCGAGTTAATTATCTTCGTTTTTTGACCACAATATATACAGACCATGACTACATATTGTCATGACGCTGTGTAAAATGCTAGTGGATAAACCTTGGAAAACTATAAATTTGAATATCTAAATACTAAAAAAGCCGCAGTGACTGCAGCTTCTTTAGAATTTCAATATTAGAAATTAGAACTATTTGCTAACCATTACGACGCGGTTGCGCCGGATACGGTGATGAGTTGGTTTGATAAAAGTTAGTTCTTCGTAGAACAACTTAAAATTCTCGAGCGAACTCGAAGGGGTGGTACTCACACACAAGCCTCGTTTAACACGGTTATGTTAACACAAACATAGTATAGTGTCAATATTATGACCTCTGTTTGGCATATTCTACAACAAGGCTGTAACAGATGGCAGGGCGCCCGAGAAGTCTTGGGCTAGGCTGTTGAGCAGGTTTTGATTATCGACCGAAAGCCCCTTGGCGCAGGGGCCGGTCGGTAGGGTGTAGGCAAAGTAGTAGTCGCCGTACTGCTTGATAAGGGCGCCGCTTGAGGGGTTAGCCGGGCCGGGGTAGCTGCCAGTTCCGCGCGTAACGGTTTGGAAGGCGCCCGAGCCTTGGTCGGCGGCACAGCTGGGCACACGGCTGGCCAGAGTTTTGGTCGAAAAAGTAACTTCGGTGGCACCACCGGCCACCGGTTTAAGGGCATAGGTTAAGTCCTTTAAAGAATCTGGAACTGTTAACTGCAGGCCAACGGGGGTAATTTTTATTATATTTGTTGTGTTGGTGGCACCACCGGCTGAGCCACTGTCGGCGCCCCCGGGTACACCACCGGGCGAGGTGCTGGTGCCAGTGTTTGCGCTGGCCGCAGACGACGCGGTTGATGTTTGTTTAGAATCGGGTCGCTGGGTAAAGACGTAGACGCCGATACCGATAATCAGCAGGATTACGCCGATCAGCAACAAACCAAGGCTGCCAAACCCCTGTTGATTGTCAAAATTGCCAGCACCACGCGCCATATAAACCTTTCTTCTGTAGTTAGCATAAGCGGGGATATACTTTTTGACAAGAATCGTTGCTATAATGTTTATGGTAATGACTAGAGGCAGGCCCATTAAGGGTTATGCGATGTAGTTGCAAAAAGAGGTGGGTTACGAACAAACATGGCGGATAAGGATTCATCAACAGCTCAGCCTTCTAACGAGAAAGAGCCGATTGATACAGTAAACAGCGGTGCCGTTGACGACGAGCGCCTGGCCAAGATATTGTCCGAGGGCAATTATGTTACCGAGGCCGACCTCAATAACGCCCGCAGTTACTGCGCGACGCATCACATAACACTGTTTAACTACTTTCTGAACCAAAATATTATTGCTTACGACTTGCTGGGGCCGGCTCTGGCCAAGTACTACGGTGTTGAGTACGCTGACCTCGATATTTATCAGCCCAGCAAAGAGCATATTAGTTTAATCCCGGCCGACCTTGGCCAGGCTTACCGCGTGGTGGTTTATCAAAAGCAAGGTGATGTTGTCACGCTGGCCACTGATGACCCTAATAAGGCGGGCTTAGAAGAAGCTTTGTCTAAGGTGTTTACGCCACCAATCAAACTTAAAATTTACTATGCCTTGCCCGACGAGCTGAACGAGGCGCTAATCCACTACCGCAAGCCGCTAGTAACGCGCTTTAACCAGATTATTCAGGAACAGAACCGGGTTGCCCCGGAAATTATCGACGAAATTATTAAGGACGCCGCTGCCTACAAGGTGTCGGACATCCACTTTGAACCGCAAGAATCAATTGTGGTCATCCGCTTCCGTATCGATGGCGTGTTGCACGAAGCAGGGCAGCTGCCCAAGCAGTACTACGACAATATCTTGAACCGACTTAAGGTTCAGTCACACATGCGCATCGACGAACACAATGTTAGCCAAGACGGCGCCATTCGCTACGAGGTTGACGGTAAGCCGGTTAACGTTCGTATTTCGGTGGTGCCAACGCTAGATGGCGAAAAAGTGGCGCTACGGCTGTTGGCCGAATATTCTAAGGGGTTGAATGTGAAGGGCTTGGGCTTGAGCCGTAAAGACAAAGAGATTTTTGACCGCCAAATTCATCGGCCCTATGGCATGATCATGACCACTGGCCCAACCGGCTCGGGTAAGACCACCACGTTGTACTCGCTGTTAAAAATGATCAATAACCCGGAAATTAACATTACGACCATCGAAGACCCGGTTGAATACAAAATTGTGGGCGTTAACCAGATTCAGGTGAATAACCTGACTGGCCTAACTTTTACCGATGGTCTGCGCTCGATTGTGCGTCAAGACCCGGACGTTATTTTAGTAGGGGAGATTCGTGACGAAGAGACTGCCAAGCTGGCCGTTAACGCTGCCTTAACCGGTCACTTACTGTTTTCGACCTTCCATGCCAATGACGCTGCTTCGGCCATCCCACGTCTGCTCGACATGGGCGTCGAACCCTTCCTGCTGGCCAGCACCTTGAACCTGGTGATTGCCCAGCGCCTGGTGCGTATGATCCACCCCTTGTGCCGCATGAGTTATCAGATAAAAATCGAAGATCTAGCCAAGACAATGCCGCATGCCGAACAGTATTTTGCCGGACCAGTTGTGACCTTGTACCAGGGGAAGGGTTGCGAGTCGTGCAACTTTACCGGCTATCACGGGCGGACGGCTATCTTTGAGTTGGTTAACATGACTCCGGCTATGCAGGAGTTAATTCTTAAGAATCCATCAACCGCCCAAATTGCCGAACTATCACATAAGCAAGGTGACCATACGCTGTTTGCTGATGGCATCGAAAAAGTTCAGCGTGGTGTTACTACCATAACCGAGCTACAGCGCGTAGCCGAGCCAAAATGAGCGGCGACTTACGCAGTTTGGAACACCGTGCTCGAGTGGTGGCCAAGCCAATCGACGATGTTAATGGCGGGAACATGGCCGTACCCAAGCCGCCACCGCTATCGACTTCTCCAAAACTAAAAATTACTCCCACGGCCGGTATGGAAGTGCCGGTTAGTCAACGGCCGGTCGAACCGTCGCGAGCGATAAACCCATTTGCCCAAGCCGCTCCCAGCGCCAGTGCTCCCGCCCAAGGTCCAGCCGAAAAAGTAAAGCGCAAACACACCAAAAAGAAGGCTTTTGGCGGTATTAACCGGGACACCAGCGAATACATCATCGAGAGTTTGAGTATGCTGCTATTGGCCGGCGTGACGGTGGGTGAGGCGATTGATTCAATTGCCAAGGAAATACCCAAAAAAGGCCCCCGTGACACCATGATGCGTATGAAAAACAGTATCGACGAGGGTGTGCCGTTTGCGCGCGCCCTAGAAGAAACCGGGCTGTTTAATACATCGGTTATTACACTGATAGAAGTTGGTGAATCGACCGGTAAGCTGCCCGAAAACCTTAAGGTGGTGGCCGCTCAGATGCACAAGAACAACACCATGAACGCCAAGATTAAGTCGGCCATGCTGTACCCGGCCTTTTTGGTGACCTTGTTATTTGTGGTCGGTACCGGCATCGGTGTCTTTCTGCTACCCAAGCTACTGAACATTATCACCGGCTTGCAGATCGAGGTTGGCGCCATGACCAAAATATTAATTGTGGTTGGCACCTGGTTCGGGAAGTATGGCTTAATTTTTGCGGCCGGTACGGTTATTTCGGTAATCCTGCTTTCTATTCTGATTAAAAAATCGTCCGCCGCCCGCGGCGCAGCCGAAGTAGTGTTGTATCAGATACCAGGTGTTAAAAAGTTATTATTCGAGACCGAGATGGCGCGTTTTGGCTTTGTCTTGGGTACTTTACTGGATGCTGGTTTACCAGTAGTAACGGCCTTAGACTCGTTGGCGGCGTCGATGTCGACCAAGCGTTACGCTCGTTTTGCGGCCGAAGTGGCGCGCCGCGTCGACGAAGGCGACTCCTTTGATAAGATACTCTCTGACAAAAAGTACCGTTCATTACTGCCGGGTACCATCACGCAAATTGTGGTTAGCGCCGAAAAGTCCGGTAACTTGTCGTCCAGCCTGTTAAAGATTGGTAATAACTACGAAGACAAGGCTGATCTGACCGCCCATAATCTGGAAACTTTGTTAGAGCCGATCGTCCTAGTTTTAATTGCGGCGGCGGTGTTGTTTGTGGCCATGGCGGTCTTTTTGCCGATCTACAGCCTAATCGGAAACCTAAACGGTGCGTAGGCTAGGCCAGAAGGGGTTTACCTTGCCAGAAATGCTGCTGGTAGTGGCCATCATTACTGTGATTACGGCAATTGGCACACCGCTTTACCTATCACTTAGCAATAGTAACCAGCTCGATGCCGCCACCAGTTTGTTGGCGCAGGATCTGTATCAAGCCCAATCGTTTAGTCGCAACCGGGCGCAGGACAGTGCCTGGGGAGTAGCTGTTAACGGGCAGAACATAGTTTTATTTAGTGGTAATAGCTACGCTACGCGCAACTCGGCTAACGATGTAATCTACAACGTACCAAATGGCATCACCTTAGGTGGAGCTAGCCAGATTACCTACAGCAAGCTTTATGGCCTGCCTACAACAACTGGTTCTTTTACTTTAACGGGCGCCGGTAAGACTAATACCATCACCGTTAATAACAAGGGAATGGTGGAATACTAGGCATGAAAATTCTACATTCTAAATTATCAAAACCTAAAAGGCTGAGGGGTTCCAGGGGAGTTTTGTTAGTAGAAATTCTGCTGGCGGTAGCAATTTTTGGCATGATTAGTTTAATTGTGTTGTCGGCCTTTACTTACGGGCGGGAAAGTACGGCGATTGGCGGCGACAACAGCCGAGCGGCCCAGGTTTCTAACACGGCGATAGAGGCGCTGAAGAATATCGCCCAGAGTTCTTACGCCAACCTCAACAACTACAACAACGGCACAACTTATTACCTGAATGCTTCTGGTAGTCAGTGGGCGATTAGTAACACGCCGACAACCATAAATAGCATTTTTACACCTTCGTTAGTGTTTGGTCCGGGGCCTAATAATAGTCGACAGGTAACGGTGACGGTGAGTTGGCGAATTAATAGTCAAAGGCAAGGGCAGGTCGCGACCACGACCTATTTGTCTAACTGGCAGACCTCTACCAATGCTTCAATTAAGACCGGTTTGTTGGTTTACGCTAACGGCGGTACCACCACCAGTTTAATTAACTATCGCTTACTGCAGTCAAATGGATTATGGACGTCACCGCTGTCACTACCAAGTGTTGGCGCTAGCAACCGGGTGGCGCGGTCGGTTAAAGTCTATTCGGCGCAGTCGGGCACTAACAAGATGGTGATCGCCCGCTTCTTTAATGGCACTACCCAATACTTGTATGGTTTTCCTTGGAATGGGAACGCCTGGTTAACTCCCCAGCTGCTCGACAGTTGGAACTCGGCGGCGGCACTTGATTCGGGAAACTTTAGTGGTACTTATCTGGCGAATGGTACTTTTATGACGACCTATAGTGATAATACCAATACCCCAAAGTTCCATACTTATAACAATAACGCTTGGAGTAACCAAGGAACCTTGCCAGCAATTAGTGGTACAAGTAACGACTCGCCAACCTCGATGTTTGTGCAGGCACGACCCGGTACTAACGAAGCCATGCTAGCTCTACTGGGTGAACAGTATCAGACGTTATCGAGCTACTATGCTAATAACGCTTGGTCGGCTTACACCACGCATGCCAGCAACGGTACCAGTAACGGTACGCACAACGTCGATTTTTCGTGGAGTGCATCGGCCAGTACGCAAGGTGCCTTAATTTACACGCGTGGTAGCACCGACCGAACGCCAACTTTCCGTATTTTTACGGCCAACGGTAGCGGCTCGGGTAGTTGGGGAACACCGATGACCTCGACCAACCAACCGAGTGGTTCAATCGTTACATCGGTGGCCATAGCGGGGCAGCCAGCTGGCGGTACCGGCTTTATTGGTTGTGATAAGGATGGCTTGGCGTCACCACGGGTTTACTGCTACACCGTTACAGCTACTAATGTTAGCGTACCAACCAATAACGTTTTAGCGGCGCCAACCGCGCCTGGTGGTGCTCAGACTATGGAGCTGGGCTACGAAGATCAGCTAGGTACAACCGGCGTGTCAGCCTATTCGGACAATTCGACTAGCGGTAAGTTAAAACGCTTTTTGAGCGCCACCAATACTTGGGATGCCACGCCGTTGGCCACGCCAGTATCGGCCAGCCCAATTGTTAAGACCCGGATGGCACCAGAGCCAGGCTTGAACGACGTCATGATGCTGCAGATTGATTCGCAGAACAACCTTTATTCGATTATGTATAACGGCAACACGCATGCTTTTTACACGACGCCGGTTGGTTATTCTTGGACAATTCATAATGCTAATGGTCCCAGCGTGAGCGCCAAGTGGTTTGACTTTAGTTGGGATAATTAATGATGAAGCAGATTACCAAACATGCTGGATTCACTTTAATAGAACTACTAATCTACATCGCCATTTTTGCGACAATTATTGGGGCGGTGGTGGGTCTGGCAGTGGTGGCATCGGCTCAAAAGACTAGTAGTCAAATTACGGCTGACGTTAATTATCAAGGGGAAGCGGTGATGGCGTTAATTACCCAAACTGTTCGCCAGTCGACGGCGATTGCGTCGCCAGCCGCTGGCAATAGTAGCGGTAATCTAACCCTAACTATGGCCAATTCAGCTGTTAACCCAACGGCCTTTGGTTTGGTTAACGACGGCACGACTACACGGCTGCAGATGAGCGAAGGTAGCCCGGCGATCAATAACACTCTAACTAATAGGCGCGTCACCGTTTCGAACCTTAGTTTTACCAATATGAGCCTGCCGTCTACCAAGGGCTCGGTGCAGATTCGCTTTACTGTAACTTACCGAACCACATCGCAGCGTCAGGAGTTACAGTTCTCTAAAGTATTTACCGGGGCGGCCACCATACCATGAAGCGGCTGAATAACGAGCAGGGTGGTTATGTGGTACTGATTACCGTGATGATTTTGGGGGCAATTGTAACGGTAATTGTGGGCTTTTTGTTGCTCACTGGCCAGAACGCCAGCATTGCCAGTAACAGCGTGGTGGCCAATGCTAATGCTAAAGCGGCGGCCAGCGGTTGTGCCGAGCTGGCATTGGCGGCAATTGTCGCCAATACAACCACGCCCACGCCCGCCAGCGCTAATCAGACGCTTAACGCCACGACTGGCCAATCCTGTAGTTATTCCATAACCGGTACGACGCCAAGTTACACAATTACCACCACTGGGACGGTCACCCAGGGTACTAAAACATTTGTTCATCGCCTGACAGTTACGACCAGTCAGGTGACGCCCCAGGTGACTGTTAGTAGTTGGCAAGATAACCCGTAAAGAAAGGACTATAATAGAGATATGGATCAGTATAAGATTTCGCAAACTCCAGGCTCCAAGAAAAAGCCAGTAAACAAGGGGGCCAAAGCTCCAAAGCGGCGACAAACTAAGTCGCTCAGCCCACAACTGGTGATGGTCGGTGTTGTGGTTACTCTGGCGTTAGTACTGGGCGGTGTCGTCTGGGCGCGTTACTTTAATAACAGCGTAGATAGTCCGTCGAAGTCGGGTAGTTCAGCCGGAACCAAATCTGGTAGTGAAACCGTCGTGACGGCCGTACCCGAAGCCACCTTTAATAATGTGACAACGGCCATCAACAATAACAAGCCAGCCGACCTAAAGAAGTACTACGCAAAGACCGTTAAGGTTATTATCCTTAAAACCAACATCAACCAAAGCGTGACAGCGGCTCAGGTTGAGAATCTAATATCAAACCCCCTAAATAGCGCTCAGACCCCCTGGAACTGGCATCCATCAGTCGAAGACTTGGCGGCTTGGCAGAGCGGCCCTTATGGTCAGTATTTTGGTGACAATACGATAGTTGGTATCTCGCCCGACGGCACGGTTATTAGTATTCACATCGACGAGAATGGCCAGATCGACACCATTTTTGTGGCACCAGTGGGTGATTTGACCGACCCAACGACGCCAGGCTCTAGCGAAACCAGCCCCAGCGACACTACAACACCGTCTAGCCCGAGCACCTCCACCAACGACGCCGACTGATTTTAGGCTTGTATAACGCTTATGCTTACGGTATTATTCTCTCTATAAGCGCTATTAACTAAAAGGAGCACGCATGCTCAAACAACTTAGAAACAAACGTAACAGCGATCAACAAGGTTTCACCCTGATCGAAGTATTGTTGGTTGTGGCCATTATCGCCATCTTGGCGGGAATTGTTATTTTGGCTATCAACCCCAATAAACAGCTCGGCGATACTCGTAATGCTCAACGCCAATCTGACGTAAACACCATTCTGAATGCTGTTTACCAATACAGTGTTGATAACCAGGGCAACCTGCCGGCCGGTATTACCAGTACCGCCACCGACATCTGTGCCACTGGCGCTGGTAGCTGTACCGGACTTGTCGACCTAACAGTCTTAACTTCGGGTGGTAAATACATCGTAGCCATCCCGCGTGACCCCAAAACGGGCACCACTAACGATGCTCATTATCAGATCAGTGTAGATGCCAATAACCGGGTAACCGTGGCCGCGCCTGATGCTGAACAAGGTAAAACAATTAGCGCTACTCGTTAGCCGCATAACGTAAGAAGGAGATCTAAAATATCATGAAACTAACGAGTCAAATCAAACTGCGCCGCCAACAACAAGGTTTTACCCTGATCGAAGTTTTGCTAGTGGTGGCCATTATCGCCATCTTGGCCGGTATCGTAATTTTAGCGATTAACCCAAACAAGCAATTGGGTGATACTCGTAACTCGCAGCGCCAAGCCGATGTTAACACCATCTTGAATGCGGCTTATCAGTACAGTATCGATAACCAAGGTAACATTCCGACCTCAATTACGACCACCGCCACTGACATCTGTGCCACCGGTGCCGGTAGCTGTACTGGTCTGGTTGACCTAAGCGTGCTTAGCACCAATGGCAAATACTTGGTTGCCATTCCAAAAGACCCACAAACTGGTGACGCCACTAACACTGGTTACCAGATTAGCCAAAATGCCAACGGTCGAATTACCGTAGCTGCTCCCGATGCCGAACAAGGCAAGACGATTAGCGCTACTCGATAAGATCCTTAGTCAAATAACTTGGGGAACGTCCTCGGCCTTAAGCCTGCGGATGTTCCCCTCGTCATATACTAAGGATTTTTCATTCACCTCTGTTATAATTCAAGTTATATGACGAAGACAATGTTTACTACGGATCATCAGGACGGCTTACGGCGTAGTGGTTCGTTCCATACTAGAGCCGGGCAGGTGCGCACCCCAACCTTTATGCCCGATGGTACACGTGGTGCCGTTAAAAGTTTAACGCCAGAGCAGGTGGCTAGCACGGGAGTTGATGTGGTTCTGGCTAATACTTATCATTTGCACCTTCAGCCAGGTGAGGGGACTATCAAGAAGCTGGGTGGTCTGCATGAGTTCACCAAGCAACGGCTGCCATTACTAACCGACTCGGGTGGTTTTCAGGTATTCTCGCTGGCGCATATCAATAAGATAACCGAAGACGGCGTGACCTTTAAGGATCCGCGCACCGGCGACAAGATCTTTTTATCGCCCGAAAAGTCGATCCAGATTCAGTTCGAGCTAGGCGCCGATATGATGGTGGCCTTTGATGACGTGGTGGCGTTAGATGCGGCCAGCCGCGGCCGAACCTTAGAGGCGTTTGAACGAACACATCGTTGGCTCGAACGAAGTCTGGCCGAATTCCAGAAATTGAGCAAAAAATGTACTCAGGCAGAACGACCTCTGTTGTTTGGCGTTGTACAGGGTGGTTTAGACAAGGATTTACGGCGTCGCAGCCTAGAGATTGTCCAGTCTTTGCCAGTTGACGGCATTGCTATTGGGGGCTTGTCGGTGGGCGAGAGCCGGGAAGAGATGCACGACATGCTGAACTATTTAGGTCCTCTGTATGCTAACGACCGACCGAGATTTTTACTCGGCGTCGGTGACCCGATTGACCTGCGCTATGCGGTTGAACACGGCATTGATATGCTGGACTGCGTCATTCCAACTCGTAACGCCCGGCACGGTACGGCCTGGCTAGAGGGCGACGAACGGATCCACCTGACCAATGCCAAGTATATCGACGATCCGTCGGTAATCGATCCGGGCTGTGATTGTACGACCTGCCAGTCTGGCTACAGTCGTGGCTTCTTATGTCACCAGTTCAAGGTTAAAGAACCGTTGGCCGGAACCCTGGTTTCTATACATAACATCCGTTATTTGCAGCGAATTTGCGAAAGCTATCGTCGTTAAGCGACTGTTACTGGTATACCCAGTGGCGTGAAATTGGGGTTTTGCCACAGTTCGCCGCCGTCGGCGTGAATACGAACAACTTGGATTTGCGGTAAACATAGGACGCGCTGTTCTACCGGTTTGTCGGCCTGGTTTGGAATTACCCAAGGCATCTTTTCGACTGGCCCGCGCCGTGGTGGCATCTCTGGGGGTGTTGGTTGCGGTCGTGTTCCGGTTGGATAGAAGTCGACTACTGGCACAACAACCTCTTCCGGTATCCTAAAGTATCCTTCCGGAAAACGCAGGCTGAGTATTTCTTGGCCACCAGACTGGTGTCCCAAAGCCTCTAGTACTGGCATTTCGGTAGTGCGGGCATCTTCGGGGAAGACTTTCTCGACTTGAGCAACGGCGGCACAGAAAATTAGGGCTGTAACACCGTGGGCAACGGTTGATTCAAGGTCGTTGTGCATTCCCGCGTAGCGCTCAGTCCAGAATTTCACTCTGGCTTCTTGATGCTCGGATTTTACTATTTTGGCTGCACTTGATTGAGAAATATTTGGTGGTCCATTGGGGTAAACATAAGGTTTAAGGAAATCGGCGACGGTGCTGGCATGAAGATCGGCATACTCATTTGCCAGTTCGCTGCTGCGTAGTTCGACTGCTTTGTTGGGCGGTAATGATATGTGCTCTGGCATCGCGGCTGACCCTCCTGAATGTATGCTAAGCAATGTACACCTAAGGAAGACACTGGGCAAGCATAAGCGCTATCTAACGGCGGGGTTGGCGCTGCAGTTCGGCTAGCAGAGTCTGGTACTGGCGCACCAAAGTCTGCAGTTCGTCGCTGTTGTCGGCGGTGTTACGGATAGCCGAATTAATATCTTGGCGCTGTAGGTAGCCTTGAGTTTCGCGGGTTTCGCGAGCTAGCTGATCGGCCAGGCGAATGATGTCATTGGTAAGTTGTTGTAAGCGGGGATCCATAATTATTCCTTGTGATTGGTGGGCGATACAGGATTCGAACCTGTCACCTCCGCAACGTCAATGCGGCGCTCTAGCCAAATGAGCTAATCGCCCCCGTTAAATTTTCTTCTAACAGATACCAGCATAGCAAACTATACCTTAAAAGGGAACACGCCTAAAATATACCGTAAAAGGTATATTAGTTATCCCCATGAATAATGTAAAAAAGGCGACAATTTAGTACTAGCCATATAATACCATTACTGTATACTCGTATCTACGAGGTGAGTTTTGCCGGGTGCTTTGGCCTAGAGAACCAAGCATTTCAAGGGTAAAACCTGGAACAACGCAAAAATCAGTAAAAATGTCGATCGAGTGTCATGCGAGAACATTCGATCGCTTTTTATTTTGTCGAACATAACAGAGGTGATATTATTGAGGAATCATGCCTAACAAAGACGACCAAAACGACCTTCAGCCGATGCGCCACTCCTTGGCTCACATTATGGCTAACGCCATCCAACACCTCTGGCCTGAGGCCAAATTCGGTGTCGGCCCGGTGGTAAAAGACGGCTTTTACTACGATGTTGACCTAGGCAAAGACAGTCTGTCTGAAGACGACCTTAAGCGCATCGAAAAAGAGATGCACAGCATCATCAACGCCAAGCAACCCTTCGAAAAGTCCGAAAAGCCGATTGACGAGGCAATTAAGTGGGCCAAAGACAGTCAACAACCTTACAAAGAAGAACTGTTAAATGACCTCAAACGAGCTGGCACCACTGTGGCTAAAGATCTGGATAAAGACGAGTTGGGAACTATAACCGACGGTGACAGCCAGGTTGACGCCGTTTCTTTCTACACAAATGGTGATTTTACTGACCTGTGTCGTGGTCCACACGTCGCCGACACTGGTAAAACCGGTGCATTTAAACTGTTACGCGTTAGCGGTGCCTATTGGCGCGGCAAAGAAGGCAATCCGCAGATGCAGCGTGTTTACGGTGTGGCCTTTGCCGACAAAGAAGCTTTGAACCACCATCTACAGATGTTAGAAGAGGCCAAGAAGCGCGATCACCGTAAACTGGGGCAGGAGCTCGACCTGTTCGTCTTTAGCGACCTGGTGGGGCCGGGTTTGCCGCTGTTCACGCCACGTGGAACAGTTTTGCGCGAAGAGATTGGCCGATTTTCGCAGGAATTGCAGTCTGCCGCTGGCTACCAGCGTGTCGCCATACCGCATATTGCCAAAATAGACCTCTATAAAACCTCTGGCCATTACGACAAATACCCGGAGCGTTTTAGCGTCACCAGTGTTGAGTCTGATACCGAATTTATGATGAAGCCGATGAACTGCCCGCACCACACGCAAATTTACGCGTCACGACCACGCAGTTACCGTGATCTACCAATCCGTTATATGGAGAACACCGTTGTCTACCGTGACGAAAAAGCCGGCGAGTTACACGGCCTAGCCCGGGTGCGTGGTGCGACCCAAGATGACGCCCACGTTTTTTGCCGCCTTGACCAGATCGAACAAGAATTTACCGCCATCATGACTATGATTAGCGACATGTACGAAGTATTTGGCCTAACCTGGAAGGCTCGCCTAAGCTTTAGGGATGACTCCGATCAATACCTGGGTGACCCTAAGGTGTGGGAAGATGCCCAACAGACTCTTGAGGCGGTCGCTAAGAAGCTGGAACTTGATTACTTTATAGAAGAGGGCGAAGCCGCCTTTTATGGCCCAAAAATCGATATTATGGCCACCGACGCCTTGGGTCGCGAGTGGCAACTGGCTACCGAACAGCTCGACTTTGTGCAGCCGGAGCGCTTTGGATTGGAATACACTGGCGAAGATGGCGAAAAACATCGTCCGGTGATGATTCACAAAGCTTTATTAGGCTCGTTTGAACGTTTCTTGGCGGTTTACATCGAGCACACGGCCGGCAAATTCCCAGTTTGGTTGGCGCCGGAACAGATTAGAATCGCTACTTTAAATCAAGAAGACAAGGTCGTGAATTTCGCTCAAAAACTAGTCGAGCAGGCTACTGAACTGGGCTTGCGCGTCACCTTAGATAACGCCAGCGAATCGGTTGGTAAAAAAATCCGCGCCGCCGAGTTGATGAAAATTCCGTACACAGTAGTTATTGGCGATAAAGAAGTTGAATCGGGTAACGTCATGCCGCGCATTCGTAAGGACATAGAAGTATCAGCCGTGCCGGAGCCAATTGGTATTAACGAATTCCTCAAAACGGTTGCCCACGAAGCCAAAGCCCGCGTCAGCAAGACTTCGATGCACGGCATAGCAGCCGATTTTAAGGGATAAATATGGCTAGGGCAGTCATAGCCATTGATGTCGATGACGTTTTGGCCGGTGCCAACCAGGCCATGATGCACTACATAAATGAGCACTTTGGTACCAATCATACCTGGGAAGATTACACTG
The DNA here is from genome assembly GCA_964627095.1 of uncultured Candidatus Saccharibacteria bacterium. Taxonomy (GTDB): domain Bacteria; phylum Patescibacteriota; class Saccharimonadia; order Saccharimonadales; family JAUPVS01; genus JAUPVS01. The sequence goes on from CAZVKH010000012.1 coordinate 16,617, forward strand.
TCGCCGGACCGTATCATCGTTATTGGGAGAAAGTTGTTTGGCAAGCCGACCCGGTTGAGGGAGCTAAACGCTACAGAGCCTTTATTGGTGATGGTACCCAGCGGCGCATGCCAGTTATTCAGGATGCACTGGAGGTTATTGAGTACCTAAAAAAGCACTACGAATTAGTGGTCATTACCGCCCGCGACCACGAGTATATGGATGACACCCACCACTGGCTACAGAAGCATTTCCCGCAAACCTTTAAGGGTGTCCACTTTTTGCCCTATAAAGACGATGGCGTTAAAAAGGTTCACAAAGCTGTTGTGGCTAGGGAGCTTGGTGTTAAATACTTGATCGACGACGCCGTTGAGCACTGTGTCCCGGCGGCTGCCGCAGGCATAAAGTGCCTATTGTTTGGTGACTATGGCTGGAATAAGGATGCTGAGCTAACAGAGGGGATAACGCGCGTAAAAAACTGGAAGGCAGTTCAAAGATACTTTGAAGAAACAGCCAAATAACGATTTTCGAGCCCGTGTGCTGGCGTTAGTTGAGCAAATCCCGCCGGGAAGGGTGATGACCTATGGTCAGTTGGCGGCTCTGTGTGGTAGTCCGCGGGCCGCCCTAATTGTTGGTGGTATTGCCCATAATGCCGATCCGTCTCTGCCGTGGCAGCGGGTGGTGAATAAGCAGGGTGGGCTGGCCGTCGGCTACCCCGGTGGTGTTGAGGGGCACAAAAAACACCTTGAGCAAGAGGGGGTTAAGGTCGTAGACTACAAGGTGAATATTGAGGAGTTAAGGTGGAACCCGTAGTTAAACAGGATAAGCTAGTTGTAATTGTTGGCCCGACGGCTTCTGGCAAGAGCACGTCAGCCTTAGAGATGGCCGAAGAGCGTGGTGGCGAAATTATCGCTGCCGACTCGCGCACAGTTTACAAGGGAATGGACATCGGCACGGCTAAGCCAACCGCGGCTGAACGCATGCTGGTGCCACATCACTTAATTGATATTGTTGAACCCAGCGAGCCCTTCAGCGCGGCTGACTTTAAGGAGTTGGCCAACGCCGTGATTAAAGACATCCAGAGTCGGGGCAAACTACCAATACTGGTGGGTGGAACCGGTTTGTACATCGACGCTGTTATCTACGACTACGCTTTCCGCAAAACCGACCCCAAGTTACGCGCCGAGCTTAATAAGCTCGAAGTCAGCGAGCTCCAAGATCGTATTAAGCAGGCTGGTCTGGAGCTGCCAAACAACATGCAGAACCCTCGGCACCTGGTAAGAATGCTAGAAACCAACGGCCAGGCTAGCAAAAAGCAGAGCTTGCGCCCCAATACGCTAGTTCTAGGGATCGACTGGCCAACCGACGAGCTCAAGCGACGCATTAATGACCGCGTTGAACAGATGTTTGCTCAAGGCCTGGAGGCCGAGGTCAAGATTCTTTCTAAAAAATTTGGCTGGGACTGCGAAGCCATGAAGGCTGTTGGTTATAAAGAGTGGCAGGCCTATTTTGCGGGCGACCAAACTTTAGAAGAGACCAAGCAGCTAGTTCAAACCAATAGCTGGCAGTACGCTCGCCGCCAGCGCACCTGGTTCAAAAAGAGCCCCGACATTCACTGGCGCTAACCCTTGTAAAAATTATGTAATTATGTTAGAATAGGCACTTATGAACAGAGAAGTTGGTGTTGTCGAGCGTTTTCGTAATGTCGCCTTTGGCACGGCCTTAGCCGCTGGTGTGCTGGCGTCTGGTTGCGCCACCGAGACATCTGAGCCAGCTGCTTTAAATAGGGGTACTACCACCACCGAAACCGAGTTTGCTGAATTAGGCGAACCAACCACAACTGTTACTGAATTGCCGCCTAGTGATTTACCTAAAATGACCGACCCCGAAGCTGGTTTGTGCATTGAGCCGCAACCAGAAGACTTTGCCCAAGTCAGGGAATGGCTGGCCGAACCCAAGAATCCAGCTTTAATCCCAACTTATTCAGGAAAGAGTGATGATGGAGCCTTTGAAGAATTCGAAGAGACTAGTCAGGCTTTTCTTGAGGAATTAGCTAGCGACTTGGATCAGACCATCTATGATGCAACCCCCGTAATCGAAGACCTTAATAACCGGGCTATGGCCAATAGTAGCGAAGGAAACTACTTTAATCTACCGTTCCAAGACTACCTAAGCGCCACCCAGGACTTTATGGCAAACTATGGCGTCCAAGTTATGGTTGGTACGCCTGATATGGACTATGCCTTTGGTGGCCGAGCGCCCGATGCCGAACTACTTGAATCTGATAACGCCAAGCAAACTTTAATTAATGTACTTTATGCATTCTCGGAGCAACCCGATGAGTATATTACTGATGTCGCTAAACTCGATGATATTGTTTTGATGAGTGGTGCCGAAGATGAGGCTGGTGCCTACGCTCAACCCGGTGAATTTAGGAATCAGATCTATATAAATATCCAGCCCGATGGAGAGGGCTCAGCCATGGGATCAGGCAGCATACACCATGAGCTGGCCCATCTGGTTGATTTTGATGCCTGCAACGGTGGCGGCTACTACAGTGACCCGGCCTACGAGCAGTTTAATGGCGGTTTAGATATTTACGACCCGGATGTAATTTACGACACAGTGACGGTTGATTATGGCGACTACATAGATCTAACTAGTGACCTAATGAGCACTAAGATTACTGCCGAGGAAACTGGTGCCATGGAACAATGGTGTGATATTAATGACCGCGAAAAGGCGATTGGTGAGGAGGTTTTGACGTATAGCGAATATCACCCCGAAGTTGGCGAAGATAAAGCCGAAGTTGGCGCCGGCCTAGCGCAGCAGTACACGTACGGTAACTTGACTGACCCACGCTTTCCAGTCCTTAAAAACAAATTCGAACTTTTACTGGCCCGGCTTCATGTGCGCAACCCAAAAGTGGCTGAGTACTTTATTAAGACAGCCGACCGCCCCTATATCGACCCACTTGAAGCTAGCTGTTAGCGGTTGAACAACCTTCTGTTACAATAGGGAGGTGATTGAGCAACTATTTGGGAGTAAGACCAGGGTTAAGCTGTTGCAGTTGTTTTATAGCAACCCCAACCGCTCTTTTTACGTACGCGAAATAACCCGCAA
>CAZVKH010000013.1:0-17688 GCA_964627095.1 uncultured Candidatus Saccharibacteria bacterium
TACGGCTGGGGGCCGTGAGGTCGCAGGTTCAAGTCCTGTCACCCCGACCATTTAGTAGATCAACATCGAGTCGCCGTAGCTTAAGAAGTTGTATTCTTCGGCTAAGGCTGTTTGATAAGCGGTTAACAGATTCTCCCAACCGGCGAAGGCGGCGGCTAGCATCAGAACGGTGCTGCGTGGCGCATGAAAGTTGGTCAGCAACAGATCAACCAGCTTAAATTCGTATCCCGGATACATAAAGATGTCGGCTTCGCCCTGAAGACCGGCGGCTGCACCATTAAGTATGTCGGTAGCCGTGTATTCTAGCGTGCGTGCCACAGTGGTGCCAACGGCGCAGATACGTTTACCGGCCTTTTTGGCAGCTTTAATGGTGGCCACGGTTTTGGCCGGGATTTCGTAATACTCACTATGCATGACGTGGTCTTCGACGCTGTCCGATCTGATCGGCAAGAAGGTGCCTAGCCCGACATGAAGAGTTAGGTAAACGATTTGGACACCTTTTGTTGTAAGTTTGTCAGCAAGTTCGGGTGTGAAGTTGAGCGAGGCGGTGGGGGCGGCCACCGAACCGGCCTCCTGGGCGAAAACAGTTTGGTAACGGTCTTGATCGGCTTCGGTAGCGGCTCGTTTCATGTAGGGAGGCAATGGTACTGAACCGCTGGCTTCGGCCAGTTTAAGTAGATCGCCTGTACTGGTTATATCGGCTAGGCCACCGTCCAGAACTGCCGTCACCTGAATTTTGGTATCACCAACGGTTAGTGTTTCGCCAGTTCTTAACTTGCCACGATAAATGGCTCGACGGGCTGTCGGCTCTTCGTTGCCATGGCTCTCTATTAGTAGTAGCTCGCGTTCCTGACCTTTGCTATTGCGAGCCAGCAGGCGCGCCTTGATGACTTTGGTTTTGTTTAGTACTACGATGTCACCGGCTTGTAGATAATCGGCCATGTCAGCGTAATTGCGGTGGGCGACCGCACCGGTCTGGCGGTTTAGTGTTAACAGACGGGTGGCGCCACGGACAGTTGGTGGATGTTGGGCAATCCGTTCATCGGGTAGGCTGTAGTCGTAATCGCTGATACGCATGTGGCAGCTATTGTACCATCATCTGGCGGCTAATAGGGTAGAATAGGAGGATATGAAACAAATAACTCTCAACAACCAAGACCTGGCAGCTGTTATGGCTGGCCAAAAACACCAACTTCATGTTGTGCATGACCGCCAAGACCTTAACTTAGATGACGTTGTCGTGGTATTGAACGAAGACCAGGCGGCAGTGGGAGAGCTAGAAATTAGCCAGCTGCGCGTTATGCGGTTGCGTGATGCGGCCGATCAAAATGTGGTACTCAGGCACCTGCCGGCCGAACAAGTGGTTGACCCAGGTACAGCCGTTAAAGAAATTAATTTTGTATTCACCCAATACGACCAAAAACAGCCTTTGGCCACTAATGCTGAAAAAAATACAACAGCTATAACAGAGGTGAAACTGTATGGTGATGGTGGTTCGCGCGGCAACCCCGGACCGGCCGCCAGTGGCTGGGTGCTCTATGATATGCACGATAATGTCATTAAAGAGGGTGGTTATTACATGGGAATTACCACTAATAACCAGGCCGAATACACCGCCCTCAAGCTGGGCCTAAAAGATGCTAAGAAACTTGGCGCTAAACGCGTTCAGGTGTTTATGGATAGTATGTTGGTGGTCAACCAGTTGAAGGGTATTTACCGGGTTAAGAACCAAGACCTACGTCCAATATATGAGGCGATCAGGGAACTGGCCAAGGACTTCGACAAGGTTACCTATACCCATGTGCCTCGGGCTCGCAATGCCGCCGCCGACGCTATGGTCAATAAGACTCTCGACGACGTTGCCGCTGGCAACTAAAAAACACCCCCTGTAAAGAGGTGTCTTGTAGCGTTAGATTATCCGTAAGCCGGGTTCTGTTTTAGCTAATCATCTATCTAGTTCTGCCGTTGCCGACACAATCGAGCGGATCTTGTAACATACTCTGGCAGGAAACCAATATTGAGCATATTTCCTTGCAGCCGACAGGGTTTACCGCTCCCGTCTGTCACCAGACAGGACTGTGGGCTCTTACCCCACTCATTTCACCCTTACCCCAGTGCGAAGCACCAGGGCGGTCTAGTTTCTGTGGCACTTTCCCTAGGGTTACCCCTGGTTGCCGTTAGCAACTGTCGTTCCGTGCGCTGCCCGGACTTTCCTCCTACTGTTTAAAGAGCAGGCGATTAGCCGATAATCTAACCCCAGTATTATACCAGCTAATGGTTACTTTGTCTGTACCAAAATTACTTGGCTTTAGAAGCTTCGACAACAGCGGTGAAAGCTTTAGGCTCGTTGACAGCTAGTTCACTTAGAACCTTGCGATCTAAGCTGATGTTAGCGGTTTTAAGAGCAGCAATCAGGCGGCTATAGGTAGTGCCGTTCAAGCGGGCTGCCGCGTTGATACGGGCATTCCAGAGCTGTCGGAAGGTGCGCTTTTGGTTACGACGGTCACGGTAGGCGTAGGCCAGTGACTTGGTGACGGCTTGCTTACCGCGCCGAACGCTGGAGCGGTTACCACGGGTAAAACCCTTGGTAGCTTTACGGATTTTATTGTGTTTGGCGTGACTAGTGACGCCGCGTTTAACGCGCATGATTAGACTCCTAGGTTCTTCTTAATGGTTTTGATGGTAGCTGGACCACTGATGGTTTCTAAACCGTCAAAACGGCGCTTACGGTTGGCCGACTTCTTTTGTAGGTTGTGGCCTACACCAGCGTGGCGGCGGCGTAATTTACCGTTTTTGGTGAGTTGAACGCGATCTTTGGTGCCGCTATGCGTCTTTAGCTTTGGCATGAGGGTTACTCCTTATTACGAAACTTAATTGCTTTCCTGCTAACTGAGGTGGTTGATCGACAACGATCTTTTCACCGAGGATTTCGATGACTCGTTCGGCGAGCTTAAAGCCCAAATCCTTGTGAGCCATTTCACGTCCGCGATAGAAGACCGTTAGCTTGACCTTGTGACCGGCTTCTAAGAAGTTTGTCACCTTGCCAAGCTTGACCATGAGGTCGTGATCGCCAATCTTGAGACCGAATCGCATTTGTTTAACTTCTAGGTTTTTGGCGCTGCGCTTGGTTTTTTGCAGCTGCTTGGTCCGTTGGTAGTTAAACTTGCCCCAGTCCACAATCTTGGCCACCGGTGGGTCTGCATTCGGAGAGATTTCTACCAGATCTAGCCCTTGTTCGGCTGCCAGATCTAGCGCCTCTTGCCGTGACAATACACCCAGCTGTTGGCCGTCTTCGTCTATCACGCGTAAACGCGGTGCCCGAATACTCCCATTCAGGCGAGTGTGCTTGTCGATGAACGCTCTCCTTAACCTTAATTATTGGCTTACACGTCATTGTAACAGAGTATATAACAGAGGTCAACAAGGAAATGTTTATTTCTTTGTTTCAGAGGTATTCTTTGGGGGCGCCGCGAAATTGCAGAGCTTCGTTGATGTGACCTTCCTCTATAGAAGAAGAATTAGCCAAGTCGGCAATGGTTTGAGCAACTTTTATGGTTCTAAAATAAACACGTGCCGACAGGTGTACTAGTGCTGCTCGCCGGTTGAGGTTGTATTGTGCTTTTGGTGACAGCTTGCAGAACTGCTTAATACCTCTGTTATCAAGCTGGCTATTGAGGCAGCCATTACGGGCTAGCTGTCGTTTGCGGGCGGCTGTAACCCGGGCTTGAACGCTGTGGCTGGACTCCTCGTTGGGTTGGGCGGTTAAAAGTTTGGGCTGAATCGTTGGCTCCAGTTCGATGTCGAGGTCAATGCGGTCAAATACCGGGCCGGACAGTTGTTGTTGATAGCGCAGGCGTTGATGTGCCTGGCAGGTGCACAGACCGCCGGTCTCGTAGTAGCCGCAGGGGCAGGGGTTGGCGGTGGCTGCTAGCAAAAAATCGGCCGGATAGGTGATGGCCTGCCGACTACGGGCCACATTAATGAAGCCATCTTCGAGCGGCTGGCGGAGACATTCTAGGATGTCGCGGCGAAACTCAGGGAACTCATCTAAAAATAGAACCCCCTTGTGACTTAGGCTAATCTCACCTGGTTTAGCCATACTGCCACCGCCAATCATGGCTTGCTGGCTGGCGGTATGATGCGGCGCTCGAAACGGGCGGGTGGTCATAATCTGGTCGAACTGCAGACTGGCCAGGCTATGGAGCTGGGTGACTTCGAGCATTTCTTCGCGCTCTAACGGTGGTAATATGGTTGGTAAAGCCTTGGCGAGCATCGACTTACCTGTTCCCGGAGCGCCAGTTAGAATAATGTTATGGTTGCCGGCCGCAGCAATCTCGAGAGCCCGCTTAGCCGTTGCCTGGCCGACAACGTAGTGCAGGTCAGCCTTGTAGGTGACGGCGGGCACAGCTGGTGGTGGAGCGACATTTGAATCGGTTGCGGGCAGCGGTGCTAAGCCAATAAGATGTTCGTAGACCTGTTGCAGGCTCTTCACGGCGATTACTTCGATGTTTGGGACTAGCATGGCCTGGGCCAGATTGTTAACCGGCAGATAGTAGCGGCGACAACCGAGTTTACGAGCCGCTAACAGTTTGCCGATAACGCCCCGCACCGGCCTTACCGCTCCATCGAGCCCCAGCTCACCAATAAATACGTGATCCAGCGGTGGCTGTTTGGGTATCTGTTTGTCGGCGACCAAGATGGCAACCGCTAAGGCTAGATCGTAGTCGGTACCATGCTTCGGGATATCAGCCGGCGCTAGGTTAAGGGTGATACGCTTGCGCGGCAGCTGCAGCCGACTACTGTTAAAGGCGCCGCGGAGACGTTCTTTGGCCTCTTCTAGGGCGCGATTGGCCGAACCAACTATAACGATTGCGGGGAGACCGGCTGTTTGATGGCTTTCGATATCGGCCAGGACGCCATCGGCGCCGCTTTGAATAATGCTGGTAACATGGCTGCTCATAGTAAAGCGATTGTATGGGCAGGGAAGTCGCGACGTCAAAAATTATGAAAACCCGCTTAACTTTTTGGTTAGCGGGTCCTCATAATTTGAAGTTTTGGTTGGTTTGTCTTTGGGTTTTTGAAGTTTTAGTGTTTGTGCTTTTCATGGAACAACGGCTTGCGAGAAGCCGTTGTTTTTGGTGCTTTTTGTTTTTGAGCACTTTATTTGTTCAAGTGCTGTCCCTATCTTATAAATTACCCAATTTGCTGTCAACATGATTATGGTAAGAATTTTCACGAACCTGTGTATAACTTTTCTTCAACCCTATTAAACCTTGTTTCTAAAAGGGCTTGTTTATATAAAACAAAAAGTCATAGTGAGCCGTATGCATCATTTCAGGCAGTATAAACAAGCCAGCGGGCAGGGTTGTTTAGTTAGGTGCCTATATTTTCTAGCCAAAATTCCGTGTTCAGTCGAATTGGAAAGAAGAGTGCTTATAAACGGTCTGTTTTTGGAGCGCGACAGCTACACATTAGCTGTCGCGCTGGCATTCTTGCAGGAAAACCCGAATTTTGGTCTACCAGCCGCCAAAATCACAATGTTCGTTGATAACTTGTTCTATGCTCGCCAACTCCAGGCTCGACAAACGTCTTCCAGCCAGCAGCTAAGCATAAGGCATCAGGCCATCACTATGCAGTTTCTGCAGCGAGCGCACCTGCCGATGGCGCTATATATTGATCGTCATGATTTTGGATCGTACAGCCATTGGCCGCATTTCGTGGTTATTTTGGGGCGTTCGGGGAGCGATTATTTGATTATGGATCCGTGGACGGGAGGGCGAAAAAGGCGGACTGGCAAGGACCTTGATGCTTCGCTAGAAACATTGCGGAACACTTTAAAAATATGCCCGATAGCGTTTAAAATAACCAAGCCTTAACAATTCTTACAACGATTATTTATGTACTCAGTAAACTGTAGTTCATCACAATAACAGATGAATATAGTGAATATAACAACGAAACATATTGACAAAACGATAGTTTTGGCGTATCTTGGTTGAGGTAAGGACAAATACAAAAACTTACACCTCTCTTCACTAAAACCAGTGAGAGTACCGGGACAAAAATAGCGCTCGCGATTTGCCTAAAGCAGGTCGGAGCGGTCAGTCAAGCCTAAGACGGCAAGCGCTTCAATAGTTTATTTTATACAAGCGGATTTGTCGTCTTGGCTCCATGTTTTGGACAGTGAACACTATTTTTAGACGAATAGTGTTTTTTGTTTGAAACTGCTACTGTTTTATATATGCAAGGTCACATCCGTCGTCACCACCGTTTAATCAAGCTTGGTCTGGTTTATCTGGTGCTGTTTGGTTGGCTGTTTTTGACAGATCCGCGCAAGTTGCCGATTGTACTGCTAATCGTTCCGTTTATTCTGTTGTTTACGGCCGTCTATTTGTCGGTAGTACTATTGCTGAGACGGTTCTTCCCAAAGGTAACACAGGGTAAGCGCCGTTTGGCAGCGGCCTGTGTGGCCGGTTTACCGTGTTTTTTGCTGGTTCTAAGCTCGGTTGATCAACTGACGTGGCGCGACGTTGCATTAATCGCCTTTCTGTCGATTTTTCTTCTGTTCTACGCCACCCGAGCGCGTTTTTCTAACTAGTTTCATAAACGGTTATGTCTGCTATAATTCCTATTAATGAATAACAAGAACTTATCTCCTCAATTTGAGCTGCCCAAACCCCAGACAGCCACTCCCGAGGCACCAGCCCCGTCGGAAGCCGATGCAGCCGATACTGCCGCGACCGAACAGCGTAATATGGAATTACCGGCGGCTCAAGCACCGGCCCCAATTGCTCAATTGGATCCCACCACTCCAGCTACGGCTACTCCAGCGTCCGACCCGTTAGCAAGCCTAATACCAGGCTTGGCGGCGACCGACCCGGCCGCCACAGTGGCCGACGACGCCTTAGCCGACGACGGTGATCTAATCGAAAAGGAATGGATCCAAAAGGCTAAATCGATTGTTGAACGTACCCGCAATGATCCGTACCACCAAAACCTCGAAATAAATAAAGTTAAGAAAGACTATATTCAAAAACGTTACAACAAAAACGTTAAGTTGATTGACGAGTGAGCCTCCTGTGACCGCCTTTCTAATAATTATCTTGATTCTACTGACTGCCATCGCCGCGGTTGGTCTAATTATTTATTTGCACTCACGTAAGCTGTTACGCGAGCAAAAGAACGTTGAACGTGGTCTTAAGATGGTGCCGCTGTTAATTCATTTGCCGCCACCGAGCGATGATACCGAAGTTGGTGGACGTGATGCCCGTGATGTTATGGACGAGAACATCTCGAAGGCGCAGATTTTGTATGGGATTATCTCGAGTACCTTGCAAAAGGGCTTTAAGACCAAGTTTTATGGTCAACGCCACTTTGCCTTTGAAATAGTTGGGCAGAAGGGCTTTATTCACTTTTACGCCGCCGTGCCAGTGAGTATGGTGGAGTTGGTCAAGCAGGCTGTCGTGAGTGCCTACCCGGCAGCGCGCTTAGAAGAAGTCGCCGAACACAATATTTTTAGTCCGGTGGGCAAGCTGAGCGGCACAATCGGAGGCGAACTTAGCCTAAAAGAAAGCTACGCCTACCCGATTGCCACCTATCAGGACCTCAAGCGTGATGCCTTGCAATCGTTACTTAGTTCATTGTCGGCTCTAGAAAAAGAGGATGGTGCTGGTATTCAGATATTGATGCGCCCGGCCAACCCGGACTGGGCCAAGCGCGCCCAAGCAATTGCCAGCAAGAAGCGTAAAGGCAAAGAAGGCAAGAAGGGTGGAGCCATTGCTGGTGAATGGGCTAAACAGTTTGCCACAGCATTCGTTAAGCCACCAGAGGATAAGAGTAAGAGTGGTGATGACAAGCCACAATTATCGAGCCATGAGCAGGCTCGACTTGATGCGATCGATCAAAAGACCAATTATCCAGGTTACGAGGTGCTTATAAGAGTGGTAGTGTCGTCTAACATCTCGCAACGCGCCCAGGCAATCTTGGGTAATGTGGTGGCGTCATTTTCTTTGTTCGATGCACCCGGTCGCAACGGCTTTAAATACACGGCGTCCAATGACATCGAGAGTTTTGTGACGGCCTATATATTGCGTTTCTTCCCACCCGAGAATAATCAGAACGTCTTGAATACCGTCGAATTAGCCACGTTATTCCATTTTCCGGATCAAAAGAACATCCCGACTAGTCAGCTGGAACGCCAGGCGTCCAAACAGGTTGATGGCCCGCGTAACATCGCCAACGATGGATTGTTCTTGGGCTATAACGTCTTTAGAGGGGTCAAGAAGCCAATTCGTTTGGACGAAAACGACCGTCGGCGCCACATGTACTTGGTGGGTCAGACCGGTACCGGTAAGTCGACGCTATTAAAGAACTTAGCGCTGCAAGACATGTTGAACGGCAAGGGCTTTGCCTTTATTGATCCGCACGGTGACGTTGCCGAAGATTTGCTAGCGATGGTGCCGCGCGAGCGCACCGAAGACGTCATCTACTTTAGTCCGGCCGACATGGAGTTCCCGCTAGGTCTTAACTTGTTCGAATTCGACGACCCGGAGCAGAAGGACTTCTTGGTGCAAGAAGCCATTAACATGTTGTATAAACTATACGACCCTGGTCACACTGGTATTATTGGCCCACGCTACGAACACTGGTTCCGTAACGCCGCCTTAACAGTTATGTCTAACCCCGAAGGGGGGACCTTTATTGATATACCAAAGGTCTTTACCGACAAGGCCTACGAGAAGAAGCTCAAACAGTATGTCACTGACCCAACGGTGCTCGATTTCTGGGATAAAGAAATGGCCCAGACTAGCGATTACCACAAGAGTGAAGTGCTGGGCTGGTTCGTTAGTAAGTTCGGCGCCTTCTTAAGTAACCAGATGATGCGCGACATTATTGGCCAAAGCAAGAGCTCATTTAACTTGCGCGACATCATGGATAACCAGAAGATTCTGTTGGTTAACCTGAGTAAGGGGCGAACCGGGGAATTAAACTCCAAGCTGCTGGGTATGATTTTTGTAATGAAATTCCAAGCCGCCGCTATGAGCCGAGCTAATGTACCCGAAGACGAGCGTAAAGACTTCTCGCTGTACGTTGATGAGTTCCAGAACTTCTCGACCGACTCGTTCGCGACGATTTTGTCGGAAGCCCGAAAGTACCGCTTGAACCTGATTGTAGCCAACCAGTTTACGACGCAGTTGACCGAAGAAATTCGCGATTCAGTCTTTGGTAACATTGGTACAATTATTTCTTACCGGGTTGGTACCAACGACGCCGACTTCTTGGCTAAACAGTTCGCGCCGGTCTTTAATGCCGACGATCTGCAGCGCATCCCGAACGGTAACGTGGTGGCGCGGATGCTAATTGGCGGCATCCCGACTCAGGCCTTTAGCATGTCTACATTGCCGTCTTTGGGCAAACCTAATGAGAAGCTCATGAACGCACTTAAACAGCTGTCAGCGGCTAAGTATGGCCGTCCTAGGGCTAAAGTAGACGCCGAGATCATGGCGCGCATCCGTACACCCGAACCAGTCGCACCGACCCGACCAACTTCGCCTTATGCAGCCCCCGGAGCCCGACCGGTTGGTATGCCGCCAGCTGCACCTGGCCAACGGCCGCGCCCGGCTGCCCCCGGCGCGCCACCATCTTTCTTGGATGATTGGTTGGCCAAGCGCAACACTGGTGTTAGGGCAAACCCTGGTGTACCGGGCTTGCCGCAATCACGACCAATGGCCCAGGCCCCAGCCTACGCCCCAGCACCATATCCTAGCCCGACGGCACCACGGCCCCAGCCACCAGTTAATCCGGCGCCAACTTTTACGCCACCGCCGGCCATGCCAGCCGCTCCACCGGTGCACACACCTATAGCCGAGAAACCGGCCGATCCACCAGTGGCGATCAAGCCCTTGGTGCGTCAGCCCAAGCCTGTTATGTCGACGCCGGTAGCAGCGCCCCTAACAGCAAAACCAGAGCTAAAACTAAAGCCGACAGCACCCGCCGTTCCAGCCGACGAGCCAGCTGTTGTAATGCGCAATGCACCCCTAAAAGTGGTACCAGACCCTGATCCACCCAAAAAGAAGGAAACCCCTAAGTCCGGCGAAATTCAGCTCAAGGCTCATGTGCCTAACGCCGATGCGCCTGATCCAGAAGACACCATCTTTATTGATCCAGAAGGTGTGCTACACCGCCGAGATGACGATGCGCCAGCCGCCAAACCAGCCTAATAGGCTAGCTAATCTGACGACGCTTGAACAGCCAGAAGACTAGTTCCAAAACCAGGCCGACAGCAAAACCACCGACGAAGAACAAGAAAAATAACAAGTAGTTATATTCAAAACCGTAGTGGCGCGACATCCACAAGAAGAAACTGCTACCTAAGAAAGCACAGATGCTTCCCGTGAGCAGGCCAGAGGGCCGCGCTATAGTCTTTTCGCCCACCCGACTGACACTTGCCACAACTGGCTGGTGAACCACCTTGCTAAGGGCTTTATCTGGCTTGGAAAGGCGTTTGCGAACGCGGGTCATAGTGCGAGCAAAGGTCAGTTCTTTGAGTTCACGGTTAACATAGGTGGGTTCGGCCTTGGTGGCTTTTTCGGTGGGGGCTACTTCTTTGGCAAGAAGAGCTTCTTCTTTAGCGCTTCGTTCTAGCTCGGCCACTGGAGCCAGTTCCTGGGCTTCGGCCTTGGGCTGGTGCTCGGGTTTAGGGCGATGGTGCTCGGCTTGCTGTTCGGGAGCCTTAAAATGTTCCTGTTTTTCGTGACTGGGTTGGTGTTCGCTCATGGTTAGACTCCTGTGGCAACTTCCTGGCTAACCAGGGTTAATTCTTTAGCTAGTAGCCGACTTCGGGCAAAGAAGTAGCCAATAATTGCCGTGATGGTAAAGGCGATCAGCATGTTGGTGCCAGGGCCAGTGTTGGGCAGGGTGGTGGTAAGTTGTTCGGTAGTTTTTGGAATCGATGGAGGTAACTTAACATTGACCGGGTTGCCGTAGACATTAGTCATTACCAAGTTAAACTTTTCGGGGTTAGCTGAAGAAACTGGGGTCTGCGGGATGGGGTTCTTTACCTTAACAGTAATTTTCTTTTGAATAGTCTGGCCGGCTTTAATGTCGGTGGCGGGCCACTTAACAACGTTATCACTGCCTAGGGTGCCACCATGCAAATCAACTACATCGGCGTAGTCTAAGATGTCACTGATGTTTTCTTGCACAACGAAACGCTTAACGGTGGTGGTGCCAGTATTCTTGGCGTACAGGGTGTAGGTCAGGGTATCGCCACCCTTAGCTTCGGTGCCATCGGCATCAGCAATTTTTTGGGTATCATTGCTAACCGTCTTAGCCAAAATTACGCAGGCAATATTGTCGTTGTAAGGTGCATCCTTACAAGGCTTACATTGTTCTTCGTTGGTTTGGGTGCCAGGGATGTCTTTACAGACATCAATCGGCGGCTGTTCAACGTTAATGGTGCGTAGGCACTGACCCTGGAAACTGCCCGGGATGATGGCGCCGTTGTCGGCAGTAGCCGCCAAGCGGACGTTGTAACGACCTGGTGTATTAAAGGTGAAGACAGTTACCGCCGTATCGGTGGCGGCCGCTCCTTTAAAGGCGACGCCGCGGTGATTAACTGGGCTGACCATTGGTTTGCCAGTGTTGGCATCGACGTAATCGTAGGCAAAGTCAACTAATTGGCCGGGAGGCAGGTTAGTACCGGTGACCTGGCCCAGTACCGTAACGCGCTCGCCCTTTTTGATAGTTGAGTTGTCGTAGTGATCCATTAGCAGGATGCTACAGTTTAAGGTCTTAACTGGCTTGGGGGCGGGTGGCGGTGGTGGTGGCACTGGCTTGCCGACGACCACTAAGTTTCCGCAGTTATACAGAATCATAAACGGCATGCCGTTGCTGGAGGTGCCTGATAGCACCTTGTAGGTAGAGAAGGCGCCACTGTCCCAGCCATGTAGCAGGCGCATGTAGTAGGTGCGTCCGCTAATATTTACTGGATACTCACCGGGCTTGCCGTAGGGTAGGCGCCCCATCGAATATAATTGGCCACCATTATCGGTGGAGCGGATGGTTTGCGTCGAAGCGTCGCGGAGGTTATCGCAAGTAATGCCGTAATTGGCCAGGATGGCACCAAAGTCTTTACTGCCGTCGTCACAGTAGGCGATGGCACGACTGGGCGTGCTAAAGCCACCGGGGATGAGGTCGTTATTAACATCTTGGGCCGAACTGGGCGTTGGCGGGGCGATGACGGCAAACATTTGCACGAACAGCGTCAGAGCCATAAACAAAAAGCCCAACCGGCGAACCGAGGCTTCGTCCTTGAGGCGTTTGGCATAAAACGACACCTGATTAATTAGGCTCGGGTTATACGGGAGGTTGCTGACTAATCGTTTAAATGTGGTTTTTCGTTTTGGCATGATGTTTATTTTACCTATTCGCTATTGCTTATTGAACCACAGTTACAGGTGTTTGCACAAGTAGTGCCGGGATAGTTGTGTACAACTCGCAAATCGTCTATAATAAAGTTCAAGAACAGGGAAGCTAAACAGAGAGACTTTTGAGGGTATTTACAGCGTGAGTAAACAAAAAGAATACGACGCCCAGCAGATTCAGGTACTTGAAGGCTTAGAGCCAGTTCGCAAGCGACCGGGTATGTATATTGGTAGTACCGGTAGCGTCGGTTTGCACCACCTTATTAAGGAAATTGCCGATAACTCGGTCGACGAAGCGATTGCTGGTTTTTGTACCGAAGTCCACGTAACTTTATTAGCCGATGGCGGTATCCGGGTGCGCGACAACGGTCGTGGTATTCCAGTCGATAAAATGGCCAAGACCGGCTTAAGTGCTCTCGAAACAGTTCTAACCGTGCTGCATGCCGGTGGTAAGTTCGGCGGTGGCGGTTATAAGGTATCGAGTGGTCTGCACGGTGTTGGTTCTAGTGTGGTAAACGCCCTGTCGACCAAGTTTATGGCCGAAATTCACAAAGACGGCTACATCTATACCCAAGAATACGAACGTGGTAAGCCAACTGGCCCACTTAAGAAGGGTGCCAAGGTTGACGACAGCGGTACTATAATGACCTTTTACCCGGACGACACGATTTTCGAAACCGTCGTTATCGATTACCAGTGGGTAGTCGACTACCTGCGTCACCAAGCCTACCTGACCAAGGGTATTCGAACCTTCGTGCACGACGAACGCACCGGCGATCGTTGTAGCTTTTACTTCGAAGGTGGCATCCAATCTTATGTGAAGCACCTAAATATCGGCAAAGAAGTCGTTGATGATGACGTTTTTTACGTCGAAAAAGAAGTTAAGGATGTGGCTGTCGAGGTCGCCTTGCAGTACACCCATTCTTACACCGAAACCATTAATGCCTTTGCCAACAACGTCTTTAACCCCGA
Source organism: uncultured Candidatus Saccharibacteria bacterium (assembly GCA_964627095.1). GTDB lineage: Bacteria > Patescibacteriota > Saccharimonadia > Saccharimonadales > JAUPVS01 > JAUPVS01. The sequence goes on from CAZVKH010000013.1 coordinate 13,398, forward strand.
CGGCGGAACCCACCTAACTGGTTTCCGTTCGGCTTTAACGAGAGTTATTAACGACTATGCGCGCAAGAACGGCCTCTTAAAAGAAAAAGAAGAGAACCTCAGTGGCGAAGACACCCGCGAGGGTATCACCGCTGTTATTTTGGTTAAAATGCCCGATCCACAGTTCGAGGGCCAAACCAAGAACAAGCTCGGTAACCCCGAAATTCGTGGTTATGTCGAAACAGTCATGGCCGAACACTTTAATTATTATCTAGAAGAAAACCCAGCCATCGCCAAGAAGATTGTTGGCAAAGCTTTGCTATCAGCCCGCGCCCGCAAGGCTGCTCGTGCCGCCCGCGATAACATCATTCGTAAAGGTGTGCTAGAAGGTTCCGGCTTGCCTGGTAAGCTCAGTGACTGTTCTTCTAAAGACCCGTCGCAGTCCGAACTTTACATCGTCGAGGGTGACTCGGCCGGTGGCTCCGCCAAAGGTGGCCGCGACAGCAAGACTCAAGCCATTCTTCCTTTAAGAGGTAAGGTACTTAATGTTGAGCGTGCCCGACTAGATAAAATGCTCGGTAACAACGAAATCGTCACGCTTATCAAGGCTCTGGGTGTTGGTATCGACGAGCAATTTAGTATGGACGGTCTGCGTTACCACCGCATCATTATCATGACCGACGCCGATGTCGACGGATCACACATTAGTACCTTATTGCTGACTTTCTTCTTCCGTTTCATGAAGCCTGTCATCGACGGTGGCTACTTGTATTTGGCAAAACCACCACTGTTTGAGCTGGTTAAGCCGGGCAAGGGTGAAAACACCTTTATTTACGACGAAGCCGAATTGGACCGTGTTCTAGAAGAGCGCATTGCCGCCCGCAAGGCCGAAGGCGCCAAAATTAACCCTGACGACGACAGCTACAAGCAAGCCGGTTTTAACGAACAAAAGCGCTATAAGGGTCTGGGTGAAATGGATGCCGAACAGCTTTATGAAACCACTATGAACCCCGACAAGCGCGTCCTCATCCAAGTAAAGGTTCAGGATGCCGAAAAATCCGACGCCATCTTCAATAAGTTGATGGGTACCGAGGTAGAACTGCGCAAGAACTTCATTCAGGCACATGCGAAATTTGTAAAGGATTTGGATATCTAAGATGGCTGACGACAACATCACTCCCGAAGAAAACGTACAAGAACCGCAGTTGGAGCAGGTTGCTATTCACGAAGGTGAAATAATGGACACCGGTCACTCGCGGGTTGTTGAACTGCGTAAGGTCGAAGATGTCATGGAAGACAGCTACCTACGTTACTCGATGTCGGTTATCGTAGCTCGGGCCTTGCCAGACGTTCGAGACGGCCTTAAACCGGTCCACCGCCGTATTTTGTACGTTATGAGCAAGATGGGCATCAGTGCCGGTGGTAAGACCGTTAAGAGCGCCCAGATCGTCGGTGAAGTAATGGGTAAGTACCACCCGCACGGCGACTCGGCCATCTATGACTCGATGGTGCGCATGGCTCAGCCTTGGTCACTCCGTTACATGTTAGTCAATGGCCAGGGTAACTTTGGTTCGATGGACGGTGATCCACCAGCTGCTTATAGGTACACCGAAGCCAAGATGACCCGTCACGCCGAGGCGATGCTCGACGATATCGAAAAGGAAACCGTCCCATTCCGCGATAACTACGATGGTACGCGCCAGGAGCCAGAAGTTCTGCCGGCTAAGCTGCCCAACCTACTGTTGAACGGTCAGATGGGTATCGCTGTTGGTATGGCCACTAACATCCCGCCGCATAACCTTAACGAAATTGTCGACGCCACTGTTGAACTGATCGACAACCCCGAGGCGACTCTTGACGACTTAATGAAGCACGTTAAAGGCCCGGATTTCCCAACCGGTGGTATCGTTTATGGACAAGATTCTATTCGGACGGCTTTTGCGACTGGTAAGGGCGGCGTCGTAGTACGGGGTGTGGCTAGCATTGAAGAGACCAAGAAGGGTCGCCACCAGATCATAATCACCGAAATTCCGTACGTCGTGAACAAAGAAACAATGATTATTAAAATTGCCGACCTGGTTCACGAAAAGAAGATCACAGGTATTAGTGACATTCGCGACGAAAGCTCGCGCGGTGATGTGCGCATCGTTATCGACCTCAAGAAGGATGCCTACCCTAAGAAGCTGCTTAATCAGTTGTATAAGCTGACAGCGCTACAGACCGCCTTCCACTACAACATGCTGGCTCTAATCGACGGTATTCAACCACGCGTGCTCGGCTTGCAGGATATCCTTCAGGAGCACATTAAGCACCGTCAGAACGTTATCCGCCGCCGCACCGAGTACGAGCTGCGCAAGGCTAAGGAACGCGCCCACATTTTAGAAGGTCTTAAGATTGCCCTTGATCACATCGACGAAGTTATTGCCATTATTCGAGCCAGCCAGACTACCGAAGAGGCTCAGACCAACCTGATGGACAAGTTCAACCTAAGCGAAATTCAGGCCAAGGCTATTTTGGCCATGCAACTGCGTGCTTTGGCCGGCTTGGAACGCCAGAAGATCGAAGACGAATTAGCCGAACTCCTTAAGTTGATTGCCAAACTAGAAGCCATTTTGGCCAGCGACAAAGAGATCTTGAAGATTGTGAAGAAAGAAATATTGGAGATGAAAGAGAAGTTTGGCGACGAACGACGCACCAAGGTTATCCCGCAAGAACTTGGCAAGATGAGCGACGAAGATCTAGTACCAGATGAGCAAGTTGTAGTAACGCTTACATCAGCCAACTACATTAAGCGCAGTTCCGTGGCCGATTACCGCCGTCAAGGCCGCGGTGGCAAGGGTAAGCGCGGTATGGTCACGCGTGAAGAGGATATGATCGAACATGTTGTTAATGCCAGCACGCACGACTTCTTACTGTTCTTTACTAACAAGGGTCGCGTTTTCCGTCTCAAGACCTACGAAGTCCCAGCCACCAACCTGAGCGCCAAGGGCGTTGCTATTGTGAACCTGTTGCAATTGCAGCCAGAAGAGAAGGTCAGCTCGATCATCAATGTGTCTAAGCAAGACAAAGCCTCGAACCTGATCATGTGTACCGTTAGAGGAGTCGTTAAGAAAACACCTTTCGAGCAGTATCAGAACGTTCGCCAGTCCGGCTTGATTGCCATCAACTTAGATGAAGGCGATGAACTGCGCTGGGTAAGAATGACTAGTGGTAGCGACGAAGTAATAATTTCAACCTCTTTGGGCCAGGCGATTCGCTTTGACGAAAAAGACGCTCGCCCAATGGGTCGCGCCTCACGCGGTGTCCGCGGTATCCGCCTCCGTGCCAATGACCATGTCATCGGCATGGACATCGTTTCCGACGACGCCAACATCTTTGTGATTAGCCAGTTCGGTTACGGTAAGCGCACCAAGGTCAGTCAGTTTACCGCTCACGCCCGTGGTGGCGTTGGTATCCGTTCGGCCGTGGTCAACACCAAGACCGGCGACCTGGTAGGTGTAAAGGCTCTCTCTAGCAACGACGACGAAGAAGTCATCATCATCTCGCAGCAAGGTCAAACGATTAGACTGGGACTAAAAGATATTCCGGCGCTGGGCCGCGCTACCCAGGGTGTGCGCATCATGCGTCTGAGCGACAAGGACAGCGTTGTCTCACTAGCGCTGGTTAAGAAGGCCACCCCAGAAGAAGAAGCCGCCGAGAACGCCGAATTGCCGCTTGATGAAGCGCCCGCTGCCGATACTAAGCCAGCCAAGAGCGCTCCCAAGAAAACCAAAGCATAAGCGGCGTAGCATTAAATACAACAAAAAGTCGTCATATTCTCTGTAATTAAGTCTTGACACGAGAATATCTAACAGGTAAGATGAATGGAGCTTTTTTGGGGTTTCTATTGAAGTGTCCCTGTCGACCAACTCCGTAGGAGAAGGAAAACGGAGGACTGCCTTAGAAGCACCGCTAAGCACGAACGTTAAAAATTGAGTAGTGCAAATCAACGTCAATTTCGTATTATTTCGAATTTGTTTTAAAAAGAAGTCAGTGTGCTCTCCGGAGCACATGTTCGACTGAAGTTAAGGTTAAATTCTTTTTTGGAGAGTTTGATCCTGGCTCAGGATGAACGCTGGCGGTGTGCCTAATACATGCAAGTCGAGCGGTAAGGCTCTGCACTTAGTATTTGATCGTGGTAGCTTTTGCTACTGGAGTAGACCAACTCAAACCTAGGCTAGGGGAGATGCGGCGAGCAAGATTGAATAATGGGTGTAGAGTACACGAGCGGCGGACGGCTGAGTAACACGTAGGAACGTACCCCAAAGTGAGG
>CAZVKH010000014.1:0-15383 GCA_964627095.1 uncultured Candidatus Saccharibacteria bacterium
GAGTTCTGTGACCAGCCTTCGGGAAACTCTACCCCGAGTTGCTCGAACACTGGTTTACTAGTCATCGGATTAGTGATGACTGAGTCGCGCTTGACCCATTTTAACTGATCGTAGGCCTTTGACTTAGGCTTTGTAAAGAGCCGCGCCATTCCTAAGCTGGTTGTTTGTCCCATTTCGTTTCTCCCCCTAGTTTTTTACCCTCACACATAATTTGGGTTTTGTTTTAGTTTTATGATTGTTTAGTTTTTGCTGCCTTTAAGTCCCGTATCTGCGAAAGTTCTTTTTCGAACCCGGCAATATCTTTGAAGCGTCGATAGACACTGGCAAAGCGGACGTAGGCTACCTCATCGAGCGCGGCTAGATGTTCCATAACAAGCTGACCAATCTTCTGCGATGGTATTTCGATGTCGCCACAAGCGTAAAGCTGGTTTTCGATCTCGGTTACCACGCGTTCTAATTGAACAGTTGTGATGGGGGTCTTTTCGCAAGCCCGATACAGACCGCTGAGCAACTTATCACGACTGAACAGCTCGCGATCGCCATTATTTTTGATGACAATCAACTGTGGTCGCTCGAGACGCTCATACGTTGTAAAGCGATAACCACACTCGTTACACTGACGGCGACGCCTAATGGCGCTACTGTCGGCAACATCGCGTGATTCTATCACTTTAGTATCTGGGTGATGGCACTGATTGCATTTCATGCTATACAGTCTCCCTTCCCTTGTTCCCTATTTACAGCTCCCTAAACACGTAGCGACTCTTAGAACCCCCGTCGGTTTGAATACTTTATGTATCCTCCGTAACGGTTTTTACACCTCTGTTGTTCTTTGAATTGTACGTTTTTATGGCTGTTTGTTTCTGAACGTGCGAGCGATGTATGAAAGTTGTTGTTACCCCTACATATAGCGCTTGTAGTTATTATGATAGCCCCATGTGTGGTGCTTTGCAAGGATTAGTTTGGTGTAAAATTTAGTACGAAATTAGTCAGTTTTATCTGTTTTTTCTGACTTGTTCTTGCGCTTATTACGTAAACGTTTCAAAAAAGATGGCTCGTCCATGGCACGCTCTTCTTCGGAATCGTGCTCGGCTGATTCGGCCACATCTGGCTTCTTGTCGTCTTCGTGATCCAATGTCCAAATGTTGGGCACGCTGGGTTCGGCATGAAACTCTTCGGCACCGGTTAGTTGTTGCGGTGCTTCGCTTAGATCCATGTCGATGTTGTCCATGTCTTTGGCGTTTGGCTGAGTAACTGGCTCTTCTTTAGCCTCTTCTTCGGCAGCTAACTGAACCAAGTCCTTACCCTTGATCTGGCGATTGGCGTAGTAGGTGTCATCAAAACCGGTAGCTACCACTGTAATGATAATTTCGCCATCAACATCTGGGTTAATGGTGGCACCAAAGATAATGTTGGCGTCTGGATCGGCCGCATTAGTAATGGTCTCGGCGGCGGTGTTAATTTCGTGCATCGAAATGTCGTTACCACCGATGACATTAAACAGAATGCCACGAGCGCCATCGATAGAAATCTCTAGCAGCGGTGATTCAATCGCCTGCTGGGCCGCCTTAACAGCGCGGTCTTCGCCACTGGCGCGACCAATTCCCATCAGGGCTGAACCAGCATTCTTCATAACCGTCTTAACGTCAGCAAAGTCGAGGTTAATTAGACCGTGGACGGTGATTAGGTCAGAAATACCCTGTACACCTTGTCTTAAGACATCGTCGGCGACCTTGAAGGCTTCTAATAAAGGAGTTGCGCGATCGATGGTCTGGAGTAGGCGGTCGTTAGGTATGGTAATCAGTGTATCGACTGAGCCACGTAGATTGGCAATCGCCACATCGGCATTGCGACGACGCTTTTCGCCTTCGAAGGCGAACGGTCGGGTGGCAAAGCCAACTACCAAAGCGCCCTGCTCTTCGGCGACTTTGGCGACAATGTGACCGGCACCGCTACCAGTACCACCACCGGCGCCTAAGGTAACAAAGACCATGTCGGCACCATCAAGCGCCTTAACAATCTCCTCACGCGACTCGTTAGCGGCCTTTTCACCAACACTTGGGTCAGCGCCGGCACCAAGACCGCGAGTAGTATCTTTACCAATATGAATTTTTGTTTGGGCTTTAGAGTGATGCAGGGCTTGGGCATCGGTGTTTACAGCGATGAATTCGACGCCATCGACACCAGCTTCGATCATTCGGTTAACGGCTGCACCACCGGCTCCGCCGACGCCTACAACCTTAATTCGGGCAAAAGTCTCGATAGCTGGAGCAACTTGCGGCATGAATGTTTCCCTTCTTACATCTCTCGCTTACTCAACGCAGTATACAGCAACCAAAAAAGGAGTTCAACCAAACTTAGCCACACCCATTTTGGTGCGCAGCCAACTGCTCGTGGATTAAATTTTGTGTCCAGCCAAGTTTAGTGCTTCTTGATACGGCGCATAATGCCGTCGAGGAAGCCCATAACGGCGGCGCTGGAGTTGTCGGGTGCTGGTCGGCCATCGCCGAGGGGCATCAGGAGCATGTCTAGGATCATCAGGCCAACCGCTGTGTAGTAACTGGGGTCTTCGACCCGCTCAACCAAGCCGCTGATAGATTGAAGGGTACCGAGGCGGGCTGGTAGCTGTAGTTTTTCTTTGGTGAACTCGGCTAGGCCGGGCAATTTAGCTGTACCACCGGTGATAACCACCCCACCGGGTAGTTTTTGCGAACGCTGGATCTTCTTTAGTTCCTTTTCGACGTACTCTAGTAGCTCTTCAACCCGGGCTTCAGTAATCATGTGGACTTCTTCATTGTCAAAGTGATGCTCGGTATCGTTGACGGTTACCTTGGCGACCGACTTCTTAAGCTTACCAAGCGTCGCAAACTGCACTTTAACGGCTTCGGCGACGTCTAGTTCGGTCTTGAGGCCAATCGCTAAGTCATTGGTAATGTGAATGCCACCAATTGGGATGACGGCGACGTGTTGAACTTCGCCATCTTCGATGACAGCCAGGTTGGTTGTGCCGGCCCCAATGTCCAAAAGAATCGTGCCAGCTTCCTTTTGTTGTCGATTTAACACCGCTTCGGCGGCCGCTAAGCTGGAAACCGTGTGATGAGCGGCTTGGACATGGGCTTTATCTAAGACGATGTCCAAACTGCGCATATTTGGCGTGGCAGCGGTCACAATATGAGTATCGACCTCTAGTCGAACACCACGCATACCGACTGGATCTTTAATATTATCCTGGCCGTCGAGACGATAATTCTTGGCAAAAACCTGAATGATTTCGCGGTTTGGTGGCAATTTTACAATGGTTGCAGCTTCTTCGACGCGCAAACGGTCGTCGTGAGTGATTTCGCGGTTAGCGGCGCTAATAGCGATCACGCCCTTAGAGTTCATACCGTTCACATGCGAGCCGTTAATGTTCACGGTGGCGCGGTGCACCTGCACTCCCGATAGACGCTCCGCCTCGGTAACCGCCTGGGCGACCGATTCGATGACATCATCAATATGAACAATAGCACCCTTACGCATACCGATGTTCGGCGAGCTACCCTGGCCAATAATCGCCAGCTTACCGCCGTCTTCGAGCATGCCGATTACACAGCGAACCGTGCTGGTACCAATATCAAGACCAATAAAATGGCTTGGTGAAGATTCACGCATGAAGGCAGTATAGCGCTTATCCTCTACTCACGGCAAGCTAAACCTTTCTCAACAACTCATACCGTAGAGTCCTCGACCTCAAGGGTCTGCGGATACGGTACTCATTGTTGTAAAAGGTTTATCTATGCGATACGAGAATAAGAACTGACTCTTAGGATTAGCGGTCACTGCATCTGCAGGCGGAGGCCGAAGCCGCAGTGACGGTTAATCGCTAATGGTTAGGATTTCGTAGCCATCTTTAGTGACGAGCACGGTGTGCTCGAAGTGGGCCGAGATTGAGCCGTCACGGGTTTGGATGGTCCAGCCGTCGTCAGCCATTACGACATCGTCGGCGCCGAGCGTTACCATTGGCTCGATAGCGACGGTCATACCGGCTTGCAGGGTTGGCCCGCTGCCTGGGCGACCGTAGTTGGGGATGTTGGGGTCTTCATGCATAGCATGGCCAACACCGTGGCCCACCAGGTCGCGGACAATGCCATAACCCTTTTTATCGAGTTGTTTTTCAATGGCCGCCCCAATGTCGCCCACGCGCACGCCATCATGGAGTGTTTCGATACCGGTCAGGAGAGCTTCTTGGGTGTCACGCAACAACTGTTTAACCTTGTCATTACCACCTTTGCCAACAATTACGGTAATAGCCGAGTCAGTAATCATTCCTTGGTGGGTCACGCAAAAATCTAGGCCGACGACATCGCCATCAGCTAAGACGCGCTTGTCGGATGGTATGCCGTGAACCACCTCGTCGTTAACAGAGATACAAATAGCATCCGGGAAGCCCTGGTAACCAAGAATTGTCGGTTCGCCACCCAGTTCGGCCAGCTTACTACGGGCAATGTCGGCCAGTTCCTTGGTGGTCATGCCGGCTTTAATCTGTTGGCGCAGGGTGTCTAGGACGGTTGCCAGCATCTTGCCGCCGGTGCGCATGGCGGCGATTTCGGCGTCAGTTTTAACTCTGTTCATCATTTCGGTTTACGCTTGGTCGAGAGCTTTATCGATAAGTTCATGGACTTGGGCCACCGGTTGATCGGCATTAACATCGATAATCTTAATTCCAGCCTCTTTGAAGTGCTCTAGAATCGGCTTGATGGTTTGTTCGTACTCGTCAAAACGCTCGCGAATCGCCGCTTCGGTGTCATCTTGGCGACCACGGCTTAGTAAACGCTTAGTCACTACCTCTTCGGAGGCTTCCAGATGAACTACAGCAGTTACCTTAAGCTGACCGTGCTTAACCTGGTTCAATAGCCAGTCGGCTTGGGCAACGGTGCGCGGGAAACCATCTAGAATGAATTCGTCGTTGGTGTTCACCACTGTAAAAATCTTTTGGACTAAAGAAATAATATCTTGGTCATCGAGTAGCTTACCAGCCACCATATCACGCCGGCGGTCACCCGAGATCAACATGCGCAAAAATTCACCGGTCGACAGCCAAGGTAAAGCTCGTTCGTCAGCTAACTGACGGCCCTGCGAGCTCTTGCCGCTACCGGCGACACCCATAAATAGAATCATGACAGCTTTGCCTTTACTACTTGGGCAATACGAGCGCCATCGGCCTGGCCGCCGACTTGCTGCTTAACAGCGCCAATCACCTGGCCCATGGCCTGCGGTCCGGTCGCGCCACTGTCGGCAATCGCTTTTTCGACGGCCGCTGCCAAATCTTCGTCGCTCATCTGTTTGGGCAAATACTTTTCGATGATCACCTTCTCTTCTAGTTCGGCTGTGGCACGGTCCGGGCTATCGCCTTGGGTGTACATGTCGGCGCTCTCTTGGCGCTTCTTGGCTTCTTTGGCCAGGACGGCTAGCATCTCATCGTCACTTAAGCCCTGTTCGCGGCTACCCTTTTGAATCTCGACGTTCAAAACCGCCCCCTTAAGACCACGTAGGACCGTGACTGTCTGGGTTTCACCGGCCAACATCGCCGCCTTAAGATCCTGCTCTATTTGTTGTTTTAGACTCATATATCTGAATTGTACCAGAGATAGCACTGATAATAAAACTCCTATGCTCGGATGGAGATTACTGGCGCTTTTGAGGCACGGAATGAAACGTATTTGCTATACGTTGAATGAGTACCGCAGAAAGCAACGGTAAGCTACGCCGAGATAGGAGTTTTACTTGATGCCGAGTTTTAGCTTTTTAACCTTGAGGTTTTTTCGTTGCTTACGAATAATCGCTTTTTCACGACGGTCGCGTTTGCTAATTGGCTTTTCGAAGCGTTGGTTCATCTTTACAGTGGCCAATACGCCAGATTGCTGCACTTTACGGTTAAAGCGGCGTAGCAGGTTTTCGAGCGATTCTTTCGAATCTTTGCGGGTTACTTGTATCATTGCAGTGAATTATAGCCTAACAGGGATAAATTTTCAAGAACTTTGTCGCTTTTGGTTCAAGCGTTGCGATTTTAACACGATACTTTGCAGTTCTTTAAAGATTGGGAAGTGCTTATTGGTGTGGTAGATCTTGGTGTTACCCTGCTTCTCGGAAATTAAGAAGCCGATTTTTTCGAGGCGCTTTAGTTCGCGCTGAATGTTGCCAGCATCTTCTTTAATTAGCTTAGCCAAGCCCCGCACGTGGGTCTTGAAGTCAGGGTACTTAGCATAAACCACAATGATTTTGCGTCGCACTCGAGAAGTTATAAATACATCCAACATAAGCTTTATTGTTATAAGAACAACGTAAATTATAAACACATGGTCCAGACTTTACAACATTAGTTTTTCTGGAATTTCATTATAATAGAGGTATGAACTTTTATGAGGTACTAGTCAGTTCACCGTCTTTTCACGGCAAAGAAGCCCTGACCTACCACTATAGCGATGGTCTGGCCAAGGGTAGCGTGGTGGCTCTGACTTTACGTGGCAAACCACTGGTTGGGGTGGTCTTAAAAAAGGTTAGCCAACCTACATTTACAACAAAACCAGTCGACAAACTCATCTTGCCGCTCGCCATTCCACCAGAAACCTTAGAACTGGTCGATTGGCTGCGCAGCTACTATCCAGCCCCCTTGGGCATCTACGCCCAGCTCCTCTTGCCTAGTAGCTTACTGCGCAAACGCCAAATTGAGGCTGGCGACTTTAGCCAAGCCAGCCCGGCCCAACCCCTACCACCCCTAAGTGGCGAACAAACCCAAGCCTTCGCCACCTTAAAAGACAAACCGGCCGCCCTATTACACGGTGACACTGGCACCGGTAAGACCCGCTTGTATCTAGAGCTCGCTCGCCAGCAGCTAGCCAAGGGTCGCTCTGTGTTGTTACTGACTCCCGAAATTGGACTAACCCCCCAATTGCAAGAGCGCGTTGTCCAGGCAGTTGACTGCCCAGTTGTAGTAATTCATTCCGGCTTAACACCGGCCGAACGGCGCACCGCCTGGCTACAGATCCTCCAAGCTAGCGGCCCAGTCGTGGTAGTTGGACCGCGCTCAGCCCTGTTTACCCCAATTCGCAACTTGGGGCTCATCGTCGTCGATGAAGCCCACGACCACGCTTACAAGCAAGATTCTTCGCCCTACTACCAGGCTCTGCGGGTGGCTTCTAAACTGGCTCAGCTACACCAGGCGCAGCTAATTTTGGGCACGGCCACACCGGCCGTTAGCGAATACGCCCTAGCCCAGGCTAAAAAGATCCCGATTGTTCGGCTGATTGATAAGCCGGCGGGTAGTGAAACCGAAAAGAAGATTGAGCTGATCGACCTCAAAGACCGCGACCAGTTTAGCAAGCATCCCCACCTGTCGAACACCTTACTCAAAGCGATCCAGGTGTCTTTAGACAGGGGTGAACAAAGCCTAATCATGCTCAACCGCCGCGGCACGGCCCGACTAGTTCTATGTCAGAGCTGTGGTTGGCAGGCCACCTGCCCCAACTGCGACCTGCCGCTGACTTTCCACGCCGACAAGCACCGCTTGCGCTGCCACACCTGCGGCCACACCGAGAATGTCCCTAGCAGTTGTCCCGCCTGTAGCGGCACCGAGCTAATCTTTAAGGGTGTCGGCACCAAATCGCTAACCGAAGAACTAAAAAAGGCTTTTCCGGGTGCCCGCGTCCAACGCTTTGATACCGACAACCTCAAGGCCGAACGGCTCGACCAACACTATCAAGCCGTCCTCGATGGTCAAGTCGACATTTTAGTCGGCACCCAAATGCTGGCCAAAGGGCTGGATCTGCCCGGCTTAACAGTGGTCGGTGTGGTGGTGGCCGACAGCGGCCTTTACTTCCCCGACTACACCGCCGAAGAACAAACCTATCAGTTGCTAACTCAGGTTATCGGCCGGGTTGGTCGCGGACATAAAGCCGGCACAGTCGTTATCCAAAGCTATTCCCCGCAAGGAACAGCCGTTCAAGCGGCCGTCACCCAAGACTGGTCAGAATTCTTTAGCGAGCAATTAAAGGAAAGAAAAACCTACGGCTTTCCGCCCTTCTACCACTGCTTAAAGCTTAGCTGCGCCCGCGCCACCGCTAAAAGTGCTCAGTCGGCCGCCGAAAAACTAGCCGATAGCCTGTTGCGCGCCGGCTTGCGCATAGAAGTAGTCGGTCCAACCCCCAGCTTCTTTGAAAAGATTGGTGGCAAGTACCAATGGCAGCTGATCATCAAAGCCAAAGACCGTGGCGAACTCCTAAAAATCATCCCCCTATTACCGGCCAATTGGACACATGATTTAGATCCGCTCAACCTCCTTTAAGCGGATTATATCAAAGGGCTTTGGATGTAACTTCAAGCTGCATCTGCAGACCCCTGAGGTCGAAGCCGCGGTAAGAAGTTACGAGCATGAAGCCCTGTCTGATATAATCTGGTGTAATGAGCACTCCTAAAGACAGTATTATCACCCTACCGAACGACCACTTGCGTCAAAAATCGCAAAAAGTTGGCTTAGTTACCCCCGAAATTGTTCAGCTAATCGCTAATATGGAAGCCGCCACACTGGACTGGGAAGACAGCCGTGATCATGAAGTTGGCGTCGCTTTAGCGGCCGTTCAAATCGATCAAATGTATCGCGTCGTAGTTATTCGTAGTAATTTTAACGACAAGAATGACCGCTCTTTTCAGGTTTTTATAAACCCCGAAATAACCAAGCACGAAGGTGAGCTGGTCGAAGATTATGAGGGCTGTTTGAGCATTAAAGATGTCTACGGCAAAGTTAAACGTTACAACAAAGTTCGCGTTAAAGCCCAAGATATTAACGGCCGCGAATTCCGTACTACCGCAAACGGTTTTTTGGCGCGTGTCTTCCAGCACGAGATCGATCATACTAAAGGAATTGTCTTTATCGATCACATCAAAGACAACCCCGAGGCCTTTTATCGCTTAAATAAAGATGGCAAACTGGAGGATCTCGACTATGACAAAGATGTCAAAGACAATAGTCTTCTTTGGTAGTGGCCCAGTTGCCGCTCGTTCTCTGGAGCTTTTAACTGAACACTTTATTATCGAAGCCGTTATTACCAAGCCGCGGGCTGAACACCATCGTGGTTCAGTGCCAGTTTTAGAGCTCTGCGACAAACTAGGCATTAAAACTTTTACGCCAGCCGATAAGCCAGAGCTATCGGCTCTTTTTGCCCAAAAGCCAGTTAGCAGCTCTGTTGGCGTGGTTATCGACTACGGGATTATCATCGCTCAAGACGTTATCGACTTCTTCCCTTACGGCATTGTTAACAGTCACTTTTCGCTCTTACCAGAGTGGCGCGGGGCCGACCCGATCACTTTTAGCGTCCTGAGTGGCCAGAAACAAACTGGTGTCAGCCTAATGCTTATAGTCGCTGCCATGGACGAGGGACCCCTGTTAGCTCAAGCCCCTTACGACCTGCCAGACGACGTCACCACCCCGCAACTAACCGAAGATCTAATTCAGCTCAGCGACCAGACCTTAGCTCAAGTTCTACCTCTTTACCTAGAAGGAAAAGTTGACCCAGCCCCGCAAGAAGAAGTCACCATGGCTGCCAGCCCGTCTGCCAGTTATTCACGCAAGCTCACCAAGGATGATGGCATTATTGACTGGGACAAACCGGCTCAACAGATAGAACGAGAAATCCGCGCCTTCCAAGGCTGGCCCAAGAGTCGCACCACCCTGGGCGGCAAGGAAATCGTTATAACCCAAGCCAGCGTTGTCGAGTCCATTCATAAGCCCGCTCAGACCGTCGTAGAGGGCAAGCAATTGATTATTGGCACCGGTGAGCAGTCTTTGGCCATCAAAAAGCTAAAACCGGCTGGAAAGGCCGAAATGACGGCCGAAGCTTTCTTGGCTGGCTATAGGGATTTGCTCTAAACTAAACAGCAGTTTGGTCGTTGTTGGGCGATACTGGAGCCGGCGCTGGCGGCATTTGCGGTTGCGGATAAGCTGGCTGCTGTTGGTACGGCTGAGGGGCTGGCGCTGCCATCGGTTGGGGTTGCTGGGGCATTTGGGCCATCTGCTGCTGAACACTGGCCAGAATCTGTGGAGCAGCCGCTTTAATTTCGGCTTTGAGCTTGTCGAGTTCTTGGGCCACAACCTGTTTGTAGTTCGGGAAGTTGGTTTCGAGCCATTTTAGGGCGCCGGCTTCGTCATTGCCGTCAATAAAGGCTTCGAATTCCTTAAGTTGGTCTTCGGACATCTGTTGAGCCAAGGTCATACCTACGCGCATCTCGAGCGTTTGGTAGATATGATTGAGCATGTTGTTCTTTTCGGAAGGCGGCAGGCTACCAAGACCAAGTTCGTGTAGTAAGTTGTCGTCTAGTTTAAACATTCGTTAAGACTCCTTTAGCGTTTATTGTACCCTACTCAACCCAATTTATGACTAGCAAAATTAGTCCAATTAACGCCATAAAGAGTACCGCCGCCAGGGCGCTTTTACGAACTACCCTCCGGTAGGGCAATTTAGCAGGCTGCTGAGCCGCCTCTTGTTGGCGTTGCTCGATGATTTCTTTGAGTGACAGCGGCGGATTAGTATCGGGCGGCATGTCCATAGGAGCTCCTTAGAGTTGGCGCATCACCGTTTCGCGGCGGAATAATTCGATCTTGTCACCTTCTTCGAGTAATAGACGAGAGGTGGTCTTGAGGTTCATGCCACACATTTCACCTTCTACGACTTCTTTGGCGTCTTGCGGACCACGCTTCAGGTTGGTTACTTCGACTTCGGCCAATACCTCGTTACCACGCATAACACGGGCTAACGCCGGCACCTCTAGCTTGCCCTTAGTGACTTCACCGCCACAGATGACTTCAGTCTTAGTGGTGTTAAAGACACCTTTGATAATCAGGCGACCCAGCTCAGTTTCGACAATTTCTGGTCGTAGCATCTTGCTCAGAGCATCTTTGGCGTCATCGATTAGCTCGTAAATAATGTGGAATAGCCGGATGCTAATTTTGTCGCGGGCAGCAATCTGTTTGATGTTGTTAGGAACCGAGACGTTAAAGCCGTAGATAATGGCGCCACTGGTGTGCGCCAAGTGGGCATCGTTGTCGTTGACAGCACCAATACCAGAGCCGACTACGCGGATGGCGACTTCTTCGGTGTCTAGGGTCTTAAGACTGTCGATAACAGAGGTTAATGAGCCCTGCACGTCGGCTTTGACGATAATATTAAGCTCTTGCAGCTCGTTACTACGGTTAATCACCCGCAGCAATTCGCCACTGCTCATCTGTTGACTACTGTTATTCTTCTGGTTCTGCCTGGCAACTTCAACAGCGGCGCGAGCGTCTTTTTCATTGGCCACGACGATAAACTCGTCACCAAATTCCGGTAACTCTTTGAAGCCACTCATCACCACCGGAGTCGACGGTGTGGCTTCGGTAATTGGCTGCTTGTTGGTACCATCGAGGTTACGGATCTTGCCATAGGCGGCACCGGCGACCACAAAGTCACCCGGCTTAAGGGTTCCCTGAGTTACCAGTGCTTCGGCGACCGGACCGCGTCCCTGTTCCATGTGAGCTTCGATGATTAAACCGTGAGCTGGACCATCAAAGTCGGCCTTAAGTTCTTCGACGTCAGAAACCAAGAAGACCATGTCCAGCAATTGGTCGATGTTCTGCTTGGTTTTAGCCGACACTTCAACGGTAATAACGTCGCCGCCCCACTCTTCGATTAACAGATCGTTTTCTGATAGCTGCTGCTTAATGCGGTTAACATCGGCGCCTTCTTTGTCGATCTTGTTAATGGCAATTACCATCTTAACGCCGGCTTTGCGGGCAAATCGGATGGCCTCGAGGGTTTGCGGCTTAATACCGTCATCGGCGGCTACCACGATAATCACCAAGTCGGTCAGCTGGGCACCGTGTTCACGCAAGGCCGCAAAGGCCTCGTGACCAGGGGTATCGAGCAAGGTAATACTGCGATCGCCATGCGTTACCTTGTAGGCCGAAATGTGCTGGGTAATACCGCCAGCTTCGCCCTTGGCAACTTCGGCACCACGAATAGCGTCGAGCAAAGAAGTTTTACCGTGGTCAACATGACCCATTACTGCCACCACCGGTGGTCGTGACTGAGCCTGATCGCTGACTACGGCGGCCGGACGCTTAATGGGAGCCTCTTCTACGACCTTCTTAACCAGCTCAACTTCCATACCAAGCTCACCAACCATAATCTGAGCGGTATCAAAATCGATCCGTTCATTAATGGTGGCCATGATGCCGTTCTTAAACAGTTCGGCGATTAGCTTGGCGGCCGGAATCATTAACTGGTCAGCGAGTGCGCCGACGGTAACGTTGTCTTCTACTTCAATGGTTTTTACAGCCATAACGCACTCCTTTCCAGTTGATGCTTACATAGTTTTAGGATTTAGCTTTTTCAGATTTCGCGGCTTTAGCTTCTTTAAGGCTAAGCGCGATTTTGCGGTTGTCGGTATCAATATCCAACACCTTGAATTCCTTCTTTTCGTTGAGACGGAAGACTTCTTCGGGGTTGGCAGCATCGTCGCCGTCACCCATTTCGGAAACATGAACCAGAGCTTCTACTGAGGCACTCAGTTGCACGAAAGCACCAAACGGCGTGATTCGCGTAACCTTACCTTCGACAGTATCGCCCTTTTTAAAGGCTTTAACTTCTTGGAGCCAAGGATCTTCGCTCATCTGCTTAAGACTCAGACTCAAGCGATCTTTGTCGATCGAGATGATCTTAGCTTCGACATCGTCGCCAACCTTGAGGTACTGGCGTGGATTCTCGACCCGTTCCCATGAGATTTCCGAGATGTGAATCAGGCCTTCGATGCCGTCGATGTTAACAAAGGCACCAAAGTCGATTACACCGGTCACGACACCCTTCACAGCATCGCCAACCTTAAGTTCCGAGAAGCGGGCTTGCATATCGTCCTTAAGCGCTTCTTTCTCGGAGAAGATCAACTTGTTCTCTTTGCGACTAATATCCAGAATACGAACTCTAAGGGGCTTGTTGGTCAAAGCGTTTAACTTCTGTAGAATTTCGTCCTTGTCGGCCCCAGATACCCGTGGGTAGTGACCGGCTGACAGTTGTGATACCGGCAAGAAGCCACGAATGCCTTCTAGCTCAACCAGTAAACCGCCGCGGTTAGCGTCGTAAGCGATAACTTCGATAGTTTCGCCAGCGTCAAAGACGCGTTGTAGTTCGTCCCAACCACGATCTTTAGCGGCTCGGCGCATACTTAGCAATGCGTAGCCCTCATCCATTTCGGGGTCAATTACACTTACCGTAACTGGTTTACCCTCTTCTAGTTTTTGGCCGTAACCGACCTCGCGACGCATGATAACGCCCAATCCGTTGGCGCCCAAATCTACCCAAACCTCGTGCTTTTTAACAGAGGTAACAGTAGCTTCGATAACGTCGCCGGTTTTGATCTGTTGTACGTCGTTCGACGCCAGCAGCTCATCCATAGTTAATGTATTCTTTGGCATGAATGCCTATTCCTCCTTGGAAAATATTTCTGTCGGTTGGGTGGTGTTCCGCCGACAAGATTAGCTTCATTATATCTGTTACCTCTCTAGAAGTCAAAGCTCTAATACTTGCCAGCAGTTTACACTGCGGCTTCGGCCTAGCGGCCTGCAGATGCAGTGCTCACTCCTGGCAAGATTAGGTTTTGATTTCGAGAGTTAGCAGATATACTAACTTTATGTATTTGGGGATTGATGTTGGGGGTACCAAGACGTTGGTGGCCGTTTTAGACGAAACCGGCCAGTTGGGTCAGATTGTTAAGTTCCCCACCGCTGATAATTACCAGCAATTCTTAGAAGACTTGCGCGCTCAAGCTGCAAATTTAGAGACCAAACAATTCGCGGCTGGGGCAGCTGGTGTAGCTGGCATTATTGACCGCGACAATAACGTCTTAGTTTCTTGCGGTAATTTGTCTTGGCGCAACGAGTCGATTCAAGCTGACCTAGAAGCAATTTTTGGCTGTCCGTTTGTTATTGAGAATGACGCCAAGGCCGGCGGCCTGGCCGAGGCAATGGACGTCATCGATGAGTTTAAAAATGTACTTTTTGTAACAATCGGGACTGGTATTGGAGTTACTTATATCGCTAATGGTAATATTGACCTGGCTTTAGGCGATCGCGGTGGCCGTGGCATGATGATCGAATATCAAGACAAAGTTCAGTCTTGGGAAGAGTTTGCTTCCGGTACGGCCATTGTTAAGCGCTATGGCAAGAAGGCATCGGAGATAACCGACCCAGCCGTCTGGTCAGAAATTGCTCAAGCCTTTAGCCTTGGCATTCTGGAGTTGGTTGGTCTGGTACCGGCCGATGTAGTCATCATTGGTGGCGGCGTTGGTTCGCACTTTGACCGCTTTGGCACCCTGTTAGAGGCTGAACTTAAACAGCATCAAACCGAGCTTTTAAAGATACCGCCCCTGCGACCGGCCGCCCACCCCGAGCACGCCGTCGTTTACGGCTGTTACTACCTAATCAAGCAGCATCATGGAAAAACTGCTTAATACCCTTCAGAAGGACTTCCCGCAGGTCAGCTTTGCGGCTGGCGAAACCTTTTCGTGGTCGTCACGCAAACAAACTGTCCACTACCCCCATAAACTAGAGGATGCCACCAAGGCTGTTTGGTCGCTGTTACACGAAATGGGCCATGCCCTACTTGGCCACACCACCTACCAAAGCGACTTTGAGCTGGTTAAGCTCGAGGCGGCTGCCTGGGATAAGGCTGCCAAGCTGGGCAAGAAGTACGGTCACTCCATAGACGCTGACCACATCCAGGATTGCCTCGACACCTACCGCGACTGGCTACACCAACGTAGTGCCTGCCCGAAGTGCACGATCACGAGCTTACAGAGGGATATGCACACTTATTGTTGTTATAATTGCAATACTCAGTGGCGCGTTTCGCGCTCCAAATTGTGCCGCCCCTACCGTTTGCTCCAAAAAGAAACAGCCCTCTCGTAAGAGGACTGTTCCAAGCTTGCTCTAAGGATTACTTAGGCAGTCTTTTTAGTGCGGCGTGAAATGCGGCCACCCTTGGCACCTGCCAAGCGAGCTAGTTCACGGTTGGCGTAAAAGCCGCCGGTGCGACCCTTCTTACCACCCATTGCGCCAATCTTGGCGTAAAAGTCTGGACCGTACTTAGTCTTGTTTGTTGAAGCAGCAGCTTTGCCACCATCTTTAGTTCCAGCCATGTTATAGCCTCCCTGTTAATTGCTTTGGTCCCACCGCTCGAATACCACTCCGTAAGAAAACAAAAGGATCCCCTATTTAGGGACCCTCTGTTCGCTTACCGAATTACGCTTATGATATCACGTAGTATTGCTTATGTCAATGATTACGCTGGTGGTTTAATAGAAAGTTAATTATTTTTGACGCC
>CAZVKH010000015.1:0-14090 GCA_964627095.1 uncultured Candidatus Saccharibacteria bacterium
TAGAAACCAGGTTACAGGCAAAGCCCTTGGTGGCTTCTTCAAAAGAAACTTCGATCTTATCGATTGGTAAGCGCTCAATTTTAGCCTGACTCTCGGGTACAAAAGC
This sequence comes from uncultured Candidatus Saccharibacteria bacterium, assembly GCA_964627095.1. Lineage (GTDB taxonomy): Bacteria > Patescibacteriota > Saccharimonadia > Saccharimonadales > JAUPVS01 > JAUPVS01. The sequence goes on from CAZVKH010000015.1 coordinate 107, forward strand.
TTCGGGGCACCAGGCTATTAGGTTGGGCGTCAGTACTGACAAAGCCAAGTCGATATCATAAAAAAAGCTGTCGGGCCACCCAGTTACTTCGTTTATTACCGGAACACCCTTAATGCGTGACGGCACGGTCTGCAGACTGACAACTTGATAGCCGAGGGTTTCGGCTACAAACCTATGCATTTCTGGGTCGGTGCGATAACGACTACCCATAAACAATAAGTTGCCACAGGGTAGAGCATCGCCTTGACCACTAAAGTGAAACGGCGCCTCGACGGTGACAAAGCCCAGGTTTTCCAGGGCTTCTTTGGCGTGCGGCTGTTCGGCTTGGCGCTTGTTGGGCAGGGAAGACATGACTGCCATGTTACCTCTGGTAAGTGCCCAGTTGGCCGTGTACACGCCGTCTTGGCAGTCTGGGGGTGCGGCCACCGTTTCGATCGCTATGCCGGCTTGTTTGAACGCCGCCTGTATGGCTTGATGCTCTTGGGCAGCCTTTTCTTGGTCAACCGCCAAGGAACTGTCCATATACGGATTGATAGCGAAATCATCTGTAAAATAATCCGTTCCAGACATTAGTACGCGACGATTTATGATAGCCATTAGCATAGATTGTAACACCGGCAGCCAAGCCCCCAAACCTTTGACAAAAACACATTACAAAAGTATAATATGCTGAATTATGACAGATGTGAATAATACAGTTGATCTAGGTGTGTATAGACGTCACGGAGTAATAATGCCCGTACCTGACGAGGAAACGCTAACTGCGGCTGCCAGTTTCTTTCATTATGATGGCGATGACCTTGAAGGCTTTTCTGCTTCTGTAGAAGAGGTTGTGGCCGGTGACATTGCCGAACACGAGCCAGACGAAGAATTAAGAGCGGCCGGCATCGCCACCGTCGGCATGCTGTTAAGAATCATAAAAAAGCAGAACGGATCAGAAGCGAGCTAATTTTGGCACTCTAGGCTTGAAAGTGCTAAAAATCTTCGCTACAATGCCTCTACCAAGAGGTTTTTAACGTTTTAAAAGGAGGTTTTTATTATGTCCCTCAATCTACACCCTCTCGCGGATTACATCGTTGCGCAAGGAGATACTGCTAACGAGCGCACAGCTAGTGGTTTGTACTTGCCCAACAATGCTCAAGAAAAGCCAAAGACAGCCACCGTACTGGCGACTGGCCCGGCTGTTACCCAGGTAAAAAAAGGTGATCGTATCATCTATAAGAGCTACAGCACTACCGATGTAAAGGTAGAAAAAGAAGACTACATTTTAGTAAAAGAAGAAGACGTCCTGGCGACGGTTAAATAAGGAGACACACCTAATGGCAAAAAAAGTATTTTACGATGACGATGCTCGCCGCCGCGTGCTAGCTGGTGCCGAGATTCTATACAACGCTGTTAAGACAACCATGGGGCCAAAAGGCCGCAACGTAGTTATTAGCAAGGCTTACGGTAGCCCGACCGTGACTCATGACGGCGTAACTGTTGCTAAAGGTGTTGAACTGGCCGAAGAAGACGACGAAACATTGGGCTACAAGGTTGGTGCCGAGCTCATTAAGCAGGCTGCTAATAAGATGAATGATGTGGCCGGTGATGGAACTACCACTGTTACGGTACTGACTTACCATATTTTGAATGAAGCTAATAAGCTAATTGCCGCTGGTCACAACCCAATGCTGTTACGTAAGGGTCTAGAAAGTGCCGCGCACGAAGTTATTAGTAAACTGGGTGGTTTAGCCGAAGATATTAAGGGTAAGAAGTCACGTGTCGCCGAAGTTGCTACTATCTCGGCTGGTGATGCCGAAATCGGTCAGCTAATTGCCGATGTAATCGACAAAGTTGGTAAAGAAGGCGTTGTTACTGTCGAAGAGGGTCAGGGGCTAGATCTAGAGAGTGAAGTCGTCGAAGGCTTTACTTTTGACCGCGGTTTTGTCAGTGCCTACATGGTTACCGACACTACACGCATGGAAGCGATTGCCGAAAAACCGGCCGTGGTTATTACCGAACAGAAAATTACCAGTATTCAAGAATTCCTACCGTTGCTAGAAAAACTGGCAGCCGCTGGTAAAAAAGACTTAGTTTTAATTGCCGAGGATGTTGAAGGCGAAGCCCTGGGGACTCTAGTGCTCAACAAGCTCAAGGGCGTATTTAACACCATAGCCGTTAAGGCGCCGTCGTTTGGTGACCGCCGCAAAGAAATCCTTGAAGACATCGCCATCTTAACTGGCGCTACTGTTATTACCGAAGACCAAGGTATGACCTTCGACAATGTCGACCTTGATGTGGTTGGTAGTGCTCGCAAGATTATCGTTGGTAAAGACGAGACCACCATTATCGAAGGCGCCGGTCGCACCCAAGACGTAAAAGTTCGTATCGACCAAATTAAAGGGCAGGCTTTGACCGCCAGCAACGAGTACGACAAAGAAAACTTTGAAAAACGTCGGGCCGCTCTAAGTGGTAAAGTTGCCGTAATTAAGGTTGGTGGTGCCACCGAAACCGAGATTGAAGAAAAGAAATTCCGCGTTGACGACGCTGTGGCCGCTGTTAAAGCAGCTCTGGACGAAGGCATTGTGGCCGGTGGTGGCGTCACCCTTCTTAACCTGAGCGATGGTATCAAGGTTGAAGGTTCGGATAGTGAAGCGGCTGGTCGTCAGCTACTCAAGACAGCTCTATTACAGCCTTTCTTTGAGCTAATGCGCAACTCCGGCTTAAACCCAGACGAGTGGTTACCCAAGATTCGCGATGCTAAGAAGCCAGGGCAGGGTGTTAATGTTAACACCCCCAACAAGCTAGTCGACCTAAAGGCTAAGGGTGTCGTGGACCCAGCTCGTGTTACTAAAGAAGCCGTTCAAAATGCTGTATCGGTGGCTGGTACCAGCATGACGATGGGCGCTTTGGTGGTTGATATTCCCGAAAAGAACAATGATGCTGCTGCAGCCGCTGCCGGTATGGGCGGCGGCATGATGGGTATGTAATAACTTGCGCTCCCGCTAGTTCTGTATTACTGTAGGTAAAATTAAGGTGTTGGTGGGCTAAGGGAGTAGCATATGTGGTCATTTCGCCGAAAACAGCAAACCGATCAGCCAGTCGAGTCGACTGAATCGCCCGAAGTAAATTCTGCCAAAGACATTTATCAACCCAGTGGCAACCAAAGCATGGGGCGAGTTTGGCTGGTTTCAATAGTTACATTTGTCCTTACGGCGCTGTTTGTACTTGGCTTGTTTTGGTTTGGGCAATGGGTGTGGAATGCTGTAACCAAGGATGATGAGCCCAAGGCGACCCCCACAACACAAGAAAACGGCCAAGCTGAGCAGAAAACTGCCGGCGATCAGCAAGCTACATCGACGCCAGCCCCAACGCCGACTCCAACGCCAGCTCCAAGTAACTCCGGTAGCACGGGCGGTACTTCTACGCCAACTCAGACACCGGCAACTGGCCCAACAGCAACAGATTTACCAAGCACCGGTCCTTCGAGCGACGAGTAGATTTATTTCTGAGTGAAGTAGTTGATTTCGTTGACGATGTCTAACAAGGCTTGAGCCCGAACTTTTTCGTCGGTAATATTTTGAGCAGCTTCGTGAGCAACCTTAACGAGGCTGGCACTATCGGTTGCTTGAATCATCATCATAGTCGTTTTGAACTTTTCTTCGGGTGTCTGATCGAGCTGATCAACCAAAGGAGCTAGTTCTTCTAAAGCCTGTTTCTTGAGACTTAATAACTCGTCATCACCTTCGTTAGAAGGAGAGGAAGTTTCACGTTCAGAAGTTTCTACGGTAGCAACCTCGGTGGTTACTTCGGGAGTTACTTCTGGGGCGGCAGTTGGCTCGTCGGCTGATACCTCTGGTGTAGACGTAGTAGTCTCTTCGGGTTGATCAGTGGCATCGTCGGCAGGTGGGCTAACCAGTGGGTTATCGCTTGGGGTAGGACTTGGGTCGGTGACAGCACCAAGACTGCTTAGATCGGTCGTATCAGTGGCAGTTGGATCGGTGGTTGGCGCAACCACTACAGTTTCATCTTTTTTTTCGTCGTTATCGTCGTGGCCAAACATGTACCCACCCCCTATTAGATTACTATTAAACTATAAGCACTATACCATAGCCATGGCGTATACTAAAAAGTATTAATCGGAGGCTGTACAGCGTATGTTAGACGATCTTGCCTATATTCATGAACGCGATGTCGAAGATGCCTTGGGCATCGTCGAAAAACAGGGTCATCAACTTGAGCAAGCCTTTAGTTTGTCGGGTGTAACAGCCTTTCAACCAATCCAGAATATTGTTTACGCCGGTATGGGAGGTTCGGCTTTAGCGGCTCTACTGGCTCAGACCTGGCCACCAGTTACTGTACCTTTCCAAGTAGTGCGCAATTATGACTTACCGCACTTTGTTAATGAACGAACCTTAGTAATTTGTGCTAGTTATTCCGGCAATACCGAAGAAACACTATCGGCTCTGGGTCAGGCCGAACAAAAAGGTGCCCAAATTGTGATTATTGCCGGTGGCGGCAAGTTAAAAGAGGCGGCTCAAACCAAGAATTACCCTTTTCTAGAGTTACCCCACACGGCCCAACCAAGATACGCTGTTTTAGCCAACTTTAAGGCCTTGCTAGTAATTTTGGAGAAGGCCGGCGTGGTTGCAGCCAAAGATTTTGTCCAAACTGTCGAGGCGACTGGCCCATTTTTGAATAGAGAAGTCGCGGCTTGGCGACCAGATGTTGCCACCAAAGATAACTTGGCTAAACAAATTGCTCAGGAACTCATTGGCAAATCAGTGGTTATGTATGCCGGTCCACACCTGTACCCGGCGGCTTATAAATGGAAGATTAGTATTAACGAGAATGCCAAGCAAGCCGCCTGGCTAAACCAGATTCCGGAGTTCAATCACAATGAATTCATCGGCTGGAGTAAGCAGCCGACCGACAAGCCATACGCTGTGGTTGATTTAAGAAGCAGTCTTGAGCACCCACGCGTCCAAAAACGCTTTGAGGTCAGTGCGCGTTTACTTTCGGGCATGCGACCAGAGCCAATTGTTGTGCAAGTCAAAGGGGAGACTGTACTGGAGCAGATGCTCTGGGCCTCGGCGCTAGGCGACTTTGTAAGTATCTACCTAGCTTTACTTAATGGCTTAAATCCAGCCCCGGTCGACTTGGTCGAGAAGTTTAAGGTGGCATTAGACGCATGAGCGACCAAACACCAGCCTTTGACCCGAGTAAGTTTAGCAACCAGCCGTATGCCAAGAAAGTCGATAAGCCCTGGGGCTATGAGGTGCACTGGGTGCCCGCCGACGCTCCATACATGGGCAAACTGTTGCACATTAAGGCCGGCGCTAAGTTAAGTTTGCAAATTCACGACCAAAAACAAGAAAGTTGGTTAATCCAAGCTGGTGAAGCCAAGGTTATTTGGGAAGATAACACCGGTAAGTTAATCGAAACCGTCTTGCAGCCCGGCATGGGTTATAGTACCCAGCTTGGTCAGAAGCACCGCTTGGTTGGTGTAACTGACTGCGACATCATTGAAGTATCAACGCCCGAACTAGGCACCACCTGGCGTTTGGAAGATGACTACGCGCGTCCTAACGAAACGCCCGAGCAACGTAAAAAAGAGCGTGGCGAAGTTTAGATTGGCTTGTCTTTGAGCCCAAGCAAATAGGCTATATAGGCGACAATTAGGTGCAACCCAAAGTAGCTGGCAAATATTACTGCCATAGTTTGGGCGGACAACTGCATCCAGGGCAACAAAAATACTAGGCCGCCAATAATATAGTCGGTTTGATCAAACGGGAACCAGCTGGAGCCGGCCGGAATGCCGCGGCGACGTTTTATGGCGCTCTCGACGGCGTCACCAAACAGAGCACCAAAGCCCATAATAAAGCCGAGCCCAAAAGTAGCCCACAGTGAATTATGATAATCGATGAACGGCGACAAAAGCAGGGCGGTGAGACCACCAATTAAACTACCGGTTAGAACGCCGCGCCAAGTTTTGTTGGTGCCCAGCAAGCGTTTGCCGTGCCAGCTGATGCCAAAATCCATTGGCGCCCGCCAGTTCCTAATCACTGGTATTTTATTGGCTAAAACAGGGGTAGCATTGGCTACGCCGGCTGGCAAAAAGAATAAAATTGCCTGGAGCCAGTTCATGATTTCCTCTGCAGTTTCTTGCGAAGTTTATTATATTTGGGCGCTGCCAAGGTTGTTAAGGGAGGTCGAGCTGCACAGAGCGTGGCTTGTTCCAGCATTACAAGCAGATTGGCCTTGGTAATGGCTTGGTCGGTGACGGTGTAGGTATGGCCAACGCCGCGCATGGTATGGGCATCACTACTGGCAGCAACCTGGACTTTATGACGCTTAGCCCATACCAAAGCCTCGGTGCTTCGGTTTTGGGCCACAGCGCGGCCGTTATGAACTTCTATGATGTCGATGTAGTCGGCCAGGCTGTCTAGAACGACGGCTTGCAGGCCATGCCGAATAGTTTCGAGGGGGTGGGGAATGTATACCAAGCCACCCTGGTCATGGATGGCCTTAACCGTTTCCAGAGCAGTCATGTTGGGCTTAATTAACTTTTTTAAGAACAGGCCAATGATCTCGCCCTGACGAGTCATAACTTCTTCACCTACGATAATGCGGCTGCCAAGATCCTGCCGTAGCTGTAGCGCTAAGGCTATCTGGTTGTGGTCGGTTACGGCAATAAAGTCTAGATGGCCATTGTCGAGCAAGTGTTGGTATTGGCGTGGGGTTATACCACCATCATCGGAGGCTATTGAGTGCGTGTGCAGGTCTATCTTAAGCATGACTAACGGAGTTTCTGCATTACCATTCGAACTCGTTGTAGGGCCGTTACCCAGGCTAGGATAGCAATCACAACAATGGCAACGGGCAGCTGGTTAAAGAGTAGGCCAACAATAATCGCAAACATCCGAACATCAAAACTCATAATGCCACCACGAAAGACTTTGTTAGTTTGGTGGTGTTCGTTTTTAATGTCTTTGGTGACAACCTCACCCCAGGCGTTAATGTAGCTAACTAGTAAACCGGCTCCACAAGCTGCCACGGCCCAGACTGCCATGTTTGGCTGGCCTGACCAGACAAAAAAGTAGGCGATACCAACATATAGCAGGGCTTCTTTCATGCGGTCGGTCACCGAGTCTAAGAACATACCAACGTTACTGGCTCGTCCTTGCAGCCGTGCCAGCTGACCGTCCAGGGTGTCGAATAGGCCAAAAACAATCAGGAGTAAACCGGCATATATAAAGTAGCCGCGTGCTATCAACAGGGCAATTGGTAGATGCATGGCAAAGCCAAATAGGGTAACGGCATTTGGCGATAAGCGGCCGCCACTAACGCTATTTAAAAGCTTGGCAATTGCCAGGGCGCCACGTTGGACTATTTTTCGACAACGGTCGAGAAAGCGGTAAAGTAACTGCATCGGCTATATTATAACCCACTTGCTATAATAGGAGCGTATGAGAGCTACTACACGAACGTCACGCGACCAGCTCTTGCTAACCTTGATGGCTTCAAGTGCCGTTAGTTTAGGTTTCCTATTGGTGCGTATTTTGGCGACCCAAACCTGGACCTACTGGTTCTTGGCCTGGAATTTGGTACTGGCTTGGTTACCGTTAGCGTTTGCTTGGTGGCTACTGGCCAGACTCAACAAGACTCGTTGGCATAACTGGCCAAACTTATTTTTGACACTGGCTTGGCTGGCCTTTCTGCCCAACGCTTTTTATATTGCCAGTGACATGATCCACCTACGGGCTACCGGTGACATTAGCCTGTTGTACGATGTTACGATGTTCATTTCGTTCATGTTCAATGGTTTTATACTGGGCTATGTAAGTTTGTACGGCGTTCATGCCAAATTACGCCAAACCGTGGGGCGCAATATTGCTCATTTCTTGGCCGGCTTGGTGCTGTTACTGTGTAGCTTTGCAATTTATCTTGGGCGCTACTTACGCTGGAATAGTTGGGATATTATTCTTAACCCATTTGGCCTGATCTTTGATGTTTCGGAGCCGTTTGTAAACCCGTCAAGTCACCCACAAGTATTTACCACTACGCTGATGTTCTTTACCTTACTGGCAAGTATATACGCGGTTGGTTATCAGCTAGTACGTCTGGCCCAGCGGAACAGCCACGAAGCCAAGCGCTAATCTGTTATACTAGCTACCATGACCTATCTTGTGGAGCTTTTAGCGACAGCCTGCGACGAGCTATTTGGTATTACGGTTGCGCCGGAACTAACTCGTCCCGACGAGCAGTTTGGTGATTTCTCTAGTAACGTTGCTTTGCAACTTGCCAAGCAGACCAAGCAAGCACCGCGTGACGTTGCCGAACAAATCAAAGCCTACCTAGAGTCGAATAACGATGGCTCAATCACTAGTGTAAACGTGGCTGGTCCAGGCTTTTTGAATATTATGTTAGCCGACAAACAGTTACTTAGCATTCTGCGCGAAATTCAGGCTAAAAAAACTAACTTCGGTAAGAATAGTCATCTGGCTGGACAAACAATTGTAATTGAAACCAACAACCCAAACCCGTTCAAAGACCTTCATATTGGTCACGCCTACAACATTATCGTCGCTAATACGATTGCCAATGTTTTAGAGGCCGGCGGGGCAAAAGTTCATCGTGTTAGCTATCATGGCGACGTTGGTTTGCATGTTGGCAAAAGCATGTGGGCGATTCTGAAACATATTAATAACGACGCCTCAAAGCTGGCCAGCATTCCTCAGGCTGACCGCTCCAAGTTTATGAGCGACATGTACCGCCTGGGTTCGGCCGCTTACAAAGACGACAAACAGGCTCAGGCCGAAATCGAGGAGCTTACCAAGCAAAGTTTTAGGCTAGATGATCCGCTGTTTACCGAAGTGTACGAGACCTGCAATCAATGGAGTTTTGAATACTTTGAGGGCATTTTTAAACGACTCCGTTCGACTCCTGTCGAAAAGCGCTACTTGGAGCGCGATGCCGATGTGCTAGGTAAACAACTGGTGCTCGAAAACGTTCCCGCCGTTTTTAACGAAAGTGACGGTGCGGTTATTTATGAGGGAGAAAAGGACGGTTTGCATACAGCAGTGTTTATAACCCAGCGGGGAACCACCTTATATGCTGCCCGTGACTTGGCTCTGGCGGTTCAAAAAGACGAAGACTTTAAAATGGACGCCTCGATTGTCATTACCGGCAACGAACAGCAGGCCTACTTTAAAGTGGTCTATGCGGCGCTGAGTAACTTTATGCCCGAGCTAGCCAACCGGTGCTTTAGCTTGCCACACGGCATAATTAAGCTCACTACTGGCAAAATGAGTAGCCGAACCGGTGATGTGATTAACATCGAGTGGCTTTTCGATGCTGTGGCAGCCGCCCAACAAGCCAAGGGTTACAGTGGTGACAACCAAGAAGATAGTCAGTTTGCGGCGATCGCTTACTTGTTTTTGAAGGCTAGAATTGGTGGTGACATTGTGTTCGACCCGGCCGAGAGCGTCAGCTTAGAAGGTAACACTGGTCCTTACCTGCAATATGCGCATGCCCGGGCCCGAAGCATTTTGCGCAAGGCCGAGGTGCAGGGCACGACTGCGGTTAACGAACTCCAGCCAGCCGAACGGTCGTTAGTTCGTAAGCTGTCAGAATACGCCGAGGCGGTTGAACGTTCCTCAAGTGATCGGATGCCGCATCACATCGCTACCTACCTCTATGAACTTTGCCAAACATTTAACCGTTTTTACGAAAAGAGCCGTGTTATTGGCGATGAACGCCAAGACTTTCGGCTCAGTTTGGTGGCGGCTTATGCCCAGGTTCTAAAAAACGGCCTAGAACTGCTTAACATTGCCGCCCCCGAACAGATGTAGTTGCACTTGGCTTTAGCTTGCGAAAAAGGTAAAATAATTACATATGGCAGAAAAAAAGCAAGCAAAATCCCACGAGGTGACGGTAACCTTTCCGGCGATCACAATGCCAAAGGTTTTACGGCCGATGCAAGGCTTTGTTGATTTCTTGCGCGAGCAAGGTGTTGTTGGGTTGGCGATTGGTATTGTGCTGGGTGCCCAGATTAAGTCGTTAGTTGACTCGTTTGTATTCAGCTTTATCAACCCGCTATTGGGTCTTATTTTGCCGGGCAACGGTGATCTTGGCCAAAAAACCCTACGAATTACCAATGGCGAGAAAGTAGCCGTCTTTACTTGGGGGGCTTTCGTCATGCAGTTCATTAGCTTCGCTATCGTCGCGGCCTTAGTCTACTTTGTGGTACATGGCCTTAAGTTAGACAAGTTGACCAAAAAGAAAGACAAGTAGTGGCCAACGCCGACCCAGACTGGAAAAATAAGTTAAGTAAGGATCAGTACGCAGTTTTGCGCCAAAAGGGGACCGAAGCGCCTTTTACTGGTGCCTTGCTTCATAATGACGCATCAGGAATGTACTCATGCGCAGCTTGTGGCACCGAAATTTTTAGTAGCGAACATAAATTTGACTCAGGCAGTGGCTGGCCCAGCTTTTACGAAGTAAAAAATAGCTCCAAACTTAAACTTAGCGATGACTCAAGCATGGGCGTAAAACGTACCGAAGTAACCTGTGCCACCTGCGGCAGTCACTTAGGCCATGTTTTTAACGACGCTCCTCAGACACCAACCGGGCAACGCTACTGCATTAACTCGGTGGCATTAAATTTTAAGGAAAAATCAGCATGACCGATATAGACAAGGATAAAATACCGACTAAGCTACTCTGGGTTGACCTAGAAATGACCGGCCTTGATGCCCAGCAAGACGTTATATTAGAAATTGCCGCCGAAATAACTGACTTCGACTTTAAAACATTAGAAAGCTACGAAGCGCGCATTAGTCATCCCCAGGAAAAGGTAGTTAAACGCATGCAGGCTAATATTTGGTGGAAGGACTACCCGCAAAACCGTGACGAATTTGTTCAAAAGCTAGCCGAAGGCAAGCCCCTACAGCAAGTTGAACAAGAATTAGTTGCCATTATTCAAAAGCACTTTGGTAATGACCCGGCTATTTTGGCCGGGAACTCAATACACAGCGATCGCGGTTTTATAAAACAGTGGATGCCGGCGCTCGACCTTAAGTTGCACTATCGCATGCTCGACGTAACTAGTTTTAAGATTGTTATGCAGGGCAAATATGGCGAAGTTTTCGAAAAGCCTGGAGTTCACCGAGCCTTTGATGACATTCAGGCCAGCATAGCCGAGCTACAGAATTATTTAGATTGGTTCAAGACCCATGGATCACAAGACAGTTGAAGATTACATTTTAAGCATGCCTAACGCCCGGCTGGATTACCCATTTGGCGAAGGTGTAGCGGTTTACAAAAAGGGCGACAAAATGTTTGCCCTGATTAGCGAAGGTAAGGATCCATTAAGGGTAAGTCTAAAATGTGACCCACTATTAGCCGAAACGTTACGCGAAAAGTATGAAACAGTTTTACCAGGCTACCACTTGAATAAAAAGCATTGGAACACGATCATATTGAGTGGCCAGCTACCCTGGGAAGAAGTGCAAGGTCTGATTCGGCACTCTTATGAGCTAGTCGGTTGATTCTTGCTAAGGTTCTTAGCCTGATTGTAGAGATACTCTAATAACTGCTTCTGCGACTTATTGGTAGCCTGCTTGTAGCCGGTCGACAGCTCTTGTTTGTAAGCTTCCAAAGAGGTGCTTAGTATCTTTAGAAGTTCTTGGTCGTAACGCCCGGCCTCTTTGGCAGTTTTAAGCGTAGTATCAGTTTTGGTGCTGCGACCTAGAGCTAAGGTTTTGGTGGTGGGCGCTTCTTTAAGCTTGCCAAGGTAAGCCGTAGTTTTCTGCTGGCTGCTGGTAATAACTAGGGCGGTGCTTTGGGCGAAGCCTTGAATGGCTGTGTCCTTGGCATCGCTGGCGCCTTCACGGCTAACACGCATGATTTCGGTTTGTGTCTGGGCGATACCGGTTAGCATCTTCTTGTCTTCACCACCGGCACTCGAAATAAGCAGCATGGCAATCGCAAACAGGCTGAACAGAATAAAGGCTCCGCCCAACACAAAGAGGATGCGCTGTTTTTTGGACTGGGTGGTTGGTAGGACGGACTTCTTGGGCTTTTGATTGCCGTTCAAAATAAAGTCGTAGGGGTTTTCGCCACCAGGTAGGGGTGGCGGGATAGGTTGGTTCAATTGCATACTCCCAATTAAAGCATATGCAGCATAGGTATTACCAGATAGCGTACAATATTCACAGATATGGACGCTGTAGAGGAAATTAAGCAACGGCTCAGTATAGAAGACGTTATTGGACAGTACGTCGAACTTAAGCGCGCCGGTCGCAACTTTAAGGGGCTGAGTCCGTTCGGCAACGAAAAGACGGCCAGTTTTATGGTTAGTCCCGAAAAACAGATCTGGCACGACTTCAGTAGTGGCAAAGGTGGCAATATGTTCAGCTTTGTTATGGAAATGGAAGGCGTCGATTTTAAGGGGGCCTTGGAGTTGCTAGCACGCAAGGCTGGTGTTGAGCTGACGCAGTATCAACACCGTCCGGGTGAGGGTAAAGTTAAGCAACGCCTCAGTGATGCCAACGAATTGGCTGCCAAATTCTACCAAGTTCACTTAAGTAAGAATCAAGATGCGGTTGATTATGTGTTCAAAAAGCGCAAAATCGACAAAAGCACCGCTCTGTCGTTTCGTCTGGGCTACGCGCCCAATAACGGGGCGGCCCTAACTGATTTTGCGACCAAAAAAGGTTTTACGGCCGACGAGCTTAAACGCGCCGGCCTAAGCACGCAACGCGGCCGGGTTGGCGACATGTTCCGTAGTCGCATCATGATTCCCTTAATGGACCCGCAAGGGCAGGTGATTGGCTTTACCGGTCGTCTTTTAGAGGACATACCCAATGCACCCAAGTACCTAAACACTCCACAAACCCCGCTGTACGACAAGAGCCGACATGTCTTTGGGCTGCACTTGGCCAAGGAGGCCATCCGCAAAAGTGGCTATGCTGTGATTGTCGAAGGCAATATGGATGTAGTGGCCAGTCATCAAGTTGGCGTTAATAATGTGGTGGCTACCGCCGGTACGGCCATAACCGAGCATCACCTTAAGGCTTTGTCGCGCTTTGTTCAGGATGTGCGCCTGGCCTTTGACCAAGATGTGGCCGGTATCGCTGCCGCCGAACGAGCCATTCCGTTGGCCAGTAAAGCCGGTGTAAACTTGAGCATCGTAACAGTTATTAACGCCAAAGACCCGGACGAGCTTATACAGAAAAACCCTAAGGCCTGGCAGCAGGTGATCGACAAACCAGAGTACGCCCTCGACTGGCTGATGCGCGTTTATCAGGAGCGCTTGGACCTTAGCAAAGCTCCCGACAAGCGTTTATACAGCGATGTTATGCTAACTGTCGTAAAAAGCCTGCAAGACCCGGTTGAGCAGGAGCACTTTTTAGAAAAGCTTGGTAAAACCTTGGGTGTTAGCAAAGAGGCACTGCAAAGCAAGTTGCAAACCAACAAGCAAGCCACTCGGCTTAAGCAACCGGCTTTTAAGCCAGCGCCACCGGCTGTTTCGGCCGAAGTTATCAAAAGCCAAAACCACTTGTTGGCGCTAGCCCTAACTGTTCCAAATTTGCGTAATCATCTAGATCTATTAACTGTCGAAATGTTACCAGAAGCGCAGGGACAACAACTGTTTACTTTCCTTAAGCAGCACCCAGAATTTTCTGGTGGCAGTAAAGCCGATCCACAACTGTTACAAATGTTGTCGGACTTACAAGACTATGTTAAAGTATTAGGAGTAATTTTTGAGGAACTCTATCAAAACCTCGAGACATCGGAGCTTCGTGAAGAAGCCACTCGGCTGCAGGTTCGCCTGATAGAACAATACGTCAAAAGCAAAAAACAACCGCTCACGGCCGCCCTTCAGACAGTCGACGACAAGCAGGCCGACGCCATACTAAAGCAAGTAAAAGCGCTCGATGCGCTCCTCAAGCAAAGCCAATCTAAATAAGGAGATGCCCTAATGCCAAAAAAGGCA
>CAZVKH010000016.1:0-13471 GCA_964627095.1 uncultured Candidatus Saccharibacteria bacterium
CGGATTAGAGCATCTGTCTTCGGAACAGAGGGTCGGCGGTTCGAATCCGTCCGGGCGTACCAATTTGTTTATGATCAGAACTCCTTCTAGCTAAGGAGTTTTTCTTTGTTACAATACACACAGCATGCACTTAATTTCGCCATCGGTAAACGTCTACATAATCAACAATGGTAAGGTTTTGCTTGGCCGGCGCGTTAACACGGGCTTTGCGGACGGCCAGTTGTGTCCGCCGGGTGGACATGTAAAAAAGGGTGAGACGCCAACTCGGGCGATGTTAAGGGAAATAGAAGAAGAGCTTGGTACTACAGTTAAGCCCCAAGATTTAGAGTTTGTCTGTGTAGCCGCGCGCAATACTTCACCGACCGAGTATGTGGCCTACGAATTTGTTATCCGTGATAAAGGCTATACTTTTCAGAATGCCGAACCAGATAAGTGCAGTGAACTTGTTTGGGTAGACATAAATGATCTACCAGATGATGTTATTGATCACTTCATGCAAGTAATCAATAAGGGGATCATTGGTAACCAGCCCTATTTAGAGCTAGGATTTTAAACTAGGCTTGATAGCCAAATAGTGTTCGACCGCCGCCGGGATAATATCGAGTGTCTTCGGTTTAATAGAAGCTAAGTCTTTAAGATGAGCGGCCACATCTTCAAAACTGCCGCACACGACGTCGCAAGTGCTAAACACAAACGGATCCTGGTAGTTTTTTACGACTTCGCCAAAGTATTCTTTGTCGGCACCGTTAAATTTGCCGCCATGCGGTGCCAGGCCTATGACGGGGATTTTGTAGTACTTGGCAATTAAAATTTCCTGCGAGCCACCAACACTGATATCGTCAGACAAATAGGCAATCAAAACATCGCTTTGCGAAATTAAATAACTGTCGCCGCCAAAAACCATCTGGGCATCGTTTTGGTCGCAGCCGAGCTTAGTCGGATCGAGGTTCTTAATTGTCACACCACTTAATGTTTCGAGTTGAGCACAAAAACTATCACGCCAGTCATGAGTGCCAAAGACCGAGTCTTTAGACACCTTGCCAGCCACGTATACCTTTATCATTGTTAAATTGTAGCAGGCGTGAGGGGCTTTGCTATAATACCGCTATGAGTGAACAAGCAATGCAGCTAGTCCTGTATATTAAACAAAACCTCGATAGCGGCTACTCGGAACAAAGCCTTCGCCAAGCACTTCTGACGCAGGGTTGGCAGCAAGCGCAAGTCGATCAAGCATTTCAAGCCGTCTACGCTTCACAACCGGCACATACTAAACCGGCCAGCGAGCAACCTAGCACGCCACAAAACAAAAACCGAGTGCGCAACGGTGTGCTCTGGATTTTGTCGCCATTTATTGTTTTTACGACACTTATTATTCTTTCGGGTATTCTTAATTTTACTAATACCCGAGTAGCGGAATTAAATTTAATTCTTTTATTGATGGGTATTACTGGCGTTCTATTGGTTTTTATTGGTCCAGTTGTAGGAATTGTTATACTGGTCTCAAAGAAGTGAGTAAGTACAGTATGACGCACACAAAACTAACACCAGACCAGCTGCGGACTCACAAGGGTATTAGTTTTACCGGGGTGACCACGGCGTTTATTTGTTATGACAAAGATGGCCGGATTTTTGTGGCCAAGCGTAGTAAGAACACGCGTGATGAGCATGGTCGTTGGGATTGTGGCGGTGGTGGTCTTAAGCACGGCCAAAGCTTAGAAGAAAACGTTCGTCGTGAAGTTAAAGAAGAGTATGGTGCCGACGTTCAGAAGATGGAGTTCCTGGGATACCTCGATATTTTTAGAGAAACTCCCGATGGCAAGCCAACCCACTGGTTGGCGATGTACTTTGCGGCTTTGGTTGACTCTGACCAGGTCAAGATCTGCGAGCCCGAAATGGTTGATGACTCCGGCTGGTTTACAATCGATGCTTTTCCGTCCCCCATGCACTCCTACTTTCCTAAGTTTATGGATGCTTTTGGCGAAAAACTACGCTCCATCATTACTAGTTGATACAATAATAGTATGAAGATTTCAAACTTGGCAGAGGCCAATGCGGCACTGCATGACTATATGCCCCAAGTGCAGTCGACTAACTGGACGTTTGCCTTGGAGCAGATGGAGCAGTTAATGGCCGACCTGGGCAACCCGCAGGACACTATGCGGGTGATTCATGTGGCGGGTACATCGGGCAAGACATCAACCTGCTACTATCTGGCCGATATGCTAAAACGGTCGGGCAAAAAGGTTGGCCTGACGGTTTCACCACACGTCGATTGGGTTAACGAGCGGGTGCAAATTGACGGCGTGCCACTAGAAGAATCTACTCATTGCCAGATGCTAAGCCAATTTCTGGAGCTGCCAGCCGTTCAAAAAGCCCAGCCAAGCTACTTTGGTGTGTTGGTAGCTTTTGCATTTTGGGTGTTTGCCAAGGAGCAAGTTGAATATGCGGTGGTCGAAGTTGGTCTGGGCGGCCGACTCGATGCCACTAATGTGGTGCACCGTGCTGATAAAGTCTGCGTTATTACTGACATTGGGATTGATCATACCGAATTTTTGGGTAAAACGATCGACAAGATTGCTGGCGAAAAAGCCGGCATTATCCATACTGACAACGTGGTTTACATGGCGCCGCAAGACGTTTTGGTAACCGACGCGATTCAGAAACGAGCTCAGCAAGTTGGCGCCGAACTAAGACAAATTGTACCGCGCGGATCAGCAACCCTGCATTTACCCGGTTTTCAGAAGCGTAACTGGCAGCTGGCTCGCGTAGTCGTGGACTATGTAGCCGACCGTGATGGTTTTAGATTGGCCGAAAACGACGCTATGCTCAGTGCCCAAACATCAATACCAGGCCGCATGGAAACAATTTTTCAGGATGGCAACGTATTGATTATGGACGGCGCGCATAATGGCCAAAAGATCAGCGCACTTTGTACTAGTCTGGCCGAACAATACCCAGGCAAGAAGATTGCCGCGGTCGTAAGTTTTGCTAAAGGCAAGGACGATTCGGTTGCTGACAGTATGCAAGCTTTGCAGCCAGTAGTCGATGAGCTGATTATTACCACCTTTACAGCCGAACAAGACGTTCCTAAAACTGCAATCGATCCCGAGCAACTGGCCCAAGCTGCCACCGCAGCCGGCATAAATAATGTAACCATCATCGAAGATCCGCACCAAGCCTTCCAACAGCTACTAAAAAGCCCAGCCGAAATTAGTCTAATCGCTGGCTCGTTCTATCTGCTGAACCACATCAGGCCACTAGTTAAGGAGCGCCAGCATGATTAAGGCAATTGTAGCGGTTGACGATAAGCTTGGTATCGCCACCGCCGCGGGCATACCGTGGGATTTACCAACCGACAAAGCCTATTTTCGTGAGCAAACTAGCGGGCACCCAATATTAATGGGTTATCGCATGTATTTGGAACTAGATCAGCCCCTACCAGATCGCCAGAACTTGGTAGCGGTTCGTCCTGGCACCAAGCTACGACCTGGTTTTGTTGGGGTAGAGGATACCGCAGAACTGCTTAATAAATACCACGACAGTCCAGAAACACTATGGATTGTTGGCGGGGCCGCCTTATATCAAAAACTTCTAGACCAAACCCAGGCAATATTCATAACAAGAATCCGGGGTGATTTTAGCTGTTCTAAGTTTTTTCCCAGTTTTGAAGAGTACTTTAAGTTAATGAAACAAGATTCTCCAATCACCCAAAACGACCTAACCTTTCACTATGAGGTTTGGGAGCGACTTTAGAGCCGCCAACTAGGGTATAATAAGCACTAGTTACAATATGAAAAAACCTGCCAAAATGCCCAAAAAGTCTAAAGCGACAGATAAAACTGGCCGTGCTAACAATTACCAGGTGAGCCGAAGCTTGCCAGATTTACGTACTCAACAACATCGGGCGGCCGCACCAAAGCGTTCTGTAAAAGCCAAGCGTCCCAGAAGCTGGAAGCGAATTATTAAGCGGGTCTTACTTGGCCTGTTGGTTATATTCTTGCTAACAACCGCGTGGTTGGGCTTTAAGGTCTGGCGCAACACTGGCAAGCTGGGTACTAACGTTTGGAGCATCTTTGATAATTCTAAACTGCGCGGCGAAGATCGCGGGCGCGTTAATATTTTACTAGCCGGTGATTCTAGTGACGACCCCGGTCATGCCGGTGGTGAACTAACTGACTCGATTATGCTAATTAGCATCGACCCTAACAACAAGAACGCTTTTGTCATGAGCATTCCGCGTGACCTGTATGTGAACATACCCGGCAATGGTTATGCCAAAATTAACGCTGCCAATGTTTATGGAAACGCCGACAAATTTAAAGAAGCCGGTTATCCAGACGGCGGCATGGGGCTGCTCGAAAAAACCGTGTCCGAAAAGTTCGACATCCCAATAGACTACTATGCCCTAATTAACTACACCGCCTTTCGCGATGCCGTTAATGCGGTTGGTGGGGTAGACGTGACCATCAAGAGCATTAGTCCGTATGGAGTTTACGACCCCTACGCCAGTCTTAAGCTACCCAATGGACCAGCCAAGCTAGACGGCCAAACGGCCCTTAACTTATCGCGGGCACGTGGTGCTGGACCGGGGTCTTACGGTATCACCAGTGACTTTGATCGTACTCAATATCAGCGTGACATACTATTTGCTCTTAAAGAAAAATCAACTAGCGCTGGCGTGGTGACTAATCCGCTCAAGATTGGTAGCTTGTTTGACGCCCTGGGCAATAACGTCAAAACCGATTTGTCACTGGGCAACATTCGACGACTTAGTAATCTGACCAAAGACATCAATAACGCCAACGTAAAGTCGGTCAGCTTAAACAAGTACAACGACAAGGTTTACGTTAAAAGCTACACCACGCGCGACGGCCAGTCGGCCTTAATCCCGGCCGCCGGCCTCGATAACTACAGTCAGATCCAGACCTTACTTAAAGAACTGTCGGCCACTCCGGCAACGAGCGGGCAGTGAAGATGAAGCCAATATACGTAGTTGCAGCCGTGTTTGGTTGTTTGTTGCTACTGGCACTAAGCCAGTACTTGTTCATTACGTTTAATGGTAAAAATGTACCAGCACCAAACATCCCGCGTGAGCCACTTACTAAAGGGCAGGGCAAAGACTTGAACTACTTAGTGCTAGGTGATAGCAGCGCAATTTCGCAAGGGTCAGATTACAGCCAGGGTGTGGCCGTTGGCACAACCGATCATTTGGCGCAAAACTACAGTGTTACCATGACAAACCTGGCAGTATCGGGTGCACGTACCAAAGACGTGTTACAGAAACAGCTGCCACAATTTAAAGGCAATCCCGATGTAGTTTTACTGCTAATTGGATCGAATGATGTA
Source organism: uncultured Candidatus Saccharibacteria bacterium (assembly GCA_964627095.1). Classification (GTDB taxonomy): domain Bacteria; phylum Patescibacteriota; class Saccharimonadia; order Saccharimonadales; family JAUPVS01; genus JAUPVS01. The sequence goes on from CAZVKH010000016.1 coordinate 5,347, forward strand.
ACTCACCTTACCAGCAAGTCATCAATAGAACAGTCATTGCGAGACAGCATCGCTACGCTTAAAGACAAGAATTGTAACGTCAAAATTATCGTGTCTGGCTCGGCTCAAATGGGCGCTATCCCACGTCTGCCGCAACCAACGCGTTGGCTAGCTGGGTTTCGGACTACCAGCGTTAACAAATTATTTAAACAGGTCAGTGATCAAGAAAAACTAACCTTTGCCGCCCTGGCCGAAAAGACCGGGGATACATTTAGGGGCAATCTAAAGTTATTCGCCCAAGACAAATTCCATGCCAATGGCGACGGTTATGCTGTTTGGACACCAGTCTTTAATGATTCAATCGACGACGCTCTGGCAAACCAGCCAACCCACTGTACACAGGACTAGCTTTTAAAGAAGCGGCGTAACATCCAAAAGAAGAGTCGCTCGGGTAGAAGCCGACGAGTCAAAATAAGCTGTGGTGATGGACGACCAACGCTGTAGCGAAGCTTAGAAGAGTTGCTGGTAGCAGCCTTTAGAACAACCCGCGCTACTTTAGCTGGGTCTTCGCCGCTGTCACCGGCTTGGCTGGAAGCGGCACCAACCCGTCTTACATATTCATCGTAGCCGAGAGTTTTGTCTGGCAATACTTCGACCTTACTTCGTCCATAAAATTCTGTTTTAATAACGCCCGGTTCAACTAGCTTAAGCCTAATGTTGAATTGTCTTAACTCGTATTGCAATGATTCGGTAAAGCCTTCGATTGCCCATTTACTAGAATGGTAAATACTGTACAAAGGAAAGGTAACACGACCACCCATTGAACTTATTTGAATGATGGTACCGCTTTTACGGGGTCGCATATGGGTAATGGCTTGCCGGGTAACATTCATTAGTCCAAAAACATTGGTTTCGAACTGATCTTTAATTTGTTGCTCGGACATGGCTTCGAACACGCCATCCAAACCATAGCCGGCATTATTGACAACAACATCAATTGAACCAAAATCTTTAATTACTTCTGCAAAGGCGTCTTTTATTTGAGCTGGCTTAGTAACATCGAGTTTGTATGACTTTACACCAGAGGGCACCGGGGTATTTGCCTTACGAGAGGTTGCTGCCACATTCCAGCCAGCAACAGCAAAGGCGTCAACAATGGCTTTACCGATGCCACTGGAGGCGCCGGTTACAAGAACGGTTTTAGAGGTAGCCCTCATGCTAACTGATTCTCTAGGGTTTGTTGATTAATACCGTTGGCAACATTAGTAAAACCTTGTTGTTCAAGCATTTGTACGGCAATTGCAGATCGATTGCCACTTCGGCAGTAGGTAACTATCGAGGTATCCTTACTTGTAGTAGAGAGCGTCGCGGCACCTTGAGCGATATCTTGGAGGGGGATGTTTATAGCATCAGCTATATGGCCTGTAGCAAACTCATTAGGTTCGCGCACGTCGATAATAAGTGGTTGCATGTCTACAGTATAGCAATCAAGCTTACTTAATTAGTGATCGCTTGTAAGCGAAGTTTAACTAACTCGACAATAACATCTTCTGGCACCGGATTATCGGCGGTAAATTGAATGGTACCTTTGGCGGTTTTGTAGGCTTTCAGCTTATCTTTCAGCACTTCAACACCTTCGGAACCTGGGAATAGGCTCATGTGGTCTTTAAAGCCACAAAAACCCATAACGTACTTTCCTTTGTACTTAATAACCGGCATACCATAGCCAATTGTTTCTTCGGCATTGGGTGTGACGGCGACGATAATTTTTCGGACGCGCTGTAGTTCGCCCAGTTGAGCGGGAGGCACTTTTGTTAGATATTCGTCAATAACTGACATAACTGGGGTTATTATAGCAAAAAAAACTGGTATACAAATTGGCCTTACAGTATAATTACAGGTAATCATAAGAGGAAAATAATAAGTGGCACGACTTCCAAGTCCGGGCGGCGATACAGGTAACTGGGGAACTATCCTCAATGACTTCTTGACCCAGGCCCACAACGACGACGGCACGCTTAAGGATACTGGTGTTTTGGCGGCCAAATACGTTAAGCCGGGCTCTGGTATCCCCGAGGCCGATTTGGCTTCTGACGTCCAGACCAAGTTGAACGCCGGTGGTGCATCGGCCACTGGGGCATCGTTGGGTGTCATCCAGCTGGCCGGAGATTTAAGTGGTACCGCTACGACACCAACCGTTGCAACTGGAGCAATAACTGCCACAAAAATTGCTAACACCACGATTACCAATACTCAAATATCAGGCAGTGCAGCCATTGATCAGAGTAAAATTGCTAATCTTACAACCGATCTTGCCGGTAAATTACCAACGTCTTACTTGGATACGGACGGCACCTTAACTGCCAATAGTGACACTAAATTGCCGTCACAAAAGGCGGCTAAGACTTATGTTGATACTGTTGCTACTGGCAAAGTGTCTAAGACTGGTGACACTATGGCTGGCGATCTGGACATGTCGGGTAACGATATTAACAATGTTGGTAATACCTTTGAAGCGGCGCTCGCCCCCACCACAGCTTCATTAAATGGCAGCGAAACTGTACTGGGCTTTCAGACTGGTACTTTTTCTAATATACCGCTTAGTCAGGTAACTGGTTTATCGCCCGTGCAAAGTGTGGCCGGTCGTACTGGCACAGTGGTCCTTACTAAAACTGACGTTGGATTAGCTAACGTCGACAACACCGCCGACGCCAGTAAACCAGTAAGTACCGCCCAACAAACCGCCCTAGACGCCAAGGTTACCAAAGCCGGTGATACTATGACCGGTACCTTAAACCTAGACACAGCTACTGGCATGAAGATTGTCGGTAAGCTTTCCGGCACCAGCCAGTGGTCTTTGAACGCCACCAACATTGGCGTACCTTACTTCTTTCTACAGAATGAAGTTAACAGCCTGACAGCATTTGCAGTTGTCGGGGGTGCGGCCGGCACCAACGTAACTCAGGTTAAAGACGCACTTTATATTACCAGAGGCACTGGCCAAGTAACCCCATTAATGACAATTTATGATACTGATGGCACGACTGTAAAAGGCCAGATCGACGCGAGCTACAAACTTAGTGTTTTGGCTGGTGGCACTACCAGCACGCTGGCCCGAGTTGGTGGTTTATTGAAGTCAAACATCACAGCTGTAGGTAACGTGTTAACAGGCGAAGACGATCTGATAACATTTTCTATTGTTGCCAATACTATGAACACCAACCTCGACACCATTACGGCTGTATTCGCCGGTACTATCGCCAACAACGCCAACGCTAAACGCATACGTATTAAAATTGGCTCGACGACTCTTTTGGATACTGGCGCATCAGGTATTGCCACCGGAGCAGCCATAGATTGGCAGGCCCGTACCACAATTATTAGGGCAACTAGTACCACTGGTAAGGCAACCACCGTACTGAACTTAAGTAATGGCACCTCTTTCCAGGACTACGTGGCTATTACCGAAACTTGGGCCAATGCTTTAGTAATTAAAGCTACTGGGGACGCCACCGCTACCAACGATGTAGTCCAAGAAATGTTGCATGTCCGTTGGGAGCCAGGTGTTTAGATGAGGCTACCCAAGGCCGGTAGTAATATTCTTAAAGTTAGTGGGCAGCTTATGCAGGCTGACGTGCCTGACTTAACTAGCGTTGTTGACTGGACATACCTATTTGATGCCGAAAATGCTACCACCTATGCCGCTGGAGCCTCGGGCTACGGTTTAACGCCGGCAACTCGGGTTGACTCAATTGTCTCGCCGGTTGGTAACTTAACAATTCACCGAGATGCTGGTGCCTACGGAGCGCTGTTTAGTCAGCCACCGGTGCCAGGTCCGCTTTATATTGCTAACTGCCAACGTTTTAATGGCCGAGCGGCTTGGTATACCGATACGGTTAGAACCGTACAGCATTTTTTTGATAATGAGCATTCGATGTTGAGCCACTCCGATATTCCTAACGAATCAGCGCCTTCATTAGGAATACAACAACCTTGGTGGGGAGCTATGCTGGTACGCACCGTTAATGGTACAAGTGGTAATGAGGTGGTGGCAATCGACGGTAATCCGGCCATGGCGACAGTGTATCCCGAAGATGACGGCACGCCGCGCTGGTCGGCTTCGGCTTGGAATACTTTTGTGCCAGCCGACCCCGGGGGTTATTTGTATAGCACCAGCGAAAATTCGCACAACCGCACCTTCTTGTTAATATTTGCCATCAACACCACCAGCTCACGTTTTGTGGTTAGTTATCGTAATAGTGCTGGTGCGCTTGTGACGACCAGCACGACCGGCACGATGTCCTCGGCCGGTAACGAACTGACGCAATTTCACTTAGGGTGGTCGCACACCAATTACGCTAGCTTCTTTGGAATTAAGTCGGGTGTGCTAACCCAGGGCGAGGTTGACGCAACATTAGGTTGGGCTAGCCACTACATGCCGCCCGAAGGTTTCTTGGCACTAGAGTAAGAGGGCCTAGTTACTTTTGCCAAGGCTAGCAAAAATCTTATCGGCTAAGCGATGGATTATTGTTACGCTCAAAACAATCAATAATATCCCAAAGAAACCATAGATATCCATGTAGCTACCAAAAATCAGATCGATGACACCAATAAAGACAAATTTAGACAAGAACATAACCAGCCAAACACAAAAGACCATCAGCACCTTGGAAATTAAACTTGGTTTGTTGCGCAACCAGGTTACAATTTTGCCCTTTAGCAAAAAGGCCAGATGCGTGAGGATTTCTAATACGATGGCAGCGTAGAAGATTGTCGAGAAACTTTTGGCATAAACGATGGATGTATAATCGTTAAAAAATCCAAGAACCACCGCGTAGATTAGTGTTCCCAGGAGTAATTCTTTAAACAGGAGTTGGCGTGAGTTAAGACTGCTAGTAGTTGACTTCATGGTTTCATGCCGTCAAGGCGCAGTTTGTTGCTGTCATCGCTATGTGTGCTGCCAGTATTAACGTGTTTGTCGCTAATTGTGGCGCCATTCTTTATGACGTGCACCAGAGCCATGGCGTGGCCGTGCCCAAGTTCAAAATCCTGCTTCAGCCAGTCGACTATTTCGTTGGCTTTGGTGTCTTTGCCAAAGCCTTTGGCGTGAGCGAGTTCAATAAGTTCGTTGGGAGTCTTGCCGGTCTTGGCTTCAATATTGTCTAGGTAGGCTTGGAATGACATGACGTACTAAGGCTCTCCTCTAAAGATACGGTCGATACCTTCCATGGCGCCTGGTTCTTGGAATCTTGCCAATGCTTCGGCTGTTTTTCTGTCCCAGTCTGCTTGTTCTTCGGGCGACATGGCGACGTAGGCGGCTTGGCCTTCACGAATCCACTGGTCTTCAATATCTTCGGGCAAGTTTGCCGCCCGATCCTTTAGCTCATCCAAGTCAGCCCGCCAAGCGGTTGGTATCTCTGGGGCAGGGTTTTCCATGAGCTAATTATATAACAAAAACATAACAGCTACGGTAACTGTTTCATAACTATTGCCACGGTTTCTTGTGGGGTGTAAAGGCCAACAACCTTAATACTGCCGTAGTGCTTGTACTTTGCGTGACGAGCTATATAGCGTTGGCGTTGGTGAGACTTGCTCATTTCTGGCCATCTTGTAGTTTGTCGATCGGCTATCAGATCAGCAGTAAGCAGTGGATCCTCGCTTGGTAGTAATAAAACTGAGTAAGCATTCTTGTCGATGATTTGCAGGTGTTTTTCTATAAGTTCGGGCGAGTCTTCATGAACCAGAAATCCCGAAGGTGTAGCAAAAACGGTTTTCGATGGATTTTGCGCAATTAGTTCATCGACTAATGTTGAGTTTCTCTGACAATACGCCACGTAGCCATGCTCATTTATGTAGTCAGAGACTAGAGCGATTTCTTTACAAAAAACGAGATCAATGTCGACAAAATCATAACCCAGACGTTTAGCCAAAAGCTCGCCTACTGTACTTTTGCCGACACTAGCCGGACCAACTAGAAAGATATTTTTAGACATGGGGTTAGCTATAGCTAGTATTAAGACTGTTCCTTAGCTTTTTTCATCACATTTATACTGGTTGTTACGAGTTTCTTTATTATATCAGGAGGTCTAAAGGAGCTGGCTATAGCGACCAAACTAAAAGTAGGCCCAATCGGCCATATTCTCCGATATACCGATGATGGCAGGAATATCAAAGTCTAATTGTTGGAATGTCGCATATGCAACACTACGAGAGTGGCCTTCGAGTAATACTTTATTGTCTTTTAAAGCGGTAGCGACGAGGATAATAGGAGGAAGTTGTTTTCTCTCTTCGATCTCTTTTCTTATCTGATTAATAAGGGTCCTATCTATATTATTTACGCTTTTACCATTCATTACGCTATCGGCTGTTATTTGTATGGAACGTTCTGTATTTGTCATTTTGTCATCACTATTTAAACGATTAGATTTTTTTAATTCATCAAGTGGCAGTTTAGTACTAAACCATTTTGTGTCACCGGGAAAATTTGTAAATAAATACTTGTCAGGCCAACCTCTACATAATCCTAGCACCACGACCCTTTTTTTATTTTGTTTTGGGTCGCTACAGTCTGGATTTATAAGTAATTCTTCTTGGTAGCCACACATCTTCAGTGCCTTAAGACTGCCCGTTCGAAAGCGAGAAGAGTTAAGCTCGGCTCTTAAAAACTCGGCGATCATTTGATCGACTGTAATTGGCTTCATGTAGTAACTATAACAAAAGACTACCGAAGAAGTCTGTAGTGGTGGTTGGCATTGGAGGGCCATCAAGCCGGCGAGGGGAACTCAAATTGCTTGTGCTTGCAGGCTAAGCAGCATGTGTAGATACTTAAGACCATGGAAATTATTGTCCCAGGTTCGGAGTCGGCGCATGGAGCTCAGTGGGTGTCGCAACTTTTAAGTGAGCCTAGCTGGGATGACCGAAACCTGCTCGTCCCAGCCGAAGATCGTCGTAATCAAGAATGTCGTCTGGTTGGAGCCGTCATATCAGAGCTCGGGCTTGATAACTTGCAAAGATGGATCGATCCGGAAAGTGGAGATTTCGAGTTCTTAGCACCTGATGGTTTTGAGTTCGTTATGCGCGGTAAGTTTATGGTCTGGGAAGGTGACAGTTCTGGCCCACCGGACTTAAGCGAGGAGTTGCTTGCCGAAGAGTACCCAGACGGCTATGATTCCGAAGACTATGAAATACTCTGTGTCAGTGAGTTTCGGGGGCCTAGAGTCGTACTTGAACTAAATTACCAAAACGTTAATCTTAGTGAATCAGCGCGACACTCCAGCTGGCAGAAAATAAATACTGACCGGAATTGCGATGGTGATCGTCCGCGGCTTAGCCTCAAGGTCAAGGCTGAGGCAGAGGTTTTTGTGATAGAAGACTCTTATACGACACTACCATTTAACCTTTATGGTCGTCCCGAGCCAATGACGGTTGCTTTACCCGACCAGACTATTCGGTTTTCAACAACTGAGGCAGAAGGCGAACATGGAGCTATAACTATTGAACTCGTACCTATTGCTAGCGCACCGCAGGGTATAGAAGTTCCTGCAGTCGTAACCGCTACCAATACCGATGAATTATGGTTGCCCCAAACCGCCAACAACATGACTTTTGAGGAGTTTAAACAGGATAACCCGGGGTTAGCTGAGTATATGGCATGGAAGCTTGGTGGTGATGACCAGGCGGTGATTGATTTCCACAGGAGGGATTACAAAACGCCTTTTGCAGATGACCCAGTGTGGCGTGCTAAGGATCTAGATGTTTTTGGAAACAGCATGCAATCACTGCACCAGGACGTTGCTAGGATTATTGGAAGAATGTCTGACGGTCCTCAAAAGCGTTTGGTGCAGCTAATCTTTAGGCAAGCGGCTGGTGATGTTGAAGTTAAGCCAGAAATACCAACTGACGTTATAGACGAGGAGCCTTTTTAGGGAACTGGGGTCAGTCGGTACCTCGCCTACGGCTCGTGTTTCCTCGCATGCTCGAAGCCAGCTTCTGTGCTTGCTCGTCACAATCGAACCCTCCGCTTCGCGGTACGGGTTCTCGTGTCGTTCTGTCTTGCAAAAGAAAACAGCCACGGCGAGGTGACTGTTTTCTTTTGGAGGGCCAGGAGGGACTCGAACCCTCGACACCCTGCTTAAGAGGCAGGTGC
>CAZVKH010000017.1:0-11568 GCA_964627095.1 uncultured Candidatus Saccharibacteria bacterium
AGCATCTCGTTTACACCGAGAGGGTCGGGGGTTCGAGTCCCTCATCACCCACCAAGAAAAGAGTCCGGTTATGCCGGGCTTTTTTCTTGGCTTGTTAGTGGGCGAGAACCCGTCTTTTGCGTAGCAAAAGGGGTTCGGCAAAGCGATACGGCTCGCAGAAGCTTGCTTCGAGAACCGTTGAGCGGCGAAGGCCGCAGGCCGCTGCCCCTCATCACCCACACAATTATTAACTTTGCTTCATAATTTTTCCTTTGTTGTTTGCTGTCTGGCAAAATAGTAGGCAAGAGCTTAAACAGAGAGCCGAAACAACCATAATTCCTAAGAAAGGAGGTGTCTATGAAGTTGTCTTTGGTGTTTACTGCCATATCAGTTGGTGCGTTGGCAGTTAATAATGCGAGCCCAATACGAGCTTACGCTGATACTGACGGTACCGTACCAAACTTCGCCTATGTTGCATTTGGTGATTCCTTAACGACCGGTAGCTCAATAGCCACATGTATTGAGGATAGAAATGCATCACCTTGGGGCTGCAAAGAAGTGCCACCAGCTGCTGTGCCCTACCCAGAAAGGCTGGCAGTTGATCTTGGGATGTCATACTCAAATAACCCAAGCGACTACCGCAGAGAGTTGTTATCGAGTAAGCAGCCGGGAGGCTATCGGGCTGGTATCTGGGGATACACCCTAAAGGAAGCGGTTCAAGCTCACCAGAACGGCAAAAATAGTAACGGCGACTGGCTGCCACAAATAGATGCCATATCACATGCCACCGAACTTGTGACCGGTAGTCTGGGCATCAACGACCTGCAGTTTAGTAACGTGCAAAAGTGGGCTAAGTTGTATCTGAGCAAAGACGATAAGATTACGCCCGAAGCACGGCGCATAATTAAGGATCATTCAGCCGACTTCGATGTATTATTTAGTTCGCTCAAAGATGCTAAAAGCCGAGGTGCAAACGTAGTTTTGACCCTTTACTACAATCCATACGACACCGATGATGCGTTTTGCCAGGACCTCAAGGTAATCGGCAATCGACTGGTTAACACGCTTGATGCCGAACTCAAGCGCCGCAGCGAAAGAGCCAACTTAAATACCGCCGACTTTCGCAAGATATTCCGAGGGCATGGTGCTGGCAGCGCAAACCCATACGTTTTTGGCACCGAGTGTCGTCTAAGCAGCGCCGTAATTTCGTGGCTGCCGAAGTGGCTGGGTGGTGGTGGGGGTGTCAAAGCCTTGGCTCAAGACTTCGACCCCCATCCAAACGACGCAGGAACATTTGTTATGGCAAGAGTAATTAAGGAGCATCTAAATGTCAGTGCAGATTAGTCATAAATACAAAGTTATAAGTTTAGTTCTTGCAATCATAATGCTGGTCGAGTGTGTTGGCCTGGTATCGGCGTCGCGTCCCGTTATTAGTAGTATTCAGGCCAAGCGGTCAATTCGCGCAATTTCGGAAAGTTGTAAAAGGTCATTCAACGGTGAGTTCGGACGAGCCGAGCTAAAAACTATTCATCTAAAAAACTTCCGAGGCGCAATTGATACTCCCTGCAAAATACGCATTAAGCCGAGTTCGTCGGTCCAACTAACAAATGTTGTTTTACAAACAAACAATCTCTTAATCGAAGATCAAATGGGCGCTAGGCGCCCTTCTCATCTAGTCATTAATAATAGCCAGCTCACCAGTCAGAAAGGAGGTTTGCAGATTCGTCTGACTGCCAGGGGAAGTGGCGTTGAACTAAACAAAACCAAGCTGGACTACCCTCTGTCGGTAGGAGTTTCGACTGGCGAAGCCGATCAGGATACAAAATCTTCAGTCAAGTTACGCAATAACCAAATAACCAGTCAAGGTGAGCAGAGCGAGGGAATTGTTATTGTCACAACCGGCACTGCTAAAGTAACTCAGAACACCTTTAAGCTGAAGCCCGGTGAGGACGCTCTTTTACTAGGTAGCAGCTGTGAATTAGCTGATAATTTGCATGCAAATGACCGCTGTAATGGGCCGTAAGAAGTGCTATACTAGAAGGGTAAATTAACCCCCGGAGATGCCAAATGGTCCTTACAATTGTTCTCGTAGTTCTTGCAATCACTGTTCTAGCAGTCATCCTTATGTATAACGGCTTAGTTCGTCTACACACCCGTACAGAAGAGGCTTGGAGTGATATCACCGTTCAGCTAAAGCGCCGCTACGACCTGATCCCTAACCTGGTAAATACCGTCAAGGGTTACGCTAAACACGAAAAGTCAGTTTTCGAGAATGTAACCAAAGCTCGTACTGCCGCCATGAATGCTAGTGGCGTGGCCGAAACCGCCGCCGCCGAGAATCAGTTCCAAGAAACACTCAAGAGTTTGTTCGCCGTTGCCGAAGCTTACCCAGACCTTAAGGCCAACGAAAACTTTAAAGCCTTGCAGGATGAACTTGTTGACACCGAAGATAAAATTCAAGCCTCACGCCGTTTCTACAATGGCTCGGTACGTGACTTGAACATCAAGATCAAGACTTTCCCAACCAATATGTTTGCCAACAAACTTGGCTTTAAGCAACGTGAATTCTTTGAGGTTGAAGAAGCCGAAGCCGCTGCTATTGCTAAGCCTACCGACGTAAACTTTAGCTAGAAATTTCCCCAAAGTGAGGTTGTTCCCGAATGTATAGTCAGATTGCTGCCAATAAACGAAAAACTGTCTATCTGATTATCTTCTTTCTGTTGTTTGTCGGCCTACTGTCAGTTATCTTTAGTTTGTTTGTTGCCGGTAATACTAGTATTACCTTGTACGTTTTAGCTGGTGGCCTAGTTTATGCCATTGTTGCCTACTTTGTGTCCAGCAAAGCTGCCCTGGCGCTTAATCGGGCTAAACCGATAGTTAAAAAGGATAACCCGCGTTTATATCGCATTGTCGAAAATCTTAGTATTACCGACGGCCTACCGATGCCACAGGTATATATAATCGACGAGCCGGCACCTAATGCCTTTGCCACCGGCCGTGATCCTAGCCACGCCAGCGTGGCCGTTACATCTGGTCTGCTTGAGATTATGTCGGACACCGAGCTCGAAGGGGTTTTAGCACATGAATTAGGACATGTTAAGAACTACGACATCCGCGTTGCCATGATTGTGTTTGGTTTAGTAGCGGCCATTAGCTTGATGGCGGACGTTTTGCTGCGCATGACGTGGTTTCGTGACGACGACAATAACAACAGCGGCGTCATTTTACTAATTGGTATTGTGGCGGCTATTCTAGCGCCGATTATTGCCATCATGATTCAGTTAGCCGTATCACGTAAGCGCGAATACCTGGCCGATGCCACCGGTGCACTGACGACGCGCTACCCAGAAGGATTGGCCAGCGCGCTTGAAAAAATTGCCCAAAAAGGAAGTGCCGTAAAACATCAGAATGCCTCGACCGCGCACCTATATTTTGCTAATCCATTAAAGGGCAAAAGTATCACCAGTTTGTTCAGTACCCATCCCCCAATCGATGAAAGAATTGCCCGCCTGCGGCAGATGGAAACGAAGCAGTAGAATGGCAACACCAAAAAAAACCGAGCAAGACAATCTTAAGGTGCCACGTAAACTTAAAACACCTACTTATCAACGCTGGCGTTATAGCAAACGCATAAAACACCCGGGGCCAAAGTTACCGAGTGGCTGGCGTATAATGCGACGTTCAGTTGCGGTAATTGGTCAACGAAAGCGGTTGTTTGCCGGGGTACTTTTTGTTTATGTTGTTCTGTCTCTTGTGTTTGTTAAGGGTTTTGCGCAGAGTAGTCAGCTAGTTGATACAAAAATACAGCTTCAAGCAGCTAATCAACAGAGTTTCGATACTGGTATTACGCTGCTAACGAATTTAATGGCATCAGGCAGTGGGGCTAGTTCGCAGACGGCTGGGGCGTACCAGACGGTGTTGATTGTGATTATGAGCCTGGTTGTAATTTGGGTATTGCGGAGGACTTATGGAGTCGATCGAACCAAGAAAATTAAGCTCAAAACAGCCTTTTATAACAGCACCACTCCACTGATACAGTTCCTATTATTGCTCGGCCTTTTTAGCTTGCAGCTGTTGCCCTTAATGGTCGGCGCAAGTGTTTTTAATGCCGTATCTAGTAATGGGTTGGCAGTAACCATATTTGAGAAGCTAGCCTGGGGCGGTGCATTCTTGATCTTGGCGACATGGTCATTCTTTATGATCACAGTTACGTCACTGGCTTTATATATTGTTACCCTGCCAGACGTACAGCCTATGCAAGCACTACGTTCGGCCAAGCAATTAGTTAGGTTTAGACGCTGGACCGTCATGCGCAAGATTCTATTCCTGCCAATTTTCCTGTTCTTTCTAACTTGTCTAGTTATGCTGCCGTTTGTAATATGGCTAACCATAATTGCTGAGTGGGTTTTCTTTGTTTATGGGTTAAGTGTCGTTATCATCGTCCACGCCTACATGTATCAGCTTTACCGAGAACTGCTATGAGCGATCAGGCCGAGCGCATCACAAAGCTGCGTGAGCAGCTCAACCAGTATTCATACGAGTATCATGTACTCGACAATCCAACAGTCGAAGACTCGGTTTATGACGGGCTGTTCACTGAACTTAAAAAGTTAGAAGATGAATACCCAGATTTGATCACACCAGATTCGCCAACACAACGCGTTGGTAACGTTTTGGCTAAGGGCTTTACCAGCGTGCCACATAAAACCCGCATGATTAGTTTGAACGATGTGTTTGATGAAGCCGAAGTCGAAGCTTGGGCCAAGCGCATCAGTAAGCTGCTGCCAGAAGGTACCAGGCTGACCTTTTTTGGCGATGTCAAAAAAGACGGACTGGCCTGCTCGTTAATCTACCAAGACGGTGTGCTGGTTCAGGCTCTGACCCGCGGTGATGGCTTAACTGGCGAAGATGTGACGGCTAACGTGCGTACAATCGCATCAGTTCCATTACGTTTACGCAAGGCCAAGGCAGTAGAATTATTTTTGCAGGGAAGAACTGAGGTGCGCGGCGAAATCGTTATGCCCAAAAAGGCTTTCGATGCGCTAAATAAACAACGCCAAGACCAGGGTCTGCCGCTATTTGCCAACCCTCGTAACACAGCTGCCGGCACGATAAGACAACTTGATCCAAAGCTAGTGGCACAAAGGAATTTGCAATTCTTGGCTTATGACCTGCTAAGGGACAAACCAGACGAAGTTCCGACTAATCACCAAGCCTACCAGTTTATGAAAGAGCTGGGCTTTGGCGGCGGCGGTTATGTTAAGGTTCTGCCGGCAATCAAAGATATTCATGCTTACGTGGTTGCTTGGGAAGACAAACGCCATACACTGCCCTATAACCTAGACGGTTTAGTTGTTAAGGTTGATGACCGCAAGGTATATGCCGACTTGGGTATTGTTGGAAAAAACCCACGCGGTGCGATTGCCTATAAGTACCCAGCCGAACAGTCGACTACTAAGGTTAAAGATATTTTTATTTCGATTGGTCGCACTGGGGCAGCCACGCCGGTGGCGATGCTTGAGCCAGTGGTTGTAGCTGGTAGCACCGTGCAGATGGCCACTTTACATAACGAAGGCGAAGTACATCGGAAGGATATTAGAGTAGGCGACACCGTAGTGGTTCGTAAGGCGGGTGATGTTATACCAGAAGTCGTTGAACCGTTGGTTAAGCTACGCAGCGGCCACGAAAAGAAATTTATCATGCCAACACATTGCCCGGAGTGCAATACTAAACTCGTTAAGCTTAAGGCAGAAGATGCCGTTTGGCGCTGTCCAAATGTGCAATGTCCGTCGCGCGTTCACAACCATATTCAGCACTTTGCTAGCAAGGGCGCTCTAGACATCGAAGGCATGGGCGAAAAAAATGTATTGGCGTTAATTGAAGCTGGCTATATCCAAGATGCCGCCGATATTTACGGCTTAACCAAAGAGCAGTTACTGAAGCTTGATCGCTTTGCCGAGATATCAGCCACTAAACTGGTAGCCGCCGTTCAAGAAAAGCGTCGGCCGCCATTAGCCCGTTTCCTGTTTGGTCTGGGTATTCGCCACGTTGGTGCTCAAACGGCCATCGACTTGGCTAATCACTTTCATAGCATCGACAAGTTGGCCGATGCCGAAATCGATGAGTTGTCGGCCGTAGAAGGCGTTGGCGAAGTTGTGGCTGAATCTTTGGTGGCCTGGTTTGCCGATCCACAAAACCAGAAACTGCTACAAAAGTTTAATAGTAACGGTGTAGAACCAGAAAAGGTTAAACAAGTTGGTGGCCCGTTAATTGGTAAAAGCTTTGTGGTAACCGGTGGATTAGAGTCGATGGGGCGCGATGAGGCAGCCGAGAAGGTGCGTGCTCGAGGCGGGACATTCCAAAGTAGCGTTGGCAAAGAAACAACCTATCTGGTGGTGGGAGCTAATGTTGGCGCAAGTAAGCTGGCTAAGGCCGCCAAGCTGGGCGTACAACAAATTGACGAAGCCGCTTTTCTGAAACTGATTAGTGCAAGTTAGCCGTTTCCAGTACTATATAAGCAATAGCAGTTTATATGCGTAAAAATAACGGCACCTTCTTTTGTTTCTCACCTCCGGTGATGATGGCCACCTTTCTAATCGAAGTCGGACTGATATTCTATACCTTTGCTAGGTTCAAAATGAACGCCACCACCCGATTGGCTGCTGGTTTATTATTCTTCTTAGCAATGTTCCAGCTAGCCGAATATAACGTCTGCGGCGGTTTGGGTTTACATAGTGGCACCTGGGCAAGAGTTGGTTTTGTGGCCATAACTATGCTGCCGCCAATTTGCATACACTTCATTCAGAGTATTGCCGGCAAGCCGATATCGACCATCACTAAATTAGCCTATGGCAACGCCCTTATATGGACCGGTTTATTTATGATGCCCGACGCCTTTAATAATTACGCCTGTGGCGGCAACTACGTAATTTTTAAGTTAGCTGGCGGTATTGGCGGCTGGTACTTTGCCTACTACTACGCTTGGCTGTTTGTTGGTATTGCGCTAGCGCTGTATTATTCGCAAAATGCCAATGTTCGCGTCCGTCGAGCCCTGTTATTGCAAGTCGTGGGTTACTTGAGCTTTTTGTTCCCAACCATGGTTATTAACACGCTCAACCCAACCACCGTGTCTGGGTTACCGAGTATTATGTGCGGCTTCGCCGTCTTTTTTGCACTGATTATCGCGCTGGGTATATTGCCAAGTTTGCAGCCCAAACAAAAACCGCTCTTCCTAAAGAAAAGCGGCTAGAATTAGTGTGGTGCGCGGGGCGGGACTCGAACCCGCACGCCCGTAAAGGCAATTGATTTTAAGTCAATCTTGGCTACCAGTTACAACACCCGCGCAGAAGAACTCGCGTTTATTATAACAGAGCTGCCAGCTGTTTGGGCGTAGAAACTACTTTATCAATCAAAGAGTCGCGGGTTGGGTCGCCAGTTTTGGCAGATAGAGCAAAGACGGGCTTGCCCAGAGCAGTGGCATAACCAATTTCCATCGACACACTAACGCCGCAGTAATCGTCTTTGTTATAGACGTAACAAACCTCGGCCTTACGGATCCAGTCAAAGTGCTCCAGGGTAAGGCCTTTAAAGATCTTATTGGTTACATAGTCGGATGAAATAAAGGCATCTTCGCTAATCGGTTGTTGGATACTAGGCTCAAAACAGAGAACACCAAGCTTAGTCAGTTCTTTACAAAACTGGGCAATCTCTTTTTTGTAGCGCTTGGAGCCACAGACAACGACTGATTTCATAAGAGCCCTCATAAATAACACATTGGAGGCACCGACGAGATTCGAACTCGTGTACGCGGTTTTGCAGACCGCTGCGTAACCACTCCGCCACGGCGCCATAAGGCGTATTTTAACAGATTATGGCCGCAGTTACACGTGAGAGATTCGGGGAGATGTGAGTGTCGTGCTGCTGATGTCGGCCCGACTACCAATTACCGGAATGCCAAAAGAGGGCATTCTAGGGTTAAAGCCGGTGGCATCAAATGAAAGACCAAGGTATGAAGCCGGGACTTCGTGCACTGATGACTGTATGTCGCGAATATGGATACCGGCAAAGGCGGCAGTGACGGCCACATCAGTAGGTTTGGACATATCTCGCAGTGACGGTCGTTGCTGGCTGCTGGCATGAGGATGTCTTGCAAACTGAACCAATCCACTGATGCGGAAGATGGTGCTGCCCATCCTTGGTACTATTTGATCATTGAAGTGGCTTAGTTCCTCTTGAATATCAAGTTGGTGCGCCAAGGCCGGATTACTGGAAAGCTCATGAGCTAGGGCGGTAACGCCAATTTCTACTAGGTTGTCTGGTGTAAATAGCGCGTCGCGCCCATGCTCCAGTAAGAGTGATTCTGCTACATCAGGTCGAAGACTGATTGCGCCCATGTATGAATGGTATCAGACCTTTGACAATAAATCAAAAAGCTTAAGCTAGACTAGCATTTGCCTAGCTGGTTTAGCTGATGGGTTATTTAAGGCTAAATGGTGGGTACTGGTCGGTTGTTAGTAGGAAGGCATAGGCATTAACGCGCAAACTCCAGCGGCCAACGCCGACCACAAAGTCGAACAGACTTTTAGGGTAAGTTCCGGTAAATAGAATGGCGAACCACGCAATGACGGTGCACCAAAAGGCGGCAATCACTAAAAAGAACAGGACGAAGTAGTGGGGGATAGCCAAGAACCACTTAACTAACGGCATCCAGCGGTTCAGGTCTTTTGGCACATTGGGGTAGGTTAGGTTCAGGTGAACGGCTTGGGCGTCTTCGGTTGAAGGATATTTGTCGGTTAGAAGTAATAGGTAGGCGCAAACACGAGCCGAAAAGCGGTTCAGTTCGAGGTTAAAGTCGTACCACCAGCGTGGGTAGCGTTGGCGGAACAGAATCATCAAGCTGGTGGCCATAAACAAACCGGCCACAATGCCGCCTCCACTAGAAGACACTTGCTGTCCGGCTTCTTTCATATACTGGCCGTCGCCGCTCGAAGTAAGCAGGGACATAATGACTAATATCGGGATGCTCCACAGTAGGCGTACTAGGGTGGTGAAGCGATTCAGCTTTGGCGAGTAATCAACGTCAAAACTGGCGGGGTATGAATCTTTTTGGTTAGCCATTTTATAATCCTCCGTTAGGTTCTACTTATACGGTAGTCCTGTTAGGGGTAGATAGCAAGCCTATGGCAAGACCTATTTGGTATTCAGTGCCACCGCTTCAACCACCAGCGCCGTAAGGCCTGCCTCGTCAATACTGTCGCCGTCGTGCAGTTCAATGGCTCGCACGCTGGAGCTTTTTAGGCGGGCGTTGAATAACTTGCTAGGGTCGTCTAGCTGAGCGCCCTTAAAAAAGATCAGTTTGAGATTGTCTTTCCAGACCTCAACAAAGCAAACTATGCCATTGCACGACCAAACTGCTAGGCCTTCTGGCCGAGTTGCCATTTTCCACTTTATTTCTTCGACAATTCTAGGGTCGGCGGCAGTAATTACGGCGCGCATGTCCTTTATGAGGTCGCCCTTCCAGCCGCCATGCAACTTTATGATGTCGTCAATTTGTTCGGCGGGGGATTTATCGTTCATATCTCTAGTTAACTTTTGCATGAAACTACTTTTCGGTTTGCCAAAGTATCCGGTCGATCGGACCATTTTTGGACTCGGCCGTTATGTTCTTATAGGATGCCTTTAGTATTTCGGTTAGGACGGGCAGCTCTATATCCGACAATTGTTTAATGTATAGGCAGTAGCCGGTTGAGGTATGTTGACCCAGTTTAGCAAGCAACTTAGCGTAGCGCGTGGTTCCATCCATTAAATATATGGTGGTTTTTCCTTTTCTGGGGTAAAAAGCCAGGGTGTGGGCTTCGCCTTTGCGGCCACTGGTGTACTCATACTTATAGACGCCAAAGCCAATAGTGCCGATTCCGTACAATATAGGACTTTGACCACTTATCTGACCCATAAGATCTAACAGTACAGCGGCGTCGTGCTTAACGACTTCGTCGTCAATTGATGCTAGGTATTCATCAACTGTTATGTCGTTTCTTTCGTCGGCTTTACTCATTAAACCAAGTATATCACCTAGCCTTCGACCTTAACTTCAAAACCGCCGTAGGCCATCTTCTTCATGTCGTTGGGCATTTCAAAGCTGGTTTGTTCGTCGTAGGCTTCGCCCATCTCTTTCATGACCTTGGCGTTGACTTCGTCGCGGTGTTCTTTAGATTCGAAAACGATAAAAGAGAACCAGACATTTTCGTCATTTGTTGCGCCGGTCATTTCTTTATAGTCACGGGATTTCAGATCGCCCATTTCTTGCTGCTCAAGATCATCGCCGCGGCATTCAAGGTATTGCAGGGCACCGTGCTTCATCCAGGAATCACGACCGTCTTCAGCCATTTTCTGGTATTCGGCTTCCTTGCCTTTAGGTATTACTAGTACAAATCCATCGACGTATTTAGCCATTGCTAAGCTCCTTTTTAGTTAAGGTTGTCCTAGTTTAAGTTTAACATTTACGCAAAGCCAGTCGACATATTTATTGCCAAATAAAAAAGCCCCACCAGATGATGGGACCTTTTTAGGCTTAGAAGCTTAGTAGTTCTTGGTGGCGCCTTCGGCTACAGCTTTTTCAGCGTTCTCTTTGGACATCATTGCACAAACGGTTGTGCCGCATTTTTCGTGCTTGCCCTTGGCCATGTAGCCACCTTTGGCGGTTTGGACAACTTCTGCTGATGATAGTTCAACGCCTTTTTCCTTACACTTAACGCAGTATCCTGTAGCCATGTCGGTCTCCTCTTGAATTGATTATTATTGCAAAGAACTTGTTCCATTATAGCGTTTACTTGGAATATGGCTATATTAAAGTAGGAATGATGCCTGAGCATCCACGATACTACTCACCGATATTCCCTGTTTTAATTGCTCCAGCACGTGCGTACCGGGCCACAATTACGCCTGACTTACCGACATGATTTTCGATGAGCTTAAATGTTCGTGGAGCTGCACCGTCGCTGAAAAGTTTTTTTCCTTGACCAAGAATAATCGGATAGGTCATAAGACAGAGTTCGTCTACAAGATTGTTAGCAAGGAGTAATTGCACCAACTTACTGCTACCCCAAACGTGGAGGTCAGGACCATCCGAGTTCTTCAATTTGGTGATGTCTTCCACGCTTCGCAAGAATGTTGTGTTCTGCCAGTCTGTATCAGTCTTTGTAGCAGATAGCACATATTTCATATTGTCATTGATAAACGGCCAGATATCGCCATGTTTCGGCCAGTAATCTGACCAGATCTCAAAAGTATATCCCCCTAGTAAAAACTCAACATCGGCTTTTAGCGCAGGTCCAGTTATTGCCTCGGCTGCCTCGTCATCCATAAAGGGTGCTTGCCAACCTCCGAATTTGAATTTACCTTTCTGGTCTTCCTCCTGACCGCCTGGTGCCTGCATGACGCCATCAATCGTTACGAATTCTAGGACAGTAATTTTTCGCATAAACCTCTCCTTTTATAAACCCATAGTATCAAAAAAGAGACTCTGCAGTGTCTTTTCATAGTGCTTATGTTGGTGCGGGTGACTCGGCCTCGCTGCGCTCGCGTTTCCTC
>CAZVKH010000018.1:0-11029 GCA_964627095.1 uncultured Candidatus Saccharibacteria bacterium
AACGGATTCGAACCGCTATCTGCTCCTTAGGACGGAGTTATTCTATCCATTGAACTACGGGGACGCGAATGAGGAAGGTAGGGCACGTGCTTGCATGTGCACACATTCCGAATGAGCGGCCACGCAGGCGAAGCCTGCCTCGACCGTTCCCGAACAGTATACCGCCTCTGGACAGTAGCCCCAAAAAGCTTTACGCTAATGCTATGTCTAAAAAAGCCAGTAACGGCGGTCACAAGTACTTTGCCGACCAAATGGATGACGAAGAAGTGCTGTTCGTCTTTCGCAAGCACCCGGTGGTGATGCGCAAGGGGTTAATCATCAGTATGCTGGCCTTGTTGATTGGCCCGTTGTATACCTTGGCGCTGACTTATTCGCGGCCGCCCGAGCAGTATCCATCGACCCAGTTCTTCTTCACTAGTTTGCTGATTAGCTTTGTGTTGAGCGCGGTTATCTTCTTTCCATTTTGGATTGGCTGGTTCTATAGCGTGTTTATTGTGACCGATCAGCGGCTGATTCAGATTACTCAAAAGGGACTGTTTCATCGGGCAGTCGTCGATATAGGCTTGCCGCAGATTCAGATGGTGAACTACGAGATCGCCGGATTGCAGGAAACTTTGCTGGGATTTGGTACAATAATGATGCAAACCTATCTTGGGGACTTAATTATCCATGACGTCCACCATCCGGCCAAAATACAGAAGAAACTGCTGGGGATTTTGCGAGAACAGGGCGTATTAACCGCCAATAATTATCCGGCCAGCCCGGGTGGGCAACCAACTAACCAGTCTGACGACGAGGAATTTGATGAAGCGGAAGTTTAAGAAGCTCCATAACCGAGCTAAAGAAGAAGTCGAGAAGCGGATCGATAAGCAACCGGATACCCCGGCCGATGCGCCACGCATTACCAACGACACCGTCGCCGTCCACCGCGAAGAAGTGCTCAGTAGCGCCCGCAAGTACATTTACCCGCTGCAGCACTCTAAGCACCGCGTGGTGGTAGTTACGACCACAATTATTATCGCTTTCTTTGTAATTTTTATGAGTTATTCGGTGTTGTCGCTGTATCGCCTCGACGGTACCTCGGCCTTTTTATATCGCGTTACCCAAGTTGTGCCATTCCCAGTCGCCAAGGCCGGTTCGAGCTATGTATCTTACGAAAACTACCTATTTGAACTGCGTCACTACATGTACTTCTACGAAAACCAGCAAAAACTCGACTTTAACACCGAAGCCGGCAAACAACAGTTAACCGACTACAAAAAACGGGCCCTCGAAAAGGTCATTAACGACGCCTATATTAAGCAGTTAGCTGCCCAGAAGCGCGTGTCGGTCAGCGACAAAGAGGTCAGTGACGCTATTACCATCCTGCGCCGCCAAAACCGCTTAGGCGGTAGCGAGCAGGCCTACAACGACGCCCTGCGACAAAACTTTGGCTGGTCGGCCGACGACTTCCGCCGCGTCATTCGCCAACAGATTTTGGAACAGAAGGTAGTAGCCGTGATGGATCAAAACGCCACGGCCCGTGCTCAAGCCGCTCTGGCTGAACTCAAGGCTGGCGCCAGTTTTGCTGCCGTGGCCGCCAAGTACTCCGACGATGCCGCCAGCAAGGGCAATGGCGGTGACTTTGGCTTTGTAGTTGACCCCACCAATCGCGACATCAGCCCGATCACCACCGACGCACTGTTTAAGCTAGCGCCCGGCCAAATATCGGAAATCATTAACACCGGTTACAGCTTACAAATACTTAAGAACAACGAATCCACGCCCGACGGCAAAATTAAAGGCGCCCACATCGACATCAACTTCCAACCGGCTGCCACCTACATAAACGACCAAAAAGAAAAACATCCGGCCCACGCCTACATCAGCTTCTAGCCAAACCATCTAATAAGGTTTGCAATTTGCCTCTAAACTTGCTATGATTACCCCTGTTCTTTCGCCCGCAGGGGCGGGGAATCAAGCGCGGGGGCCCGTGGTGTAGCTGGCCTAACACGCCTCCCTGTCACGGAGGAGATCGCCGGTTCGAATCCGGTCGGGCCCGCCAAAGAAAACGAGTCACCAAAAGGTGGCTCTTTTTCTTTGCTGACACCCGAGAGGACTTGAAGCGGGAAGGGCGTAGCCCCGGTTCGATCGTCCAGCTCGCCCGCAGAAGTTAACTTCGAGGACGAGCGCAGACACTAGCGCAGCGTCTACCCGGTCTTTTTGCTATAGTTAAATCATGAATATCGCAGAACAGCTCCCTCAACCTCTCAGAGACTTCGTTATCGATGTGCCGGCCAATCAGTATTATGATTTTGAGCTAGCGCCCGGCAGCACTTATCCGCTCAAGGGTGTGACATATCCTGTCGATTACGGAAACATTCCTGGCTACACGGCCGAGGACACGCATGAGCTGGATTTCTTTGTCGGCAAAGCAGTCGATGGCGAAGCCGGTAGCCTGGTTGTGGATCGCGGCAGCAGTATTGGGCATGAACGTAAGTTCTATGTAGGACTAACTAAAGACGAGCTTGCCTTGGTCTTAAAAGAGCTGGAGCCGGTTCTGGTTGACCATCAGGAATTATCCGACGTTGACGCTGTGTTGGCTGCAATTGAGCCGTATAAGGACAAAGCGTGATTGACCCAAAGCTAACTTCTGTAAAAGAGTTCCGACTTAAGCTTTATCCCAAAGATTTTAAGCTCGTGCGAGACTTTTACGAACATAAATTAGGCTTCCCGGTGTTTCACGAGTGGGATAATGGCCCAGTCAACAAAGGAGTCATGTTCTCTGTGGGCAGCACTACGCTCGAACTTCTTAGCCCGCCAGACGGCTACAAGCCCGTACAAGGAGCTGACGTTTCTTGGGAGGTGTCAGATGTTCAAGCACTATGGGAAAAACTAAAAGACAACACGCCAATAGTTCATGGCTTGCGTCACAATAGCTGGGGAGACACTTCGTTTCGCATTACTGACCCCGAAGGTTTTCACATCTCGTTCTTCACCAAGGACAAGTAGACGCCCCAGCAAGCCTAAACACTCCACCCAAAAGTGTTTTTTGCTATAGTAAGCCCCATGAATCTTTTGTATATAAATGGTCTCAATCCCGAGGGTGGCGTTAAGCAGCCTGAGCTTCAAATTCTTGCCAGCCTGGAAGAGCAGGGAATCGTCACCGAAGCGGCCGATGTTAACCACCGGTTAGACGGGTCTTTTGAGGACATTACCGATGGCCTAGAATCTCGAGTACGCGAGCTCGCCGAGCTGGGCGATGTCGCTATTATTGGCTTCAGCGCCGGTGGTAGCTATGCTATGAATGTGTTCGATCGCGTCCGTGATCTGGATAATGTTACCGCCACCAGCATAGCCGGCCGCTTGCAGGTGGGCAACTACCGCAACACTCATCCTTATAGCCTGTACCAGGCGGCACGCTTAGGCTCATCCAAAGGGCCGCATTACCCAAACTTCCACGAATCTGTTTGCTATTTCGACAATGTTGTACGACCAAGACTGACCGAAGCAGATAAGAAACGACTACTAGTAATAAGACCAAAATTCGACCAAGTCGTTCCAGTAAAAACCATGACCGTACCTGGCGTGGAAACGGAAGTTGTCCGAGCCGTGACCCACCAAACTGCTCGCAATAAAGGCCTACGCCTGGTGGCAGTGCGTCTCGCTGCTTAATAGTAGTTCCAGACCATCATTCAACTGCCCACCCAGAAGTGTTTTTTGTTATGATGGGGCAATGGATGAAATCTTTAAATACGACCCACTTGTTACTGGTGTAAAAGGCCTTGTGATTATTGGTGACCAGGTTCTTCTCTACAGAAGGGATGATAAAACAAATCTGGAGCCATTGAAGATAGATGTACCTGGTGGCGGAGCCGAAGGGGAAGAGTCGCCTTACGATGTGTTCAAACGTGAGGTTAGCGAAGAATTTGGCATAGAACTGAATAAAGAAAATATGACATACGCTAAACGCTACGCCGGCACTATCCATAAAGACAAGTTCGTCTATTTTGTCGTAGCAAAGTTACCGCCAGATGCACAAAACGACATTATTTTTGGCGACGAAGGAATAGAGTATATGCTCATGCCACTAAACGAGTATTTAGGTCGCAAGGATGCGTGGGCTATGTTCCAAGACAGAACCGCTGATTATATGGCGAGCTTGGATAAAGCGTAATAGTTTCATACCACTCCCGCATCGCCCACCAAGAGCATACCCGGCCAGCTTTGCATTTATGCGAAAAAGGCCTATGATTTGTTTATAAGTAATTATGGGTGGCGGAAGGAGTAGCAATGCCGCATGTGAACGAGGGACCATTGGTTGATCTAGCTTTTAGAGCATCTGAGGATATGGTTTACGACAGCGTAGGCGCCGAGGTTTTTTTGGTACCCAAAGTTGATGGGGGAGCGCCGGACACGGCAACTATAGAAACTTACCGCGGCGAAGAGGTAATCTTTCAAACCGGAACTGTGCCTACAGTTGAAGAAGATGAAGATGAGGCTACGGTTGAGCTATCTACACGACAACTTCACCTAGCCGCTGTAGATTTTTCCGGGTTAATTGAAGCCAACGCTCACGCGCTGGTTGGCCTACTGAGTTTTGTGTATATTGGGGGACGTTTGGATCAGATTGCCGATGAAGAGGGCAGTAACGCTGAACGCATGGTGAGGGCCCGTCACTTGGGTAGGGTGCTTGAGTTCCTGCAAGTAGAAGCTCCGATTGGTGATGAAGATGCCAAAGTTATCCTCGATAACTTCACGAAATTACGGGGCAGCCGAAAAGCGCAGCCAGAAGCTTAACCAATTTTTATACAAACCAAAACATGGTATTTTTGTTTTATGAATGATGCTGAACGTGTAGAACAAGCTCCCGATGCCTTTGATGTTACAAAAGCTGGGGCAGAAACCTTGAGAAATCGCGGTATAGACTTTGCAGTTGATGAATCGGGCCAGGTTCTTAGATACACCGATGGTACGCCAATAGATGGCCAACAGATTGAAGACGCCGTAAATGGATCTGGCAGAAGGTTAACAAATGCTGAGGCGGCTGGTCGCCTTATTGCTGCTCAGGAATTTATTGATGGAGTGCAAGCAAGTCTGGATGAACTTAGGTCCGCAGATCCTACCGCATAATAGTTGAACACCCTAAAACCCCGACTCTCTAGACATAAGTAATTTTCAAAACACTCAAAACATGGTATTTTTTGGTTTATGTCTGCCGAGCAAGCAAAACTATCGTTTGAAGTTACCAAAGCATTTAACTTTGACCCAGGCGTTGCGGTCGATGGCTACTTTGCCTGTCCTCATCGTCCCGACGTTTACTCTTTAGTCAGCGCAGTCGATGGTCTTGGCGAAAATGCAGAGCAGGGCGTACTGCCAGTAATTACCAGTGAGTATAATTATCCCAACATACACAAAATTCTGCCTAGATTTATTGAGCAGGGAGTTCCTATAAATGGGGTTGTAACGTTTGGGGCAACTGGAGATGTTGGGTCGCTCAGGCACGGCTCGCACCTAACCATTATTTGTCGTTCACTCGAGATACCGCTTTGTATCGCTCGTGTGCCGATGGGCCCTGACACGGGGTTCGATTATCGCCGTTCACTTTACGATTCGCGTATAAGCCGGCTGCACGGCCAAGCCGGACATGTTGCCCTCTCTAAGGGACGAAAAAAGATTAAGCTCTGGGCTGAGTAGCTCCTCGGCTCTAAAGCCACGACCCGGCAAGCTTAACCAATATCAAAAGTATCATTGGTGTGGTACTTTTTGGTTATGACATCACCTGAATCTGGAGAGAATGCGGCGCTGGGTTACGAAATGCTCGTTGGAGTTAATATTGTGACTGCGGATGTATTGCTAAGAAGCGGCCTGCCCGCAGACATAACTTATTCCTCGGTTAGTCTAAGCAGACTACATACGCCCGACGAAGAAATAAGCTTAGATATTCGTACTGATACAGGTGGAGGCTACATCATTTCTTATTCAGAGAGCCGCCGGATGCAGGATCGTGAAGAAGAGGTTTTTGAACTTGGACTATCCATAGATCTACGATTGCAGAAAGATGGCCACGGGCTCGGATTTAATTATGAAGACCAGGCTCATTCTAAGAGTCTAGCTGAAGAGACAGAATATCTAATAAGGCGGTTGCCCGACTTTGATGGTGCCGAAGCCACCATCGAGGTATTAGTGCCGGAAGCAAAGTAGCTTGGCGCGCCTGACTGCTACAATAGTGGAATGGGTGCTCTAATACTTATTGCCATACTGGCGACCGTTTGTATGGTCTACGTGGCGCTACAAATTGTTGTGTTAAGCTTGGTTTCGATTGGTCTAGTTCGCGTATTTACCGGGCAAAATGTTACCAAACGCCAACGCGTGTCTATTCTTAAAGCATATATTGCATACTTTGGTTTTTTCTTGGCCGTGGTGGTGTTGCTGACCTTGCTTGGGTTTGGCGAAACCAAAACACCAGCTTGGGCAGTCGTTTTTCACTACCTTGGTGCCGTTGTGGTGGGTACGCTGGCCGGCTATCTGACGGCTTCAAAGAAATCAAAAAAGTAGTATGCTGATGTTATGAGCATGGATAACGAAGCAAGCGGTAGCCAGCCAGTTAATTGGCGCCGCGATGCGGATTGTCAATATGTGGAGGATCCCGAAATTTTTGCTGGCCGTACACCAGAAGAAGTCGAGGCCGCCAAGGTCATCTGTGGAACCTGTGCTGTTCGTCAGGAGTGTTTAGACTATGCGCTGCAGAACCCTAATGAGACGCCCAAGGGATGGATTTTTGGTGGTATGACCGAAAAAGAGCGAATCCAGTACGCGGCTTGGGGAACTTTGCCAGAGTAGTCGGTGACTAGGCTCTAGGCTGGTTTCTTAAAAGTTTTCGGGTAGTACGAACGAGTTCTCGAGTGGCGGTTGACCTTCTACCAGCCCAGCCAAGGCGGCGGTGTGATACCAGTTGTGCGGCGATACTAGCAGTTTGTGTTCGTAGTCGACATGGTAATGGTCGGGGTCGCCGTCAGCAAGATCTTCAATCGGACCGGTACCCACTAAATCCCATAAAGCGTGCGAAGTTTCGTGTGCAAAGTGTGTCGTTAAATACGTCTCGCCGGTAGGTACTAGATTATCTAGGCCTTGGGTGTCTTGGTCGGGGAATAGACCTGCAGAAGGAGTTCTAGTGAGCTCTTCGGTGCCAGGCGAATAGATATTTGGCGCAAAGCAAATCAGCGGCAAAGGGTTCTTTCGGACATCGACACCGTCGTGGACGTGTCCGTTGTAAGCCAGCCCGCCACTCTGTTCATTTCCGTTTATGTCGTGGAAACCAGTGGTGGCAGATACAATAACCGTCAGTTCGACATTGCTTAGCTTGCCCTGGCGAGCCTTTTCTTGGAAAGCCGAAACGTAGCTAGGCTCGATCGGCCGCCCATTGGCTTCGTTAATTTGACCCATGCTACCGATTAGAAAGTTGAGGCTATTGTTGATGGCGCTTGCATTGATTTGAATCGGGACGTCTTTGTTCCAACCGGTTTGAGCCTGCATGACTTTTACCAACATGCCCGATTGGGTGGCGACCTCACCGATAGGGACGGCTTTGTTAAGCTCAATGATTTCTTTTATTTGCTGCCTATCCTCGGCTTCGTAACGATTGCTGCGCACTTCATTTCGTCTTTGGCGCCAGGCAAGTAGCTCACTGTCAGAGACAGTTGCAAAGTCGGCAACAACGCTGGCTGTTTTTGGTAAGGCCAAAACGCCGGCCGTGGCAGCCACGCCCTTCAGAAAATTCCGGCGGCTTAGTGGGCTTACGCGCTGCTCACCAGCTTCTGGACGGTGAGTACGGTAGGGATTGGTTGATCTATCTTTCATGGCGTTTTTGTGTTTATGGACTTAGCGATATTATAGCAAAAAACGGGGTGAATGTCAATGTGACTGTCTCCGTTCTGCTTGTAAGTTGTTACTTGTTTTGACACCGCCCGCAGTAGCCCTGAATTTCAAACTGGTGGCGAGTTGCTCTAAAATTGTGTTCAGTCGCGACTTGCTTGGTAAAATCTTCCAGCTTTGACTCGTTTATTGGTACAACTGTGCCACAGCTTAGGCAGGTTAGGTGGTGATGATGGCCGGTAAAGCTTTCCGATAGTTCGATTTTGTACTTCCAGCCGATGTTAACGCGGTGGACGACATCCAGTTGTTCAAACAGTTCAACGACGCGGTATAAAGTAGCCCGGTCAATTTGGCCGGCTAGTTGGTGGTACAGTTCCTGCATGCTTAAGGCTTCGTGTTTAGTCAGTACCTCGAATACCGCCAGGCGGGGTAGGGTGACGCTGTTGCCGCTGGCCCGTAACTGTTCTTTAAAATCATCTAGTTGCGAGGACATGGTTGCAAATATAGCATTAATTGCGACAGATTTGCAAAAGTAAGTACAGTTGTATACATTTACTGGTATGGCAAATTATCCAATCGTTATCATCTTTTCGCTGATAGGTGGTTTATTCTCGCTTCTTGGCGGCTTACTTATTCTGCAAAACAAATCTATTGCTGAGCGCCTAGCCCGTTATGCCGCGCCGTTTGCGGCCGGCGCGATGCTGTCGGCAGTGTTTTTGGACTTACTGAAAGAAGGTATTGCCGAAGCCAGTGCCGACCAGGTGCTATTTTTTGCTTTAGCTGGCGTTATCCTGTTCTTTTTTGCCGAACGCTACATTCGCTGGTTTCACCACCACCATCACCACGAGGGCGAAACCGACCCGGCAGTACCACTGATTATCATCGGTGACACCCTGCATAATGCCATCGACGGTGTGGTTATTGCAGCCGCCTTTTTGGTGGATGTCCAGGTTGGTATCGTGACCACCTTAGCAGTGGCCGCCCATGAGATTCCGCAAGAGGTGGGGGACTTTGGGTTGCTGCTTAGCAAGGGCCTGTCACGCAAGCGCGTCTTACTAGTAAATGTGTTCAGCGCCTTGGCGACAACCGTTATGGCGGTGTTGACCTTTGCAGTCGGTAGTCAAGAACAGCTGCCGGTAGGTGCTTTGTTGGGCTTAAGCGCTGGCTTTTTGCTGTACATCGCCACCAGTGACATCATTCCCGATATCCATGCCAATGCTCAACACAAAAAACTGTTTGATGTGCAGCCAATCCTCTTGCTGCTCGGCGCCGTTACGGTTGGGGTCGTAACATCGCTACTGGGTGTCTAGGGCATCTTGGTATAATAAGCCTATGAGCGACAACAAAACCCAGCCCACCAAGCAATCGGTTGAAGAGTTTATTGCCACCGTTGACGATCCGCAAAAACAGGCCGATAGCCACGAGTTGATTAAGTTGATGTCAGAAATCACTGGCGAGCCGCCGGTTATGTGGGGTCCAACCATGATTGGGTTTGGCAGCTACCACTATAAGTACGACTCAGGACGAGAGGGCGATTCGTTGGTGGTAGGTTTTTCGCCCCGTAAGGCCGCCTTGGTGCTGTATGGTTTGATCTACTATGACAAGGGTCAGGAGCTGCTTAATAAGCTTGGCCCACACAGGGCCGGCAAGGGCTGTCTGTATATTAAGCGTTTGGCCGATGTCGACCGAGTGGTACTGACCAAGATGATCAAGCAGTCTTTTAGTACCCCCAGATAGCTCTCTGTTATTAGGTGTTAGGTTGTGCTACTGTTTATGTAGTAACTAAAAAATAAACATGACAAATAACAATCTATCGTTCAACTCGAACAAAGAGATCTCGACCGGAAGGTCGGTGTGGCTGATGCGGCTGGCGTTGCTGGTGGGCGTTGTTGGGGTGCTTATCCCGACGGTTTGGCTATTCCAGAAGTTCATGCAGACCGAGTTTGCCAAAAGCATTACCCAGCGTAGCAATGTTGAGTTCGCCGGGTTTAACTTTGGTCCGGGCGGCATTAGTAGTAGCGGTGGCGGTGGCAGTTCAATACCGGTTGGCAACGGTTCGTCGGGTACAGGCGGACGCCTCCCGGTTGGAAACAGTGGCGGTTCATCATCTTTGCAGGGCGGCGTTAAGTCCAGCCCTGGCACATCAACCGTCTTTAAGTCGCAGTGTCTGAGTCGTAACGGGCAAAAAGTCACAGTGTCCGGCTTGCAAAAACAGGCCTATGGGAACTATGCTCTTAGGTCTAATACGGTTATTAATGCTGCCGACGCCCGTTGGGATGGAACGACAGCTGGTGGCGTGCCTATACCATGGGCAATCACGCTAGAAGGCCAAGGACCGGGCTGTTGGTACGGCGGTAACTATAATGGTGCCTGGGACGATACCAGCCCGGCCGTAACCTGGCAGAACCCTTATCACCACTCCGGTGGGTTAACAATTCGGGTGCCCGATTTCTTGGTAGAAAGCCTGCGCGTCAATAACCAGGGTGACGGTGTGCGCATGGAGTCGGCCGGGCGCAACTTCTTTATTAGGGGAGTCCACTTGTCTAATATTCATGATGATTGTATCGAGAATGACTTTTTACATAGTGGTACACTTGATGACTCGCTACTTGACGGTTGCTATGTTGGTTTTAGTGCCGACGATTTTACTGGCACCCAGAACGGCTCGGCCAATACCTGGCAGATCACTAACAACCTAGTGTATATAAAGCGTATGAACACGGTTTACACTGGTCCTAAACCTGCCTCGGGCATGCTTTTTAAGGGCTGGTACCGAAGTGGCGGTGGCCCGGCTCTGGTTCTGAAGAATAATATCTTTATGGCCGACGACAAAGCCGGCTTAAGTGTTCACTCTAGTGCGGCCACACTTGGCATACCGCCCTTGGCCACTTTAAAGAACTGCGAAAACAACATATTTGTCTGGCTCGGCAAAGGTCCGTTTCCCAACTCGCTGCCGAGTTGTTTTAGGGTGACAACCGATGCGTCGGTTTGGAATAACGCCGTTGCCCAGTGGAAGAACAACCACCCGGGCGCCCGCTAATTGGATTAAGCTCTAGGAGTTGGCTATAATAGCGCCGTAGATAGGCCACCTTAGCTCAGTTGGTAGAGCGACACATTCGTAACGTGTAGGTCAGCAGTTCGATCCTGCTAGGTGGCTCCAAATATCTGGCACTGT
>CAZVKH010000019.1:0-8191 GCA_964627095.1 uncultured Candidatus Saccharibacteria bacterium
GGTCTTTTTCTTCTTCATAAGCACTATTGTAACGGATAACGCCCATTAGACATAGTGCTAGTTTGGTGTTATAAATATGCGTTCGTAATCTGGGTGTCTTGAATCTCTTGGCGGACGGTGTCCCACAGGCTGGGGTCGTTCAATTTTGTCTTGCGCCAGTACCACCATTCGGCGCCCCACAGGTCGATCGTTTTCATGCCGGTGGCCTTGCCGTATTCAATCCGGTCGTGCAGACGCTCGGCGTTCATCGACTTGTTCTGTTCTTCAATTGGCGCTGTTGGCATTAGGTAGCCTTCTGGTAACCAAGCTTCGGCTTGGAGCTCGTGGATGATCATATCCTTGCCAGTGACAATCTGGCCAGCCCCAGCTAAGAAGCCATAGAACCAAGCTGGGAACGGATATTCAAAATAACGTTTGGTAATGTTCTTGTCCCAGACACGCTTATATACCGACACGCCAAACTTGTCGGGCGTCGGTTTACCAATTGGCAGGCCCAGCGCGTTGTTACTGCGGGTAATAATTACTGGGTGGTTGGGGTCTTTTTGTTTTACAAAGTTGAACTCGTCAATTAGGCGGTCGCGGTCAAAGTCGGTGCATTCGCCAAAGGCTTTTAAGAAGAATTCGTTCTCGAGCTGGTAGGTTTGCAGGGCTGGGCTGTCCTTGTAGCGGTCGATCACCTTGCCAATGAAGACTTTAAGGGCTGGTGCCCACTTTTCTTTTGGTTCATAACGGGCCCAAGTTGGCATGTGACACTCCGGCCAGCGTGGTTGGCGCAAACCGAGCGATAGTGACACTTTGGCGCCGCTTTCTTCGGCCATCTTCATCTGCCAGTCTAGGTCGGTAAAGTCGTAGACGCCGGGCGTTTCTTCGATCTCTTCCCAATAACTTACCAGGCGGAAGTGGCGCATGCCCATGTCGTAGTTGAGGGCCTTAAAGGTTTCTTTGGCGTCCAGGCCATAATACTCGGCATAAGTAGGAATAAAGGTGGTGCCCAGCTGGACCTGCTCTTTGCTGTGAATGGCCATGTACCAGCGAGCGATGCCATACATCGTACCAACCCATAGCATCAATAGCACTGCTAGAATAATCAGTATTTTATGGAAGAGCTTGCGCTCCTTAAACCAATAACGTGGTTTTTCGAGACGCAGTTTTTCGAGGTGATGAATCAGCCGAGTGCGCTGACGGGCTTCGTTACTGCCCCAGTGTCGTTTATAAAACGGCGGTCGGCGCTTTTTGGCGGTGGTACGTTTTGGATTCTTCTTTGCTTGGGGCATTTGATACTATTATATGAGTTTTATGACAAAAAAAGCATTAACGGTATCTATAGTTATACCAGCTTACAACGAAGAACACCATCTTAAACGGTGCCTTCAGGCTATCGCCAAGCAGACTGAAATGCCCGATGAGGTCTTAGTTGTAAACAACAACTCATCCGACGCTACTGTTGAAGTGGCACGCAGTTTTAAGTTTGTTCGGGTTATCAACGAAAAGAATCAGGGCCGAGCCTGGGCCCGGACGGCTGGCTTTAATGCCGCTACCAGCCAGATTATTGGCCGGATTGACGCCGACACACGCCTGCCGCCAGATTGGGTAGAACGAGTTAAGCAGTTCTATGCTGATCCCGCCCACAGTGACACTGCCTTAACCGGTGGTTGTGCCTTTTATAACGTGCGCCTGCCGCGCCTAGACGAATGGATCACCAGTCAGTTTGTGTTTAGAATGAACCGCTTGCTGGTTGGTCACTATATTTTGTGGGGGTCAAATATGGCCTTACCCAAAAAGTTGTGGGAAGCTGTTAAAACCGACACCTCAATGCGCAATGACATCCACGAAGATTTGGATTTGTCGTTTATTTTGCACAATCATGGCTACCAGGTTTACTATTGGTCGACCTTGGTGGTGAGTGCTTGTATGCCGCATGTTTTTGAGCATGATGGTACGCTCTGGCCCTACCTAAAGATGTGGCCGCGTACCCTGCAAGCTCACCATAAAAAGAGTTGGCCGTTTAGCTATATTGGCGCTGGCTTTTTATATGTCATGCAATTCGTGCCGCGTTCGGCCGAACGGATCGCGGTTTGGTGTGGCCGCCCGCCCCTTAACGAGCGTCGTTAGAAGTATACCCACCGTACTGGTTAGTTTGCGGCGTGCAGCTACCCCACAGACCGCGTTTTTGGTTCTGGGCGTCGCTTTGGAGCTGTTTAAATTCGTCTAACTTGGTAAATGGAAAGCTGGTGTAGGCAAAACCGTAGCCCTGCTTGATGATCTCGGCATTGACCAGTGTGCCGTCTTGCAGGTAAACATAGCGCAGCAAACGTTTATAACGATCGCGATTGGTGTTAGTTGGGTCGGCTTCGAGCCTTACTGGCGAGCTACCAATCCGTTGTTTGGTAAAAGCGGCGGCGGCCGCTCCAAAGCACTGGACGGCCTTACGCGGATCGTGCGTTTCGGGCGTGTCTACCCCAATAAAACGGATCTTTTCTTTAGTTCCATTCATGTCTACCGTGATGGTGTCGCCATCGGCGAACTCAGTTACATGGTAGTAGCCGGGTGGCGCCGGTGGTTGCTGGCTGTCGGGCAGATTTTTAGCTAGCCAAGGTGTTAGAGCCGCAACTATAAGAGCGACAACTATGGCGACAAGCTTCTTCTGTATACCTCTTTGCATACTTCTACCCTGCGCCCTACTTCTGAAGAAGTTATTAATTATTAAGAACCGCTGAACTTATGTGTTTTTTGGTCAGGTTGGTGCCATCTAGTACGACGGCCTGTTCGTCGGGTCGGGGCTCTTCTAGGTGGTTGCTTAGCCGTTCAAAGTCTTGAGCCGACATATTACCTAATACGCGGGAGTCCTGCTGGTGGGCATTAGTGGTGGCGCGCTGTTTAGCAACCGGTCGTGGTGCCTGAACCCAAATTAGTATGGTTTGTGCCCCGGCTTGTTCGGCGATTTGGCGCAATTTCTGGCGGTCTTTGTAGAAGTTGAAGTTGGTGTCAAAGATGACACTCTTCCCTTGCTTAAGGAGTTCTTCGGTCCGCTGGTTCATGGCGTCATATAGTTGGTTGCTCTCTTGTTGGCTATAAGTAGGTTCGTGGAACTGTTCTTTGCGGATGTGATCGGCCCACAAGTGCTCGGCGCCAGTTAAATCATGAAGTATTTGGGCAGCGGTGGTTTTGCCAGCGCCGGGGTAGCCTACCATTAAATACAACGTTGTTTGCATGTATCTAGAGTAACCTGTCGGGAGAATACCGTAAACTGGCGTAAAGCATCCAAAAGTGTTAAAATATTGTTATGAAGCTTGGCGGATTTGAACTCGACGGGCATCCAAAATTTGATGTTTATCATCTGTTTGTTGGTATGGTTCCGTTCATGTACGACCAAGCCCGCTTTGCTGCCGAAAACCTGGCGGAGTCGTATCGTGATTTTAGGGTCGGAGCGACCGCTTTTGGTGTGAATACTGTTACGCAATCAACTGATATACGAGCCAATGGCAATACTAAGGCTTCGACTCATGTCACTACAGTCTGTGCCGAACAAAAATTGCTTAAACCAATGCAGAAAGCCGGCATCGATAAAATTGTTGGCATTGTAGTAGCAACCAGCGCCGAAAAGCATTTGATCGACAAGGTAAATACTGTAGAAGCCGAAACGCTGATTCCGTGTGTTCCCTGTTACGATCGTTTTGTGGCCAGTCCACTAATGCATGACGATACATTATTGATCACGGCCGACTTAAATACTGAACGTTATCAAGTGATGATGTTTGCTGACTTAAAAGCAGGTTATGAAAACCCTAGCAGCGGTATAATTCAAGACTTGCCAGTCCACGAAGGCTTCGACAACTGGTCGGTAAAGCAGTCAACTTACGACACACTGGCTATTGCCGAAGCGGTTTTACCATCAGAAGAGCAGCGATCGCACGCCCTTTTAGCCAAAATGGCTATTATGAGCTAGTAACCTAGTAGTCGATACCCTTGTTGGCCAGGTATTTTTCGTCAAAGTGATGTTTGATCTTGGTCATATTGGTGGCAATGTCGGTTAGGGGTATCAGTTCTTCGGGAAAGTTGCGGCCGGTTAAGCATAGGCTGGTGCCCTTGGCGCGGTCCTCGATTAGTTTTTTCATCTGATCGACAGTCAGCAGGCCGTTGTTGACGGCGTTGTTGATTTCGTCACATATTACTAGTTGGAATCTGCCATTAGTGGCGGCTTTATAAGCTTCGTCGTAGGTTTCTTGGGCAGCTTGTTTGTGCTGGTCCTCACTAACGCCTTCGGCACTGAGCTCACCAGCGTTGTAGAAACCTTTGCCGCCTTTGTAAAAGTAGAGCTTGTCTTTAAATACTGGTTGAATTTTAGCAATAAAGCGGTGCTCACCGACTTCCCAATGCTTAATAAACTGAATGAAGGCCACCGACCAATCGGTTCCCAGAGCTCGGGTCATCAAACCCATGCTGGCACTGGTTTTACCCTTGCTCTCGCCGGTATAAACAATTACCACAGCTTCTTTTTGTTTAAAGTCTTCAAATGCCATAACTTTATTAGGCTCCTAGGGCGGCGTCTATTTTGGGGCGGTCAAAGCCAACGATAATAGTTCCATTGATGTCGAGTACCGGTATGCCTAGCTGGCCAGATTTTTCCACCACGGCTTGGGCATTGGCGGGATCTTTTTCGATATCGAGGTCGGTATAGGTGACGCCCTTCTTATCCAGATAGTCTTTGGCAGCATGGCAGAAGGCACACCAAGTGGCGCTATATATAGTGACGGAAGGTTTAGTAGTTGCGCTAGATGAACTCATAGTACCTCTATTATAACACGCTTGCAGCCCTAGGCTCACTCCTGTTATACTATCTGGAGATGAAGAGATATTTCGCCGCCGCCAAGACGACGCATGTATCTTCTTGCGGCATAGCCCAAGGAGATAACCTCTAATGCTGCTACAAAACTTTGCCGAATCAGAAAGTGGTATCCACATTAGCCTTAAGGCTGAACCACTGTTCCATATTGGTCCATTGGAAGTTACTAATGCCATGTTGTACGGCTTTATCTGTTCGGCACTATTGGTGGTGCTACTCATAACAGCCGCCCGCAAGATCACCGTTCGACCGCAAAAAGGCTTCTTCCGTAATCTGGTCGACTATATGGCTGACTTTGTGGTGACACTGTTAGAAGGACCATTTGGCAACCGCGAAACGGCCGCCCGCTTTGCGCCTTACTTTGGTGTTTACTTCTTCTTTATTATCTTTTCGAACTTGCTTGGCCCACTGCCAGTGGTGGGCGAAGCCATTACATTTGGCGAATCACCACTG
The DNA here is from genome assembly GCA_964627095.1 of uncultured Candidatus Saccharibacteria bacterium. Classification (GTDB taxonomy): domain Bacteria; phylum Patescibacteriota; class Saccharimonadia; order Saccharimonadales; family JAUPVS01; genus JAUPVS01. Next base: position 5,297 of record CAZVKH010000019.1, read on the forward strand.
TTCCGACCTTTTACAGCCGACCTTAACGGTACTATTGCCCTGGCAGTCATCGCTATTTTGATGGTGCAGTACCTAAGCATTAAAGAGCAAGGCGCCAAGAAGCACCTGCAGCACTACTTTAGCGACAAACCAAAAAACCCGATTAACCTGTTTATTGGCGTGCTAGAAGTGTTTGGTGAGTTCACTCGGGTGATTAGCCTGAGTCTGCGTTTGTTCCTTAACACTGCCGTCGGCGAAATTCTGATTGCCGTCTTTACCTCTATGGTGTTAGCTGGTGGCCGCACGCCACTGGCCGTTTTACCGATTATTCTGTTCGAAGGCCTGGTAGCATTTATTCAGGCCTATGTATTCACGGTGCTCGCCGGCACCTATTTGGGGCTTGCCATTTCGCATGCTCACGGCGATGATTCACACGATAACCACTCTGAACCGTTAAAAAAGGTCGAAGCAACGGGTAATAGTGGTGGTTAGAACCATCTTGTCCACGGACAAGTTACAATACAAGGGATAAACTAAGGAGTTAAAATCATGGTTCAATTATTTGCAGACGCCGAAACCGCATTAGCGATTTCTAAGGGTGTCATGTTAGGTATCGCCTTTGGCTCAGCCGCATTTGGCTTGGCATTGGTTGGTGCAAACTACATGAAGGCTTTGGGTCGTAACCCAGAAGCTGGTAAGGCTGCTAGCCAGATCGTCATCATCGCTGCGATGATCGAAGTGACAGCATTGTTGGCCTTCCTACTAGGTGCCTTCTTACTTGGTTAATATTTAGAAAGGATTCATTAAGGTGATAGCATTTGTTCCAATATTTATAGCTTCTGCCGAAGCAGCTGCCGAACCAGAAGGTATTGCCGCCTTGGGGATTGACCCATGGGCCATTTTGGCGCAGGCTGTCACCTTTTTGGTCCTCTTCTTCTTAATTAAGAAGTTTGCTTTAACAAAGATTGTTGGCACGCTCGAAGAGCGCCGCAAGACAATCGACAAGGGTGTGATGTTGGGTATAGAAATGGAAAAGGAAAAGACCGAGCTCGATGAGCGCGTCGAAGCCCTTTTGCAGAAGGCTCGTAAAGAAGCCGACACCATTATTGCCCAAGGCCACGAAGAAGCTGGTAGCATGCTCAAAGAAGCCGAAGCCCAAGCCCAGCGTAAAGCTGATGCCTTGCTGGCCGACGCTCACAACCGCATTGCCGAAGACATCGACAAGGCCAAGCATGAACTAAAGAAAGATATGGTCGAGCTGGTTGGTATGGCCACCGCTGCCATTATTCGCGAAAAGGTTGATGCTAAAAAAGATGCCCAGCTCATCGAACGTATGTTGGAGGAAGTTAAGTAGTGGCTACAGCCGTTCAAAGAAACGAACTGGCGCGCGTAATCGCCACTATGATGCAACAGAACGCATCGTCCAAAAAGCTGGCCCGCCAGATTGCCGCTTACTTGGTGCAAGAACACCAAACCAAAGATTTGGACCTCATCTTGCGCGACATTTTAACAGCGCGAGCCCGCGATGGTGTTATCGAAGCCAATCTAACAACCGCCTTTCCATTAAGTGCTGGCGTTAAGGCCGAGGTTGAGCAGCTATTAAAGCAGGAATATCCGGCCGCCAAACAATTTGTGTTGGACGAAGTCGTTGAACCAGAAGTATTGAGTGGCTTAAAAGTACAAACTGCCGATAAGCAGTTGGACCAAACGGCCCGTGGTAAATTAGATCAATTAATAAGGAAGCTCTAAATGATAATTTCTAAATCCTAAAAGGTTTAGAATTTAGACATTCGTGTTTAGAGTTTATAGGAAGGAATAACATGGCAGATATATCAATCAAGGAACTCGGCGCCGACATTCGGGCAGCCATAGAAGACCTCAAACGAACTGGTGATTTTGAAACCGTTGGCGTAGTAACACGCGTTGGTGACGGTATTGCTTGGATCTACGGCCTAAGCAGCGCCGGTTATAACGAAATGCTCGAAATCGAGGCCACTGACGGTTCTAAAGTAACCGCCTTTGCCTTGAACCTAATGGAAGACGAAATTGGTACCGTGCTTTTGGGCGAAGACACTCTTATTAAAGCCGGCGCCAAGGCACGCCTGACCGGTAAGGTGCTCGAGGTACCAGTTGGCCCCGAGCTAGTTGGCCGCGTCGTTGACCCACTGGGTAACCCACTAGACGACAAAGGTCCGGTTAAAACCAAACTAACTGGTTTGGTAGAACGAACCGCCCCTGGTGTATTGGATCGCAAGTCGGTGCACGAACCTTTGATGACCGGTATTATGGCCATCGACGGCATGGTGCCAATTGGTCGTGGCCAGCGTGAGTTGATTATTGGTGACCGCCAAACTGGTAAAACAGCCATTGCCATCGACACCATGATTAACCAGCACCAACAAGGCACCGGTGTTATCAACATTTACGTCGCCGTTGGTCAAAAGCTATCTAAGGTGGCTCGTATGGTGGAGCGCCTTAAGCGCGAAGGCGTTATGGACCAAACCATTGTGATTGCTACCAGCGCCAGTGACCCAGCTTCGCTGCAATACCTAGCACCGTATGCCGGAACCGCCATGGGCGAATACTTCCGCGACAATGGCCAGCACGCTCTAATCATCTACGATGACCTAACCAAGCACGCTGCCGCCTATCGCCAGATGTCACTGTTGCTACGCCGCCCACCAGGCCGTGAAGCCTACCCCGGTGATGTGTTCTATCTGCACTCTCGTCTTTTGGAACGTTCAGCTAAGTTGAGCGACGAAAAAGGCTCTGGTTCCCTAACCGCCCTGCCAATTATCGAAACTCAGGCCGGTGACATTAGTGCTTATATCCCAACTAACGTGATTAGTATTACCGATGGCCAGATCTTTATGGAAACCAGCCTGTTCTACCAAGGTATTCGACCAGCTATTTCGG
>CAZVKH010000020.1:0-4857 GCA_964627095.1 uncultured Candidatus Saccharibacteria bacterium
AGCGGATTGCGAACGATGTCCTGAAAGTCGCCAAGCCTAAGCGTGTCTTCATGGACGGACAGACGAGTTTCCTGCAATGATCGAAACGCTGTCCACCCTCGGCGAAACCGAATTCACCATGCGTCACTATCAGGACGCCGCGATCGATGCGGCTTTCAAGTGGCTGTGGGAGGACGGTCAACCTTCGGGCATCATCCAGTTGGCCACTGGACTCGGCAAAACTCCAATGGCTGGCGAATTCATTCGCAGGTCGATCCAGGCGGGCCGAGTTCAGCGGGCGTTGTTCCTTGCCCACCGCGACAAACTGATCACACAGGCTTGCCGATGCTTCGAGAAGTCAGGCTTGTCCCATGGACGTGAACAGGCGGGGATGCGTGCGGACTGTCTCTTTCCGGCACAGGTCGTGGTCGCCACGGTCCAAACGCTATCCCGCCGCCTTGAGCAGTGGCCGAAGGACGAGTTTCAACTGATCATCACCGATGAAATGCACCGTTCGGCGGGCGGAACTTATCAGGCGATCTACGACTGGTATTCTGACGCGAAGCTCCTTGGCATCACCGCAACGATCGACAGGGCCGACAAGAAGGGCCTTGACAGGCATACGGAGGTCGTCTACCGGTTCTCGCTCATGGATGCACTCACGGACCCCCTTGGGCCTTTCTTGTGCCGTCCTGAACTCTATCGCATCGACGTCGGTGCGGATCTTCGCAAGGTGCGTACGATCGGCAAGAAGGGGGACTTCAATCAGGGGGATCTCGGCAAGGCGATCGAGCCGTACGTCGAGAAGTTCGCCAACAGTATCGCCGATGAGATCGGCAGCCGGAAGACGATCATCTTTATGCCCTGTGTGGGTTCGGCGACCGCGATGGCGTCGGCTCTCAACCAGTTGGACGTCCGATCCGAATGGATCGCGGGCGACCGGAAAGAGAGCAAGGATCTGATCGATTCGTACGAACAGGGCAACTATCAGTGCATCGTCAACTGTGACATGCTGGGCGAAGGCTTCGACGATCCGGCGACGGAATGCGTTGTCCTCAAGCCGACACGGTCACGCATCGCCTATGCCCAGATGGTCGGACGCGGCACTCGGCCACACCCTGGAAAATCCTCTTGTATGGTCATAGACTTCAACCATACTACTGACCTGGAGCTTATCGGACCCGGCTCACTGGCCGAACTCGATCCGGACGTTGCGAAAGAGGTCACGGAGATCACGAATAAGGAGAAGGGCGTTTCGCTGTGGGACGCCGTGGAGAAGGCGAAGGACCGTGTCAAGAAGCGAAGGGAGGAGATCGAAGTCGCGATCGCCAAGGTCAAGCAGACGTACCGGAAGGTGGTCGTCGACCCGTTTCAGGCAGCGAAGAACCTTGGCGTGCTGTCAACGTCCCTGTCCCTTGCGGACAAGGCGACACCGAAACAGGTGGACTTACTGAGGAAGTGGGGCGTAGCCACTCCCGAGAGCCTTACCAAGCCCCAGGCCAGCAAGATGATAGGGGCGATGATCGACAGGAGAAACGCGAAACTTTGCAGTCTCAACCAACTCAATGCCCTGATCTCTTTGGGCGTCAAGCCGTATCTGGCCAGAAACATGACGTTCACGGAGGCGTCGGAAAAGCTGGACCAACTTCTGAGAAACCGATGAAGCACCACAACCCCCTCAGGCCGTACAAGCCGATCCGGTTCTATGCGTCGAAGAACTTCCACATACAGGAAGGCAAATGGACTCGCAAGGTCGAAGACCTTTGGTACTGGTGCGACCAGGGGGACACGCTATGGCGGCTTGTGGACGACAAGATCAGGCGGGAAGCTACGGGGCAGAAGCACGCACGATACAAGCACCTGGAGAACATGTTCAATGAGAGTGACGGAGCCGGAGACGATCAAGAAGATGGCGGACGAAGTGGCGATCGCGTTCGACGTGACCCTGTTGACTACGCATCCGAACGAACTGGGAAGCGAAAATGACTGGATGATCTGGATGGAGTTGCAATCCGGCGAAGAGTTCTGGCAATACGCCAGTCCGAAATTGGCAGGCAACAGGAAGTATGTCGAACAGTGGATTCACAAGATGCACAGCAAGATCATTCGGTCCAGGAGCGTGAGATGAGACTCATCTTCAAACCAACGATCATATCCGCATGGTGGACATGCACGAATCATATTGACGATGACCTTGAAGACTACACGGGCATTCCTTTCAGCGAACTTCACAAGTCGCACGACGGCGATGCGATCCCCGAGCTGGCTGGCCGGATCTGCTATCAGTCCTTCTCTAAGCCACGTCCTGGCGGCAACGCCGCGTACCTTGAGCGGATCCTTTCGGAAGGTCATGGCAGCGTGCTTGAGCACGCAACGATCGGATTCATCATCCACGGCGTTTCGCGATCCCTCACGCACGAACTGATCCGCCATAAGGCGGGGACTGCCGTGTCAGAGTTATCGCAGAGATTCGTCGATGCATCCGACCTTGGGTTCGTTGTGCCGCCGAGATGGCGAGACGCCCCGCCTGGCGAGTTCATGAACCTGTGTGCTTCCGCACAGGATGTCTACAGGAGGCTTGTCGAGTGGGATGAAGGCAAGGCATTAACCACCCTTGAACGCAAACGCATCCGCGAAGCCGCCCGATCAGTTCTCCCGAACTGTGTCGAGACCCACATCGCGTTCAGCGGCAACCTGCGGGCGTGGCGGAACATCCTTGAGCAACGGGGCAACATCCACGCGGATCTTGAGATCAGGCGTCTGGCGGTTGCGTTGCTCGAACCTCTAAAGACGTACGCCCCGAATGTGTTTCAGGACTTCGAAGTCGTCACCGATGAAGACGGAAGGGAAAGCGTGGTGAACAAATGGCGAAAAGTCTAAGGAAGAGACGGTGGTACGCTTCTCGTAAAGAGATCCAGAGGTACATGTTGCACGTCGTCCGGAACGTCCATATCAAGGAGCGTAACGGCGGAACGATCGGCATATATCCGACCGACGCTGGCTGGCGAGTGAAGTACCCGTCTTACCTCAATATCCGTGGCAGAAGTTCGGACACTGCCCTTGGCGCGGCCATGGAATATAACCGGCAGATGCTTGCACTGTTCGGAGAAGATGCTGTACTCTGTGACGTCAATGCGGCAATGGAACTTGACAGGAGGGGGCAGTGACCGCACCAAGACTGTTCGTCGGGATCTGCATGTGGGTTCTGGCGTCGTATCTTGTGGACCCGAGCCACGAGTTCATGCTGAAAGTGCCTTATGTCGTTCTGTTGCGTGCCGTTCTTCTCACCTGTATTGACCTTGCCGCGAAAGGATACAAGGAATGACTCCCGGCCCAGACTACTATCGGCTCGCCGATGGGCGACAGTTCTATGAGTACAGCCGGGACAAGCTCGTCCCGATGTGCAAGGGTCTTGACCCTTGGGACGTACACTGCATCATCTCTGCTGCTGAACACTACTTTCGGATGGGTGCGAAGGAGGGGGAAGCGGACACGGACTTAGACGCACAGGACTGGTGGATCAATAGGGCGTCAGACGGTGCGATCAAGATTATCGTGCGTGTGCTGATGCAAGTTAGACTCGAACGCGAAAAGGTGGGCCGCTAAATGGACTTCATACCACCCGCCACAGCGGACGAGTTCGATGAGTTGAGCGGCATCATCAGCCGCATCGTCAACAAGGGCACCAAAGAAACGATTGACGCCGTGCTGGTGTTCAAGTGCCTGGCACTCGGGAAGATCGCAATCGATGCACTCAGTTACGCTTCTGAAAGCATGACCGTCGAGGATGCGATCGATCTTGCGGGGCTTGAGTATCGGGAGATGTTCAAATGAAGCGAAAGTGTGATGGGTGGTCGTGCGGGGGAGCAGTGTTTCACGATTCTGGCCGCACAGTCATTGTCGGCGACATGGCCTTGTTCGACTCTACGGCCCGCACAGCGGCGAGAAAGGTTGCCGCAAGAATATGTCCAGGAAAGACTAGGAAGAACGGCGCTGCGGCGACTGGCTCCGAATGGACAATATGGCTAGTGGATTACGTGAACCACATAATTAACGGAACATGGAATGTTAGCCATCAAGACCAACGGAGAATTACCGAAGCGCATGTAAACAGGATCGCGGAAATTCTTGGGCTACCCGAGTCGTGGAAGGGCGGATCGGTCTACTATTGCGTCGAAAAGTCGTCAATCATCAGGATTGAGAGGGACATGAAAAGATGACCCCCGGCTTCGTAATCATGCACAATAATGGCGACCTTTGGGTTCTCGAAACCGGCCATACGTCATGGTTTGTTGAACGGTGGCACGCCGAAATCTACTGGTCGAGAGCAAAGTCACGTGTCGAAGACGGCGATCTCTGGAGCATCGTCCCATACGACGTCGACACGATTGAAGACAGAGCTAAATTCCTCCAGGGCATAGAAGAAAAGAGGATGAGGAGAATGGACAATGGCAAACCGGCCAGAAGAAAGAGGAGTGGCAAATGAGTCGACTTGACGATCTCAAGAAGCAATTACAGGAAGCTGAGTCCACGATACGCGACCTGAAAGAGAAGATTCGCCTATCCGATATCGACGCGCTTCGCAAGAGATTCCAGGAATCCGGATACCACGAAGACGGCGAAGCGTGGGATTACGTCAGGGCTCTCGAAAAGTGCCGTCCGTGGGTGATAAGGGATAGGCAGAGCGGCGGCTTGTGGCTGGACTGCATTGGCGGGTTTGTTTCTAGCGTGTCATTTCTGTCAAAGCATGACGCCGACGAGTTCCTTGACAAAGAGATTATGCAGAAGAGCGAATGGGAAGTCGTCCAATGGGAGGGTGAGGAATGACCGTCATCGGAATCGACCCTGGCCTGAAAGGCGGCATCGTCGTCATGGTGG
>CAZVKH010000021.1:0-3900 GCA_964627095.1 uncultured Candidatus Saccharibacteria bacterium
ACCTGCGACCTCACGGCCCCCAGCCGTACGCGCTACCAACTGCGCTACACCCCGATAACCCCTGTATTCTAACACAATCAGGCATAAGAAAAGCCCGCCGCATTAACTGCATTCGGGCTTTTGTTTAGCTGGAGCCAACATGATCACCTGCGATGAAGCAAGTGGGTGTCCTCATATGCTGACCCCCGGCCAGCAAGAATGTTGGATTCCCGATGATTAGTTATTCAGATAATCATTCGGTTGGCTTATGTCCAGCCATAATCAGTATACTCCCGGCTGGGCAGCCAAGACAACCAGTAATTTTAGGCGACGCGGCTGGTTTGGCGGTTGGCCTGAACTTCTTCTCGGAGAGCCTGACCAAAGTGTTCTTCGATGGCGCTAAGATGTTTGCCAGCTTGTTCGCTAACCGAACTAAGACGCTGTGACTGCTCAACAATCATGTTGGCGTTTTCGATGGTAGCTTCGACTAATTTCTGTAGTTCGTAGCGGTAGCTATTAATGCTTGGCGTACTAATGGCGGCTTCGTTTTGGGCTAACAGCTCGAGCAAGAAACGCAAGGTGGCTGGGACTTCGCTCAGAACCTTGTTCATGTCGCGAATCTGAGTGGTTACAGTGGTGTTTGGTTGTTTATCGATGCGATAGGTAATCATTTGAGCTACTCCCTTTTTCTCTAGTTAGAGTTATAGTATCAGCTAGTTTTGCTTTTGTAAATTAGATTGTACTGTATGTAAGCACTAGCGTCGGGTTTTCATACGGTCTAAGAAATCAGTCACTTCACGGTCGCTGGTGCCGGCCGGAAAAACATACTTTTTGAGTGGAGTTTCGTTAACAGCTTGGTCTTTACGCTTTAGATGGCGGCGTTTCCAGGCCCAGACTTGATAGTGGCGGGTCAGTTGCTTTTGGGCTGTCCAGTTCTTTACCATTGCTCTCCCCTGTTCTAGTTAATGGCGATTGCCGGCTTAAAGTAGTTACGACCCAATAGCGAATCTTGCTCATCACGGTCGACAACTAGAACATCATTGCGCAGCTGGGCACATAGTACTTGCTGATCATCGGCGTCCTTAAGCAGTAACGTCCAGCTGTCATTGGCGGGCCAGTTACCAGTTTGTAAACCGTAGGCTAACAGCTCTTGCAAACCAAGTGCTCGGCAATCGTAATCTTGATAGAGGTAATCCTGGCGCTCCATGAAACCGCGCAGGTTATTGTCGGCAATAAATTGCGGTGCTTCAATAACGACTAATATGCTCCAGCGCTGTGATTGCTTGGCGGTAATATCGTCGGCCAAGCTAATAACAGGTGAATCTGGTTGGGCGGCGTAGCTTTTTTGCAGACTGCGCTGCGGTGGTACTAGAGTAATCGCCAGCTTGTCGGCTAGGCTGGGGTGTTCGGCCAGTAACTGATCACGCACGGCCACAGCTTGGCGCAAACGTGGTTGCAAACTCTCGAAACGTGGAATCGTTAAACCAGCCATACCCCACTGTTCTTCTAATAGTTGGTAGGTTTGGCGCAGCTGGTCGGTGCTGGCTACCGGGCTAGGCACAATAATGTCCTGTCGTTCGGCATAGAGTTGGCCTAGTTTGTCGTGCAAGGCGTTGATCTCGGCATCAATCTCGGCTACTCGCAGTAACTCTTTGTAAATCATGTAGTTACCATACCAACTACAGGCATTTCCGTCAATACGGTGGTATAGCTAGTTTACGTAAGCAGTATGCGTAAAATGGCACTGTTCATGGTGTTCAAAATTGGGCTAATAATTGGCATCAGCACCACTAGAATTATAATCACGACCACGATGCCCATCTGCTCAAAGCGCGCCATCACCTCTTGGACAGATTCTGGTACCAAGGCGTAGATTAGGCGCGAACCATCCAAAGGAGGAATTGGCAACATATTAAACACAAAGAAGCCGACGTTAACCTGGACAAAAATCACTAAGCTGGTCACCACGAACTCGCTCGATCCCAAAAACAGCCGCACCAGCCCGGCCCCAACAATCGCCAGTAACAGGTTGGTGAAAGGCCCAGCCAAGCCAATTAAAGCCGCTCCAAACTCTTCATACTTAACCCTTAAGGGGTTGAATGGCACTGGTTTGGCCGCAAAAATCGGCGGTGCGCCCAAGACAATTAAGAATAATGGTAGCAGTACTGTGGTCAGGGCATCGATGTGTTTTAATGGGTTCAAGGTCAGCCGACCGGCATCATGTGCGGTGGAATCTCCCAACCAGTGCGCCACATAACCGTGCATGGCTTCGTGCAGGCCCATCGATATTAAAATAGCTACAAAAATGATGCCAATGTTTGCTAAAGTTAAATCGCCTGTCATGTCGTTCTAGTATATCACCTTAAGGGTGTTGACCTAACAGGGATAGTACGCTACAATACATCCCTATGCAGAAGTGTGAAATCACCGGTAAAGGCAAGCAATACGGCAGCAATGTCAGTTTTTCGCAGCGCCACACCAAAAAAGTCTGGAAGCCGAACTTGCAAAACAAGACGGTTATTGTTGATGGCAAAAAAGTGAAGATGAAGATCAGCACCCAGGCCATTCGCACCCTCAAGAAGAAGAACCTTCTTGTCTCCTAGCATTTAAACGCTAAATTCTAATCTAGAAATACTAAAGGAGCTCCACGGGAGCCTTTTTTAGTATTTAGGTTTTAGATATTAGGATTTTTGTAAGACGATCATCTGCATGGTGTCAGCCAAGTCGGCCGACTTGAGTTTGAGTTTGTCGACGGTTTCCTTGGGTTCCATGCTGAGCGCCTTCAAAGCTTCTTCAAGCGGCTGCTGCGGCACTGGGTACTTAAGGCTGGTGTCATCAAAGTGAGTCGGAATCACCAGTTTTGGCTCAATCTTCTTAATAAGCTTTAAGGCACCAATGCCGTCTAGGGTGTAGCCACTGCCACCAACAGGTATAAACAACACATCAACCATGCCCAAAGACTCGAGCTGGTCATCGCTGAGTTCCGGAAAAACATGACCCATTACGACAACTTTTAGGTCATCCATGATAATGCGATATATGACAGCATTGCGCTGACCCTCTTCGTCAATATGCGCCCGCGCCATAACGCCGCGAATCGACACATCGGACACTTCGTATTCACCCGGGTAGTCAATCACCAACTTTGTGTCAGTCTTGGTATCACCATGTGCACCGGTAAATAAGGCAATCTCACCAGTTTTAGTGACCGACTTAGCGCCGAGGTCGGCTAGGTTATCGTCAAAGATTAGACTGGCTTTTTTGTTGCTGAGGCGAATGCAGTTGGCGCCATAAAATTGAATATCCACGTGGTTTTCTCCTATGATTCTTTTTTATTGTTGTCTAAGCTATTATTTTTATCAATTAAGATCTGTTTTTTAGCAGACACGATGCTGCTCAAAAAGCGATCATTAACTTGATGGCGGTATTCATACTCTTGAACCGGCATATGGACGTAACGCACTTCTTTGCCCTCTTTGGCCTCGAGTTCTTCGACAAACTTACTCAATTTAGTCTGGTTAATATCGCCCACAATTAATAAGTCGATGCCGGAACGCTCGTCACGCGTGAATTGTCCGGTAAATAGGGCGACTTCGACATTACCAAGTGTCTTGATGGCCTTAACGTCGTCGCTTTCGGCTACTGCTGGGGTGGTTTTGGGTGCAGCCGCTGTGGCTTTCTTCCCCTTTTCGGCGACTGGTTCCACCATAGCGATACCACCAAAGATGGCCGCCAGTGGCGGGTAAAACTCATACTTTTGATTGACCTCGTAATATAGGCGATTGTTATTAGTGTCCGAAGAAATAATGCCGATGCTCAGTAAATTAGCCAGCTCACGACGCACCGAGTTGATTTGCTCGTCGATCTTGCGGGTTATTTCGCGTACGTAAAAAGAGCGGTTGGGGTTGCTATAAAACAACT
>CAZVKH010000022.1:0-3396 GCA_964627095.1 uncultured Candidatus Saccharibacteria bacterium
TCTCTGGTTAACTTTGGCGGCATAACCATTCAGAGCCTGACCAACGCCCGAAACCCGATGTACTCGCGCCAAATTGAACATAAAGACTGGTCCTATACCGACTTTAAGGTTGAGCTGTATAAAAAAGCTCGCAGCGACATCCACTACGCCGACGTTTATTACGGCGTTATGACGACAGACTTGGGTAGAATTTTGCCGAACGTATTCTTTGATTCTAAGTTGGCCCGGGGCCGACAACTTAGGTTCCGCTTCGCCAAAGAACAAAAACATTCACTAGAAGGCGATTTTGATAAGTTCTTTACCACTTACTTCCCCGAAGGCTATACGATCGACAGTATGAGCTTTATCGCGCCCGATGTGATGTGGGCACTGCGCGAAGCTCGCGAATACGACATAGAAATTATTGGCAACCGACTATATCTGTACGGATCGCTGTGGAGCATGCCCGATCAGCTGGCCGATATGGAAAAGCACATCCTAAACATAAAGCAGCACCTGCTTAAGAACGTCCAAACCTACCGCGACGAACGACTGCCTTTGGCGCAAGGCCGTAGCCACGTGAGTGTGCAAGCCCTGTCGCTTAAGCCCAGTAGCTTCTGGAGAATTGTTGGCATTATTGCGACCGTGTTATTTATTTTGCTAAGGATCCTACTGGGAGCGCTGGATTCTGGGGCGTAGTCTGTTGCTCCAATGCTTTCTTGCTGAACTGGGTCTACGCCCTGTTGGTTCTACTGTTCATTGAAGCCCACAAACAAAATATGCGCTACAATGCAGGATATGAATGATCAAAAGACTATATACAACGATTTGAAGGCCATATATATTAACTGCTCTATCAAAAAAGATAAGACTAAGTCACATACCCAGCTACTTATGGATAAGTCTGCAAAAATAATGGAAGCACAGGGCGTTCAGGTTGAGCATGTCTACGTTTTAGATCATGCCATTGCTTTTGGAATGATTAAAGATGGCAAAGAAGATGGCCAGCCAGATGAATGGCCGGAAATTCAGAAGAAGATACTAGAAGCCGATATTTTAGTTGTTGGATCGCCGATATGGTTGGGTGTAAAATCGAGCGTTGCAACGCTCCTAATTGAGCGCATGTACGCTTATAGCGGCGACAGAAATGAAAAAGGCCAGTACTTGTATTACGGAAAAACCGGCGGTTGCATTATTACCGGTAACGAAGATGGCATCAAGCACTGTGCCATGGACATATTGTATGCCTTGCAGCACATAGGCTACATGGTGCCGCCGCAAGCTGACTGTGGCTGGATTGGCGAAGCCGGCCCGGGGGCTAGTTATGGCGATACCGAGTGGGATGGTAAAAAAATTGATCCACCGGTTGGCTTTGATAACGATTTTACCAACCGCAACACCACTTTCATGGCCTGGAATCTAATGCATACGGCACGCATGCTTAAGGATAATGGCGGCATTCCTGACATTGGCAACACCACCGAGGGCTGGCAACACGTTGCCAACGCCAAAAGTCAAAACCCGGAATATCGATAATCAATTAATCGGATACTTTAAGTAAACAAGTATTTACTTTTTTGATTGGCATGATTCCCTCTATTGGCCGAACTTCTAACTAGCGAGTTTCCCGTTTTCGAAAATATTGAGTTGTTCCGACCACTATAAGCGTTAAGCCTATCAAAAATAATCCCTGGAGTAGGATCGTTACAGCAGAAGATCCGCCTGCTCTACAAACTAGGGAATCCTGACCTTTAAAAGTCGCAATACACTGAGAGGTGTCGTATACACGATTGGTGTACGCGCCAAATCCGGCGGACAATACTGTTAGGATAATTCCTACCAAAACCAGCATCGGTGCTTTTTTCATACTTTAACTATAACAATTTGTCAGGGTTTCTGTCGTCTAATCTCGGGCGTAATAGGTCTCGGCTAATGAAGCTACAGTGCTCAACGAACCTTCAACCACTTCCGACGAACCCTCGACAACCAAACCCTTTACGCGAAGCGTGGTGATAATGCCGTCTCTCCCTCTTTCGTCTAACTTAGAGGCTTGCACTGCAAATCTCATTGGCCAGTCGCCATCAGGGGCAGATTCGGCGGCGATCACAATATCAGATGATGGGTGAACCTTGCTGAGCTCTTCTTCAGTTAAATCTTCTAGCGGCTTAGTAAATAAAACGTCCGTAGACAGCGGCTCATAAACGGTAGCCGTAAAGCCAACGTTCGCAACTTCGAAGAGAGCCTGAAGCTGGTCTAAGCGCACAGCTGCCAGAACGGATGCCTCAGTTTTTGGCTTAATGTTCAAGGTAGCACGTTGTTCGGGCGAAACCTCAAGCTCGATAGTAAACGGATAGACATACAATTGCTCAGTTCCAATAATTGGCCTCATACTGTCGGGGCTTAACGTAAATTTATAGCCAGCGAAGTTAGAAGCATAGTTACCAATGCTGTCAGCCAAGGATGTGTTTAGCTCTTGCATCTTTACAGGGAACTCGGGGCTTAAACCGAGCATTGCTAGCTCTTGAGACGCCTGATCAGGCATCTCAGCAGGCACGGTAACAGGGCCTTGCTCTGCGGGCATTATTTCTGGGATATCGCTCATATTAAGAATAATACCACATAAAGAGGTATTTGTAAATGCTTGGCTCCGTATACTGAACGAGGTTAGGTATATAGTGACTCTATATATACTCTTCTTCTACAGTGACTAAGATTGAGCCTGACTGCGGATCAACCAAAACGTCTGCATATTGTTCAATACTGTCACCTTGATCATCGATATCTTGTAGCCAGGTAACTGTGACGGCGGTATCTGGAATGCCGTGCTGAGTAGCCATTTCTCCCACACGCTCAGTGATAACTTTTCTGCGCGTTAAATGTTCCATGCCATCTATACCTTCCGCGCCACCGACAATTAGAATTTGAACACCTTGCGCAGGGCCAAGCTCTGGAATAGCGGCGATTGCGTCCTCGATAAATTGAGGATCGGTAGCAAAATCATCAGGATGAAAATGCCCGATCAGGCTATTGCCAGTACGGGTATTTAGCGCGGCTAAGGCAATGCAATCAATAATGCCTTGTGTAGCTAGCGGCCCGGCGTTTATGCGCCATTCAGCGATAGCAACTTCATCAATTTGTCTTTCGGTTGCCACTGGTGGAAGTTCAGGATGTACATAGTTGCTACTTCGATGAATGTCCGGACTGTTCATAACATAATAATGTCATAAAAGAGGTGTTTAGTCAATGGTGGGCTTCCAGGGTCGGGCAACCACACAGCTGCGCATGTGCTCGGAACAAGTTTCCTGCGCTCAAGCTGGCTGACCGAACCGGGGCTACGCCCTTCGGTTCTCGCGCCATACTCCAGGAAAGTAAAAAACCAGGCCACAACCTTGCGGTTATGTTCTGGTTTTTTGGCTC
>CAZVKH010000023.1:0-3286 GCA_964627095.1 uncultured Candidatus Saccharibacteria bacterium
TTTGGAGGGCCAGGAGGGACTCGAACCCTCGACACCCTGCTTAAGAGGCAGGTGCTCTAACCAGCTGAGCTACTGGCCCGTTGTAAATATTGAACTAACAAATTCTACCATATACCCCTGTTAATGGCAAGACTCAGAAAATGTGAAAATTTTAACATAAGTGTTGTATACTCAAAGTAATATAACCAAATTGGAGGATCCTATGCTCAGTCAATTAGCCGAAGTAACGTATAACTACAATTACGATTACACAACTACTAAAGCCGACGCCGGTGTGTCAGCCGCTTTCACGTTTATGTTGTTCCTGATTTTCTTGCCGCTCATCATCTTTAGCTTAGTTTGCATGTGGAAGGTGTTTGTTAAGGCTGGCGAAGCCGGCTGGAAGAGCCTGGTACCAATTTATAACATGTGGGTCATGGCCGAACTAGCCGGTAAACCGGGTTGGTGGGCTTTCGCTAGCCTGTTAGGTGTCATCCCGTTCGTTGGCTGGATTGGTGCCCTGGTCGTTTACGCCATCATCTACATCGAGCTGGCCAAGGCCTTCGGTAAGGACACTGGTTTTGGTGTACTAATGCTTCTATTGCCACTTATTGGTTTTGCAATTTTGGCCTTTGGCCCAGCCAAGTACGTTGGTACTAAGTTCGATACGCTTGGTAGTAATGGCGGTGGTGCTAAACCGCAAACTCCACCAGCTGCTCCTGCGGCGTAATTTAAATCTCTGGTTAACAGAGGTCAATTTCGTGCTACAATACGCACCATGCAGAAGTTACTGAATGGTAAAGAATTAGCCGAATACATTCAAGAACGTCAAGCCCGCCAAGTGCGGGCTTTACGTCAATCTGGGGGCGTCCAATCCAAGCTAGCGATTGTGGTGACAGTCGATAACCCGGTCATCGAAGTCTATATGCGCCTCAAGCAGCGTTATGGAACGCAGGTGGGTGTCGATGTTGACGTGCACCGTGTTAAGCAGACTGGCGTAGCGGCCTTGCTGACCAAGCTTAATGCCGACGATACCATCCACGGCATTATTACCCAGCTTCCACTGGAAGATCCTAGCCAGACAGACGAGGTGGTTAATCTGGTTTCTCCGAGCAAAGACGTTGACGCACTAGGCGCCAAGACAGTATTTGAGCCGGCTACGGCCCTGGCAATTATGTGGCTACTGGCTGGTTATAATGTTGAGCTACGCGACAAACATATTTTGCTAATTGGTCGCGGCAAGCTAGTTGGTGCGCCACTAGAAAAAATGCTCAAGGCATCGGGCTTAGATGTTGAGGTGGCAGACCGCAATGTGCAAGACCTCAAAGCGGTGACTCTGAAAGCCGACGTTATAATTACCGCCACTGGTAGTCCAGCCATCCTTTTCCCAGACATGATTAAGTCTAAAGCCGTTGTAGTGGACGCTGGAGTAGCCAGCGAGGACGGCAAAACCGTTGGGGACTTAGACGTTAGTGTTTATAACCGTGACGACATTGTGGTGACGCCGACTAAAGGTGGCGTTGGCCCACTAACCGTCTGTGCACTCTTCGAAAATGTTATTCGGGCCGCCCGAGACCAGTCGGCTAATTAAGCCCTAACACGACATTCTGAAATTGTTGGCCACGGTCTTTATAGTCTTTAAATAGGCCAAAACTGGCACAACCGGTTGAAAGTAGAACTACATCACCCTGTTGGGCTTGTGAGCGTGCCGCATTAACGATGCTAGTCATATCATTTCCGCCAGCAATAATGTTTTTGTAACCGGCCATGCTCAGGGCTTCTTCTATGCGTTTGGCCGTGTCGCCAATTAAGACCGCGGCTCGAACATTATTACTGGCCACGACATGTGCTAAAGCAGTAAAATCGGCATGCTTATCTGACCCGCCCAAAATTACAACCTTAGGTTGCGAGAAGGCTTGGATGGCGACGATGGCGGTTTCTGGTGTGGTTCCAAAAGAATCGTCATAAAAGGTGATGCCGTTCTTTTCGGCAATCTTTTCCAGGCGATGTTCCAGCCCTTTAAAGTTTCGGACAACTTGCTGAATAACAGCGGGGTTTTGGCCAATTATGTTCCAAGTAGAGGCAAGGGCGGCACAGACGTTTTCGATGTTGTGGCGGCCGAGCAGGGCGATTTCACTGGCTTGGCAAACGGCTACGTCATCCATGTAAATAGTGTCGCCTTTAAGATAAGCGCCGGTGGTTTGGTTAGGCTCGGCACCCGGGCCGGGAACTTCGTAGCTGATGCGGCTGGCGGCCGGTGAAACACTGGCCACTTGCTGAGACTGAGCATTATTGCGATTAAATACTACGACATCACCTTCGGTTTGATGAACGAACAGATTTTGCTTGGCGTGTAAGTAATCGTCCATGTCGACATGCCAGTTAAGGTGTTCCGGCACGACCATCAGGCAGACAGCAATCTGCGGTGAGTATTTTTGGTCGGAGAGCTGAAAACTAGATTGTTCTAAAACCACCCAATCATCTGGCTGGATACCGGCCTCGAGCAAGCTAAGCGCCGGCACGCCGATGTTGCCACCCAAGTGAACAGTCTGGCCGGCAGCCTTAAGAATCTCGTAAATCAGTGTAGATGTCGTGCCCTTACCCTTGGTACCAGTGACGCCAATTATGTTTTTTGTTGGGCAGACTTTGTAGAACTCATTAGTGACGGTGGTGACTTTATCTAACACCGCCGGGTCAATATCAGTTGGTTTTAGCCCCGGACTACGGACAATTAGATCAAATCGATCTAGACCCTTGAGGTAATCGGGGCCAAGCTGACCATCGACACCTTCGGGAAGTACCAACGTTTGGTTTTGGTCGCAAACCGTGATCTGGTTGTCGGTTTTTTGCCAGTACTTCAAGGCGGCTTGCCCTTCGGCGCCAAATCCTAAAAGTGCAATCTTCATGTATACAGTTTAAGCGCTGAGCTGCTTTTTAACCAGTTCGGCGACCTGCCGCGGCGTCATATCGGCCTTAAGAATAACAGCCACCACACCCAGTTCTTTAACAGCTTCGGGGATTTCTTGTTCACCCATATTGGTAAGAATAACCACTTTAATGCTTTTGCCCCAAGTAGTCTTGCGCATCTTAGCCAGCATCTCGTCGCCGTTCATCTCGGGCATCATTAGGTCGAGCAGAATAATATCAGGCTTCATACTTTCGGCCAGTTCTAGGCCAATCTTGCCGTTTTCGGCGGTCTCTACCTCGTAGCCAACACTCTCGAACTTAATCCGATACATTTGCGAGATGGCCTGGTCATCTTCAATAATCGCAATTTTTACTGCCATAGGGTAATTCTAGGTGAAAT
>CAZVKH010000024.1:0-3082 GCA_964627095.1 uncultured Candidatus Saccharibacteria bacterium
TCCCCTTTGCAGAATGTGTTGAAATGTACCGTGTAATTACCGGGGCTTGCTCAACTGGGACAAAGCATTTTATTGAATCATCCGGGATAGCCAAAAAGAAATATTCCGTAAATGAAATTATTAAAATGACTAAGGGACAATACGGACACGATCAATTTGCATCTTTTTTTTAAGTAACGTTATAAACATTTAACCACATGGAAAAATTAAAAATTATCTTTTATTGTTGGGTTGCATTGGGGATTGTGTGTGCATTTGGGAATTATATGTATTGGCGTACTTTCCCGGATACGGAAGATGATACAAAGTATTAACCCGTTTAAAAATCTAAACGCAATGGCAAAAACGTTTCTAACCCATGCAGAGTACTGCCGGAACAAAGAAGCCCGCAAAAACTCCCCCCGCATTTATTCAGATGATGGTAACCCGTACATTTTTTGGAAAGGGAGGGCATACACCTACCCTGAATTTGACAAAGAGTTTCCAGTAGAACTCCCTATTGTTGATTATAGATCAGCAAGGCATTGGAAGGGGGAAAACCCAAATAAAAAAACAGAGGCAATGAGGCAATAATATTGTAAACTAAACCGTTTAAATTATGGAAAAAGAAAAAATTAATAGCACCGTATATCCTGAAAACCCTCTACCATTTAATGAATGGATGAAATATATTTACTCACTTTTAAACCGATAAATTATGCGACATACAAAGCAATACCGTATTAAACTCTATTCAGGTGCAGGTCAGTTGGCTTGTGAATTAGCTGTACTTGCAGCAAAAGCAAACGGGGGGAATTGGTTAACCCTCAATGACCTTAAAATGGTTGTTGATGTAGAGAAAATAAAATACCCCACAATCCATGACGGATTCACGGCTGAAATAATAGGGGACAAAATCCTGCACCTTGACACCCCCGGAAAGGACGGCTACCAAACCACATTAGTAATTGAGGAAATAGAAATGTTGGAAGTGGACGTTATGGATGAAATAGAAGAAACTGAGGAAGGATTAGGGGGATTGGCTGATTGAAAAACCAACAAAAAAAATAACCCAAACAAGAAAAATAATTATCTTTAACAATCAAAACAAAATAAAAATGGAAGTATCTTTTAAAGACATTTTGGAAAGCAACCATTATGCAGATCAAAAAAACGTTGTTTTCAGGGCTATTAACCGGACGCAATTACCGGACAAAGGATATGCCCCTCCTTCATCCCTTCCACATTCAAGCCGTGTTGTTTCCGTGGACTATTCCACATTTAAACATACCCCGGAAGAAGTGGACAACATTTACACAATGAAAAAGCGGGTAGGGAAGTCAAAACATTACAAATTCAAAACCCTTACAAAAATGGCTATGTAGTAGCCAAGCCGGTAAACCCTGAGCATTACGCCCCCGTTATTAATATGGGGGCTTTTTTTATGGTGTAATACCCATTACTTTCATCATTGCACATACTCCGGGCTGTTTTGAAACGGCTTGGGGGTCGTATTTTTTATCTGCAACATATTTCCCGGAAGTGTAAAAATCGGTATAAGACCAAAGATATGGCGAAGGGACACCCATTCGTTTATACCCTAAACCGTTGTAGGCTTCAAGTTTTTCAAGGGTTGATTCAAAGTCCCATTTTCCTTTTAACCTTTTCCATGTTCTATTAGCCCCCTCCATGTATGCAATAGCATCTAAAGCGGATTGTTCCCATGTAAAGGGGGGATTCCCGGTAGGACGGCCTTTAGGGACGTTTACAGTTTTTGCGGTCAGGGGATCGCCGTTGTGCAAATGACCCGCAAAGGGGTTTTTCTTTCCCCCGGCTTCCATCATGTGTATCATCCCCACACACCACCACGGGCAACCGTTAATGGCTTGTATTCCCTCATATCTCTTTCTGTTAGCTAATATCCTATTTGTCATTAGCTTTATTTCAGGGACTTTTGATGGGTTTAATTTAGCCTTGTTGTATTGTTCTGTATAAGTCATACTTCGTGCTTAAAAATGTTAAAATCGGTGGGAATTGGTGCTTAAAAATGTATTACTAAAAAGCATTATAAACAAGACTGAACCCTACCCGATTTATACCCCAATACCCTAATATTTCAACGGCATAAACCCACCATTTCTTTTTGCCGTCATTTATATTTACTACTATTGCTGCGGCATTAAAGGCATTGCTTATGGTTCTTGTGGCATGGTAAGCATCGGTAGTCCCTACTAAAAAAGAAGTTGAACCAAAGAACTTAGCCCCTTGTGAGGGATCGCCGTTTTTATATTTGTTAGCCCAACTTATTGAGGGGTTATACCATTGGTCATTTGCTTTGGGGAAAGCACTTTTGAACCTATCGTACCGGAACTGTAAAGCCTGATTTAACCCATCAGATGCCCCACTTGCAAAGACAAGGATAGCCGGGGCTATTTGTTTCTTCCATTGATACTTTTGTTGGGCATGGCAGGATTGATAGGACAACCCTATAATACAAAGAACCATAAGAACGGTAAAGAACCATCTTACGATTTTGAACATACGCTGTCCTTCATCCATACTTTATGCTTTTAAGATTGAGAAATACTACACTCCCATATAATCAATAGCCACAAATACCATAGCGATTAAATACGCACCTGTAAGAATCAGGAACAGGATGAATTGGGGAATCTTGGTAAGTTTAATCTTCTCTTTACCTTCTTTGATACCTTCAGGCGTTTGCTGTGACCACCCTGATTTACGAGCCTGAAACGCTTGATAAAGGAATACCACGCTAAGAACCGCCCAGAATAGGGTCAGCCCTAATGTAAGTCCACCTGTGTTGAAAATGTTGATTAATTGCATAATTTTTACAGTTTAATCGGAAGTTTTCCGAATTTAGAATATATTTTTAAACCTGCGTAAAGGATGACAATACCCAAAAGAATAAAGAATCGCTTACGCCATTCATCCCGGCTATCTTCTGCAAGTTGTAGCTTTACAGTTAATTCTTTTTTGTCAAGTTCTAACTTTGCAATTTGCGAATTGAGAACGGCTGTTTTGGCTGTGTTTTCCCGGACAATAGTATCGTGAACCGTTACCAACTTAGTTATCAATTTGG
>CAZVKH010000025.1:0-2051 GCA_964627095.1 uncultured Candidatus Saccharibacteria bacterium
GGTTGCTTGATTCTCATTGATGCCGCGATGGCGAAATTGGTAGACGCGCTAGTTTCAGGGACTAGTGGAGGCAACTCCGTGGAGGTTCAAGTCCTCTTCGCGGCACCAGTGAGAGTGTGCTATCATAAGCAGCGACAATGAACATATTTCTTGAGGGTAAAACTAGTTAATTTATGAGCAAAGTCGCGCACTACTTACAAGAGCACGTCCTGGGCCAGGTCATCACTTCTGCCGAGGCGCGTCGTTACTTTTCGACCGATGGTGGCGTCTTTAGTGTCACGCCATCCTTGATCTTGTATCCAGCCAACGAGAATGATGTTCGTAAGACGGCGCGCTTTACTTGGCAACTAGCTGAGCGGGGACGGGTTATCCCGATGACTGCCCGAGGCCTTGGCACCGACCAAGCCGGCGCTGCTATTGGTAGTGGCATCGTTATGGTTTTTCCGGCTCACATGAACAAGATTCTAGAGCTCGACGGTAAGAGTGGTCTAGTGTCGGTCCAGCCCGGCATTAACTACGGTCGTCTGCAGCAGACTCTGCACACCCATGGCCGTTATCTGCCACCCTATCCAGCCTCTTTCGAATACAGCACAATTGGCGGAGCTATTGCCAATAACGCCGGCGGCGAAAAGAGCCTTAAATATGGTCAAACTCGTAAGTACGTCCGTAGCTTGCGCGTGGTGCTGGCTAATGGCGAAGTTATTCAGACTGGCCGTCTTAGTAAGCGCGACCTTAATAAAAAGCTTGGTTTGGCCACTTTCGAAGGCGAAATTTATCGGGCACTCGACAAGCTATACGAAGAACAGCGTGAGGTTGCCCAAGCTAATCAGCTAGGCGTTACCAAAAACTCGGCCGGTTACGATATTTGGGACGTTCGCAATAAAGATGGCTCGATGGATCTGACGCCTTTATTTGTTGGCTCACAGGGGACGCTTGGCATTGTCACTCAGGCCGACATCAGTACCGAAGTCTATAACGAACAGACTACTCTAATGGCCGCCTCCTTTGATGACATTCGCATTGCCGAAGAAGTCGCCCTAGAAATGCGCGCCCTTGGTGATGGTCCTAGCGCCCTAGAATTAGTTGACCAAAACCTACTAGAGTTCATCGATCGCAACAACCCCAACTATCTTAAAGAAGTCGTCCCTAAACCATTCCCCAAGCTGATGATGCTGATTGAGTTTGATAACAATAATGACCGACTGCAACGCCGTATGGTTAAAAAAGCCCAGAAGATTCTAGAAAAGTTCGAGATTAGCTATCAGACCGAGCGCGAAAAAGACAAACAAGCCGAGCTCTGGAAGATTCGCCGCAGTGCTGCCGCCGTAGTTGCCCATAACGAGGGTAAGCTGAAGGCCTTACCGATTATCGAAGACGGTATCGTGCCGCCCGAACGCTTTAACGACTACCTAGAAGGTATTTATAAGTTATTCGAAAAGCACAAACTCAAAGCCGCCATCTGGGGCCATGCTGGTGATGCCAATTTGCACATGCAACCGTTCTTAGATTTAAGTGAAGTTGGCGACCGCCAGAAGACCTTTAAACTTATCGAAGAGTACTACCAGCTAGTTATGAGCTTGGGCGGTAGTACTAGTGGCGAACACAGCGACGGCCGTTTGCGTGGTCCATACCTAGAGCAGTTGTACGGACCCGAAACATACGCTTTCTTTCAGCAAATCAAACTAATTTTTGATCCTCACGGCACGCTCAACCCAGGTGTGAAAATTAACGTCAAACTTGACGATATAAAGCCTTTATTGCGTCACGAGTACAGTATGGACCATTTGTACGACCATCTACCCCAGAGCTAATTTTCGTTTACCCCTTGAGTTTTTGCCCCAAACACCGTAATATAGCTAGGTTCTTTGACAGTTTTCAAGGCCCAACAGAATTTGGGCGCGAGTGGCGGAATGGTAGACGCGCTACCTTGAGGTGGTAGTGGGAGTAATCCTGTGGAGGTTCAAGTCCTCTCTCGCGCACCATAACAAAACTATCATGGGTGATTAGCTCAGTTGGCTAGAGCATCTCGTTTACACCGAGAGGGTCGGGGG